>NZ_OZ245771.1:1200000-1800000 GCF_965227715.1 Aestuariivirga sp. | reverse complement strand
TTGAACCCGGACAACTACACAGATGTATACGCAACGTTTTACGACCAGTTCAAACCACCCTTCGAACCTCTGATGAATGAGGGGAAAACCATCGGCGTTGCCACACGCTGGGGCTGGGTTGGCCCCTGCGTGAACACTGACGTCACCAAGCCGGAGACCTGGCGGACCTACGACCCTGTTTTCGACCCCGCCAACAAGGACAAGATCTGCGTGATGGATTGGGGTGACTGGCCGATCCTTCCGATGGCGCTGCACGCCGGCATCGACCCCTATGAGCCGCTGGACCAGGCCGCACTAGATGAGGTGCGGAAAGTTCTGCGCGCCATGTTCAAGAACACACGCACGCTCGTGGGTGATCTCACCCAGGCCCAGAAGGGCCTTCTCGATGGCTCGCTTTTGGGCTGTATCGGTGCAGGTTCTTATCTCACCTCGGCCGTGAGGAAGCAGGGCCACAAGAATATCCTCGCCATTGTTCCAGAGCCGAAGAACGGTCTCAAACAGGGGATCATCTGGGTGGAGGCGACCGCCATCCTCAAGGAGACGGACCAGCCTGAACTTTCGCAAAAGCTTTTGAAACACGTCGTCTCGAAGGAGTCGGGGCACATTCTCGCACTGCTTGATACCACCTGCAATGTGGTGACCAACAAGGCGGTTGAACAGCTCTTCACGCCTGAGGAGAAGGACATCCTGCAAATGGATTACATGTGGCACGCCTGGGACAATTCCCAGATGCACCGCATCGCGCCCAACATCGACGACATGCTGGCGATCTGGCAGGAAGAGCTCGCCGCCGCAAAGTGAAGCCTTGACGGGCCGGACAAGCAGGCGCCTTGTCCGGCCTCACTGTTTTGAGAGAACATGACGAACGCTTCAATCCTGTCTATCGCCGACGTTCACAAGTCATACGGTACTTATCCCGCATTGAAGGGTGTGTCTCTGGATGTGCGCCAGGGTGAGTTCATTGCACTCGTCGGCCCCTCGGGCTGCGGTAAGACCACGCTGCTGAAGCAAATCGCCGGTTTTGAAGACGCCACGTCCGGCGTGATCCGCATCGAAGGGCAGGACATGGCGGGCGTTCCCGCGGCCTTGCGGCCCACCTCCATGGTGTTCCAGAAGCTGGCTCTTTTCCCGCATATGACTGTAGCCCAAAACATTGGCTTCCCTCTCAAGCTGAGGAAAGCGAGCGCAGCCGAGATCGCGGCGAAGGTGGATGACATGATCCAACTCATGGAGCTGAAGCCTGAATATCTGAAGCGTTATCCACGTGCCCTGTCAGGCGGAGAGCAGCAACGCGTCGCGCTGGCTCGCTCCATGATCTCCTCGCCCAAGTTACTTCTGCTGGATGAGCCTCTCTCGGCGCTGGACGTGAAGCTCAAGAAGGTCCTTCAGGCAGAATTGAAGCGTCTGCACCGCTCCGTCGGTGTCACCTTTGTCCACGTTACACATGATCTCGAGGAAGCGATGATGCTGGCAGATCGCATCTGTGTTATGCGCGCCGGCCGCATTCTACAGCTGGGTGAGCCGAGCGACATCTATTACCGTCCGGCGGATACCTTCGTCGCAGGCTTCATCGGGGAAACCAACCTCATTCCCATTTCCATCACCGGCCGCAGCGGATCGGAGGTGAGTTACACGAGTGGCGAGATTGTCGATGCGCAGAAAGGTGTCGCTTCTTCCATGGTGGCACCCGGCGTCGCCGAAGGTGCGGCGCTGATGATGGTGCGTCCTGAACTGATCCGCCGCTGTGACGAAGCAGCAGCGGTTGACTGCAGGATTTTCGCTACTGTCACCGAGGTCTTCACCAAGGGGGGCACGGTTCAGTATCGCGCCCGCTCCACGAAGGGCCTTGAGCTCGCAATCGAGATTCAAGGCACGTCCCATCTACCCATGCAGCTCGGTGAAGATGTCTGGCTGGGCTGGAACAAGAAGGACATCTGGGTGCTGAAACCAGGAGAGGCCTGAGGCCGATGGAAAACGAGATTTCCAGATCCTGGCGCGACCCCGAATTGTGGGTCAAGGCACTGCCCAGTGTCATCCTGCAGACCACGTGCTTTCTCGCGCCGCTCGTCATGACATTCATCCTCACCTTCCAGCGCACGCAGAATTTCATGCTGCGCTGGACGTGGGACCTCGCCACCTGGGCGGACGTCTTTTCCAAGCCCCATTATTGGACCATCCTTCTCCATACGCTCGTGATGGCGGTGGCCTGCGTCCTGCTCTGTATCCTGCTCGCCTTCCCCATTGCCTATGGGTTGGCGACGCGTTTCAAAAAATATGACAATGAGATCAAGGTTCTGATCACCTTCGCTTTCATCACGGACGCAACGCTCAAAACCTTCGGCTGGGTGCTGTTTCTGGACAAGAAGGGTGCAGCCAACTACCTCCTCGTTCATGTGGGATTCCCACCCGATGCTGTGTCCTTCCTGTTCACAGATTGGGCAACGCTCCTGGGCATGGTCTACAATCTCCTGCCCTTTGCGATCTTCACCATCTATCTCTCGATCGACAACATTGACCGTTCGCTGATCCTTGCCGCCTATGATGCCGGTGCGGGCAAGTTCCGCGCCTTCTGGGAGGTCACGCTGCCGCTGTCTAGGCCCGGTATTTGGGCCGGAAGCGTGCTGATCTTCCTTCTCGGAGTCGGTGTCTTCCTGGAACCAAAGGTGCTCGGCGGTGGCAAATCTCCAATGTCGGCAGAACTGATCCGCCAAACCTTCGAAACGCGTGTCAACTGGCCGCTTGGTGCTGCCCTCACCTTGGTACTCATGGCCGTTGCCGTGTTCGTAGTGCTGCTGTTCACCCGCATTGCCGGCATGCGTAGGGCCTCGATATGAACCATCGCCTTGAAAGTGGGTTCGCAAACCTGATTCTCTATGGCAGCATGGCAGCTGTCCTGATCTTCTTCTATGTGCCGATCTTCACGCTCATCGCCTTTTCGTTCCAAGAGGGCCGCTTCCTTACGTTGCCCTTCGATGGCGTGTCGTTGAAGTGGTACGGTGATCTGTTTCGTAGCGACCCGGCACTGACCGCGCTGTGGAACTCAACCTATATTGCAGTTGTCGCCATGGTTTTTGCCACTGCGATTGGCACCATGGCCGCCATTGTCGGGGTTCGTTACCGCTTCAAAGGCAAACGTGCTTTCCAAGGGCTGGCGGGAGCGCCGCTGGCCTTCCCGCAGCTTCTGCTCGGCATTGTCCTGCTCCTGTGGTTTTCGGTGCTCGGCCGCTGGTTCGGATTCAACACAGGGATCGTTACCGCCATTATCGGCCATGTGGTCTATATCGCACCCTTCGCCATGGTGATCGTGGCAGTGCAGGTCTATAACTTTGATCCGGTGTTGGAAGATGCAGCGCGGGATTGCGGCGCCACCACCTGGGAGGTTTACCGCTATGTGACAATCCCGCTTCTCTGGCCTGGTATCTTCTCGGCGGCCATTTTCGCCTTTCTCCTGAGCTGGGGCAACTTCTACATCACCTACAGTCTCGCGGGGTCGACGCGAACAATTCCCACCTTCATTTTCAGTGGCATCGCAGTTGGCTCGTCGCCGCTCTATCCGGCAATCGCCACGGTCGTCTTCGTGCCGGGAATCCTGCTCGTGATCCTCGCGAACCGTTTCCGCCTTCGTGGAAACAGGCAGTAGGCGCCGGCAGTTCTCCTGACCGCAACCAGCTAAAGACGAGCAAGTCTGCGAGCTTATTTGACATGATTGACTTCAACCCAATGTCGAGGAAAGTTGGCAATACACTCGAAACCAAATCCGGGGGGACGGCCATGTGGAACTGGATCAGCCGGCGTAGTCTGCTGAAGGCGGCTGCGTGGTCAGCTTTGCCGCCATTCGTATCGGCAGGCGTCGCTTTCCGGCCGGAAGCTGCCCGCGCCGGCAGCAATGCGCCGGGCGCTTCGGTTGAATATCTGCCGGTTACGCTGGACGTGGTGCCCTTCCCAAGGAACATCAGCTTCACTGCAAATATGCCGGGTAAGGAGCCCGTCACCCTCTCGGGCCACTACTGGTACAATGCTCCGGCACTGGCCGCCAACACCCGTTGCCCGGCCATCCTGGAGCTCAATCCCTACCGCTGCCGAGATGGCACGATGTATGTTGACAGCAAAATGCATCCATGGTTCGCCTATAGCGGCTATTTGAGTTTCCGCGTGGACCTTCAGGGCAGCGGAAACTCCACCGGATCACTCACCGACGAATATACCGAGGAAGAGCTTTCCTATTGTGTTCAGGTGATCCAGCAGATCGCCAATCTTCCGATCTGCGATGGCAATGTGGGGATGATCGGCGAATCCTGGAGCGCGGTGAACTCCCTGATGGTGGCTGCGCGCGAAGATTGTCCGTCCGCACTCAAGGCGGTGGTCGTGAACTGCGGCTCGGACGATCGCTACAATGATGATGTCCACTACATGGGCGGCGCCATGATGATGGACAACGTGGGCTGGGCCTCCAGCATGTGGGGATGGCTTCCTGCTCCCCCAGATCCGGCCGTGGTGGGTGACAGCTGGCGTGAGAATTGGCGGCAGAGAATCCGCAACATGTCATTCTGGTTCCAGCAATGGGGAACACACCAGACGCGCGACGAGTATTGGAGCCGCACCAGCGTTCGCGATCACTACGACAAGGTGAAAGTCCCCGTCTTCATCATGTCCGGCTGGGAAGACGGCTACAAAAACCCAGTAGATCATGTGTTGCGAGGGCTTGGTGGCTTGGGGAAGCCGGTCGCCGCGATGCTGGGCCCCTACGGGCATCGTTACCCTTTTGACGGCTATCCGGGGCCGCGTGTGGACTGGCTGCGCTACGTCGTGGACAATTGGTGGGACAAATGGCTCCGCGGCAAGGAGCCCGACCCGGCGAAGCTCTGGCCGGAACTCACATTGTGGCTGGGCAATTCACGCGAACCTGAATCGTCGCCAGACTTCGAAGACAGTGGCACGTGGGTTGCCGAGGACCATGATTGGATGAAGCGGACCAAGGAGAAGCATTTCTTCCTTGCACCCAATGGCTCGCTGCTGGCAGAGCCACCCACAGCTGCGAGCAGCAGCACTGCGTCTGTTGCCCTCGCAGCCGCCGGGACACCTCTCACCATGGGCACCTCCATGTTGGAGACGAGTTCCTTTGGCAATTCAGGCAACCCCGACCTTCCAGGTGACCAGACACCAGACGACAATCTTTCGATCACGTTCGACAGCGCTTCGCTCTCCCAAGACCTCGCTTGCTACGGATATCCCGTGGTGAAGCTCAACCTGACCTGTGATAAGCCGATTGCGGCCCTCGTTGTTCGTCTGACGGAGGTGAGCCCCACCTCCGGCAAATCGCATCTCGTCAGTTACAGCTTCTTCAATCTCGTCTACCGTGAAGGCGATCAGGCCAAACCGCAGCCAGTGGAACCTAGGCTCTTTGCCGTAGAGGTACCCCTCAACATCATCGGCCATGTCTTCAAGCAAGGCTGGAAAATCAGGCTCGCGGTATCGCCCGTCTACTTTCCCACCTTGTGGGGAGCACCCGAAGTTCCCCGCATCGAGCTCTTTGCAGGTCCGGCCGAAGGCAAGTCCCCCGCCGTTCTGATCCTGCCCGGCCGGGACGCGCGCCTGGAGGACGAGGGTCTCAATGCCCGTCTGCCGCCGCATACGGCCTATGTCGACCCCGAACTCTATGTCCCGACACTCGAGACGATCAGGCCCGGTTCGAACCAGCGGCTGGTCGAACGCGTGGATGTCGATGGCAGTCCGGGGACCGTTGTGCGCAAGACCTTCGACAGCGGGCGCACCGTTTTTGGTGGTGCGTTGGATAATCTGCTGGTTGACGTGAAAGCATCCGAGAATTTCCAGATCCTCGATGGCCAGCCACTCTCCCAGACGGGATTCACGCGCTACGAAACCACGCTGCAACGGAGCGACTGGATTGTTCAGGTGGTAACTAGCACGCGGGTTTGGAGTGAGAAACAGTCCTCTGACGGTGGCGTGGTGTTCAAGTACCAGGCCAACGTCCAGGGCTTCACGGACGGCGAACTGTTCGAAGAAGCACAGGTTGAGGGAACGATCCCGAGGCTTTGGGTATGAACGAACCTCGTCGGCTGTGCCGGTGTTACTTCTTCCCTGCTGTGCATGAAGCCGGCGGGGAATAATCGTAATGCCAAGGCTCGTCCGGCTCGGTCAGTGGGCCGGAGAAGGAGGGGCCTGCAGCGGTGATGCTGGTCTTCAGCTTCTGACCCCAGCCTTCAGTTCGCCATAGGCTTTCAACATGTTTCGTGTTGGCTCCGGCATATATCTGTCCGTTCTTCATGATCTGGAAGTCGATCGCAAGGGCCCGGCCATGTGACGTCAGCCCCGGCGCTGCGAGGCTGGGGCGATTGGGCGGCAGGTAGTTGCGCAGCCATATGGCCAATGCTGCAGGTCCCGGCTTATCAAGCCTTGTGTTCGTGTAGGCGCTCAGTATGTCCTGAGCGGCAAGGCCTACGGACTTGTTCTCATTCCATTTGGCGATCTGTTCATCGAGGCTGCGTACCGTGCCGTGGACATAAAGCTTGTAGCCGGGGTTGGCCGCCATGAAGTGCTGGTTGACCGCCTCGATTTCGGCAAGCAGGGACCGTTGCTCCTGTGAGTCCTGAAAGGCGGCGATCTCGGCCTCAGTCCAACTCCATCGTTCAGCAATCTTGGACCCAAAACGCAGGTAACTCCGAAGTGCCAGCAGCTTGCGGCCCGTGTCTGGAATGTGTTCAAGGGCCTGTTCAGAAGGCGGGGGCGCAAGCTTCAAGAGCATCGAATGGAGGGTGTCGGTGTCCGTGTCTGCCTGCACGTCCGGTATCACCATCACCAGTATAATAGCGGTGAAAATTCTGGCACAGAGGCAAATCAGTTTCGATGGCCACGGCATCATGCGGATTTTGCCAACTTTCTCCTGCGCCATTCGCCTCAACATGCCACACTGCAGGCACTATCGAGTGAGCGCTGGTTACCTTGGCACATATTGGCAGGAAATGCACGTGAGCAGATATCGAGACGGCTTGCCTCAGCTTGGGAACGGCCTGTTCCTGTCCGACAGCGGGCTTGAAACGACACTGATTTTTCAGGAAGGTCAGACCCTCCCCTGCTTCGCCGCCTTCACCCTGCTTGAGACATCTGCAGGGCGTGATCTGCTGAAGCGGTATTTCAAGCGTCATCTCGCGATCGCAGTCGATCATCGGATGGGGTTCATTCTGGACACGCCCACCTGGCGGGCCAGTCGGGATTGGGCGGAGCGGCTCGCTATCCCCGAAGATCGTCTCGGCCGGCTACAGGAATTGTCAGTGGAATTGGCCGAGGAACTCCGGCGTGAACATGAAACGAAGGATACACCTGTCGTCATTAGCGGTGTGCTGGGGCCGCGAGGGGATGGTTATCGTCCGGAGAGCATTATGCACGCAGATGAAGCCCGTCGCTATCATTTGCCGCAGATCGCCCGCTTTGTAGAAACGGCTGCGGACATGGTGAGCGCCATGACGATCACGCACACGGGTGAGGCCATCGGTATGGTTCAGGCCGCCCGGGAGGCCGCCATTCCCATTTCAATGTCGTTCACAACCGAAGTCGACGGACACTTGCCAAGTGGCCAGGACCTGGGCGAAGCAATCATCGAAACGGACGAGGCCACCGGGGGATATGCGTCTTACTACATGGTGAACTGCGCCCACCCGAGCCATTTTCTTCCGGAACTCGCGGCTGAAGCTTCCTGGGTGCGGCGCATCCGTGGCATCAGGGCGAATGCTTCTAAGCTTAGCCATGCCGAACTCGATGAGGCGGTCGATCTCGATGATGGCGATCCCAAGGAACTCGGGGAGGACTATGGCCTGATCCGTAGTCTCTGCCCGTGGATAAACATCCTCGGCGGATGCTGCGGCACGGATGTTCGCCACATCAGGGCCATTTCGGAACGCGTGCGTCGCGCCTGAGGAATTGCTCAGATCCTCACTCGGCAGCTTCGATCACGGTGCCACGCTTCGCACCCGCGAGCGGAATGCCGAAAGCTCTGGCGCTGGCGAGCGTAATCGCGCGGAGGTCCTCCGGTTCGATGTTGCGCACATCGGTCTTGCCGGTGCAGCGCGCCATGATCGAAGCCTCGGCCGACATGGCGTTGATGATGGAGGCCGCGGCGTCCGTGCGTTCTTCTGGCGAGCGATCGCCGAAGAAGGACAGTCCACCGGGACCCATTTCGCCGCCGAGCGCCATGGCCATTGTCATGCCGATCGCGCCGGCCTTGGCGCCGAGTCCAATGAGCTTTGCAATGTCCGTACCGGAGCGCACGCCTCCGAAATAGACAAAGTCGATGTCTTCTTCGCGGTTCATCTTGCGAAGGATGCGCATGGCATCTCGCAGAACCGTGAAATCCGGATAGCCTTTGAGTTCCGGCCAAGCGTTGGCAAGCCCAGATGAGGCGTCAAGCACCATCATGTCAAAGGCGTGCTCGAGCGCGAAAGGGATTGCACTTTCGAGGTCTTCCGCGCGGGCGACGAGCCCGGTGATCAGGCCCGGTTGCTTCGCCACCTCAAAGGGTACAAAGCCCTTCGGCTGAACGTAGACGTAGCCAACCGCTGACGGATCGCGCTCGCCACCCGTTTCCAGCATCTGCAACCAGGGGGTCTTGCTCCCTGGCAGCGGCGAACGGCCAAGATAGGCTGAGCCGACAGCGGCAAGGGCGGCACCGAGGGAAGGCCTCGCCTCCGCCGGCAAATCGTCAAGGCCAGCAGCAATGACGGGAATATCGAGTTTCACTTTGCCGGCAATATCTGTGGCGGTGTTGCATGCGTCGCGGTACGGGTCGATCACCAGACGTGAAAGATTGGCGGGAAGCAGCACCAGATCATCGAACGAGGCGTGGTGTTCTTCGGGAAAAGGGTTCGCTTTCGGCTTCAACCGCTTCTGCAAGATGGCAGCCTGGGTTCGCAGATCTGTGGCCGGCGTGCGGGCCATTACGAAAATGTCTTCGCGTGTCTTGACCGAGTAATCTGCGGAGCCTGTTTCAACATCACAGCGATAGCAGCGCGCGGCTTCTTCCTTCGCAGTGGCGTCATTGTAAGTCGTTTCGATTTCCGGGAAAGCGGAAGGCTTGGTGCCTAGGCCGTTGAAAGCCTGTTCGCGGCGCGGGAAGACTTCCCAATTGATGTCCTGTGCAGCCGGTACGCTTCGCGTGCGATAAGGAGTGCGGTAGGCGAGTGGCTCTGCAATCCCGTCCAGGAAGGACTTCACGTAATGGGCCGCGCGATGGCCATGCATCATCGCCATAACGATGGTGGAACCTCCGAAAGCGCCATCTCCCGCGGCGAAGACCTTCGGATCTTCCGTGCGCATGGTCGACCATTCCGTCTTCACGCGGTCTCCCGCCATCAGGCCTTTGCTGTCAAGTTCCGCGGATTCTGCCTTCTGACCCACTGCCATGATGACCAAGCCGCAATCGAGATCACGCTCCGAGCCAGGCACGGTTTCGGGCCTGCGCCGGCCGTCAGGGCCGGGAGATCCCATGCGGGTCTCTACGCAACGCAGCTTGAGGGCGCTGCCACTGTCGATCACCTCGACCGGTTGGGTGTTATAGATGACGTCGATGTTTTCCAGGATGGCCTGGTGAAGCTCTTCCTTGCGAGCCGGGATTTCCTTCGGGCCGCGGCGGTAGACAACCTTCACTTCCTTCACACCCGGCATGCGCAGTGCAGCGCGGCAGGCGTCCATGGCCACGTCGCCGCCGCCAACCACAATCACCCTCTCAGGAAGGGTGGGGCGCTCACCCGCATTGATGCGGCGGAGAAAGCCGACGCCATCCACCACATTCGGGTTGTTCTCGCCGGGAATGCCCATTGGCTTTCCCCACCAAGAGCCGATGGTGATCAGAACGGCATCATGGCGCTGTTTCAGCTCTTCGAGCGTCACATCCTTGCCGAGTGTCACGCCGCAATGGAGCGAGATGCCGGGGCAGTGCTTCAGAAGCCGCTGCATATCCTCCTCAATAATGCCCGGCGGCAGCCGGAAGCCGGGAATGCCCCACACCATCATGCCGCCGGGCTTGTCCATCATCTCATAGACATGGACCGCAAAGCCCGCTTCGGCCAGATCCTGCGCCGCTGTCAGACCCGCGGGACCTGCACCGATGATGCCAATGGTCTCCTTGCGTGTGACCTTCACCGGCGGCAAGTGATGCTCATTGCCGAGCTTGTCCATGACGTAGCGCTTGAGATTGCGGATCGCCAGCGGTCCATCGCTGTCCGCGCGGCGGCAGGCGGGCTCACAGGGCGCATCGCAGACGCGGCCGCAGATGGATGAAAAGGGGTTCGTCGCCGTAATAGCCTCGAAAGCCTCGGCGAATTTCTCTTCCCAGATATAGCCGATATAGGACGGCGCGTCGGTGCCCACGGGACAGGCCACCTGGCATGGAGCCGGCACGAAATGCGGGTCCTGGCTGTCGTCCCGTGCAGGCGCCTTGGGCGGGCGCACACGGTTGATATCGTACACGGTGATGACGTTCGTGCTCATCGTCTTGTCCTGTGTGAATTGGCGCCGTCAGGAAGCTTTGCGGAGGTCCTGGTCGCGATCGCGGTATTCGGGGTGATAGGGGAGCCGGGTGATCGCAGCAGCCTCCGGCGTCAGCGCCACAAGGTCGTCCCGTGTCACCTGGTGCGGATCGGCATAGCCGAGAGCATGGGTGATCGCGGCGATCTGCCAGCGGACCGATTCCAAGAAGTGGTGAATGTTTTGAGCTTCAACCGGCACGTTGTAGCGCTTCTCATGCGCCGGATCCTGCGTGGCAATACCGGTGACGCAGGTGCCCGCATGGCATTGCAGACAGGCAATGCAGCCGCCGGCGATGATGGCTGACGTGCCCATGGCCACGGCATGGGCGCCGAGCGCCAACGCCTTGATTGTGTCGATCCCATCCTTGATGCCGCCCATCAGCACGATCGGCATGTCCAGTCCGCCCACTTCAGTGAGCGCGTCGCGCGCTTCCTGGATCGCGGAAAGCGTGGGAATGCCGACGAATTCGAGAACCTCGTTGCCAGCGGCACCCGTCGAGCCCTGCATGCCGTCAAGCTCGACGAAATCGAAACCATCCTTCCAGGCGATCTTGATATCGTCCCGCACCCGGCCAGCGCCGAGCTTGACGGAGACCGGAACCCGGTAACCCGTCGCCTCCCGGAATTCCTCAACCTTGATGACAAGGTCGTCAGCACCCAGCACATCCGGGTGGCGCGAAGGGGAACGCAGGTCGATCCCGGCCGGAATGCCACGGATCCTCGCAATTTCAGGTGTCACTTTCTTCGCCATCAGCTGTCCGCCAAGACCGGGCTTCGCGCCCTGGCTGATATAGATCTCGAGGCCGTTGGCCTTCTGCATGTCGTGAATGTTCCAGCCGAGGCGTCCTGCCAGGCACTGATAGATCAGCTGATGAGCTTCTTCGCGCTGCTCCTTCGACATGCCGCCTTCGCCGGTGTTCTCCGAAATGCCGGAGAGGCGGGAGGCGATGGCAAGGGCAAGCTTCGCCGACTTGGACAACGCCCCATAGGACATGGGAGCGATCATCACCGGCATCGAAAGCTTCAGCGGGTTGGCGCCCGACCGGCCGCCGACTTCCGTCTTCATTTCGACCTTGGAGAGAACATCGGGGTCGGTCATCGCGCCGATGCTGATGTCTTTCTTGAAGGCGATGTCTGACAGATGCGGCATAGGGCGCGACGCACCATAGCCGCGAATTCGGTAACGCCCGATCTGCGACTTAACATGAATGTCTTCCTGGACCTTGGCATTCCAATAGGCATTGTCGGGGAAGCTGTCGAAGAATGGAATTGCCCGGCGGCGCGGTTCTGTGCGCGGATAACGCAATTTCTTGCCGGCATTTACGATCTTCTGGAAACTGCCGGTAAAAGGAATCTGATACCTGTCGAGAAAAGCGAGAATGTCGTCGCGCTCTGCTTCCGGCAGGTCGGTCAGCATTGCGTCGGTGCCCATCTCGCCAATCTTCCCGGCAATGTAGATGTCTCCGCCTGTCATGTCCTGGCCGACCTTCTCGCCCGAATTGCCGAGAATGATCAGGCGGCCGCCATACATCATGTAGCCCGCCATGAAACTGGCGTTGCCGCAGGCGAGCAAGGTGCCTGCCTTCATCACCTGGCCGGCTCGCGATCCGATGTTGCCCTTGACGACGATTTCGGCGCCACGGATGGCAACACCCGGAATGGCGGATGCATTCCCATTCACCACCATCGAGCCATTCAGCATGTTGTCGCCAACACCCCAGCCGACATTGTTATCGACGAAGAAGCGCGGACCGTCCGTCAACCCGCCGCAGAAATAACCAGCGGAGCCGCGGATGTGCACATTGATCGGATGGGTGAGACCAACGCCGATGTGGTGGCGCGCGTCAGGGTTCAAAACCTCGACATCGACGCCATCGGCCCCAAACTTGCGAAGGAGTTCGTTGGCCTCGCGGACGGGGGTTACGCTGAGGTCGATCGTTGCCATGTGTCGAAGGTTCCGGGAGCTGGTTCAGAGGTGTTGAGTGCGTGGCCGGGGAAAAGGCGATTGAGCGACACTTCTTCGGATGCGATCGCGATGATGTTGTCGTCTTCGTACTTCACCATAGGCTTTGCCGCGAGCTTGTCCTTGGCGTAGCCGATCTCGTCCTTGGTGGACACAAGGAAAGAGAAGGTGCCGTCAAGATCGTCAATCGAGGTCTTGAGCGCATCCTTCAGCGTGGTGCCGTGCTTGAGCTTGTCCGCCAGATAAACCGCGATCAGCTCTGAATCATTGTCAGTATTGAAGAAATAGCCGCGCTTCTCCAGCCTACGGCGCATCTTGTAGTAGTTGGTAATCTGGCCATTGTGCACGATCGAGATATCCGAGAAGCCGGTCGCCCAGAAAGGGTGAGTAGCCTCCGGCGCAACGTCTGATTCCGTCGCAAGGCGAACGTGGCCGATGCCGTGGGTGCCCTTGAAGTTCTCGATCTTGTAGACTCGGTCGACATCATGGGCGCCGCCCAGATCCTTGATGATGTCCAGGCTTTCTCCGATGGAGGAGAGCTTCGCCGCATGCTCCATCTCGAAAGCGAAGCGCTGCAGGTCGCCGTCAAATTTGACCAGCACCGCGAAGGATGAGCCCATATGCTCTTCCTCAACCACGCGGGCCTGAAATTCGGCGAGCTTTGCCTTGACCCGGGCGATCGCATCGGTGGCGGCATCTCCTTCACCGACGATGAAGCGCAGGCGCAGGTGGCCCGGCACGGGGTCGCGGTAAAGCGAGAAGCCGGTTGAGTCCGGCCCGCGGTGCTGGCAGCCGTCGAGCATGTCGATGAGCGCCTTGCCCACCGCTGCGTCCGCCGCAGCGCTACCCTTGTAGAGAATTCCAGCGATTCCACACATGGCGGCCCTCCCGTTCTGGCTTCAGAACAAATGTTCAAAGACACACTTAAGGCATCTGCCGCCCGTTTCGCAATACCAAAGGCAACAATTGTTCCTCTCGTGAAAGAGATCAATTCATAGGAGCGCCGCCCTCAGCTTTGCGGTGGGAAATGAAACTGTCAATCGCCTCTAGCCGCGCCGGATCGAGCGGCGGCTGCTCATAGTCCTTCAGCAACTGCTTCCACACGCCATTGGCCTTGTGCCGCGCATCGGAGCTGCCGCGTTCCAGCCAGTTCGGGTGGTTGTCCCAGTTGGACAGAAGTGGCGAATAGAAAGCAGTCTGGTAGCGTTCCATGGTGTGGGGGGTGCCGAAGAAATGTCCGCCGGGCCCAACATCGCGAATGGCGTCGAGTGCGAGGCTTGCCTCATCCACAACAATAGGGTCGCAATAGGCGGCCATCATCTGCAGCAGTTCAGCATCAAGGATCAGCTTCTCGAAGCTTGCGGTAAGTCCCCCGTGCATCCATCCGGCGGCATGCTCGACAAGGTGGGCGCCCCCCATCACAGAGCCCCACAGCGACATCATGCTCTCATAGGCCGCCTGTGCGTCCACCTCATTGGCGGCCGACACATTGGAAGAGCGGAAGGGGACGCCGATGTGTCGTGCAAGCTGACCCGATGCCTGCGCCGCCTTGGCATACTCCGGCGTGCCGAATGCCGGGGCCCCCGAGCGCATGTCCACATTGGATGTGAAGCCGCCATACATCACTGGCACGCCCGGGCGCACGACTTGCGTCAGCACGATTCCCAGCATCGCCTCCGCATGCTGCTGCACCAGCGCGCCGGCCAGCGTGACCGGGCTCATCGCACCCGCCAAGGTGAATGGTGTAATGACATTCACTTGCCCATGCTCCGCCATGGTGATGAGGCCCTCTGCCATGGGGATATCGAGCTGCAGGGGTGAGTTGGTGTTGATGATCCCGAGCAGGGCAGGTGTGCTGACGAGGCTTTCCGGCGTCATCCCCAGGGCCAGCGCACCAAGCATGATGCCGTCAAGCGTGCGGGCACGGCCAAGCGTTTGAGTCTGCCAATTCTTGTCCAGTAGCGTGATCTGGGCGCGATAGATGTCCAGGTGACGCGTATTGGCGGGAAGATCCATCGGCTCGAAGGGGCCGCCGCCTTCCTGATGGAGAATGTCCAGGGATTGAATGACGCGCAGATAATCGCACATCTCCGCAAAGCTGCCGTCCCGGCGTCCGCGGTCATTGTCCATCACATAGGCCGGTCCGCCAACGGAGGCGAAAACAGTATCATTGCCTCCGAAGTGGAGCATGCGCGCGGGATTTCGGGCGGCGAGAGTGAAGGTGTCCGGCACGGTGCTCAGACGTTCGGTCACAAGGGCAGGTTCAAGTTTCACCGTCTCGCCATCGATAATGGCTCCAGCCGAACGCAGTCTGTCCCGGGCGCTGGGTTCGAGCACGCGCATGCCAATATCGCGCAGGATTGCAAGTGCGGCACGATGGAGTGCCTCGACATTGTCTGCACTCAGCACCTCGATCGGCTTGTAGGGCCTTCGCACCCGGCCGAAGGGGCGCTGGGCAGTTTCAGCACTGCGGGTGCCGCGGCCTGGCCTGCGGCGGAGCCGGGCAATGCCGGCAGTATCGCTCGTCATGAAGTAACCTCCTTCAGACTGGGGCGTTCCCGGCGCGGAACCGTGCTTGCCGCTTCGCCAAACTCACGCGCGAGCCGATGTGCCGAATAGACGGCATCGGCAATTGAGGAGGGCTGCAGGCAATCTCCCGCCCGGTGCAGCGTGAAGGGCCGGGTATCCTCTGCTAGTGCGTGAAATAGAGCGTCCTCCGGCAGACGGCCCGTGACGGCAATGAGGGTTCCGCAGTCAAGCTCGCTCCCGCGTCCCGAAGCAGTGCAGGCCAGTCTGGCGAGTCCGCCCTCATGGCTGACCAACAAGCGGAAGGGCACGAGAGTTACTCCCAGATCGAGAAGTCGCTCCTGGAGGAAAGCATTCTCGTCCGTCATCGCAGTCCAACTCGAGACGGACGGATAAGGAGTAACCAGCGTGACGGTATGGCCAGCACGCGCCAGCCTTTCGGCCAGGGCGCCCCCCATGAAATAGTGCTCATCATCGTAAATGATGACGGGACCAGAGATGGGAGACCCCGCAAAGACGTCGTCTGGCGTCAGGGCAAATGGCAGATCAATCTGCTCCATGCCGGCAACGCCGACGCCGTCCCGCCGCCAGCTGGATCCTGTGGCAATCACCACGTGGTCAGCGCCGAAGGAGCAGATATCCTCCGCCGTCATGTCGCTGCCCGGAAAGACGGAGACGTTCGGCAACTTCCCGATCATATGCTGGCGCCAGTCCCGCACCCTGATCCACGTCGACAATCCGGGAAGCGCACTTTCGTTGATCAGCCGCCCGCCGAGCTTAGATGAACGCTCGGCAAGGCTCACCTCCAGGCCGCGGCGGCCGAGGCTCAAGGCGGCCTCAAGCCCCGCAGGACCCGCGCCAACCACAAGAACTTTTTCCCGCCTGGGATAGGCGGCGATGCGTTCAGGATGCCATCCCCGGCGCCATTCTTCGGCAATCGTCGGGTTCTGCGTGCATCGCAGGTGAACGCCTTCGTTGTTTGCAGCACGGCACATGTTGCAGCCGATGCATTCGCGGATTTCGTCCTCACGGCCCTCCCGTATCTTGCTGGGCAAGAAGGGATCCGCGATCGAGGGCCGCGCTGCGCCAATGAAATCCTGAACGCCGCGGCGAATCTGGCCGACCATCACGTCCGGTGACGTAAAGCGCCCGACCGAGACGACGGGCTTCGTCGTCAGCGACTTGACGAAGGAGACATAGGGTTCCTGGAACCCTTCGCCAGAAAAGCGCGCCGACTTGCTGTCATTGCCCAGTGCTCCCGCCACGTTCACGTCCCACAGATCGGGAAGTTCCGCCAACATCGCGACAATGTCGCGGCCTTCACCATCCGAGGTGATGCCAGCGGGACCATGGAGTTCATCAACCGCAAGGCGGAGCGCTACGGCGCAGCTTTCCCCCACGGCGTCCTTTGTGTCCTCGATCATCTCGCGCAGCAGCCGCACGCGGTTCTCGAGACTGCCGCCATATTCGTCGCTGCGCTGATTGTGGCGCCGCGACAGGAATTGGAAAGGAAGGTAATCGTGTCCAGCATAGACATAGACGATGTCGAAACCCGCACGTTTGGCCCGTTCGGCAGCGGTGCGCTGCCAGGACCGAAACGCCTTGATGTCGGAAAGGTCCATGGCACGGGCAGTGGTTGGCAGGTGATACATCGCCGGCTGCACGGAGGGCGCTAGGCCCGGTACCCTGGTCATTCGGTTCGACGCGTGGGAGCCTCCGTGCCACAGCTCGATCCCGGCCAGGCTGCCATGCGCGTGGATGGCATCCGCGGTGCCCGCGAGTGCTGCCACGTCATCCTCATCCCATATGGTGAGAAAGCCAAAGGGAGAATCATCCGAAGAAGGATGGATGGAGCAGTATTCCGTGCAGACCACGCCCCAGCCCCCTTCCGCCTTGATGCCGCGCAGGGCTGCTCCTGCCTTCGGCCTTTGCCAGCCAAGCCCTATCGCATGGGGTGTTTGATAGAAGCGGTTCGGCGCCACAACAGGCCCGATCCGCACCGGCTCGAAAAGAATGTCGTAGCGGCTGTCACGCGCCATGGGCCCGTCCGTTGTTGAACGAATGTATAGTAATTGAAAATCCAGTGAAGGGTCAATAGCGCGAGAACAAGGCTCTTGACGGTTCCATCGAAGCTTTTATACATGCGTATAACAACAGGGGCAATCCATGGTGGCTGTGCGGACCTCGTTTCCGTATTCCGTGAAGGTGGTGGAGAACTTCTTCATCCCATTGTCCGATGGCACCCGCCTTGCCGCCCGCGGCTGGTTTCCCGAAGGCGCTGGTCCGGTGCCTGCCATTCTCGAATATCTCCCCTACCGCAAGCGGGACGGGACGCGGTCGCGGGACGATTGCACGCATGTTTATCTCGCTGGCCATGGCTATGCGACCATACGGCTCGACATCCGCGGAACCGGAGACAGTGAAGGGCTGATCGACGACGAATACACCGTGCAGGAGCAACTCGATGGGTGCGAGGCCATATGCTGGATCGCCGCGCAGGACTGGTGCGACGCACAGGTTGCGATGATCGGAATTTCCTGGGGCGGCTTCAACGGCCTGCAGATTGCGGCACGGCGGCCACCGGCACTCAAGACCATCATCACGGTGGGCTCCACCGACGACCGCTATGCAACCGATATTCACTGGGTGGGCGGCTGCCTGTCCAAGGACAATTTCGATTGGTCTTCCACCATGTTCGCCCACAATGACCTGCCGCCGGACCAGGCGATTGTCGGCGAAGCCTGGCGCGACATGTGGCGGCAGCGCATGGAGCACAATGCTCCGTGGATCCTCACATGGCTCCGCCACCAGCGGCGTGACGATTATTGGAAGCAGGGTTCGGTTTGCGAGGATTTTTCTGCAATCACCATTCCCGTCTATGCGGTATCGGGATGGGCGGACAATTACGCGGAATCCGTGCCGCGCATGCTCGCTGAACTCTCCGGTCCGCGCCTTGGCCTTATCGGGCCGTGGGCGCATTCCTACCCGCATGATGTGACGGTGGAACCCGCCATTGGCTGGCTGCAGGAAGTCCTTCGCTGGTGCGATCATTGGATGAAAGGCCGCGATACCGGCATCATGAAGGAGCCGATGCTGCGCGCCTGGATGCAGGAGAGCGTATCACCCCGCACCTGCTATGACGAACGCGCGGGCCGATGGGTCGGCGAGGCTGAATGGCCGTCGCCCCGCATCCGGCACGATAGGCTGTTCCTGAACGCCGGCGGCAAGCTTTCATCAACGGCAGCGCCGGGCCCGAACGTCTCCATATGCTCTCCCCTCTGGGTCGGGCTTGCCGCTGGCGAAGTGGGCCGTTACGGCGGTGACGCCGAATGGCCGGTGGATCAGCGCGAGGATGATGGCGGCTCCCTTGTCTTCATCACCGAACCACTGACAGATCGGATCGAAATTCTGGGGGCGCCACAGCTTTCGCTCACTTTTGCCAGCGACAAGCCGCAAGCACTCGTCGCCGTCCGCCTCAATGACGTCGCGCCAGATGGCAGTTCCACGCGCGTGACCGTGGGCCTGCTCAACCTGACCCACCGCAAGAGCCATGAACATCCCGAGCTTCTAGTGCCCGGCGCGCGCGCACACGCCGTGGTCGATCTTGACGATATTGCTCACGCATTCCCGGCAGGTCACCGAATTGCCGTTTCTCTCTCAACCACATACTGGCCCATTGCATGGCCCTCGCCTGAACTCGCCACGCTGAAGCTGTTCTGCGGCGAGTGCGCACTTGATCTCCCAGTGCGCCCGCCCCGCCCTGAGGATGCCGCTCTACGCGATTTCGATCTACCGGAAATGGCCCCCCCGCCGCCAGTTACCCGCCACGAGATCGAAAAGCACCATGCCCGGCGCGTCACCCGCGATCTGCTCTCGGGGCTGATGACGGTCGACTTTCCGCGCTGGACCTACAAGAAGGAGATGCACGATATCGGCCAGGTTCAGACCGCCACAGCGCTCGTCCGCTATGAAATCGTGGATGGTGACCCATTGTCTGCGGTGACGATCACCGAGAGTTCGGTTGAACTGGCGCGCGAGGACGTGACGATCTCCCACAGAAGCACCGGCAGGCTGCATTGTGATGCAGAAAACTTCTATGTTGAGATGTCACTGACCATCGGAGAAAACGGGCAGACCGTGTTTGAACGTGCGTGGAATGAGACAATACCGCGCGACATGGTCTGATGGGCCGGCCGCGCAGCAGGGAGGCTGACAGGAAACCGTGCTGAGCTACGCCATCAAGCGTATCGGCCTTGCCGTACTGATCATCTTCGTGGTCATGCTGGCGATGTATGCGATGGTGTTTCTCGTGCCGGGCGATCCGGCATCTTTGGCCCTCGGACCCCGCGCCACGCCTGAGCTCAAGCGCGCATTGATGGAGCGCATGGGGCTGGACCAGCCGATATATGTGCAGATCTGGAATTTCTTCCGTAACGCGTTGACCGGAAATCTCGGTTACGACGTGTGGTCGAAGCGGCCGGTCTCCGAAATGATCTGGGAGGTTTTCCCCAACACGCTCTTCCTCGGCGCAGTGGCGATGACGATCGCGCTTGTTGCGGGCATTGGCCTTGGCTGCCTTGCCGTGGTGTGGCAAGGCCGAACCATAGACAGGGTGCTGGCCGTCGTCTCCGTCAGCATGATTTCGATACCTTCCTTTGTCGTCGCCATCTATCTGCTGCTGGTCTTTGCTGTCTGGCTTGGCTGGTTTCCAGCCATCGGGGATGGAGAGGCGGGGGATTGGGGCAGCAGGCTGCGTGCCGTTGTGCTGCCAGCAGCTGCCATCGCCATTACCTGGGTTGGCTATCTGGCGCGGCTCGTCCGGGCGGCGATGCTGGAGGTGATGGCCGCCAACCACGTGCGCACGGCCCGCGCTTTTGGCCTGAGCGAAGGAAAAATCGTCTTCCGCTATGCGCTTCGCGTGGCCATCGTGCCGGTGATCGCCATCGTCGCTGTTGGATTCGGCTCAATTCTGTCCAGCGCTGTGTTCGTGGAAACCGTGTTCTCCCGGCCGGGCATCGGCACGCTCATCACCTCTGCGGTGCAGAAGCGGAACTTTCCGGTGGTCATGGGAACAGTGCTGTTCATGACGGTCTTTTACCTCACCGTCGTCACCCTTGCCGACTTGCTGATGGCAAAGCTCGACCCCCGGGTAAGGGACACGCTCCGTGGATAGCAGCCGAAAACGTAGCCTCTGGCGTTCACTCCTCGCGGAACCTTTGGGCGTCATGGGCGGCGTGATCGTGCTCACCTTTGTCGCCATGGCACTCTTCGCGCCCTGGCTTGCTCCCTATGATCCGCTCAAGATCGACGTCATGCACAAATTCGCTGGCTCCAGCTGGGCCCACCCTGCAGGGACTGACCAGCTGGGCCGGGACCTTCTCTCGCGCATCATCTTCGGCGCGCGCACAGCGCTCAGCGTGGCCCTCACGGCCACGGGAATTGCCGGATTGGCCGGCATCCTGCTTGGCCTCATTGCCGGATATGGCCCCCGATGGCTCGATGCATTGCTGATCCTGTGCTTCGATTCCGTAACATCACTTCCCATGATCATGTTCGCGCTCGCAGTGATCACCGTGATGGGGCCAAGCACCGGAACGCTGATCCTCGTCATCGTTCTGGTCTCCATCCCCGGCTATGCGCGTTTCATTCGGGCACAGACACTGAGCCTGGTGAAGAGCGATTTCGTTCTGGCGGAGCAGGCGATGAACGCGTCTCACTGGCGCATCATCCTGATCCATCTGCTTCCCAACGTTGCGGGCCAGTTGCTGGTCGTGCTCTCCATGGATGTTCCGGTGGTCATCATGCTCGAGGCCGGGCTGAGCTATCTGAGTCTTGGCGTGAAGCCCCCCACGCCTTCGTGGGGGAACATCCTGTATGATGGGTATGTCTCGCTCCGGCAGTCTCCTGGCATGGTTGTGATGGCGGGCGTGCCGCTGATTCTGGCGACCCTTGGTTTCACGTTTCTGGGCGAGGCGCTGCGTGACGTGCTGGACCCCCGGCTTCAGGTGAGAACCCTCACATGAGTGCACCGCTCCTCTCGGTCGAAAATCTGTCGATCTCCTATCGCAGCGAGGAGGGTGCGGTACAGGCACTTCGCCACGCCACGCTTGAAGCCCGTGCGGGAGAGGCCATTGGCATTGTGGGGGAAAGCGGCTGTGGGAAATCCACGCTCGCATCCGCGCTGATCAACTTGCTCGCACGCAACGCGCGTGTCACCTCCGGCGGCGTCATGTTTGGGGGCCGTGACATCCTTTCCCTGAACGATCGGGAAAAGCGCAGCCTGCGGGGCCGCCACATCGCAATGATCTTTCAGGACCCGATGACGTCTTTCAACCCGGTGCTGACAATTGGCGAACAGCTGATCGACTTTCAGGACCAGCGCGGGAACATGCCGCGGTCTGAAAAGAAAGTGCGGGCCGCAGCCATGCTGCGGCAGGTGGGCATTTCAGATCCCTCGCGCTGCCTCGATCGCTATGTGCATGAACTCTCCGGCGGCATGCGCCAGCGGGCCGCGATTGCTGCGGCCCTGCTGATGACGCCCGAAGTTCTGGTGGCTGATGAGCCGACCACCGCACTCGACGTAACGATGGAAGCGCAGATCATCCACCTGCTGCGTGAGCTCCGGCGGGACTACAATGGGGCAATCATCATCGTCACCCATCATCTGGGCCTGGTCGGCGAACTCTGCGACCGGGTTTATGTGATGTACGCAGGCGAAGTGGTGGAGGAGGGGTCGACGGATGATGTCTACCACAATCCGCGCCACCCCTACACACGGGCGCTCATCGCATGCGACCCTGCGAACATCCATGAGCAGACCCCCGTGCTGCCAACCATTCCAGGCCGCCTGCCGGACCTCGTCAATCCTCCATTGGGCTGCAGCTTCGCAGCGCGCTGTCCGCAAGCAACAGGGCGTTGCCAAAGCGTGACACCGCCCTATGTCGAGGTCGGACCGCGCCATGCGGCGCGCTGCCATGAGGCCGCACCATGAGTGCACTCTATGACGTCTCGGATGTCTCCCTCGATTTAGCAGCGCCGTCCTCCGGCTTGCAGCGCCTGCTGCCGGGTCCCCCATTGCGGATGACGATCCTGAGCGGTGTCTCTCTATCAATTGGGGCTGGCGAGATGCTGGGTCTGGTGGGCGAGTCCGGTTCCGGGAAAAGCACGCTCGCGCGAGTGATGATGGGTTTGTCTTCGATCACCGAAGGAAGCCTTGCTTTTGACGGCCGGCCTCTGGTCAGCCGTGCGGACTTCACGGCCATGCGGCGGAGCACGGCGCTGATGTTCCAGGATGCCGTAGCCTCGCTCAGCCCGCGCCGGAAGGTGGGGCCGCAGCTTGTTGAGCCATTCCAGATCAACGGCATCCCTCTGCCGGAGGGCGAAAAGACCGCAGCCGTCATGCTGGAACGCGTGGGGCTTCCCGCGGCATTGGCGCAGCGCTATCCGCATGAGCTCTCAGGCGGCCAGGCGCGCCGTGTGTCCGTTGCGCGTGCTCTGGCACTAGGCCCCAAGCTCGTAATCGCGGATGAGCCAACGGCCGGGCTGGACGTATCGGTGCAAGCCGAGATCCTCAATCTCATGACCGGCCTCAGACGGGATCTTGGCCTCAGCTTTCTCATCATCACCCATAATCTTGCAGTTATCCGCCATGTGACGGATCGTGTGGCCGTGCTGTATCTTGGCCGCCTGGCGGAATGGGGTCCGACGCGCGAGGTCTTTGCCAAGCCTCTCCACCCTTACACGCGGAGTCTTATTGCCGCGGAGCCGCAGGCCGATCCGCGGAAGCGCCGGCAAGATTTGGCGCTGAAAGGCGAGATACCCAGTGTATTGGCGCGGCCTTCCGGTTGCGAGTTCCACACGCGCTGCCCGCTGGCACGCCCGCGCTGTACCAGCGAAGCACCAGAGCCCCGCCAAGTTGAAGCAGGGCGCATGGTTAGATGCCATTTTGCCGAAGACACAAACAACAAAAGCACAGGAGGAAATGATGAAACTTTCATGGAGCACTGACCGCCGGACCCTGCTCAAAGCGGGTGGCGCCTTGTTTGCCGGATTGGCGGCAAGGCCCAATCTCTCCTGGGCCGCAGATGGCACGACGCTGAGGCTCAGGGCCACCGCCGATTTTCAAGTGCTCGATCCCAAGGGCGCGATAGGGGAGCTGGACGACATCATTCCCCGCTGCACCCAGGTGACGCTGATCCGCCTCGGCGACATGCGTGATGGCAATGTGACATCTCCCTGGGGTGCGCAGGCGATCTCCTGGAAGGACCCGCAGACCATCGCCTTCACCCTTCGTGATGACCTCTCCTGGAACAATGGTTTCGGGCCGGTGACGTCCGAAGACGTCAAGTTTTCCTTTGAGCGCATTGCAGGCAGCGATTCCGCCTGGGCCTATCAGTTCGAAAAGCTCGACCACGTGGAAGTGCTCGATCAACGCTCGGGCCTGATCCATCTGAAGCAGCCGTTCAAGCCCTTCTGGTACATCGCTCTTCCATACTACGGCGGGCACATCGTATCGAAAGCTGCAGTGGAGAAGGTGGGTGGCAGCTATACGACGGAGATCCCCGCCCAGTGCGGACCGTTCCTCCTAGACAAATGGGAGCAGAACCAGAAGGTCACGCTTGTCGCCAATCCCGAATGGAAAGGCCCCAAGATGGCCTTCGACAAGATCGAGTATTTTGTCGTCACGGATGATCAGACAGCATTGCTCGCCTATGAGGCGAACTCCTTCGACTACACACGCGTGGCGCTGAGCGCCTCGAAGCAGCTCAAAAGCGCGATGCCGAAGGATTCGACCCTCATCGAGGCGCAATCAACCCGCTATGTCTGGCTCACCATCAACACCAACGCCGAGAAGCTGAAGGATCTCCGTGTGCGGCAGGCCATCCAGTATGCCTATGATGGAGAAGCCGTTCTGCAAGGCTCCTATGATGGCCTCGTGGGCCGTGCGGCAGGGGTCGTGCAACCCGGCACCAAATTCGCCCGGCAGCAGAACAAGATTGCACAACGCGACGTCGAGAAGGCAAAGGCGCTTCTGGCGGAGGCGGGCGTCACCGATCTCACGCTCAACCTCTATTGCCTCACCGATTCCGTGTCCCAATCGACGGCCCAGATCATTCAGGCGAGCCTTGCGGAAGCGGGGATCACCATCAACATCCAGCCCACGGAAGACGCCGCCTATTGGGCACTGGGCGACAAGACGCAGGGAGATGGCTACAAGTCCATCGAGCTGGTGCTGATGAATTTTGCAGGCGGTATCGACCCGACCGAAAATCTCGTGTGGTTCCGGCCCGATCAGATCGGCGTCTATAACTGGTCGTTCTTCGACAGCAAGGAATTCGAGGATCTCTATCAGAAAGGCCTGGTGGAGCAGGACGATACCAAGCGCAAGGAAATCTTCAATCGCATGGAAGACCTGATGGAAGAGTCGGGTGGTTTTATCTTCGTGTGCTTCGAGCCCTTCCTCGTGATACACCGGTCAGATATCAAACCGGTGATCCTGGCTGATGGCCATCCGGATCCCACGCAGTTCACCAAGGGATGAGGTCAGCGTGGGGGCGTGAGTTTCTCGCGCCCCCGATTTGATTTCGAGAGATGAAGAAGAAAGCAGCTGCTCCAAAGTTTGAACGCATCGCCCCGGATGAGCGCCGCTCGCGCCTGATCGAGGCGAGCATCGCCTGCCTGGCCAAGGGCGGCATTCAAGGCTTCACGGTGGACAATATCTGCCGGGAAGCTGGAACGTCCCGTGGGCTCATCACGCATCATTTCGGTTCGAAAAATGCACTCCTCGCCGCAATCTACGCCACGATCTACGGCAAGGTCCTGGAAAACCTGGACCGTGCGGAGGAAGCGCCCGCGAGCCTCGATGACCTGATTGAACTCATGTTCAGCGACACTTTCCTCAGCCGGGATTATCTCAATGTCTGGCTTGCCCTGTGGGGCGAAATTGCTGTCAATCCGGCGCTTCAGCTCGAGCATCGGAAGAATTATGCTCTATACCGGGAACGGATCGCACGTGCGATTTCCAGCGTTGCACGCGCGCGGGGCGTAACAGTGGACAGCTATGACGTGGCGACCATCCTGATCTCGCTGGTTGACGGGCTCTGGCTCGAACAATGCATTGATCAGAGTCTGCTCTCGCTCATGCGCGCCAAGGACCTCTGCCGTCGCACGCTCGCGGCTGTGATTGTCTAGCCTCATACAGCCTGCTTGAGCAGCTTCTCATAAAACGGCAGGTGATATGCGAGATACTCGCCGAATCGCGGCTGTGCAGCAATCAATTCCTTGAAGGCAGCCTCGGTGCGGGATTGTTGCTCCGCGGTAATGGGGCGGATCGTGTTGCTCGCCATCACGTCACCGTGCCAGCCCTGAACCTGCTGCCAGTCAGCCGGGGCCGCATCGTTCCAGTGCAGTGCTTGCGGCGCATCGGCCAGACCCACGGCCCGCCAGTAGCGCCGCATCTGGCCCTCCGGATCTGCTTGAACAGCTTCGCTTCTGACCACGATGGGTGCCTCGCCCGAGCGCGCCATTACCGCCTCTGCGTGCCGCCATTGAGCTTCAATGCCGATTTCATCGCACAGCATCTCCGGATCGAGCTTTGCATAGGAGAGAATGGAGGCCCGCGGATCCCTGATCAGGAAACTATGCGTCAAGCGATCAAAGAATGCCACGTCGGAGAGGATGTGGGGCACCACATAATAGCTCATGTCCTTGAAGAACACCGGGCCCAACTCCGCCTTGGCGAGGATCATGTCGCGGATCTGCTCGTAACTCTTGGGATGAGTCTCCATCGCCTGGAAGTGCGGCATCTCCCGGGTCGAACGGTTCACATAATAGTCATACATGAACGGCTCGTGCAGGCACTGAAGATCGCCGCGCGACCGCATGATCCGCTCGAACGCCGTCGACATCGAGCGGGGGTGGGACCACAGCGCGATGACGGGGTAGCTCATGCGGTAACCTCCGTGAAGGCGCGATCAAGCCCCTCTGCCACTTGCTCCACATCAGCCATGGACAGGCACATGGGAGGCACCATGCGCAACACGGAACGATGCGGGCCTGATTTCGAAAGTATGAGGCCCTGTTCACGGCAATTTTCAAACACAGCCGCGGTGATCGCAGCATCCGGCTCCTTCGTCTTGCGGTCCTTCACCATCTCGATGGCGAGCATGAGGCCACGTCCGCGCACATCTCCAATGGCCTTGTGGCGCTGCTGTAGGTCCTTCAGGCGGGCGAGCAGGGCGCCCCCAACAAGTCTTGCGTTCTCTTGCGTTTTCTCTTCACGGATCACCTGAAGAACAGCGCGGCCCGCGGCACAGCTCGTCGGATTGGCGCCATAGGTATGGAACATGAACTTGTCGGCCATCACATCGCCGATGGCCTTCTTCGCGACCACCGCTCCCAGGGGAAAGCCATTGCCGATGCCCTTGGCCATCACCACGATATCCGGCACCACGCCATCGGCCTCGAAGCCCCACATATGGTCACCCGTGCGGCCGAAGCCAGACTGTACTTCATCCGCCACATAGAGTCCGCCTGCAGCGCGCGCCCGTTCGGCCGCACCCGACATATAGCCCTTTGGCATCTCCACGATGCCGCCATAGCCTTGCACGCTCTCGACAAAGATCCCGGCAATGCGCCCGGTGGTTGAACTCCTGATGACGTGGTCGATCTCGTCGAGATAGGGTTCCGTTCCCGGGCCGAAAACACCGCGATACTGGTTGGGTTCGGCCACGAAAGACACATTGCCCGGCATGCCGGGATGGCGGAAGCCCGCAATGCCGGTGAGCGATTGCGCAGCGGAGGTTGGCCCGTGATAGGCGGTGCGGAGCGCCAGGAGGTCGAGGTTGCCTGTATAAGTTCGTGCCATCACCATGGCGAGGTCGATCGCCTCTGAACCTGAATTGGTGAAATGCACCACCCACTCATGGCCCTTCGGCATGGTCGCGGCGAGTTCCTCTGCAAAATGTGCGGGCACCGGGTGATAGAACATCGTGGTGCAGTGGGTGAGTTCCTGCGCCTGGTCCATCGCTGCCTTGACCACGGTTGGGTGGGAATGGCCCACGGAAATGCAGACATTCATGCCAAGGAGGTCGGTGTATTTTTTGCCCTCCACATCCCAAAGGTATTGCATGGAGCCCTTGCGGAACACCATCGGGTCTTTGAAGGGCACGAATTTCCGCTGCGATGCGGCGTAATAGGTGTCGCGGCGGCGGGTAGTGGCCTCCACCGTCCAGTCGATGTCCAGGGCGTCTTTCATGTGAGCCTCCGTATGTCAGGCTTTGAGCTTCAGGTTCTGCGGGTCATAGGGCGGGGTGGAGAGAATGCGCGCGGGCCGTTCACGCCCCAGGAGCTTCACGGTAAGCCCTTCCCGCTTATCGGGCTCACGAAGGAACGCAAGGGCCAGAGATTTGCGAACACGGTGGCCAAAGGCGCCGGAGGTGACAATTCCCACCGGCCGGCCCTCGCAGAAAACGGTATGGGAATAAAAGGGCTCTACGCTATCTTCCGTATCGACCTCGAGCAGCACCATGTCCCAGTTGGGGGACCGGTTCAGCATCGCGTCGCGCCCGATGAATATCCGCCCTTCGGGCTTCACGAGAAAGCCGAGCCCCGATTCGAGCGGCGAACGCTCCGTGGTGAGGTCCATGCCCCAGCCGCGATAGCTCTTCTCCAGGCGCATGGAATTGGCGGCATAGGCGCCGTAGAGGCCGATGCCGAAGGACGTCCCAGCCTCCTCAAGTGCGAGGAATAATTTCGTAGCATAAGAATGTTCCACGTGGAACTCATATCCATGCTCGCCAACATAGGACACGCGCAGCACCCGGGCCGGTACGCCCGCCACATCCATCTCCCGCGCGGAAAGCCATGGGAACGCAGCTTCGGACCCGGCTGAGATCTGCGTTCTCAGCACGTCTGGCGCATGGGGCCCCATGAGGCCGATCACCGCCATCTCATCGGTACGGTTGCGGAGGGCTACATTGAAGCCCGCCGACCGGGCGTGGAGGAGATCGAGGTCCATCTCCTCGGCGGCAGCGGCGGAATTGAGATAGGCGCGATCAGGCGCGAAGACGGTGACGGTGAATTCGGACGCGACACCTCCTGCCGGCGTGAGCGCGTGGGTGAGGCCGATCCGGCCTGCCCTTGGCGGTGTATTGGCGCCCAGCGCATCAAGAAAGGGCAGGGTATCCGGCCCCGACACATCGAACTTGGAGAAAACGGAGAGGTCAGCCAGCGCAACGCGATGCTGAACGCCATCCACCTCGCGTGCTACGGCTTCGAACCAGTTGGTGCGGCGGAAGCTGTCTCGCGTTTCGTCATGTGGCGCTGAAGAAAACCAGTTGGGCCGTTCCGCGCCATGGGCGAAGCCCATGACGGCGCCGCGCGCCCGCATCAAGTCATGCAGCGGTGAAACACGGATGTTTCGGCCAGCGGGACGTTCCTCGAACGGAAAATGCACACCGAACTGCAGTCCAAAGCATTCGATCGCTTTCTCGACGCGATATGTCCGGTCCGCCCAAGGACCAAAGCGGCGGCTGTCCACGGCAAGGGCGTCCATTGGCGGTGCCCCATATGTCATCCAATGCGCCAGGAACTTGCCCGCACCGCCACCCTCCATGACACCCATCGATGAGCCCGTGAGCAGCCAGGCATTGGGAACCCCATGGGCAGGCCCGATCAACGGGTTGGCGTCTGGAGTGAATGTGATGGGGCCATTGACGACGGTTTTGACGCCGGCTGTTGCCAATGCCGGCACGCGGGCCATCGCCCATTCGATGATGTGTTCGACGCGGTCCAGATCCGGCGCCATCAATTCCGCGCCGAACTCCGGCGGCACGCCATCGACCGACCAGACATGGGCCTGCTTCTCATAGGGACCGAGGATGAACCCATCCCGCTCCTGCCGGCAATACCAGCTCTCTTCCGGATCGCGGATGATCGGCAATTCCGGTGCACCGGATTTCTGCCGCGCGGCAATTGCCGGCACCGTATCAGTCACCAGATACTGGTGCAGCACCGGCACTGACGGAACATTGACGCCCATCATCTGGCCGACTTCAAACCCCCAGGTTCCGGCGGCATTGACGATGTGCACGGCGCGCAGAGTGCCGTTCTTCGTCTCAACGATCCACCGGCCGTTCTCGCGCGTGATCGCGTGAACCGGATTGTAGCGCTGGATGATGGCACCGTGGCGCTGGGCCATCTTGGCCATGGCATTCGTCGCAAGCGATGGGTCCACATGGCCGTCGTCCGGCTCGTAGATGCCGCCAAGCAAGCCATCGAGTGTTGCAAGCGGATGCAGTTCGGCAATCCGCTCCCGCGTCAGGATTTCCAGCGGGTAGCCGGTGAATTCCGAAAGGCCGGCAACGTGCCGGAACTCATCCATGCGGTCAGGGTTGCGCGTGACGCGCATAGCGCCGGAACGGTGGAAGCCACAGCTCTCCCCCGTCTCTTCCGGCAAAATGTCACGATAGAGGCGAACGGAGGTGGCGCGCAGCTCCTGAATCGTGGCGTTGTGGGCGAAGTGCGTGCAGAGGCCCGCCGCATGCCAGGTGGAGCCATGCGTCAGATCGTTCTTCTCGACAAGAACAATATCGCGCCAGCCCGCCTTCGCCAGGTGATAGAGCAGCGAGCACCCCATGGCGCCGCCGCCGATGATCACCACATTCACGTTCGTCATGCCATCATCCTCTTGAGGCCCGGGTCATAGGGCGGCTTCAACAAGACTGCTGCCCGATAGACTCTTCCCGCAACATCAACGTCGAAGATCCGCGATGCCGTTTGTGCCGGTGTCTCGCCGGGCGCGGTCTTCACGAGTGCCAGCGCAAGAGTGAGCCCGATGCGAACGCCCTTTGCTCCTGATGTGGTGAGACCCACGATCTTGCCGTTCTCCAAGACCGGCTCGTCATGAACGATCAGGGGATCTCCTTCGATCGAGAGCAGAATGAGGCGCTGAGAGAGACCTTGCCGTCGTTGCAGGTCCAGTGCGGCTCTGCCGCGGAACTCTTTGCTCCAGTCGATGGTGAAGCCCAGTCCGGCCTCGAGCGGCGTGATTTCGGGGCCGAGGTCATATCCCCAGTGGCGATAGGCTTTCTCGATGCGGCAGCCATTCAGCGCATAGTGGCCCATCGGCTTCACACCAGCCGCGATCAGCGCATCAAAGACGGCAGGCGCGCTGGCGCTGGGGATGGTGAGTTCCCAGCCCAGTTCACCGACATAGGAGATGCGCGTGGCAAGGCAGTCGATGCCAGCAACTGTGACGGCACGCGCGGTGCTGAATGGAAATGAATTCCAGTCGTCCGCTGAGAGAGCCGCCAGAACGCTCCGTGCCGCCGCACCCATGACTCCGATGATGCAGAAGTCTTCCGTGCGGTCCGCAATCGCAACGGTCTTGTTACCCGCTGAGCGCCGTACGAGAGCAAGATCACGCCGCCGCGTGGCCGCGCCAGAGATGATTCGAAAGCGCTCGGGCTCCAGCCGGGTGATGGTCACGTCGGCCTCGATCCCGCCCTTCTCGTTTAAAAGCGGGGTATAGACCGCGCGGCCGATGGCAACATCCATTTGAGCTGCTGCGAGATGGTTGAGAAATGAAAGCGAGCCGGGCCCGGTCACATCGATCTTGGTGAAGGGTGTTAAGTCCAGCAATACCGCACCCCCGGCCATTTCGGCGGCCTCGCGCTCGGCGATATGCTGCCATGGTTGCACGCCGGCGGTTGAATAGGGGAGCTCTCTCTCTTCGGCATTTGCCGCATACCAGAGCCCGCGTTCCCACCCGGCGGTGAGGCCGAAGACAGCACCCTGTGCCGCCCAGCCTTCATGCAGAGGAGACCGGCGGAGATCGCGCCCGGCACTGGGCTGTTTGAATGGCCAGTGTACAGCGAAAAGGTCCGACACCGCCTCGCGCATCCGATCCTTGAGATGCTCTGGCGATGCAGACCGCGTGTCGGCACGTGCGATATCGACTCCCCACAGGTCACGTGGCTCAGCTCTGGTCATGAGCCAGTCGGCCATCACGTCTCCAATGCCGGCCGAACTCATGATGCCGACAGAGTTCATACCAGCCGCAACGAACAAACCATCGATTTCGGGCGTCTCGCCGATGTAGGGCCGTGTATCTGCCGTAAAGCTCTCCGGACCATTCATGAACCGCTGGATGCCCGTTTCGGCAAGCTGCGGAATGAGCGCCAGAGCGGCTTCCATGAACGGCCCGAACTGATCCCAGTCCTCCGGCATTTCGAGAAAAGCACGGTCGCCCTCGGGACCATAAGCGTTCCAGGGCTTCGCATTGGGTTCGAAGCCGCCGATGACCAGCCGTCCGGCATCGCCCTTCACATAGATCCCCGTGTCGAGATCGCGAACCACCGGAAAGGGATTGGGAAGGCCGGGCATTGGTTCGGTGACGATGTACATGTGCTCGACCGCTTGCAACGGAAGAGCCACGCCAACGTCGTCTGCCAGCCGTTTGGACCACGCTCCGGCGCAGAGTACGATCTTCTCTGCCGCAAGTGCGCTGCCATCTGCCATTTCCACGCCGATCACCCGCCCGTCCCTGACCAGAATGCGCGCCACACCCGCATGTTCGCGGAGACTGATGCCGTGAGTCCGCGCTGCCCGCGCATAGGCCATGCAGAGGTCCACCGGGTTGACATTCGCATCCTCCGGTACCATCAGCGCGCCGACGTGATCTTGCAGGGCGAGCTGCGGAACGGCAACATCCCCCGGGGTGACGATGGAAGGCGTGAGGCCCATGTGGCGGCCCACAGCGTGAATGCGCTTCAGTTCGTCCATGCGCTCGGGAACGCGCGCCAGCCAATATCCACCGGTGCGGCGATAGCCCGTGCTCATCCCCGTTTCGGACTCCAGCAGTGGAAAGAGATGGAGCGCGTGTGACGCGAGCCTGGTCATGCTGGCGGTGGCGCGGAGCGGCCCCACAATTCCAGCCGCATGCCAGCTCGTACCGGAGGTGAGCTGGTTGCGCTCGAGAAGCACAACGTCTTGCGCTCCCTTCTTGCCGAGGTGATAGGCAATGCTCAGCCCCACAGCACCGCCGCCAATGATGATGATTTCTGGCATCAGAAGTAATTCACATCCGGCATGGAGGACTTTACCTTTGCGATGTATTCTTGAAGCGCCTCGTCTATCGCTGGGTCGAGGCCAGGATCGTCATAATGTTCGAGCTGCTTCTTCCACAATGCATTGGCCCGCGTCGCGGCGTCCTTGCCGCCTTCGGCCTGCCATTGCTCGAAGGAATTGTTGTCGGGCGTCAATGGCCGGAACAAGGCTGACATGAAGTTGAGTCGCGTATGCGTGCTCCCCAAGAAGTGCTGGCCGGGGCCCGTCTCTGCAATGGCCGACATGGCCTGGGCATTCTCGCTCAGGTCAATCCCCTCAAAAAAGCGGGCAAGCTTGGCGCAGAGGTCCGCATCGAGCATCGTCTTTTCATAGGATGTGACAAGCCCGCCTTCCAGCCAGCCGGTGGCGTGGTTGATGAGATTGGCGCCACCGAAGAGTGACATCATGAGCCCCCAGGTCGCCTCCTGCTGGCTCTGCGCATCAGGAAGCTTTGAGGCAGATAGCGTACCCACTGTGTGAAGGGGGACGCCGAGCCGCCGGGCAAGCTGGCCCGCCGCCAGCACCATCAGCCCGGCCTCGGGGGTCCCGAATGTGGGTGCCCCTGACTGCATGGACATGGTGGACGCGAAGCTCCCCATCAGGCAGGGCGCACCTGGCTTGATGAGCTGCACCAGAGCGAGGCAGGCCGTCGCCTCTGCCAAAACTTGCGCCAGTGTTCCGGCAACTGTCGTGGGGCTCATGGCTCCCGTCAGAACCCAGGGGGTGCAGGCCACGGGCTGCCCCGCGCGCGCATAGGTTTTAAGTGCACCCGACATATTGGCATCAAGGACGAGGGGCGCGTTGGTGTTCGACACACAATAGAGGACTGGCCTTTCCGCAATGTCATCCGGGCCGAACAGGATCCGCGCCATGTCGATAGCATGGCCAGCGCGTTCTGCCCCGATGAAGGCGCCCATGAAGGCTCTGTCTGACCATCGGATATGGGCATAGAGCATGTCGAGGTGGCGCTTGTTGGCCGGCAGGTCAACAGGCTCGCACACCACGCCGCCCGAATGATGCAGCCACGGTATGGTTTGATGGAGCTTCACCAGCTCCACGAAATCCACATGAGAGGCATATCTGCGTCCGCGGTCCAGGTCATGCACAAAGGGAGGTCCCCAGGAGGGGCAAAGGACCGTGGCATTGCCGCCGAGCTTCACGCTGTTCGCCGGGTTGCGCGCATGCTGCATGAAATGTGAAGGGGCCGTGGCCTGAATCGTCTTGCGGCAGAAGCCCCGTTCGAAGCGAACCCGCGTGTCCTGAACATCGCAGCCCGCCTCGCGGAAGATATCGAGGATTTCGGGATCGCCGTGGAACTCCATCCCGGTTTCCCGCAGAATGGTATCGGCATTGTGCTCGATGAGCTCCAAGCCTTCATTGCTCAGTACGCTGTACGTCTCAAGCTGGCGGGAGATATAGGGCGCGCGTGGCCCTTCCGAGCTCATGTTTAAACCAGCAGTGCGGTTGCGGCGCTTTGAGACTGGGCGTGTCATTGATGCAACTATCGCCCGACCTGCACAAAACTCAATTGACGGCATGCAGCATTAGGACTTCTAATGGTGCTGCCATGAAGAAATCCCTGCACAAGACATCCGCCCAATCCGGCTCCAACCTGCTGAAGGCCATGGAAGTCTTTACCGCCGTTGCCGAAACCGGGCAGATGACAGCGGCGGCCCGCATGCTGGGGATGACCCAGTCTGCAGCATCCCAGCAGATAGCCTCCCTCGAGAGTAACTATGGCGTTACGCTGTTTGACCGGTCGGTCAGGCCCGCGCGTCTCACCCAGGCCGGGACGCTGCTGCACCGCCACGCAGCGCGCATACTGAACGTCGTGGGTGATTTCGAGTCAGAGATGCGGCATCAGGGACCTACACCCATCAGCGTGCTGAGACTGGGCATACTAGCCTCCATCGCCACCACGCTGACACCCGGGCTCGTTGCGCTGGCAAAGAAGGGCTTCGGCGTGCGCGACGTGACGTTGCACGCAGGCCAGAGCGGAGATCATGAAAACCTGCTGCGCACCCGAAAGGCCGACCTGGCGATAACGTCCAATCCCTTCTACGATATGGATGGGCTCGAACGGCACCCGATCTTGCAGGAAGCCTTTCTTCTGGTCGTGCCGGAGAAGTATCGTGGCCCTGTCGACAGCCTTAATGCACTGCAGACCAGACTTCCCCTCATCCGCTTTGCTGACACAACCAGCGTGGGCCGCCAGATTACCCAGCATCTCCGGCGCTTGCGCCTCGACCCTCAGCAGGTGATTCAGGCCGACCGGTCCTCGATGGTAACCGCCTGCGTATGCAACGGCATGGGCTTTACCTTGCTCACGCCATCTTTGTTGATAGACGGTTTCGTGGAGCGCATGCCGATGAAGGTGATGCCGCTTCCCGCCGCCCGCCTTACACGCACGCTAACTGTGGTGTCGCGCGAGAAGGAACTGGGGAGGTTTCCCTCTCACGTCGCTGAACTCTCGCGCACCAAGCTGGTTGAGCAGGTGGGTGCGCAGATGGGTGACGTGGGATTGGCGGCCCTTACCCTTTTAGACGGAGCCGCCTGAACGTCACTCGAACACGATGCGGGGGAAATAGAAGGACACCACCCAGTTCGGCATATCGACGATCTCGCTGATCCGCAGGTCGCCGCATACGCTGCACAGCATATAGGCATCCACGGGGTTCATGTTGTAGCGGCTGGAGAGCAGATCAATCATCTGGGAGACGGCCGCCCGGGCACTCTCCATCAGGTCAGGTCCGATGCCCGTTGTTGCTTCATAGCCCTTGGCATCGAGATGGCGGGAGACGGGGCCAGGTGTCGTGAAGCGCGGGAAGGCCAGATTGGCCTGCTTCACAAGTTCAAACTTCGCCGCCACCGAGCAGGGACTTTCGATTGCCGTGCCACAGACCTCGCCATCGCCCTGGCACGCATGCGTATCACCCACGCTGAACAACCCGCCCGCAACTTCGACAGGCAGATAAAGTTCGGTTCCCGCTGCCATGTCGCGGATGTCCATGTTGCCACCCATGCGGCGTGGCGGCACGACGGAATGCGTTCCGGGCTCCGACGGCGCCAGCCCGATCGTCCCGCAGAAGGGCTTGAGCGGCACGCGGCCGCCCGGACCGAACATTGCGGGGCTCATCGACCGGGCATCATATGTCCAGATGTGAAGTGCCGGATCTTTGAACTGGTCGGCAAGAAGTCCGAAGCCCGGAATATTCGCCGTCCATCCCCATCCCGATGGTGCAAAATCCAGAAGAGTCACCTTGATGGCATCACCAGGCTCCGCGCCATCAATGTAGACGGGACCTGCGACCGGATTGACCTTGGCAAAATCGAGCCTTCCCAGATCAGCAAGCGTTGATCTGGCGTTGAGCTGCCCGCCTGAGGAATCGACCGGATGGAAAGCGACGGTCTCTCCGGGAGCGATTGTCACCACCGGCGGATTGTCACGGCTCCAGCCGAAGTGGCACTGGTGATCGTGGATCGTGTGATTGCAGATGTGCTTGTACATGGTGCCCCCGTCAATTGGTGGCGCATCACAGCCGAAGTGTCCCCACCCGTCAATCAACCAGGGCTCAAATGTCTTTCATGAGCCGCAGCGCGTCATAGATTGCCGCATGGGTATTGCGGGAGGAAACGGCGTCGCCGATTCGGTAGAGGCGGAAGCCCTTGGGCCCGCCGTTGATCGTCTGGGGGCTGCCTTCAATCAGCGCATCATAGTCGACCGCGCCAAGATTTTCCGATTTTGGCTTCAGCGCAAAATAAAGATCCGCCAGGGGCTGCGTGCCGTGGTTCACGACAATCTGGTCGACATGGCGCTCCTGCCTGAGTTGGGCGAGATAGTCGGATCCGACGACCGCCTTCAACTGATTGCCGTCACGCTCCGCTGCAAGCAGGCGGTAGGTGACGGTGAAGGTCACCGGCTTCGTTTGCAGCTCACGCATGTAAGGAACGAGGTTCATCGCCATCACCTCCGGTGCAAAGCTCCTGTCCGGTGTCATCACTTCGACCGTCGATCCGGCATCCGCCAGGAGTTGTGCCGCCTGAAGCGCGGCGTGGTCTCCCGCATCGTCATAGAGCAGCACATTGGCACCCGGCTTCACATCGCCCGACAGAATGTCCCAGGCAGAAACGGTGAGGTCATTACCGCTTTCAAGCACGTCCTTTTCCGGTAACCCACCGGTGGCGATGATGACGGCATCCGGCTTCTCGGCCAGAACGTCATCCGCTTCGGCATAGTTATTGAAGCGGAAGTCCACATCGCGCGCCGCACACTGCGCCATGCGCCAGTCGATGATGCCGATCATTTCGGCCCGGCGCTTGGTCATTGCGGTGAGGCGAACCTGTCCACCGGGGCGATCCGCGGCCTCGAACACGGTCACGTGGTGGCCACGCTCCGCCGCAACGCGTGCGGCTTCGAGGCCTGCAGGACCGGCACCGACGATGACGATGCGTTTCCGGTCCCGGGCCGGTGCAATGGTGTGGGGCATCGTTTCCTCGCGCCCTGTGGCCGGGTTGTGCAGGCAGAGCGCCATGCCACCCTGATAAATGCGATCGAGGCAGTAGGTCGCCCCCACGCAGGGCCTGATGTCATGTTCGCGCCCCTCCATGATCTTCCGCACGATGTGCGGGTCCGCCATGTGGGCGCGCGTCATTCCAACCATGTCGAGCTGACCTGAGGCAATGGCATGGCGTGCCGTCGGCACATCGGGAATGCGCGCGGCATGAAATGTTGGGAGTCCCACCTCTTTGCGGATCATGCCTGCAAAGTCGAGATGCGGAGCTGAACGCATGCCCTGGATCGGAATGACGTCCGTCATCGCCGGATCGGTGTGAATGCGGCCGCGGATGATGTTGACGAAGTCGACGAGGCCGGAGCTTTTGAAGCGGCGCGCCATCTCCACCCCTTCGTTGACCGTGATGCCGCCCCTTTCCTCTTCATCCGCCGTATAGCGCACGCCGAGCAGAAACTGGGGGCCCACCCGTTTCCGGCAGGCGTCCAGCACATCCATGGCGAAGCGGATCCGGTTGTCAAAGCTCCCGCCATAGGGATTGGCCAGCGTATTGGTGAGGGGGCTCATGAACTGGTCCATCAGGTGGCCGTAGCATTCGAACTCCACCCCATCGAGCCCGGCGTGCTTCATGCGCTCCGCAGCATCGGCATAGTCCTCGATGATGCGGGCGATGTCCCAGTCCTCGATCACTTTCGGGAAGGCGCGGTGGGAAGGCTCCCTTGCAGGGCCCGCACCGAGCACGGGCAGCCAGTCGCCCTTGTCCCATCGGGTGCGGCGCCCGAGGTGGGTGAGCTGAATCATGACGGCAGCGCCCGCCGCGTGGCACTCATCCGTCAGCCGCTTCATCCAGCCGACGACCTCGTCCTTATAGGCAAGGATGTTGTTGAACACCGGCGGACTGTCTTTCGAAACCGCTGCGGAGCCCGCAGTCATGGTCAGGGCCACCCCCGCCTTGGCCCGCTCCAGATGGTAGAGCCGGTAACGATCCTTCGGCATCCCGTCCTCGGGATATGCCGGTTCGTGGCTCGTGGTCATGATCCGGTTGCGAAGCGTCAAATGCTTCAGTTGATAGGGCTGGAGCAGCGGATCGTTGGACATGAAAGGCCTCTTGGCTGGTGCAGCCCGGCTATATCTCATTGCGTGCCGCGGCAACACCGGAAAGGCGGTTTGCCGGTTCTATCCGGGCTTGCATCAATAGCTGCGCGGCAGGCCCAGCACATGCTCAGCCAGATAGGACAGGATGAGATTGGTGGAAATTGGCGCAACCTGATAGAGCCGCGTCTCGCGGAACTTGCGCTCAATGTCGAATTCGGCGGCAAAGCCGAACCCGCCATGGGTCTGGATGCAGGCATTCGCGGCCTCTGAGCTGGCGTCCGCCGCCAGCATCTTCGCCATGTTTGCTTCAGCACCAGGGTTCTGGCCGGCCTCATAGAGAGCGATTGCTTCACGCACCATCAATTCTGCGGCCCGCATGTTGGCATAGGCCCGTGCCAGCGGAAACTGAATGCCCTGATTTTGACCGATGGCCCGGCCGAAGACCGTCCGTTCCTTCGCATAAGAAACGGCTCTCTCCAGAAACCACTTGCATCGCCCACGCATTCCGCCGCGATCAGGATGCGCTCTGCATTCATGCCCGAGAGCATGTAGCGGAAACCCTTGCCCTCATCGCCGATCAGGTTTTCGGCTGGAACGCGGAGATCGTCAAAGAACACCTCCGTCGCCGCATGGTTCATCATCGTCCGGATCGGGCGGATGGAGAGTCCCTTGTCTTTCGCCTGCCGCATGTCAATCAGGATCACTGAAAGCCCGTCGGTCCGCTTCTGTCCGTCTGCGAGCGGCGTCGTCCGCGCCAGCAGCAGCATGAGGTCGGAATGTTCGGCGCGGCTCGTCCATATTTTCTGGCCGCGGATCACCCACTCTGCGCCCTCTCGCCGCGCCGTCGTCTTTAGCGCGCCCGTATCACTTCCGGAACCAGGCTCCGTCACGGCAAAGGCCTGGAGCCGCAATTTTCCGGCGGCAATGCCGGGAAGGTAAGTCTGCTTTTGCAGGTCTGAACCGTGCCGCAGCAGAAGCCCCATCGTATACATCTGGGCATGGCAGGCAGCGCCATTGCAACCCGCGCGCTGCACCTCCTCAAGGATCGCTGCCGCGGCGGACAGGGGAAGTCCCGAACCGCCAAACTCTTCCGGTATCAGCACAGACAGCCAGCCTGCGTCTGTCAGCGCCTGCACGAATTCGGTCGGGTAGGACATGCCCTCGTCGAGGGCGCGCCAATAGCCACCGGGAAAGCGGGCACAGAGCTTTGCCACTGCCTGCCGGATTTCCGGATAGGTCTCCTGCGCGCCGGCCATTTGCTGCTCCTGCGTGGGACGTGTGACACAGCCAAGTTACCCGGCCCCGCTCAAAAGAAAAGCGGGACCATCACCGGACGGTCCCGCCTTGATTGTCGCCGCGCCTGAAAATCAGGCTGGAAGCACGAAGAACCAGTTGGCGATCAGCACCACGCAGGCACCCGCAATCAGCACGAGGTAAGGCAGTATCCCTGCCTTGCGCTCACCCAATCCGGTGCCCACGATGCCGAGATCGTCCAGGGCCTCCTTCGGGAACTTGCCGCCGTCCTGCACATAGTGCCTGTAGATGAACACTGGCAGAATGAGTGCAGCGAACGCGAAGCCGACCCAAAGTGCGCTCGAATAGCCCCAGACCTTGGCGCCTGCTCCGAGGAACAGGGCGTTGACGAAGGCCAGCACGGTGTTGACGCCGATCAGCCAGGTCGGCGCCTTCCACGCCCGTGGTACATGACCAGAGTCGACGCGGTGCATCCAGCCTGCGTTGAGGTTCAGGAAGTTGAAGATGATATAGCCCACATTCGAAATGGCGAGCACGTAGAAGTATCCCCCGACGTCTGACGCCAGTCCGAGCAGGAACAGGTTGAAGGCGAAGTCCGTCCACATGGCACGGGTTGGCGCACCATGAGAGTTGACGTGGCTGAGATAGCGGGGAAGCCAGCCGTCTTTCGAGCCCTGATACAGGGTCCGCGAGGAACCGGCCATCGCCGTCATGATGGCGAGGAACAGCGCGAGGATCATCAGGATCACAAAGATCTGGGTGATGACCTTACCACCGCCCACCATATTGCCCAGCGCTTCGGCAATGCCCGTTCCGTCCACGATGCCGGGAGCAAGCATGCCTGCATGGCCCAGCACGCCCTGGAAGGAGAACGGCACCAGGAAGAAGAACACGCAGCAGAGCAGGCCGGAATAGAAGATGGCCCGGAACGTATCGGTCTTCGGGTTCTTCAGTTCGCGAGTGTAGCAGACAGCGGTCTCGAAGCCGTATGTCGACCAGGCGGCGATGTAGAGGCCTCCCAGGAAGAGCGTCCAACCGCCGATGTTCCACGTGCCTTCCTCAGCCGAATAGGCTGCGGCAGGCGGCATCAGGTTGGTGACGTTGGAATAGTCGATCTGACCGGTGACGATCGGCACAATGCCAACCAGGAAAAGCGGCACCAGCACGATGATTGCCAGCACCTTTTGCGCACTCGCCGTGGAGGCGATGCCGCGGTGCTGAATTGCGAAGATGATCAGCATCAGTATGGCGCCGATCACGAAGGTGGCATTGAAGTGCATCGCACCAAGGCCGGGAATGTTGAAGGTGAGCGCTTCCCAGCTGCGGACGTAAGGCGTGAGCGCCGTGACGGCATCCGTCGTTGCGACGGCCTTGATGGCGTCCGCCGGGGCCGTACCGGCATTGGCGGCGATATAGTCGACGACCGACTGCGTGGTCTCGGTGTAGCTCGCCGCGTGGGCTGCCACCCAGTCCAGAACCAGCTGCGAATCCGCTGCAGGAATGGGGAACAGCGAGTTCAGAATATAGCCCGCCGCAATGGCACAGCCCAGCGAGAGGACCGGGCTCCAGGCGAACCAGTTGCACCACACGGAGAGGGGCGCGATGAACTTCGAATAGCGCAGCCAGGCCGTCGCGCCGTAAACCGAAGCGCCGCCTGACTTGTTGCCGAACATGCCGGCAATTTCGGCATAGGTGAAGGACTGCAGGAAGCCCATCACCATGGAGATCATCCAGACGAGGAAAGCGAGCTTCCCCGTGGTCCCGGCGATGCCGCCGATGGAGAAGAGAACGAGGGGCGGCACACCGGCCGCGACCCAGAAGGCCCCTTTCCAGTCCAGTGCCCGGACGAGCTCGCCCGAGTTCGATTGTTCTGACATGTCTTTGTTTCCTCCGATTACCTGTTTCCCATCTCATGGACGCCGCCCTCTCCGGGGCGGTGGATGTCCATGTGGCAAAGGTTACGAGGTTACGGAGTTTCCCCCGACGTCCCCCCTCAAACCCTCAGGAAAGAATTTTGAATGCCGTTATATCGACGGTCAAGCGAAACTCGCCTATATGTACAGGATACGTGACAGCTGATCCCGGCCAGACCGGTGCAATGGGTGATTGATGCTGAATTTGCTGCAACGCAACAAGGCTCCGCCAGCCAGCCGTATTCTGCGGCCCGGCGTGCGCGGCCTGACGGACCGGGTGGAACGCTACCCCGTGCCAGGGGCGGGATCCGTTGTGGTGGAGGTGAAGGCGGGGGACGCCTTGCGCCTGACGGATGTCGAGGGCGGGCAGCTGTGCGAAGTGCTGTTCTGCGATCCCCAAGGCGCGTTTGACATCACGGCTCTGGGGGCCAAGCCCAACGGCACGGGCGAGGGCCTGAAGGCGCTCCTGTCGGGCAATGGCGCTGGCGCCAGCCGCAGCCTGGCGGCCCTCAGGCGCCGAGGCATCGACATTGGCAAGGCCCAGTCCGTGCACCTGTTTGGCGGGGAGAGCGCCCCCGGCAGCACCGCGTCCCTCACCGTGTCGCGCGACGGGCTTCTGATTGTTGCCGCGCCGGGGGCAGACATGTCCCCCGAGGCGCAGGACACGGCGACCGGGATCGAACTTCGAATCACCCGTGCTTCTTCGGCGTCTGGAAAGACCCTGGACCTTCTCCCGGAACCGCTGGCGGATCCCATCGCGGATATTCGCATCCGCGCGGCAACGGCCTCGGCTTATCTGGTGCGGGCTGGCGAATACATTCAGGTGATTGACGTCTCCGGCCGCCAGTGCACGGATTTCCAGGCGCTCGCCGCCCGCAAGGTGGAGAAGGGGCTGGACTACGCGCTGGACTCGACCGTCACCCGCACCCTTCTGGGCCGCAGCTATCCCACGCCGGGTCTCCCGTCCAAGGCGTTCGACAGGGAATTCGAACCCCTGGTGGAAATCGTGCAGGATACCGTGGGCCGGCATGATGCCTTCGCCACCGCTTGCAACAGCCGCTACTACGACGACATGGGCTACCCGGGCCATGTGAACTGCACGGAGAACTTCAATCACGCCCTTGCCCCGTTTGGCGTTGCCCCGCGCAAGGGATGGGAGGCGATCAACTATTTCTACAACACCAATGTCGACCACCAGAACCAGCTCTACCTCGACGAGCCGTGGTCCAGGCCAGGCGACTATGTGCTGATGCGCGCGCTGACGGACATCGTTTGCGTGTCTTCCTCCTGTCCCGACGACATCGACGCGGCAAACGCCTGGGAGCCGACCGACATCCACGTCCGCACCTATGCGGCAACCGAAAAATTCTCGAGAGCAGTGGCCTATCGCATGACACCTGACGCCGACGCGCAACTTACCAAGGAAACCGCCTTCCATCCGCGCTTCTCCGCACTCACCCGGAACTACACGGAGTATCGCGGCTACTGGCTGCCGCAGCGCTTCAACAATGACGGTCCCATCGATGAATACTGGGCGGCCCGCGAAAAATGCGTTGTGATGGACCTCTCGCCACTGCGCAAATTCGAGGTGACGGGCCCCGATGCCGAGGCGCTGCTGCAATATTGCGTGACCCGCGATATCCGCAAGTTGGCGGTGGGCCAGGTCGTCTATACCGCCATGTGTTATGAGAACGGCGGCATGATCGATGACGGCACAGTGTTCCGTTTGGGCCCCAACAACTTCCGCTGGATCGGCGGTGATGACTACTCCGGCATCTGGCTGCGCGAGCAGGCGGAGAAGATGGGCTACAAGGCCTGGGTTCGCTCCTCGACCGACCAGTTGCACAACATCGCGGTGCAGGGGCCCAATAGCCGCGATCTGCTGAAGGAGATCATCTGGACTGCACCCTCCCAGACCTCCATTGCCGAGCTTGACTGGTTCCGCTTTGCCGTGGCCCGCATCGGCCATTTTGAGGGCGCTCCCATCGTCGTTTCGCGCACCGGCTACACCGGCGAGCTTGGCTATGAGATTTTCTGCCACCCGAAGGACGCGCTGGCGGTGTTCGATGCCGTGTGGGAGGCCGGCCAGAAATTCGGCCTAAAGCCCATGGGTCTCGAAGCGCTCGATATGGTGCGCATCGAGGCGGGGTTGATCTTCGCGCATTACGAGTTCGACTCGGAAACGGACCCCTTCGAGGCCGGTATCGGATTCGCTGTTCCGCTGAAGTCCAAAGCTGATGACTTCATCGGGAAACAGGCCCTCATTCAGCGCAAGGACCATCCGCGGCGGAAGCTCGTTGGCCTCGATATCGATTCGAACGAGGCGGTGGGCCATGGCGATTGCGTGCACATTGGCCGCGCCCAGGTGGGCGTGGTGACAAGCTCCATGCGCTCGCCGATCCTCGGCAAGAACATCGCACTCGCGCGTGTGGATGCACTCAATGCCGAGCTGGGCACCGAGGTCGAAATCGGCAAGCTCGACGGCCACCAGAAGCGGCTCCCCGCAAAAATCGTGAAGTTCGCAGCTTACGACCCGGAGAAGACAAGACCGCGGTCATAAGTACAAATTTTTATGGCGTCATCCCGGCTTTCGCCGGGGTGACGGCAAGTGCAGTGGAAGCAAAATCGCCGGGCGTATGGCCCGGCGATGATGGTGTCCTCATATAATTATTTTTACTTATTCGCCAGATACGCTTCCATCGAATCGTCCAGCGCATCCTTCCATGGCGTGTGGTGCTTGGGGCTCATGTTGCCCGTCATCAGAGACTTATAAGAATTGTTCCGGAAGCCCATGATGTCATCCATCTTGTGGTGCTCCCAGACCATGAAGGTCTTGTTCACGCCTTCGATGTCGAAGCTCGGATAGTCCGTGGCATCGATCAGCTCCTTGACGTAGTCGCCCTGGAACCAGATCATCTGCTCGGCATCGGCGAGCTTCTTCTCGCGCTTCAGCCACTTCTTCCAGTCCTTCTCCATGGCATCGGCCTTGGGCAGCTTGATGCGGCCGAGGATGACGTCACGCACATACCACGCCTGGGCATCGAACATGTTGAAGGTGTAGAACTGATCCTGCATGCCGATATAGAAGAATTTCGGGTTGTCCTGCCAGACCACGCCCTTATAGAGTTTTTCGGGCCACAGGCGGTTCGTTGTCTTGAGGCGCAGGTCTTCCGGCAGGTAGGGGAAGTAATGCTGGTAGCCGGTGCAGAGGATGATGGCGTCCACATCCTTCTTGCTGCCATCGGCGAAATAGGCGGTCTTTCCTTCCACCTTCTGCAGCAGCGGGCGCTCCTCGAAGTTCTTTGGCCATTTGAAGCCCATGGGCTTCGAACGGTAGGTCGTCGTCACCGATTTTGCGCCATACTTCCAGCACTGCGAGCCGATGTCTTCGGCCGAATAGCTGCGCCCGACGATCAGCACATCCTTGCCCTTGAACTCCAGCGCATCGCGGAAATCATGGGCGTGGAGAACGCGGCCGTTGAAGGCGTCGAGGCCGGGGAAGAACGGCACATGCGGCGTGGAGAAGTGGCCGGATGCGCAGATGACGTAGTCGAACTCCTCCGTATACATCTTCTCCTTGGGACGGTCATGGACGGTCACCAGGAATTTCTTCTTCTTCTTGTCGTACTCCACCATCCGGACGGGGGTGTTGAACCGGATCCATTTGCGCACACCCGCCTTCTTTACGCGGCCGGTGATGTAATCCCACAGCACGGCGCGGGGCGGGTAGGATGCGATCGGCTTTCCGAAATGTTCTTCGAATGTGTAATCCGCGAATTCCAGGCATTCCTTGGGTCCGTTGGACCACAGGTAACGGTACATGGAGCAGTGAACGGGCTCGCCATATTCATCAAGGCCGGTACGCCAGGTGTATTTCCACAACCCACCCCAATCATCCTGCTTTTCGAAGCAGACGACTTCGGGGATCTTTGCCCCCTTCTTCTTGGCGGATTGGAAGGCGCGAAGGGCCGCCAGGCCCGAAGGGCCTGCGCCGATAACTGCAACTCTCGTCATGGTGTCTCCCTGGTGTTTTTTTACTTGCCGCCCATCATTCCGGATAAATGCCGGGGGTGGTCGGCTGGCCGCCGTCAAATTTCGATAGCCACTCGACTGTTGTCGGGCGGTACCGTGTCAAACCCTTGTAATCCGCAAGCTCGGGCGGCAGGTCTCGCAGCACGCGGTGGAAGCGACGCGCCCATTTGGGCACCGTCACGAGCTCTTCCATCTTGATGAGGTAGCAGCGGATCACGAAGAGGATGGCGTTGGAGCGGGGAAGGCGCCACAGCGTTTGCAGCTCGCAGCGCAGATGAACTTTTTCACCCACGTTTGCTGGCGTCACCGTGCCGCGGTCCGGGCCCCATTTGTGATAATTCTCGGGGCTGGTGTCGAGACGCGGGTTGATGGTCATCGTCCAGTTGAGCCGGCGCACCGGCTTTCCGAGCTGCAGGTTCAACAGGAATTTCAGCGCGCGGTCGAACACGCCGATCTCATGCGCCAGCGGCACCGGACCGTGCCATTCATGGAAGTTCATGCCGATGTCGAAGTCGAGCGACCAGTCGGCCTGCGTCGTCACCATGCCGGCATCGCACCACAGATTATTGTCACGCTGATCGACGATGACGAAGTCACCCTGGGCCTGCCGTGTGATGAATTCGAGTGGCTCCATCGGCAGCGTTGCGGCATCGCCAAAGGTGAAGCTCTGGTCGATCCCCAGCGGCCGGTTGATCCAGCGCCAGCGATCACCATCCTTCTCGAGCGTGAAGAGATCGGGATAGCTCGCGGCCTGGTGTTCCATCAGCAGTTCGAGCGTGTCCCACTGCGCGGCCATCATATGCGGCAGCGCCTGGTAGCGCAGTGGATCTTCCTTCAGCACCAGTGCGCGGTCGCGCATCTCGGCCACGTAGTGCTCGTCCACGTCGATTGCATTGTTATAGGCGTGTCCGGCAGGGCCTGCCGGAACATGCGGCTCCATGTTCACCGAATACATGTACTTGTCTTCGTTGAATGGGAAGGGAAAGCGGCGGATCGTTTCCGGGCTGTTGCGGAACGTATAATCGTCGCGGAATGTTTCATTTCTGAAGGTCAGGTTCATGTGAGGCGAACTCCTAGAGATCGAGCGTTACCGCGTTGCCATTGATGCGTGAGACACAGATCATGATCTTCCTGCCCGAAGCCTTGTCCTCGGGTTCCAGGAAGTGGTCGTTGTGCTCCAGTTCGCCGTCACACGAGATCACACCGGTTTCACATTGTCCGCAGGCGCCGCCGCGGCACAGATAGGGGGCATCGACACCTGCCGCCTCAAGCGCTTCGAGAATGCTCTGGTGCGGGGCGACGTCGATCATGCGGTTGGATCGCGCCAGCTTCACCTGGAAGGCCTTGCCTGGTGGAGGTGCGAGGAACTCCTCAGAATGAAGGTTCTGCTTCGGCCAGCCCAACTCCACCGCCTTGCACAGCACGCCGTTGATCATGCCCGCAGGCCCGCAGACATAGAGATGCGTGCCGAGGGGTTGATTCTCCAGCACGGCGCCAACAGGAATGAACAGCCGCTCTTCGTCGCAATAAATCTTCACCCGTTGGGCGCCATAGCGTTGCTGCAAGTCTTTCCAATAGGCGCCGTGGCTGCGGGTTCGGACAGCGTAATGCAATTCGAAGGCGCGGCCTTCACGCTCCATCTGATCCATCATGGCGATGAAAGGCGTGATGCCAATGCCGCCCGCCATCATGATGTGCTTCTTTGCCCGCTGGTCATAGGCGAACAGGTTGACGGGTTGGCTGAGGGTGAGTGAATCGCCTTCCTTCAGGGCCTCGTGCAGAAAAGCGGAGCCACCGCGGGAATTCTCCACCCGCAGCACGCTGATTTCATAGCCGCCCGTATCTGCGGGAGACGACATGAGTGAATAGGGGTTGCGCCGCAAGGACGTTCCATCGCGCATCGACACGATGACATGAGCGCCCCCTGAGAAAATCGGCATGGGTTGGCCGTCCGCGCGTTCGAAGCGGAAGCGCTTTACCTTGTCCGCGACTTGGGCGATTTTCGCCACGCGCACTTTCATTTCGGTATTGATGGTCACGGGAACAGCTCCTCGGGCGGAGGTGCCGTGCCGGGTTCCTCGGCGTCGATGTTCACGCCCTGGAAGGCCCCGATACGGCGGGAATAATGGTCGCGCACCAGCAACGGAAGCCCGCAGTGGCTGCAGCTGAAGGGGCTGGTCGTCACATTGTCTGTGATACCCTTGCAGTGGACGCACTGCACCCGCCGTGCGGCGGATCCACGGTGCTCAGTGTGCACAGATGCATGGTCAACGCCATGGTTCAGCGCCACCTGCATCGCCTGCCCTATGAAGCCTTCCGTCCCCGCGAGATAGATCCGGAGCCCCATCCTTGCCTGGCCCAGCATCACGTTCAGGCGGTTGAGAAGCACCGGAATGGTGGGGGCAAGCCAGAAACTGTCCGCGCCCAGGGCCGCAAGCGCCTTGTCGTGGTCCTCAGCCCTGGAGCCTGCGGCCACATACAGGATATCCGCATGCGTGAGGAAGCCGGGCCCTGCTGACTTGACCTGATCGAGAAGTGCCAGCGCCCCTTCACCCTCAAGGGCGAAGAGGTGCCGCTTCGCGTGGCGATCGATGTTCAGTCCGCCATAGACGGGCCGGCTCTTGATTCCTGCAACGAGCATCCGCCCTTGTGTCCTTTAACCGACTGCCGTGCGCTTCTTCTTTTCCGGGTCGTCGAAGGTGATGGTGTGGGCGATTGCCTTTGCCTTCACAGTCTTGCCGCGGATTTCGAGAGGTGTACCCTGCTTGGCATAGGGAACTTCGAGACGAGCAATGCCCATGCTCTTCTTGGTCAGCTTCGAATAGCTGGGGCAAGTGATGACGCCGACCTTGCGGCCGTCGGCCCAGACCTCGTCTCCAAGGTCGGCGGGGCCATCGGCCTCGATCAGCACGCCGAAAATCTTGAAGCGCTCCTTGCCCTTGAGCTTGTAATGCTCTTCGGCACCGCGGAAGCCCGTCTTGCCGGGGCTCACCGTGAAGTCGAGGCCCAGTTCCCACAGCGAGTCGCCCGGGATCTGATCGGGGAAGGGGTACATCTGCGAATTGTCGTAAGGGTAGAACAGCAGGTAGCTCTCGACGCGGAGCATGTCGAGCACGCTGAAGCAGACGGGGATGATGCCCATGCTCTTGCCTTTGTCGAGGATCGTGTCCCAGATCATCGGCGCATCCTGGCCGCGGCAGAAGATTTCATAGCCGCGCTCGCCGGTGTAGCCGGTGCGCGAGATCATGACGGGCGCGCCGAACAGCATCGTCTGCATATGATGGAAATACTTGAGGTCGCGAATCCCCGGCACATGCTGCGCCAGGAAATCGACAGCGAGCGGACCCTGCAGCGAGAGATCATGCAGATCGTCATCGAAGAGGACGGCCACGTTGCGGCCCAGCGACTGCTTGACGACTTCCTCATGCGCCGAGCCTGAGCCGTGCACCAGCATCCAGGAATTGGGTCCTGTTCGGTAGATGATGCAATCATCCGTGAACATGCCGCGCTCATTGAGCATGCAGGCATAGACGGATTTGCCCGGATAGACCTTTGAAACGTCACGCGTGGTGATATAGTCCAGGACTGCAATGGCATGCGGCCCGACCAGATGGACCTTCTTCAGGCCAGACACATCCATGAGACCCGCCTTGGTGCGGACGGCGATGTGCTCTTCGAAAATGTCTTTGTCATAGGTCCATGCGGTTCCCATGCCGCTCCAGTCTTCAAGCTTGGAGCCAAGGGCACGGTGGCGATCACCGAGGGCAGAAAATCTCCAGGACAAAGGCATCGAATTCCTCCTAATCGTTTCCTGTGTGGAATTATTTTTTCCCAAATCTACACAGGAATGAGAGAAGCGCAAGTCGTCTGATCGTCGAATAGGCTGCCCGCGTTCCGGGCAGCCGGGCATGCCCTAGGATCATGTGGAAATGGCCTTCAACGGGTTCTGTACAGAGGCGGGCGTCGTTCTGAGGGCTTCCGCTACCCGGGTGAAGTTCTGCATCAGGCGGCGGCGGGTCTCCTCATCTGCTGTCTGGGTTAGCGCTTTGTCCATGCAAGAGAGCCAGGACTGCGCCTCAACAGCGCCGATCTTCAGATGAGCATGGACCTGCTTCACATTGGAGTGGTGGAACTGTTCAACATAGAGCTGGGGGCCCCCCAGGAAGCCGGAGAGAAACAGGAACTGCGCTTCGCGGGCATGGCGAAGACCGTTCCCCTCATTGTGCATCACACGCAGCGGTTCACCCTCAGGCTCGGACTCGACGATATCGTAGAAGGTCTCGACCAGGCGACGCACGCCGGTCTCGCCGCCCATCTGCTCGTAAATACTCATCACGCACTCCCGCGTTGGCGGCAGCATCGCCCATGCAGTTCCGGTATTGAATGTGCGATCCTGCCACAGGGGAGAACGCCCGGCGCTCACGTGTGGTTTGCGTAATAGAAGGCAATGGCCTGTGAGCGGTTGCGAAGGCCGAGCTTTTCATAAAGATTCCGCAGGTGGAACTTCACTGTGTTTATGGAGATGCCGAGTTCGGCGGCGAGTTCCGTGTTGGTACGGCCCTTCGCCAGTGCTGCAAGCATGGTCTTCTCCCGTCCCGTCAGGCTTTCCCGAGGGTCCTGCTTAAGGCTACGAACATCCATGTAAGGGAAGACCATGCGTCCGCCCGCAACGGTGGCCGCCACTTCCAGAAGCTGCTGTTCCGGCACATCACGGGTCAGAAAGGCGGCGGCACCTGCGGCCATCGCCCGCCGCGCCACGTCTGGATCGCCACCCCCTGCATAGACGATGATTCTGGGTGCCTTGGGCTTATCCCGAAGAATGCCGAGAAGGCGCTCCGCCCCCAGTTGCGGAATCGTCCAGTCGACAATGCCAATCTCCACGGGAACGAGGAGACAGCTTTCCAGGAACCCCTCCGCCGTCTTGGATGTGGCCACAAGGCTGAAGCGGCGGTCCCGCTCAAACAGGTCAGACAGGGCCTGGAGCATGATTGTGTTTGGATCGGCGATGATGACGCTGCGGGTCATCTTCCCACCTTATCGGATAGTAGAGCTAACTGACAACTTCTCTTTACAGCTTGAAAGTGTAGTTATTTTTCCACCCTATTGGATGCCAGATGGCTGGTTTTTGGGGTGTTTTCGTTTTCTTCCCACCCGCACATAAATTCATCAGCGAACAAGAAACAATGGGAGAATGCGAAATGTCAGGAACACGTGGCCTCTTCATTCCAGGGCCGACCAATGTGCCACAGGCCGTCCGGCTTGCCATGGATATCGCCATGGAAGATCAGCGCGCGCCTGACCTTCCCTCATTCACGCTGCCGCTCTTTGCCGATGTGAAGAAGGTGTTCAAGACGGAGCAGGGCCAGATCTTCCTGTTTCCGGCCTCCGGCACGGGCGGTTGGGAAGCGGCGATGGCCAACACCCTCTCCCCCGGTGACAAGGTCCTGATCGCTCGCTTCGGCCAGTTCTCCCTTCTCTGGGCCGACATGTGCCAGCGCATGGGCCTTGAGGTTGACGTGGTCGACGTGCCGTGGGGCGAGGGCGTTCCCGTCGAGATTTTCGCGGAGAAGCTCAAGTCCGATAAGACACACAGCTACAAGGCTGTGCTGGTGACGCACAACGAGACGGCAACAGGTGTGACGAGTGACGTCGCCGGGGTGCGGCGCGCAATGGATGATGCGAAGCATCCGGCACTTCTCTTTGTGGATGCCGTGAGCTCGCTCGCCTCGATCGATTTCCGTATGGATGAATGGGGCGTGGATGTCTGCGTCTCGGGCTCGCAGAAGGGCTTCATGATGCCCGCAGGTCTCGCCATTCTTGCAGTGTCGCAAAGGGCGCTGGACATGCGCAAATCTGCCCGCGCGCTCCGCTGCTACTTCGACTTCGAAGATATGATGCGCACCAACAAGGACGGCTACTTTCCTTATACCCCGCCACTGCACATGTTCCGTGCACTGAGGGCCGCGACGGACTTGCTGCTGGCCGAAGGGCTGGAGAATGTCTTCGCCCGGCACCACCGCCTGGCGGAAGGCGTTCGCCGCGCGGTTCATGCCTGGGGCCTGAAGCTCTGCGCCAAGGACCCGAAGTGGCATTCGGATACGGTGAGCGCCATTCTGCTGCCGGAAGGCTTCGACAGTGCGGCACTCGTGCGGCACGCCTACACCAAGTATCACATGTCGCTCGGCATGGGCCTCAACAAGGTGGCGGGTAAGGTGTTCCGCATCGGGCACCTGGGGGATCTCAACGAGATCATGTGCCTGACGGCAATCGCAGGCTCCGAAATGGCCATGCGTGACTTGAGCGTTCCCGTGGAAGCTGGCTCCGGCGTCGCCGCAGCGATGGAATACTACCGTGGCGCTGCAGGCAGCACCGCTCTCAAGAACGCGGCCTGAGGAGATCAGCCATGGACATTCATGAGTATCAGGCCAAGGAAATCCTCAGCCGCTTCGGCGTTCCTGTCCCCAAGGGCGCGCTGGCCTACAGCCCCGAACAGGCAGCCTACCGCGCGCGAGAGATTGGCGGCAAGCTGTGGGTGGTGAAGGCCCAGGTTCACACCGGCGGGCGCGGCAAGGCAGGCGGCGTCAAACTCTGCCGCAGCGAGGATGAAGTTCTGGATGCCGCGGATGAACTTCTCGGCAAGAAGCTGGTGACGCATCAGTCAGGCCCCGCCGGCAAGATCGTCTACCGCCTCTATGTCGAAGGTGGCGTTGCGATCACCAAGGAGCTCTATCTGGGCTTCGTGCTCGATCGGAAGTCGGAGCGCGTCATGGTCGTCGCCTCCTCCGAGGGCGGCATGGAAATCGAGGAAATTGCGGCTGAGAAGCCCCAGTCTATCGTCAAGGTCAGCGTTGAGCCGGCAGTGGGCATGCAGGCCTTCCAGGCGCGTGAGATTGCCTTTGCGCTGGGCCTCAAGCCCACGCAGATCCAATCCGCCGTCAATGCCATTCTCGGCTGCTACCGGGCGTTCGAGGAACTCGATGCGACCATGGTCGAGATCAATCCCCTGATCGTGACGGAAGACGATCACGTGATGGCGCTCGACGCCAAGATGACCTTTGACGACAATGCACTCTTCCGGCACCCCGCAGTGGCCGAACTGCGTGACAAGAGCCAGGAAGACGCCCGCGAAACCCACGCCAATGACCGCGGTCTTGCCTATGTCGGCCTTTCCGGCAGGATCGGCTGCATCGTCAACGGCGCCGGCCTCGCCATGGCCACGATGGACATGATCAAGCTTGCAGGCGGCGAGCCTGCGAACTTTCTCGACATCGGTGGTGGCGCAACGCCTGAGCGCGTGGCCAAGGCCTTCAAGCTTGTGACCATGGACAAGAACGTCGAGGCGATTCTGGTCAACATCTTCGCCGGTATCAATCGCTGCGACTGGGTCGCAGAGGGCGTGATCCAGGCCCTCGAGAAGAGTCCGGTGAATGTGCCAGTCATCGTGCGCCTCGCCGGAACCCATGTGGAGGAGGGCCGCCGCATCCTGGCGCGCTCGGGCCTCCCGGTGATCCGCGCCAACACGCTGGCCGAAGCCGCCGAACGCGCGGTTGCGGCCTGGAAGAACAATGCCAACACGCTTGGCCTTAAGCTGGTGAACGCATGAGCATCCTTCTTGACCGCACAACCCCGGTTTTGGTGCAGGGCATCACCGGCAAGATCGGCACCTTCCACACCAAGGAAATGCTGGACTATGGCACCAACATCGTGGGCGGTGTCACCCCCGGCAAAGGCGGCACCCTGCTCCATGGCCTGCCCGTGTTCGACACGATGAAGGAAGCAGTGGCCAAAACGGGAGCCTTGGCTTCGATCGTCTTTGTGCCGCCCCCCTTCGCGGCCGACTCGATCATGGAAGCCGCGGATGCAGGCACCAGGCTGTGTGTGGCCATTACTGACGGCATTCCGGCACAGGACATGATCCGGGTTAAGCGCTACATGCGCCGCTACCGGGCTGAGAACCGCATGCGTCTCATTGGCCCCAACTGTGCCGGCGTCATCTCCCCCGGCAAGGCGCTGATGGGAATTATGCCAGGTAACATCTATCTTCCCGGCAATGTCGGCATCGTCGGCCGCTCCGGAACCCTAGGCTATGAAGCCGCAGCGCAGATGATGGAACTGGGAATTGGTGTCTCGACAAGCGTCGGCATCGGCGGTGACCCGATCAACGGGTCCTCCTTCAAGGACATTCTGGAGCTGTTCGAATCCGACCCCGAAACTCATGCCGTCGTGATGATCGGTGAAATCGGCGGACCGCAGGAAGCAGAGGCCGCGGAATATATCCGCGACCACATGACAAAGCCGGTGATTGCCTACGTGGCCGGTCTGTCCGCCCCCAAGGGCCGCAAGATGGGCCATGCTGGCGCCATCATCCAGGCCTTCGGAGAAGGCGCATCCGAAAAGGTCGAACTGCTGCGTGACGTGGGCGTTGCCATTGCGCCCACGCCTGCCGAAATCGGCAGCACGGCGCAGAAAGTCCTCAAGGCGGCTTAAGGAGGCCTGAACCATGAACCGGCCTCTCGAATCCCCGGTGCGGCTGGGGCGCAGCGGAGCGGCGAAACACGCCGTCACGATTGTGCCTGAGCTTCGCTCCTACCGCTACGAACCGAAGCCCTGCCGCTTGTCTGCCATGCAGACGCTGGTGCTGCAGCTCGTGTGCTGCGGCCTTGCCGACAAGGAGATTGCCTACCTCCTTGGCGTTGCCAGCGCCACGGTGAAGGCTCACATGTCCCGGGCAATCCGGGACATGGGACTGTTCCGCCGCCACCAGCTGGTCCGTTATGTGTTCGAAAACGGCCTCTTCGACCCCGAGACGGCGCAGGCGGAAATCCTGCGCCGCCGCGCCGCCTGACCCCTCTCAAGCATTGGAAACAAGATGAGCTTCTTTACCGTCGAGCAGGCGCCTGCGCGCCTCAACCGCAGCGAACTGGCCGTGCCCGGCAGCCAGCCCCAGATGTTCGAGAAGGCGGCGAAGTCCGCAGCCGACGTGGTGTTTCTCGACCTCGAGGATGCCGTCGCCCCGGATGACAAGGCCCAGGCGCGCAAGAACATCATTCAGGCGATCGGCGACATCGACTGGGGCAATAAATCGCTCTCTGTGCGCATCAACGGGCTTGATACGCACTACATGTACCGCGATGTGGTGGACGTGCTCGAACAGGCGAGTGACCGGCTGGACCTCATCATGATCCCGAAAGTCGGCACCGCGTCTGACGTCTATGCCATCGACATGCTGGCAACGCAGGTCGAAACGGCCAGGGGCAGGCGCAAGCGCATCGGTTTCGAGCTCATCATCGAAACGGCCCTCGGCATGCAGAACGTCCATGAGATCGCCGCCGCCTCGAAGCGCAATGAGTCGCTGCATTTCGGTGTTGCGGACTACGCGGCGTCAACGCGCGCCCGCACCACGTCCATCGGTGGCGCCAATGCCGATTATGCCGTGTTGACAGAACCCTTGGCGGATGGTTCACGCCAGACACATTGGGGTGACATGTGGCACTACGCGACAGCCCGCATGGTCGTTGCGGCTCGTGCCAATGGTTTGCGGCCAGTTGACGGCCCCTTCGGAAATTTCTCGGATCCTGATGCCTTCCGGGCAGCCGCGGCGCGGGCGGCGGTGTTGGGCTGCGAAGGCAAGTGGGCCATTCACCCGTCACAAATCGGCCTTGCCAACGAGGTGATGAGCCCCTCCGAGGCGGAGGTAACGCGCGCCAGGCGCATTCTGATGGCGATGAAGGAAGCTGAAGCGCAGGGCAAGGGCGCTGTCTCCCTGGACGGCCGCCTCATCGACTATGCCTCGATCCGCCAGGCCCAGGTCCTGGTGGAAAAGGCCCAGCAGATCGAGAAATCATCTACCTGAAACTGGCAGTCACCGACTTGTTGGCAGACATGGTGACCGTGCAGGTGGTGGAACTCCCTGTGCATGCCCCGCTCCAGGAGCTGAAGCGCCGGCCGCTGATGGGTTTCGCCGTCAGCGTCACACTTGTGCTGGCGACGAACTTGGCGCTCGCCGATGAACAGCTTGTGCCGCAATTGATGCCAACGGGAGCGCTGGTGACACTGCCGTAGCTCCGGTTGATCTTGCTGAGGCTCAGTTGGTAATTCGTGGTGGCGGGCGTTGGCGTGAAGACCACCGTGTCGAGGTAGCCCGCGTCAGCACCAGATGTGATGGAGGAATCCTTCGCATAGGTCCATTTCAGCACATGGCTGCCGGTCGCGATCGACCATTGCTGCTGGGCGAAGGCGGCGGTCCCGCTGATGCGCCCGGTTTGCTGTACGCCGTCAATCGAGAAGCTGAGGAAGTCATAATTGGCTTCTGAGGAAACCGACCAGTAGTAGCTCAATGTGCCGGGGCCCGTGACGGTGGTCTGGATCGAGGATTTCTGGCTGTGGGTGATGGTGCTGTTGCGGGCCGAACCCGTGGCGTCTCCGCTGCGCTTCACCGTTGTCTGGCCGTACCAGCCACCTGCGTCCCCGGTGACTGCCGTGCTTGACCATGTGAGGGTATCATCCAGGGCCGTATTGAGGGAAACCCTGGTGTCGCTGAACAGTGCCGTTACATTGGTCGTGGGGGACGACACGAGCGGCAATGTGATGGTGCACGTGGCCTGCGAGCCCGAACATGCGCCAGACCAGCTGGCGAAGTTTGAACTGCTGTCAGCTGCGGCGGTAAGCGTTACCGTCGAACCCCCGGTGAAGGTGGCCGCGCAGGTGCTGCCACAGGAAATCCCTCCGGGCGAGCTCGTGACCGTTCCGCTGGCACTGCCCGCGCCGGATACGCCCTTGCTCACCGCAATCGTGTTCAACGCCTGGTTTCCGATATTGGCGATGGCCAGGTCCGGGCGCAGGAACGGCTTTGAAATGGTGCCGCCCGTGCGCGTGTCGGTCACCCGCGGAATGTTTCCGGCGGTCAGCGCGGAAATGATTTGGTCGGCCGTTGCATCAGGCTTGGCCTGGCGCAGCAGGGCAATGGCGCCAGTCACATGTGGCGTTGCCATCGATGTTCCGCACATCGTGGCATAGCTGCTCTGCGGCACGGAAGAGGTGATGCAGCCTCCCGCGGCCGAATCGCCGCCAGGGGCAAAGAGCGTCGTGTAAGGATTGATGTTCGAATAGCTGGCCACATTCCCCAGCTTGCTGGTGGCCGCCACGGACACGGCACTCGAAATGCAGGCGGGAGAAGACATTTTGCTGGTTGAGCCATTGTTGCCGGCGGCAACCACCGTCAGCACCCCTTCCGAGCGCAGCAGGTCGATGACCGGCTTCTCGGAATCTGAATCGCAGGGCCCGGTATAGAGCGTGCTGCCGCCGAGGCTCATGTTGATCGAGTCGATATGATACGGGTTTCCGTTGGTGGAAACGAGACCTTCAATATATTGCAGCCCACGGATGATGTCGCTCGTATAGGCGCCGCCCTGCGAACCGAAAACATTGACCATCACCAGATTGGCCTTGTTTGCGACACCCCGGTTGACCGGCGAACCGGCGGCAAAGGAGCCGGCGGCGATGCCTGACACGTGGGTCCCGTGATTTTCACCGCTGGCGGGGGCGGAAGAACCAGCCCCGGTCTGGCTATAGCCACCATTGGGGCAGAGCGAGGATGTCAAATAGCAAGCCTCGGCCACCACGCGCGCGCCCAGGAAAGGGTGGCTGGACTGTACACCTGTATCGATTACAGCGACGGTACGGCCATAACCGCTCGGCTCCGTGGTGTTGCTGTTGGAGCCTGACGGCAGGCCGATCAGGGGAATCGAGGCATTGAGCGTCGGCAGCTTGAATTCGTCGATCTCGATCTTGACCACATTCGGATCGGTTTGCAGGCGCTGGAGTTCAGCCTGGGTCACTTCGGCGGCGAAGGCCGGTATGATGGTGAAGCGCGTGACCGGACGGCCCGATGTTGTCTTTCCCGACGGGAAAACGCGTCCTGTGACGCTGTCGACGAGGTTCTTGATTCGGTTGAGGGCAGACGCCCGCTCCGCCTTGCGCCGCAGCAGCGGCTGGAGGGCCGCTGTATTCTGCTCATTCAGAACATGAACGATGACCCTGCTCTTGCCTGACTGGGCGATTTCCGTTTCGATTGCATTCTCGCTGGCGAGCTTCGTTGGCACTGACTGCGCCGAAGATGGCAGGGGATGGAATAGGGTCACTGCGATTGCTGTTGCGATGGCCGTCATCCAACACCTTGATGCGTAACCGGGAAGGCCGTTGCTCATGAGCTTTTCCATCCTTTGCAACAAATCAGGGCCGTTACGATTGCCCGCGATGATAGGCACGAGGTTGCGAAGTTACGAATAGGTAAAATCACATATCAGAGTTCAGAGGCTGATGATGGCCCCTTCGGCTTAATAAAGTGCTTGCTGACGCCGAGCTTGCCGGGCATTGCAATTCCAAAGACACGGATGCCGGGTACCAGATGGTGCTGCGGCAGCCGGGACGCGAATGTGAACAGCAGGTCAGGCTACTCCTGACGAACAGGTGCCTTGATGGCGTTGAATGAAAGATTGATGAGTAGCCGGACGTGGTCCTGCAGACTTAGGGCTGTAGCATCGGCAGCACTGCTCGTCATGCTTGCAGCCTGCGGCACCAATGTTCCGCGTCTCGATGATGCACCGGTCAACAGCTTTGCCACGCCCGTGGGCTATAGAGGCATCCGCTATTGGGGTGACGCCGAACTCAAGAAGCTCAATGAATCCTCCGCCGTCCGGCTGCAGGAACTCCGCGAAGCGCACAAGGCGGATCCGACGATCCCACTCGAACGCGCCTATTACCTGGCCATTTCCGGCGGCGGTGGTGACGGGGCCTATGGCGCAGGTATCCTGACCGGCTGGACCAAGGCCGGAACGCGGCCGAAATTCGAAGTGGTAACCGGCATCAGCACGGGCGCACTCACCGCACCCTATGCGTTTCTTGGTCCCGAATATGATGGAAAGCTGAAGGAAATCTATACAACGATTTCAGACAAGGACGTGCTCCGCAAGACGGGGCCACTTGGCGCCGTCTTCGGCTCGTCGCTCACCGACAACAGCCCGCTCAAGGCGCTGGTGGCGAAATACGTCACGCTGGATCTGTTGGACAAGATCGCGATCGAGAATGACAAAGGCCGGCTCCTGCTGATCGGCACGACCAACCTTGATGCCCAGCGCCCCGTCGTCTGGAACATGACGGCCATCGCCGCGAGCGGAAATCCGAACCGGCTGCAGCTTTTCCGGGACGTGCTGATTGCAAGCGCGGCCATTCCCGGCGTCTTCCCGCCGCAGCTCATCAAGGTGCAGGCTGATGGCAAGCTCTATGAGGAGCTCCACGTTGACGGCGGCACCACCACGCAGGCCTTTCTGGTGTCTGGCCAGAATTCGCTGAAGGAGGTTGATGCCGCGCTGAAATTCCCCCGCAAGCGCAGCCTCTACGTCATCATCAATGGTACCTTCGCGCCCCAGGCTGAAAAGACGGAAACCAAGACGCTTGCCATTGCCGCCCGCTCGATCAGCACGCTGATCAAGAGCCAGAGCATTGGCGATGTTTACAAGATGTACGCCCAGTCTCAGCGTGACGACGTGGACTTCAACCTCACCTCCATACCGGGGGATTTCACGGCCAAGGGCAAGAGCGAGTTCGACCAGGTTTACATGCGCAAGCTCTATGACCTGGGCTTCGATCTGGGCCAGACTCCCGCCGCCTGGTCCAAGACGCCGCCTGACTACAACAAGTAAGCGTCACTCCTCCCGCAGGAAATAGACGGGCTGCTTCTCGGAACCGCGGCCCAGGGTAAGTCCCTCCACTTCGGCCAGGCGCAGAATGTCAAGATAGAGCCGGTGCGTGGCCTGGCGTGACGCCGTGCCGCTGCGCGTGTCAAGGATGGTCGTGATTTCGATCTGGATGCCGCCGGCAATGATACCGCTGACGTTCACCTCCGTTGCCGAAGCCACGAACATTGGGTCGGAGGCGATCCTCTCAGACACCGCCTTGGTAAAGGCCTCAAGCTTATCGGGCGTGCCGCCGCCCGTGACCAGCACCGTGGAGCTCAGCGTCCGCCGGCGGCGTACGCCGAGATTGTTGATCGTGGTGTCGGCCAGCTTGCCATTGGGAACGACAAGCAGGCTGTCATGCAGCGTTCTGATGCGGGTGGAGCGGAGGCCGACGGCCTCCACCCAGCCATTGACGTCTCCGGCGATGATCTGGTCGCCCTTGCGGAACGGCCGGTCGCCCAACAGAATTCCAGCGCCGAACAGATTGGCAAGCGTCTCCTTGGAGGCGAAGGCGACCGCGAGGCCGCTGATGCCGAGGCCCGCCAGAAGCCCCGTGGTGGGAAGCGACCAGAGATAGCCCAGTCCAAGGGCCGCCAGGGCCACCAGGCTGAGCTTCGCAACCCCCGTCACGAAGGTGAGGAGAATGTTGTCGACCGTGGTTTCTGTGCGCTGGGCGAAGTGATCGAGAAGGGATGCGATGGCCGCGATCACCTGCCATCCGGCATAGGCAACCACCATCAGCAGGATGGTGCCCACCACAGGAAGGGTGAACTGGCGGGTGGCAGCGGGAAGGCCAAGCTGGCGCACGTAATAGGTGCCGATCAGAAAGGCCAGGCCGATGCCCAGGGCGCCTGCCAGCCGGGCCGGGTTTTTGACATGGTGCTTCACCGGTGGCCTGGTCATCAGCCAATATCCGGCACGGCGGAAGACTAGTGCCAGCAGGATCATGCCTGCCAGCAGCAGAAGGGCGGCCACAACCTGCCAATACTCGATCTGCCCTTTGCCCAGTACGTCCCGCAAGAGGAAGGGCGCGTAGCTTTTCACCTGCTCCCGCATCGAGAACATCGGTGACGGCGGAATGAGCCGCGGATCCAGCCGGTGAATTTCTGGAAGCGTCTCGACGGCGCTGAACAGGCGGCGCGCGTCCTGCGCGGTTTCGGCGGAAAACTTCCAGCGTGTATCGGTGCCTGAGCCCAACGGTTCGATCACGATGCGGCCGGCCGGGTTTTCGAAATAAACGTAAGGCTCACGGCTGGCGCCCGAATTGGGGACGCTCTGCAGCACGCTGTGGCCAACCCTGTCGATGATGTGGACGAGATACTGGGCAACCAATCGCCCTTCTTCCGTCTTGAGCACGTCCGGCACGAACGAAAGATCGATTGTGGAAATTGCCTGCGCGGATCCACCCTTGCCCCAGCGCGACATGCCCTCCAGAAAGGCGCGCATGGTGTCCCGCGGGCTTTGCAGCTGGCGGAAGCCGTCTGCGGGCCGCGCCGGGCCTTGGGCCGTCATGGTGCGGAGGGTTTCGGCCGCGGGCATCACGATCCGCCAGTCGCCCGCCGCATCGCGTGCCATGTCCAGCCGCACGGGAGGGGCCGCATCCAGCCGCGGGAGCGACAGGGTGACGACGGAGGATGAAGCGGTGTCAGGAATGTTTGCGAGGCTGAATGTCGCCTGGTCGATCAGACGGAACAGCTCCTCGGCCGCGGCAAAGCGGGATTCGCGCGAGGCCCAGTCGGGCGCCTTCCCGAAATCGATTGTATCGACAGCCCATGCCAGGGCGTGGGAACCGGTGGCATCAGCGAGGTTCGCCGCGTTCAGAAAGCTCCGCATTGCGGCGCGTGGCGTGCGGAGGTCAACGCTCACGATGGGCTCGCCTGCACCGGGGTCGAGGCGGATGCCGCTCAGCCAATCGCCCCCCTCCGTCTGGCCGGAGAAGCTGGTTTGTTCCGGACCCAGCGTGGCGCTCAGCCCTTCGGTCACGCCGTCATAGTCGATCTGGCCGTCCAAGTTTTTGTTCTTGGCCGTGGCCATAATCTTGCCGCGGCCGTTGCTGTAGCTGCCGGTGACGCTGTTGCCCTGCTGATCGAGGGTGAGGATCGCGCCGCCATTGCGCCAGGTGACCTGCCACTGCCCCGACCAGGGGCCATCAGCCATCGCCGGCAGAGCGGCCGCCATCGTCAGAAAGAAGAATAGAAACAGTCTTGTCATGGCCTCGCCGCCGTCCCCGCCGCCCTGGAGCCGCTATAGACACACGGGGCCTTGCGAGATGCAAGCCGAAGCGACGTCCCCCGCCATCGTCGTCGAATTGTCACATGCAGAGCCTAGCCGGAACACACAATCCGCCGGCCAGCCAAGAAAACCTCCGTGAACCCAGCCGCAGTGCCCGGACTCATTTATGCCTTTGGCTTTGATGCGGAAGGGCGCGGAACGCAGCTTCCGGAAGATGAACTGCGCGAACGGCCGCCACGGGCCGGAAAGTGGATCTGGCTTCACCTGAACCTTGCGGATTGGCGCTGCCGCAAACTGCTGGTCCAGAGGTTCGGCTTCCCCGGCGATCTCGTCACGGAATTCTGTGATCCACCGCTCCGCCAGCAGGTGAGCGCCCGGGAGGGCGTCCTCTTCGGGCATCTCGCAGACTTCCGGCGGGAGTTCGACGCGGATTCGACTGAATTCGCATGGATCCATTTTGCGCTCGGGGATGGGTTCCTGATCACCGGCCGAGTCAAGGCCGTGCACTCCGCCGAACGACTGCGCCAGCTCGTCAAGGCTGGCCACAGCTTCGAGTCTCCGGCCCACCTGCTGTCACATCTGCTCTCGCTCTACACCGATGTGCTTGCCGCTTCCCTCCACCGGCTTTCGGACGAGCTCGAAATCATTGAAGATCACGTGCTTGATGAACACCATCGCGGTGAGCGCAAGCGCCTGATGCTGACGCGCCGGGAGATCGCCCAGCTCCACCGTCACATGCGCGCCATGCGCCGGGCACTGCAGACGGCGGAACGGGCCCGGATACCGGCACCCGATGCCTTCACCGCCACGGCCTCCCGGCTGATCGATCTCGACCAGGATTATGCGGACATGGAAACGCGCGCCCGGTTCTTTCATGACGAGATCGACGCCAAGCTCACGGCGGAAACCAACCGGCAGCTCTATACGCTTTCCGCGCTGACGGCCGCCTTCCTGCCGCCGACGCTCGTGGCCGGCCTCTTCGGAATGAACCTCGACGGCATTCCTTTCACAGGGTCTCCCTGGGGGTTCATTGCCGCCGTGGGGTTGTCTGCCGTGTCCTCCGCGGCGGTGATCCTCTATCTTAGGCTCAGCAGCTGAGGCTCTGCGCTATGGACCGCCGTTGAAAACGCGGACGAGCACGGATTGCAGCTGGTCCAGCCGGAACGGCTTGCGCAGGATGACCGCTTCCTTCCCCGCAACGATCTCAATCGCCTCGGTTTCGGCATAGCCGCTCGCGAAAATGATATTCAGTTGGGGAAAGCGCTGCCAGGCGATATCCGCCAGCTCGGCGCCGTTCATGCCAGGCATGGCGAAATCGGCGATCAGCAGTTCCGGCGTTTCCCCATCAAGGATCTGCAGCGCTGCTTCGCCATTCTCCGCCTGAAGCACGCGGTGGCCGATTTCGGCGAGAGAGGCCGCCAGCATTTCGCGCAAGTCCTTGTCATCGTCGACGATGAGGATGTTTCGGGGCGCCAGTGTCCGTTCGGTGGCGGGGATGGGCTGTTCGGCACCAGACGTCGCCGAAGTGCTCACCTGCGCGAGCATGATTCGGACGGTGGTTCCGTTCCCCGGCCTGCTTTCGATCCTGACGGTCCCGCCTCCCTGCCGCGCCATGCCATAGACCTGGCTGAGACCCAGCCCCGTTCCTTTGCCGATGCCCTTCGTGGTGAAAAAGGGTTCAAAGGCCCGCGCTATCACGTCCGGCGTCATGCCGGTCCCGGTATCGGCCACGGCAAGCTCGACATAGTGTCCGGGTGAAAGCTCAACGTCATCATCGATCTCCACCGCGCGCGTCGAAATCGAAAGCACGCCGTGGTTGGAAATGGCGTCACGGGCGTTGATGGCGAGGTTGAGGATCGCCATTTCAAGCTGCGTCGGGTCCGACAGCACCGCGCAATCGGCCGAGAGCTCCAGGCGGAGCTGAATCGAGGGGCCAAGCGAACGGGCCAGCAGCTCCTGCATGCCTTCCACCAGTCCGGAAATCATCACCGGTTTGAGTTCAATCCGCTGCTCGCGGGAAAAGGCAAGAAGCTGGCCCGTGAGTTTTGCCCCGCGTTCGGCACTGGCCAGGCCCGCTTCGGCAAGCTGCCGCACATTCTCGGCATCGCCGGACTTACGCCGGATCAGTTCAAATCCGGCGGTAATGGCACCGAGGAGATTGTTGAAGTCATGTGCGATGCCGCCCGACAGCTGGCCGATCGCTTCCATCTTCTGAAGCTGCCGCAGGGCCATTTCGGCGCGCTCGCGCTCAGCCACTTCCGCCTGAAGCCGCTCGAGGGCGTGAGACAGATCTGCGGTACGCTGGATGACCTGGGCTTCGAGGCTAGCGTTGAGTTCGGCCAGCGCCAGTTCGCCACGGCGCAGGGACTCCTCGTTCCGCTTGCGGTCCGTCACGTCCCGGTAGAACACCGCTATGTTGTCGCCCACCGGGTAGGCCCGCATGTCGATCCAGGTTTCGCGTCCGTCAGGCCACACATAGAAGTGCTCCATCGCGACCGGAATACGTTCGTCGCGCGCCTGGAAGAGCAGCCTCCCCAGCTCGGGAGAGGCCTCTGGATGGGACTCCAATTGGGTTTTCCCGATGAGAGCGCTGCGCGGGCGTCGCTCGAGCCGCTCCGCCTCCGCATTGAGGTCCAGAACGCGGAGGTCCCGGTCGAGCAGCACGAAAGCTTCCGTCATATTGTCGAGCACGCCCTGTGCCCGGTCGCGCTCTGCCCGCAGTGCGGCTTCAGCCTCCTCGCGCCGCCTCTCGGCGATGATGCGCTCGCTGGTTTCGACGACGATCGCCAGCACGCCAGCGGGCGTCCCGCCCTCATCAAGCACCGGTGAGTAATCGAGGTTCATGAAAACCTGCTCGGGCCGTCCATTGCGGTAGAGCGTCAGTTCCTGGTTGCGGTAAGCCAATGTTCCGCCTGACAGGCCGACCTTCATGACATTGTCGTTGAATTCGGCAACTTCAGGCCAGCCCTCGCGGACCTTGGATCCAAGCAGCTTCGGATGCCGGCCGCCCGCGAAGCCGGAATAGGCATCATTGTAGAGCATGATGCCGTCCTTGCCCCACAGCATGACAATGGGAACGGGTGAGAGTAGAACGATGGCAAGGGAGGTCCGGAGGCTCGCAGGCCAAGCCTCCATGGACCCCAGGGGCGTTCTGGCCCAATCGATCCCGCAGATCAGACGCGCTGTCTCGCTCCCAAGAGACAGCAACGTCGCTCTGAAATTGTCACGCCCTTCTGATCTCATAAGCTGAGTTCCGACTGCGGCAAAACCATAGATCGTCATGCGCGCCGGAACGCCGGCGTAGCTCTTTAGCTAGCTATCAAAAGCACTGATTGCAATCCGTCACATCGGCAACGGACAGAGCGAAGAAGATGAAATCACTGGTTTGGCGGCCCCGACAGGATTCGAACCTGTGACCCTCAGTTTAGGAAACTGATGCTCTATCCAGCTGAGCTACGGGACCTTGGCCGGGTTCGTTCTAGCCTCACTCGGCAGGTTTGGGAAGAGCGGGGCCTCATGGAAAAGGCCCGGCGCGGGGCCGGGCCTTCGTCCCTCGGATGTCTTTTCTCTTAGGCGGCTTCTTCCGCCGTAACGTCGTCTTCGGTCTTTTCGCCGGTGGGTGCGCGCTTGGCATTCTTGGAGAGATATTCCTCGAGTTCCTTCACCGCCTGATCGTCATCGATCTTTTTGACGGCGGCGATTTCACGGGCCATCCGGTCCAGTGCCTGCTCAAAGAGCTGGCGTTCGGAATAGGACTGCTCGGGCTGACGCTCCGAGCGGTACAGATCGCGCACCACCTCTGCGACGGCCATGATGTCGCCGGAGTTGATCTTGGCGTCATATTCCTGGGCGCGGCGGGACCACATGGTACGCTTGATGCGCGCGCGGCCCTTCAGAACCTTCAAGGCGGATTCGATCTGCGTCTTGTCCGAAAGGCGGCGCATGCCCTTCTGCTCGGCGCGGCTCGTCGGGACCTTGAGGCGGAGCTTTTCCTTCTCGAACTCCACGATGTAGAGCTCAAGCTTCGCACCTGCGATTTCCTGCTCCTCGATGTGGCTGATCTTGCCCACGCCATGGGCAGGGTAGACCACCAGGTCATTCACCTTGAAGACGAGCTTCTTGGGCGCAGGGGGGCTTGCGGGCGCTGCTGCGGCGGCTTGCTTCGGAGCGGCGGCAGGCTGGGCGGCAGCGGCCCTGACGGCCGGGGCAGGCGCGGCGGAAGGCTGCGCGATGGCGGCCTTTGCAGCCTTCACCGGAGCAGGCGCCTTAGGGGCCGCAGGAGATGGCTTCGCGGCTGCCGGCTTTGCTGCAACAGACTTCGCTGCGGGCGTCTTGGCGGGGGCAACGGGCTTCACGGCGGCGGCAGGCTTGGCCGGGGTTTTCGGAGCAGCCATGGGCTTTGCCTTAACAGTGGTAACCGGCTTCGAGGTCTTCTTGGGGGCCGACTTGGTCTTGGCCTTGGCCGAAGGCTTCTTCGCGGCCGCGGTCTTCGTCTTCGCTTTTGTCATATCTGTCCTTCGCCCTTTGCCCGAAACTCGTTATGGAATATGTGTTCCAGCTGCGGCAACGGGACACTGTTCAGCGCTGCCCGAAGGCGGCGCAGCTTGCCTCTCTGTCCAGATCCCGTATCCGACGTCCGCTGCAAATCACCGGAAGGGCGCCCTCGGGCCCCATTCGCTTGGTGCTATTGCCGGCGTCTGCATGAAATAGTCCGGGCGGTGCGCCCGGTTTCCATCATCCAACTGGGTTTACATATTCTTCGTGGCTTAAATATCACAAGTTTAAGCATTTTTAAAGCCCGACATGTCCGTGTACGGCGGAATCTTGCGCCGCACACGGATGAATCCGGGCAAAAAGGTTAATGGGGTCAAGGCTTTTGCATGCCGGGCCTGCAGCCTCGGCATGGAGGATGAATTGCCTCAGTCACCCTCGCCGGGATTCGGGGAGAAATACTTCTCCAGCTTGCCCTCGACGCCGTCGAATTCCTTGGCGTCGGAGGGGGCATCCTTCTTGGTGGTGATATTGGGCCACTGGGAGGCATAATCGGTGTTGAGCTTCAACCAGGATTCGAGGCCAGGTTCGGTATCGGGCTTGATCGCTTCCGCCGGGCATTCCGGTTCGCACACACCGCAGTCGATACATTCGTCCGGGTGGATCACCAGCATGTTCTCGCCCTCGTAGAAGCAGTCCACAGGGCAGACTTCCACGCAGTCCATGTACTTGCACTTGATGCAATTGTCGGTGACGATGTAGGTCATGGAGGCTCAACCGTTCTTTAAACCGAACGCTTCCTAGCAATTTCCAGAGAGGCTTGCACCTCTTTTTACGGCGTTTCACCGTCCGGGGATGACATGCCAGCCTCGCGGTAGAGGCGGCAGGCGGTTTCAGCGGGGCCCCGGCGCTCCGCCAACCCTTCAACCTGCAAAACCCGCACGCGGGTGTTCAGCACGATGGTGAGCACATCACCCGCCTTCACGGCGTGTCCAGGCTTCGGCGTCTTGAGGCCGTTGATGCGCACATGGCCTGATTCGACGAGCCCGGCCGCAGCCTCACGCGTCTTCACCACGCGGGCGAACCAGAGCCACTTGTCGAGGCGCTGGCGGCTGGCCGTTTCGTCACTTGCCCGCAAGCTTTGCCTTTAAAGCCCCAAGAACGGCAAAGGGCGAATCGGGGTCTATGGGCTTCTCGGGGCGGGGTTTCCGCTCTTCGAACTGGGGCTTTCGCTCTTCGTGGCGGGGCTTGGCGCGCTCAGGGCGTCCGTCTTGTGCCTCCGGCCGGTCATCTCGGCGGGGACCCTTGCCATGGTGGCGGCGTGGACGCCCGCCGTCGCGCCGTTCACCTTCGGGTTTTTCGCCCGCTGCGGGAGCAGCTGCCTGCGGGGCCGCCTCACGGCGGTGCTGCGGGCGCTTCTGCTGGTTCTGACGTTCCGGGCGGTGGCGGAAGGGGCCGGTATCGCGCGGCCACCACACTTCGATCTCGATCTCTTCTGTGGCCGCTTCAACGGCGGCAGTGGCTTCGGCGGTGGCCTCCGTAGCAATCGGGGCAGACTCTTCCTCCGCAGCAGGCGTTGCCAGGTCAGGCGGGGTTTCAACGGGAGCGGGCGGCAGCTCGGGCGGCGTGGGGGGCTCCATCGGGGGTTCTGCCGGCTGAGGTGGCGGAGGCTCTGGCGAAGGCGGGGCTTCGGTTGGCGTTTCGGGCGGGATCTCGGAAGGGGTGTTGCCCGGAAGCTCCAGGGGAGTGCCCGGCTCCTCTCCAGCCGTTGGGGTGGCCGCAACGGCGGCCGCCGCAAGCGGGCGCTTCACCTTCTTCTTCTGCATCCGGTAGTCGAGGCTCCGGAGAATGCCCAGGAAATCCTCTCCTGAGCAGCCGACCAGCGACATCATATCCGGGACGACGGCAAAGCCGCCGCCTTCGATTGAACCCGCCGGGCGGGCCTCCTCAGGAAAGCGTGCCCGCCAGAAAACACGGTCACGGATCAGGTCCGCCAGACGCTCCAACATGTCGATACGGACGACGCGCGAACCGCAGATGCGGTAGCCGCAGACGCCATAGAAACCCTTCGGAGTGGAGCGGTCAAAGCTGGCGGAGGTGAGGCCCTGGCCCGGAGGCTGGGGAAGGGCGGCAGGTTCGAGCTTCCCTTCCTTGGACAGGTTTAGCGCCCAGAGCAGCAGGCGCAATTCCGTGGGAGCGGGCTTCAGAAGGGCCGGCACATAGACGTTGAAGGCGCCGAAGCGTGCGCCAAAGGCCCGCAGCTTGGCGCGATCATCCTGGCTGAGGGATTTCACCTCTTCCGTTACGCTGTCCCGCGGGAGGACGCCCAGGGTTTCGACCAGCCGGAAGGCGATGCCACGGGAGATGCCCTCAAGCCCTTCACCCTCTTCCAGCTTCACCAGCGGCTCGAGCACGGATGCAATGTGCCGGTCGACGAATTTCTGCAGCCGGGCCTGAACCTCTTCCCGGTCACTCCCCGACAGCTGGTCGCCGGCAGTGACGGCCGCGCGGGGCTTCAGCAATGTGGCTCCCGGCTCCAGCCGGCCGACGGGCGCATGATTCCAGATGATCTGGCCATCGCGGCTCAGTTTCAGCGCGGTGTCGGTGGAGGCCGCCACGGCCTTGGCCCGGGCGTTGATTTCGGCCGCAACAGCGGACAAGGCTGCGGCTTTGAGGGCGCGGGCCTCCGCCCCTTCCGTGGCGCCATCGGGCACGAACAGGAAACCCTTGATCCGGCCAATATATTCGCCCTCCACATGGATGGCGCCATCTTCCTCAACAGTCGACATCAATTCTTCCTTCTGGGCCAGCCGCTTCATCAGCACGCTGGTACGGCGGTCGATAAAACGCTGTGTCAGCCGCTCATGCAAGGCATCCGACAGCTTGTCCTCTATCTCTCTCGCGTAAGATTGCCAATAGAGAGGCGCTTTGAGCCAGTCCGGCCGGTTGGCGACGAAGGTCCAGGTCCGGATGTGGCTGATCCGATTGGAGAGCGTATCCAAGTCGCCATGGGTGTTTTCGCAGAACTTGAGTTGCCGCACGAACCAATCCTCGTCAATGAACCCATCCCCCGTCTGGAGATACTGGTAGATCTTCGAAACGATCGAGGCGTGCTCCGAGTTCGAAATATTTCGATAGTCCGGAATTTGGCAAACCTCCCACAGGCGTTCCACATCCTTTTTTGCCGTGGCGAGGTCCCTTGTGGCGGGGTCCCGGGCGAGGGCTTCCAGCGCTAGCATGTCGGCATTGGGCTGGGCGCGCGTCAGGCCCTGCTGCCGCGGCAGCATGCCCAAGGACTGCTTGAGCCGGTCGAGGGAGCCGAAATCCAGCTCGCGGTTCCGCCACTGCAACATGCGGACGGACTCGAAATTATGGCTCTCGAGCCGCTCGACCGTCTCCTGTTCGAAGGGGTCGGCCTCACCCGTTACCCCGAAGGTGCCGTCATTCATGTAGCGCCCCGCGCGGCCCGCAACCTGGCCCAGTTCGGACGGGTTCAGCTGCCGGTACTGGAAGCCGTCAAACTTGCGGGTCGACGCGAAGGCCACATGGTCGACATCCATGTTCAGCCCCATGCCGATCGCATCGGTTGCGACGATGTAGTCGACGTCACCTGATTGGTAGAGCGCCACTTGCGCATTGCGAGTCCGGGGCGACAGGGCGCCCAGCACCACTGCAGCGCCGCCCCGCTGACGGCGGATCAGCTCGGCCGTCGCATAGACCATCTCGGCCGAAAAGGCGACAATGGCCGAGCGGCGCGGAAGCCGGGTGATCTTCTTCTGCCCGGCATAGAGAAGCTGCGAAAACCGTGGCCGTGAGACAAAGCTGGTGCCTGGAATGAGCTTTTCGAGGATGGGCCGCATGGTGCCGGCGCCCAGCAGCATGGTCTCTTCCCGGCCGCGGCGGTGCAGAACCCGGTCCGTGAAGATGTGCCCGCGCTCGAAGTCCGCGCAGAGCTGCACCTCGTCAATGGCGAGAAACGGCACATCCACATCGGATGGCATCGCCTCGACAGTGCACACCCAGTAGCGCGCGGCGGCGGGAATGATTTTCTCTTCACCGGTGACGAGTGCCACGGCGGCATCGCCTACCTTCAGGCGCACCCGGTCATAGATCTCGCGCGCGAGGAGGCGCAAGGGAAGGCCGATCATGCCCCCGCCGTGCCCCAGCATGCGTTCGACCGCGAGGTGTGTCTTGCCGGTGTTGGTGGGGCCAAGCACGGCAGTGACGGTCTTGGGGGAAGGCATCAGGGGAGCGGTTTCAAAAATTCCTTTCCTGACAGTTGGGGCGGAGGCGGGGGCAGGTCAAGGGAATTTGCCCCGTTCTGAACCGCTGCGTTAAGGGATGGATTCAAACCGGAACGAAGCTGGCCCGAATCGCTACTGCAGAGAAATTCCGCATTTGTTCTCCAGCATTTACGCAAGATTCTGAAAACTGGTTTCTGTGTGGATCTGCACTGTGAGCGCAAACCATGCTCGCCGAAGCCGCTCCCTGTTTACGAGTTGGGGGTTATGGTTGACGGACCCTTGCGGCGTCTGTGCCATCAACTGGCGGCATCTTAACGAAGTGGACCATCTGCGGAACGGAACGTGGCCGAATCGCTGCACCCCCGGTTTTCCCGGTTTGTTCTCGCTACATGATGTGGCGTCGCCTCCAAGAACCTACTAGAGGTGAACGGAAACCGGGTTCTTCGAACACCGCGTCCGCGCGCTGCGTTAACCAGGCTGTGCGAGAATGGGACAGGTCGTTTCAGCGGTCAGCGGCTGGAAAACCCTCCCGTTAGACTTGACCGGGCGCATTGCTCCCACTATAGACCCGGCATCCGAACCGGAGGCATCCTGCCGTCCGGAGCCCATATTTATTCTGGAGTTTCGCCCATGGCCCGCCGTTGTGAGTTGACGGGAAAGAATGCGCTGGTTGGCAACAAGGTCAGCCATGCCAACAACAAGACCAAGACCCGCTTCATGCCGAACCTGTGCGACGTGAGCTTGATGAGTGATGCCATGGGCCTCACCTATCGCCTTCGCATTTCGGCAATCGCGCTGAAGTCGGTGGAGCATGTGGGCGGCCTCGATGCGTTCCTGCTGAAGGCGGACAACGAGAAGCTCTCGGAAAAGGCCCTGCGCCTGAAGCGTTCGATCGCCAAGAAGGTCGAAGCCGCCAAGGCCGCCGCCTGATCTTCTGGCCGCGCCTGATTTTCAAAAGCCGCTCCAATCGGGGCGGCTTTTGGTTTAAGTGGCTCCCATGAGCGAGGATGCTGCACCGAAGAAGCCCTCCGGCCCGCGTGACGGAAGCCCGCGCGTCCACGGCTCGGCACAATTGCGCAATGCCGCGCTGGGCCGCTTCACGGAGGTGAAGGAGCGCGTTCAGCTTCTTGACTCGACCCTAGGCGACTATTCCTACATCGAGCGCGATGGCGAAACGATCTATACCGATATCGGCCGCTTCTGCGCCATAGCCGCCCATTGCCGCATCAATGCGCTGAACCATCCGATGGAACGCGTCAGCCAGCACAAGATCACCTATCGGCCGAACGAATATTTCGCTGGCGCAAAGCTCGACAAGGCCTTCCGGGAGGCGCGCATCGCGCAGCGCGTGGAAATCGGCCATGACGTGTGGATCGGCCATGGTGCCATCATCCTGCCGGGGGTCAAGATCGGCCATGGCGCGGTTGTGGCCGCAGGTGCTGTCGTGACCAGGGACGTGCCGGCCCATGCCATCGTCGGCGGTGTTCCCGCGCGATTCCTGAAGTGGCGCTTCGAGCCGGAGATCAGTCGACGGATCATCCGCCTCGCCTGGTGGGACTGGCCGCATGAGAGGCTGGCCAAGGCCATCGAAGACATGCGCGCGATGGGCGTGGACGCGTTTCTGGGAAAGTATGAGTAGCCAGCGGTAACGTCCTCGCCCGCTTCTTCAGCGGGAGGGGACGTAAAGCCCTTCAACGCTTGCCCGCGCGCTTTCGCGGAGCGACAACCTTTGCCTCGATCTTGTCGGAGAAAAGCTCGGCGAGCTTCTCGGTCATGGCACCTCCCAATTCCTCGGCATCGACAATGGTCACGGCGCGCTTGTAATAGCGCGTCACGTCATGGCCGATGCCGATGGCGATCAGTTCCACCGGCGAGCGTTGCTCGATGTCGGTGATCACCTGGCGGAGGTGCTTTTCGAGATAATTGCCGGAGTTGACGGAAAGAGTTGAATCGTCAACGGGCGCACCATCTGAAATCACCATCAGAATGCGCCGCTGCTCGGACCGTGCGAGCAGGCGGTTATGCGCCCAGATCAGCGCCTCGCCGTCGATGTTCTCCTTCAACAGCCCCTCGCGCATCATAAGCCCCAAGTTCCGGCGCGCGCGGCGCCAGGGCGTATCGGCGGATTTGTAGATGATGTGGCGCAGGTCGTTCAGCCGCCCCGGGTTCGAAGGCTTGTTGGCGGCCAGCCACTTCTCGCGCGATTGCCCGCCCTTCCAGGCTCTCGTGGTGAAGCCGAGAATCTCCGCCTTCACGCCGCAGCGCTCCAGCGTGCGCGCGAGAATATCCGCGCAGGTCGCGGCCACCGTGATCGGCCGTCCGCGCATGGAGCCTGAATTGTCGAGCAGCAGCGTCACCACCGTGTCGCGGAACTGCGTGTCCTGCTCCACCTTGAAGGACAGGGGGTGCATCGGGTCGATCACCACGCGTGTGAGCCGCGCGGCATCGAGCACGCCTTCCTCGAGATCGAAATCCCAGGAGCGGTTCTGCTGCGCCATCAGCCGGCGCTGCAGGCGGTTGGCGAGCCGCGCCACCACGCCCTGCAGGTTCGAAAGCTGCTTGTCGAGATAGTTGCGGAGCCGTGTCAGCTCCTCCGCATCGCAAAGTTCCTCAGCCGAAATCTCTTCGTCGAACTGGTTGGTGAAGACCTTGTAGAAATCTTCGTTGGAGAGGGAGGAGAAGGGGAGCTGCGGCTTCCAGGGATCCTCGCCATCCTGCTCGTCCTCGCCGTCCTGGTCCTCCGACTGATCGTCGGCATCCATCTGTTGGGCGTCCATTTCGGCGGCATCGGTTTCGCCTTCGGCGTCCTGCATCTCCTCCATGGACTGCTGGGAACTGTCCTGTTCCTCGCTGTCGGGTGTTTCCTGACGTTCGCCGGAATCTTCCTGCGGCTCGTTGTTCTCGTCATTCTCGTCAGACTGGTCAGGATCTTCGCCCAGCTCCTCGCCCATGTCGAGGGCTGCGATGATGTCGCGGGACATGCGGGCGAAGGCGGCCTGATCATGGATGTTGTCCATCAGGCAGCTGAGCTGGCTCTGCGCCTTCTCTTCGATCCAGGGCCGCCACAGATCAACCATGGTGCTGGCCCCTTCCGGCGGCCTTGCACCCGTCAGCTTCTCGCGCACCATCAGGGCCACCGCTTCATCGAGCGGGGCGTCCTTTCGGTCGGTGTAGCGGGCAACGTCCTTCCTGCGGTAACGGTCGTCCAGCATCGCGGCAAGATTGGTCTTCATGCCCGGCATGGCGTTGGCGCCCAGGGCCTCGATGCGCGCCTGCTCGACGGCCTCGAACACGGCGCGGGCATTCTTGCCCTGCGGCTGGTAGCGGGCGTGTACCTTGTCATTGTGGTTCGCAAGCCGAAGGGCGAAACTGTCCGAAAGGCCGCGGATGATCGCAACATCGGACGCATTCAGCTCATTGCCGATCTGCGGCAGCTTTGCCCGGTTACCCGAAAGAGCCGGGTGTTCGTTGCCGAAGGCCACGGTAAGCTCCGGGTCTTCGGCAATGGTCTTCATCGCGACGGTGAGGACGCGCTTGAACTCGTTCGAAGGTGTGTCCTTTTCCTTCGCCACGCTATCTCACTCAGGCAATCGCGATGTGAGCGGAGGATTCCGGCAGTTCTTCGCCGAAGCAGCGCTGGTAGAATTCCGCCACCACGCTCCGCTCCAATTCATCGCACTTGTTGAGGAAGGTCACGCGGAAGGCGAAGCCCACATCGCCGAAAATCTCGGCATTCTGCGCCCAGGTGATGACGGTACGCGGGCTCATGACCGTCGAGAGATCGCCCTGCACGAAGGCATTGCGCGTCAGATCCGCCACGCGAACCATGTTTGAAATGGTCTTGCGGCCTTTCTCATTGTCGAAGGGCTTCGACTTGGCGAGGACGATCCCCACCTCCTGCGCATGCGGCAGGTAGTTGAGAGCGGTGACGATGGACCAGCGGTCCATCTGCGCCTGGTTGATCTGCTGCGTGCCGTGGTAGAGGCCGGTCGTGTCGCCGAGGCCAATCGTGTTGGCCGTCGAGAACAGGCGGAAGGCGGCATGCGGCCGGATCACCTTGGACTGGTCCAGCAGCGTCAGCTTGCCGGAGCTTTCGAGAATGCGCTGGATCACGAACATCACGTCAGGCCGGCCTGCGTCATATTCGTCGAACACCAGCGCCACGTTGTGCTGGTAGGCCCAGGGCAGAATGCCTTCGCGGAATTCGGTCACCTGCTTGCCCTCCTGCAGCACGATCGCGTCCTTGCCGATCAGGTCGATGCGGGAGATGTGGCTGTCCAGGTTGATGCGGATGCAGGGCCAGTTGAGGCGGGCCGCAACCTGTTCGATGTGGGTCGATTTGCCCGTGCCGTGATAGCCCGTCACCATTACGCGGCGGTTGAAGGCAAAGCCGGCGAGAATGGCAAGCGTGGTCTCGCGGTTGAACAGATAATCCGGGTCCAGATCCGGAACATGTTCCGAGGTCTTGGAATAGGCGGGAACCTCGAGGTTCGAGTCGAAGCCGAAAAGCTGCTTCACCGACGCCTTGATGTCGGGCATGCCGTTCGCCTCTGCGGTGGCCTTTGCAATCATGTCAGGAGATCTTCATGTTCCGGGGTTACGGGCGCGGGTTTTAGACGGTCGGGCCCGATTGGGCAAGGCTTACGCCCGCTTAGCAGAAACCACTTGAACGCAGGTGGTCATAGGCCTGGATCACCGCCTTCAGCGTATCCTCATTGGCCCGGCTTCCGCCATTGGCATCAGGGTGAAGCCGCTTCACCAGTGTTTTGTACTGGGCCTTCACCTGATCCGCCGTTGCCGTATCGTCCAGCCCCAGTGTTTGCAGGGCTTTCAGTTCCGTGGCGCGAAGCGCCCGGCCTGACGGGTGGCGCCCCGGCTGCTTGGCCGCGCCGATGTTGAGCCCGAAGGGATCGTCGCGGAGCTGCGCACCCCTGCGGCGCACGTTGGACGCATTGGGCGTGGCGTTCTGGCCCAATTTCCAGGTCGGCCGGTCCCCTAAGCGGGAGTTCTTCTGGAACTCCTGCATTTCGTCGTCCTTCATGCCGGAGAAGTAATTATAGGTCTTGTTGTATTCCTGCACATGCGCCGGGCAATAGTTGTAGAACTTGCCCTCGTGACCACGGCCCATCGGCGCCTTGTGGCGCCCCGGGCGCGGGCAATCCGGCCAGTCGCATTGCGGAATGGTGTCTGCAACCTTCTTTTCCGCAGAAGGTTTCACCCTGATCTTGTCAAAGTATTTTGAATCGAGCTTCATCGCTGCCAATTATGGTGCTAGAGCCCCTCGCAAGCAAGCTTTCCCGCTGCAAGAGAGACAGAATGACACCTGACGCGAAACTGGGGCCCGTTGGCCAAAGAATCTCCGCAAAGCTCGTTCATAGTTTTGCGCCAGCTTCGCTCGAGGTGATTGACGAGTCCTACCAGCATGCCGGCCATTCGGGCGCCCGCCCTGACGGCGAAAGCCATTTCCGGGTGAAAATAGCGTCCGAAGCCTTCCGGGCGAAATCCCGCGTGGAACAGCACCGCATGATCAACGCTGCCCTCGCGGAGGAGCTGAAAGAACGCGTGCATGCCTTGGCAATTCAATCCTCGGCGCCCTGAAGCGGCTGCCGGCTGATCTCAAGCCTCTTCGCCTTTCGCTTCCTCGCCCTTTGCCTCCTCTTCGCGCTGAACCGGCGCCATGCGGAGTGCGGTGATCTGGTGGCGGCGCTTCTTGAGGATCTCGAAGCGGAAGCCGTGGAACACGAAGGCCTGCCCCACTTGCGGAATCATCCGCGCTTCGTGGATCACGAGCCCCGCAATGGTGTTGGCCTCATCGTCCGGCAAGGTCCAGTCAAAGGCGCGGTTCAGGTCCCGGATGGGCACGCCGCCGTCGACGAGATAGGATCCGTCGGGCTTTGGGCGAACGCCGGTCGCCACCGCGTCGTGCTCATCCTTGATGTCGCCGACGATCTCCTCAATGATGTCTTCGAGCGTCACGAGACCTTGCACCTCGCCATATTCATCCACGACGATGGCGAAGTGGCTCTTGCGTTTCAGAAATGCATTGAGCTGGTCGGGGATGGCGCGCGTGTCCGGCACGAACCAGCTCGGCAGCAGAATATCCTCGATGTCGATCTTCGATGCATCGCCCGCATGCTTCTGCAGGGCCGCAAAGAGGTTCTTGGCATGCAGCACGCCGATGATGTTGTCGGGCGTCTCCTTCCACACCGGAATGCGCGTATGTCCGCTCTTCAGCACCTTGGAGACGATCTCCCTGGGGTCTTCCTCGATGTCGATCATGGTCATCTTGGTGCGGTGAACCATGATGTCGGAGACTTCCAAGTCCTGCATCGCCAGAATGCCGCTCAGCATGTCGCGATCATTCTTGAAGACGGTGCCTTCCTTGGTGTGAAGCTCGATCGTCTCGCGCAGATCCTCGTGCACCGTCTGGCCTTCTTCGCCGCCATTGACGCCGGTGAGGCGCAGGAACCAGCGTGCCAGCGCCTGAAGGCCGGCGGCCGGCGGACCTGTGAGGACGATGAAGCCTTCAACCGCGCGCCCCAGTGATACCGCCACGCGTTCGGCGCGTTTTGCACCATAGAGCGCGGGCAGGATGAACCCGAAGAAGCTGAACAGCAGAACAAGGGCGAAGGCCGCTGCAACGGCCCCGATGGCCTCCACCTGGCCCAGCAGCATGGCCGCCGCATATCCAGCAAGGCCTATGCACAGCATCTGTCCGAGTGACAGGGCGGCTATGGTCCGGTCTTCGCGGTCGAGCAGCCGCAGCACCGTTCCTGCGGCTGCCAATCCGCGCTTCTGCATCTCGCCCAGCCTGTTGCGCGAGACCTCAGCCAGGGCGGCGCGGGCGGCCGAGAGGAAGGCGGAAAGCAGAAGCAGGAAGACAATTCCGCCGCCGGTCAATCCAGTCTCTGGGCTCATCGCTGGCGCAGATCCTCCGTCAGGAAATCGAGCACGTCATGATCCGCCACGTCTTTCGCGATGAAGGCCTCGCCAATGCCATGCGCCAGAATGAAGGTGAGCTTTCCGCCCTGCGCCTTCTTGTCCTGCCGCATGATGTCGAGAAGCGTTGCAGGCGGCGGAAGTTCGCCCGAAATCTGCGAGGCGTGAATGGGAAGGCCCACGCTCTTCAGATGGGATGCAACCCGCTCCGCCGTGCCGGCTGCGCACAGTTTCAGGCGTTCGGAAAAGCGGAAGGCCTGCACCATGCCAATCGAGACGCCTTCGCCGTGAAGAAGCCGCTGCGAATAGCCGGTGGCCGATTCCAGCGCATGGCCGAACGTGTGGCCGAGGTTGAGCAGGGCGCGCACACCCGTTTCCGTTTCGTCTTCGGCCACGATCCGCGCCTTCATCTCACAGGATTTGCGGATGGCGTGAATGCGCGCCTGGGAATCGCCCCGCATGATGGCGGGGGCCATGCCCTCCAGCCATTCGAAAAAGCCAGGGTCGCCCAGCAGTCCGTATTTCGCCACCTCCGCATAGCCGGCGGCAAGCTCGCGGCGTGGGAGTGTTTCGAGAAGCCCAATGTCCGTGATGACGGTAAGCGGCTGATGGAAGGCGCCGATCAGGTTCTTGCCATGGGAAGAGTTGATGCCGGTCTTGCCCCCGACCGAAGAGTCGACTTGAGACAGCAGCGTCGTCGGGATTTGGATGAAATCCACACCCCGCCTGAGGATCGCCGCGGCAAACCCCGCGAGATCGCCGATCACGCCGCCGCCGAAGGCGATGATGCGGTCCCGCCGCTCGATCCCTGCACCCAGCAGCTTGTCGCACAGCTCTGCCAAATGCTTGTAGCTCTTGGTCGCTTCCCCCGGCGGCATGATGATGGCGGTGGAGCGGATGCCCTTTGCCGCAAGCGCGCGCTCCAGCGTGGCGAGATGGGCCTTCGCCACATTCTCATCCGTCACGATCGCCGTGATCGGGCGCTTCAGGAGGGGGGCAACAATGTCTCCGGCGCGGGCCAGCAGCCCTTCCCCGATCTCGATCTCATAGCTCCGGTCGCCCAGGGAAACGGGCACCGTTTCGCGCCGTTCGACTGCGTGTGTCTCACTCATGGCTCTCGTTCTTCTGCTTGTCCCAGCCGTCCCATTGCGCCAGCGCGCGGATCACGTCATTCACCATCTGGCCGTGCTGCACGTCCCGGCTCTCCACTGTCACGTCGGCTAACGCATAAACAGGGTAGCGCTTGTCAATCAGCCCGCGCATCACGGCCTGGGGGTCAGCGGCCTGGAGGAGGGGCCGATCCTGCCGCTTCGCCACCCGCTTCATCAGCACCGGAAGCGAGGCGCGCAACCACACGGAAATGCCATGTTCCGCAATGCGTTGGCGAGTCTCGTCATTCATGAAGGCACCGCCCCCCGTGGCCAGAACCTGCGCGCCATTGCCAATCAGCCGCTGGATCACCCGGCGCTCGCCCTCGCGGAAATAGGCTTCGCCATGGTCGGCAAATATTTCCTTGATGGATTTGCCCGCCGCGGCCTCGATTTCATGATCCGCATCAATGAAGGAGATATTGAGTTTTTCGGCAAGTCTGCGCCCCACGCTGGTCTTGCCAGCGCCCATCAGCCCCACCAGCACGATGGGGCGGTTCCCCAGGCGCTGCCGGACCGTTTCGGCTTCTCTTGCAATCGAACGGCGTGCCATCCACCTTCCTCAACTTGGGCCGGTTCTATCGCGCATGTTCCGGCACCGCAAAGGCTTTCCGAAGCGGGGCTTACCCGCTACACTCCCAATTGTGATGGTGGTCGCATGCCAGATACGGTGAAGTTTGTTCTCGTCTTGGCGTTGCTGGGTGGCGCAATCTATGGCGGCGCCTGGGCGCTGTCGCATTACCCGCCGGAGCAGACCGAAATCGTCAAGGCCCTGCCAAGCGAGAAGCTGCGTGCCAAGTAGCCTTGCCCCCCGGCTGATCGAGCGGTTCCTCGAAATGATGGCGGCGGAACGCGGCGCCTCAGCCAATACGCTCTCAGCCTACCGGCGCGATCTCGAAGCCTATGCGGAAGAGAGCACGTCCCGCGGGTCGGACATCGCCACGGCCGATCCCGGCAACATCCGCGGCCACCTGGCAAGCCTTGAGGCCCTGGGCCTGGCGCGCAGTTCCGCCGCCCGGAAGCTTTCAGCTATCCGCCAGTTCCACCGCTTCCTCCATGGCGACGGTCTGGCGAAGGATAATCCCGCGACTGCCATCGACAGCCCCCGCGCCGCGAGGCCGCTCCCCAAGATGATCTCAAGGCAGGAGGTGGACGCGCTTGCCGATGCAGCCCGGGCCCGGCTGAAATCGGCCAAGGGCCAGAAGCTCCTCAAGGCCCATCGCCTCCATTGCCTCGTCGAGATGCTTTACGCCACGGGCCTCCGCGTCTCGGAACTCGTTTGCCTCACGGTCCAGGCGGCGACCTCCGAGCGGGATTTCATCCTGGTAAAGGGCAAGGGCGGCCGCGAGCGGCTGGTCCCCGTCTCCGCCACGGCACGCGCGGCACTGGAGGATTATCTGGCGGTGCTGAAAACGTCAGCCACAGCAGGCTCGAAATGGCTGTTTCCCTCATCAGGCGCTGAAGGGCATTTAACCCGCCAGCATTTTGCCTTGGAACTCAAGGGCTTGGCAGCCGAAGCGGGGCTGGATGCTGCAAAGCTCTCGCCGCATGTGCTGCGCCATGGTTTCGCCAGCCATCTGCTCGAAGGCGGGGCCGATCTCCGTGCGGTGCAGCAGATGCTGGGCCATGCGGACATATCGACGACACAGATCTATACCCATGTGCAGGCCGAGCGCCTGCGCGTTGTGGTGGAGACCCACCATCCGCTCGCCAAGAAAAGTTGACTTCCTGAGCTTGCGCGGCCAGTTTCCGCGCCGAACCTGACCCGATCCTGAGGCCCAATGCCCACTTATCTGGATTTCGAAGCCCCCTTAGCCGAGCTCGAAGGCAAGATTGCGGAACTCCGCACTCTCGCCAGCGGAGACAAGACCGTCTCGATCGCCGAGGAGGTGAAGGGCCTGGAGAAGAAGGCCGCAAGGCAGCTGCAGGATATTTACGCCAGCCTCGAGCCCTGGCAGAAGGCGCAAGTGGCCCGCCATCCGGAGCGCCCGCACGCGCTGGATTACATTGGCCAGCTCATCACCGAATTCACCCCGCTCGCGGGCGACCGGAAGTTTGCCGAAGATTATGCGGTGGTGGGCGGCCTCGGCCGTTTCGAGGGCCAGCCGGTGATGGTGATCGGCCAGGAAAAGGGCAACGACACCACCTCGCGCCTCAAGCGCAATTTCGGAATGGCGCGGCCGGAAGGCTATCGCAAGGCCGTGCGCCTGATGGAAACCGCGGAACGCTTCGGCATTCCGGTGATTTCCTTCGTTGACACTGCCGGTGCCTACCCAGGAATTGACGCGGAAGAGCGCGGCCAGGCGGAAGCAATTGCCCGCTCCACGGATTGCTGCCTGTCGCTCGGCGTTCCGACCGTTGCCGTGGTCATCGGCGAGGGCGGATCGGGCGGGGCCATTGCCATAGCGACCGCCAATGTCGTTCTGATGCTGGAACATGCGATCTACAGCGTGATCTCGCCCGAAGGGGCGGCCTCCATCCTGTGGCGGGATGCTGCCCGCGCCAAGGATGCGGCAGCCGCCATGAAGATCACCGCGCAGGATCTGAAGAGATTGGGCGTCATCGACGAGATCATCCCGGAACCCAAGGGCGGCGCCCACCGTGCGGCGGGGGAGGCGATCACCGCCACGGGGGACGCGATTTCGCGCGCGCTCAAAGCCTATGACGGCGTGTCGGCTGAGGTTCTGCGCACCCAGCGGCGTGAAAAATTCCTGAACATCGGCCGCAGCCTCTGATCCGGGCGTCCGCCTGCTTCCTGCCGCAAAGTCCCCGTTACATAGGGGGAGATTTGAACAGGGATGGCCATGAATCGCCGAGACTTCACCGCAGGCCTTGCCGGCGCAGCACTGCTTTCCACCACCCGTTTCACTGCGGCTGAGGAGCAGCCGAAGCGCGTCACCGTGTCCCGACGCACCCTTGAGGTCAAGGGCAGGGCTGCCAGTGTTTTCGGTCTGACGGGGCCAGACGGCAAGCCCGGCCTCTCCATGCTGCTGGGCGAGCGCTTCAAGGTCCGCATGCAGAATGACAGTGATGTGGACACCGTCATCCACTGGCATGGCCTCACGCCACCCTATGGCCAAGATGGCATTGCCATGTATGGTCAGAAGCCCGCCGCGCCCGGCCAGTCCCTCGACTATGATTTTGCCAACACCCGGTCCGGCACCCACTGGATGCATTCGCATATGGGCCTCCAGGAACAGCAGATGCTCGCCGCACCACTGATCGTGCGCGAAACCAAGGACCCGCTGTTCGATACGCAAGAGCATGTCGTCATCCTGCATGATTTCACCTTCCGCGATCCGCAAGAGATCCTGGCCTCCCTAACGGGCGGCGGCCATGCGGGCCACATGATGCAGCAGGGCGGCATGGACCATTCGCAGATGGATGGCATGGCCATGTCAGGTGGCATGGCGGGTGCCCCCATGCTCAATGACGTGGTCTATGACGCCTATCTCGCCAATGACCGCACGCTGGACGATCCCGAGGTGGTGAAGGTCGAGAAGGGTGGTGTCTTACGCCTCCGTATCATCAACGCCGCGGCCGCTTCCAACATGTGGATCGATCTGGGCTCGCTTGAAGGTGAACTGATCGCCGTGGACGGCAGCGCCATTTACCCGATGAAGGGCAGCCTGTTTCCCATCGCCATCGCCCAGCGCGCCGATATCCGGCTGACTGTTCCGAAACAGGGCGGCGCCTTCCCCATCCTGTTCCGCCCCGAGGGCCTCACAGCCCGTACCGGCATCGTGCTGGCCTCCGCGGGGGCTTCCGTGCCGAAGCTTTCGGGGGATGGAGATATGACGCCGGCTCTCGATCTCGCACAGGAGCGCCTTTACCGCTCCGTCGCGCGGCTGCCCCAAGAGCCCATCACCCGCACCGAAATGCTGATGCTCACCGGCGGCGAGAACAACTATCGCTGGGGCCTCAATGGCGAGGCCAATCCTTCAAGCCCGCTGTTCACCGTGCGCGAGGGCGAACGCATCGCCGTGATGATGCACAACATGACGGGCATGGCCCATCCGATGCATCTCCACGGCCACTATTTCAAGGTCATGGCCATCAACAACACGGTAATCGACGGCGCCCTGCGGGACGTCGTGCTGGTTCCGCCCATGGAAATGGTGACGATCGTGTTCGACGCGGACAATCCCGGCTCCTGGCCCTTCCACTGCCATCACGCCTATCACATGAACGCCGGCATGATGGGCACGATTTCCTATACGAGCGCCGCCTGATCGCGAACCGTCCCCATCTCACACGCGAACAGGTGATCAGGCGGCAAGCCGTTGCGGTGCCGCTCGATCATCTGTGTAAAGAGCGTCTCGAGGTCGCGCGCATAGCGCTCGCAGTCAAACAATGCGCAGGAGAGCCGGTTGGCCTGAAGCGTCGCGCGGACAGCGGCAAGCGCCGCCCTGTCTTCGGCGAACATCACAGCCATCCGCTCATAGGCTTCACGTGATGGAGCGATCATTTCGGGAATGCCTGCTGCGGCAAGCAGGCTCCCCGCCACCCGGCTGGTGAAGGATTGCCCCATCAGGGTCAGCACCGGAAGTCCGGCCCACAACGCGTCACTTGCGGTGGTGTGGGCATTGTAGGGCAGCGTATCGAGAAACAGATCCGCCGCACGCTGCCTAGCGATATGCTCCGGCGTATCCGCGAGCTTGGCAAACACCAGCCGCTCTCCGCCAACCCCCTGCGCCTCCGCCGCCCGCCGCAGGTTGCCCTCGACTGCGGGCGTATAAGACAAGAGCCAGAGAACCGAATGGGGCACCTGCCGCAAAATGCGCATCCAGCTCTCGAACACCGGCGGCGTGATCTTTAAGCTGTTGTTGAAGCAGCAATAGACGAAGCTCTCATCCGGCAAGCCAAGCTCGGCGCGCGTGAAGCTTTTGGCCGCGATCTCGCGCTGTCCGTCATTTGGTTGATAGCTGTTGGGAAGATAGGCGACCTTCTCGGAATAGAAGGGCCGTGCTTCTTCGGGAATGAGAACCGGGTCCGCCACGATATAGTCAACGCCACTGAGGCCCATAGTGCCGGGATATCCCAGATAATTGACCTGCAATGGCGCAAGCCCGGCCGCAAACAAGCTGGGCCTGCCATGGCGGGTGTAGGCCATGAGATCGACCGCAATGTCGATCTCCTCCGCCCGTGAGAGTGCGATGATTTCACGGTCGCTCATCTCGTCCACATCATGGAAGTCGTCGAAGAACGGCATCACCCGCTTGCGCATCGCGCTGTCCGGCGCTTTCGTAAGTGAAAAGGCGTGAATGCGGAAGCGGCTGCTGTCATGCCGCTCGAACAGTTCCGCCATCAGATACATCATCGCGTGGTCGCGGAAGTCGCCTGAATAATAGCCGATGGCGATGCGGTCATCGCGCAGGGCAAGATTCATGCGGCGTGGCGGAAGTGACCGGTCCAGAATGTCTGCGGCATAGATCTCCGCACAGCGCAGTTGCACGGCGGGTGAATCGAAATGGGAAAGGGCAAGGAATGGATCGACGATTTCCACGCCCGAAGCGATGCGCGGGAGGATCTGCGCGATGTCTTCATCGTAAGAGCGCCAGTCGCCGATCCGCATCTTCTCGCCGAATAGCAAGCCGAATGTGCGGTCATTGCCAGGGTCGAGCTCCCGGGCCTTCTCCAGCGCGGCAATTCCCTCTTCGGACTGGTGCAACTCAGACAAGAGCCGGGCCTTGAGCACATAGGCATCGGTATAGGCTGCATTGAGGGCGATCGCATCATTGGCCGCGACCAGCGCATCGGCGAGGAATCCGATCTCCTTCAGGGCCTGTCCGCGCAGGAAATGAAGTTCCGCCACCGTGCCGTCGCGTTTGATCGCGGCATCGAAACTCCGCGCGGCGGCGGCAAACTCCCGCTTGCGGTAGAATGCAATGGCTGCACCCCGATAGCCTTCAACTCGTTCCGGCGCGGCGGCGATTGCCCGGTCATAAGCGTTGATCGCCTCATCGTAGCGTCTGAGCTGGCGCAGAACGCCGGCCCGGCCCAGCAGCGCATCGTCAAGCCCCGGGTTCGTCGCCAGGGCCGCGTCGTAGCTGGCGAGTGCACCGTCGAGCCGCCCCTCCTGCTCAAGCGCCGCGCCCTGTGCCACAAGTGCAGCCACATGCGTGGGGTCAATCGCCAACGCCTGGTGCAGCGCGGCCATCCCCTCTTCGTTCTTTCCCTGGCGCAGCAAGGCCACGCCGAGGGCCTGGTGGGCATCGGCCGCACGCGGGTTCACGCTAACGGCTCTTTTCAGTGCCGCCGCTGCATCTGCGCCGCGCTCCAGAGCCAGCAATGCCTGGCCCATGCCAAGCAAGGCTTCCCAATACTGGGGCTTCAGTGATGCGGCCCGCTCGAAAGCCACAAGCGCCTCCTCCTGCGCTCCCACGGCAAGCAGTCCGTTTCCGAGATTGTGATGCGCCTCCGCAAAGGCAGGGCGAAGCGCAATCGCCTTGCGGTAGCAGGAAACAGCGTCTCCCGTTCGCCCAAGCCCCTTCAAGGCGATGCCGCGGTTCACCAGCAGGTCCGGATTGCCGGGCTGCAGTTTCAACGCCTGCGCCAGGCTTGTCTCCGCAGGCCCATAATCTTTCAGCCTGAGCAAGATGAGGCCTAGATCCTTATGGGCTTCAATGGCGGCCGGCCGCAGATCAGCCGCCACCTTCAGAAACGGAACGCTCCGCTCCAGCTGACCGGCCTGATAATAGGCAATCCCGAGATAGTAATGTGCCGCAAAATTTCGGGGTTCGGCGCGGACGAGCTGTTCATAAAGCGGAATGGCCGAGGCAAGCTTTCCGGCCGCATGGGCATTCTGCGCCCGATTCAAAAGCCCGGCGGAATTACTCTGCATTCGTGGTCGATCCATGCCTCTTACTCAGCACGATTGACTACACCACTTGGATACATCTGGCAAAACTGGCCCAGGGCGGAACGCAGAGACGCGGCCTTCATCGGAAGCCGGTCAGGAGCCTGAGGGGCCGATGCACGGGCGAACTGCACCGCCATCGGAGGCCCATCGATCGCCGGTACCTATATGCCTGCAGAGCACTTCGCGCCTGCTCACCGGGAAGAATGTCGAAAATCCGGATTTCCAGAGTCTCTCAGAAATTTGACAAGCTCCGGTGATGCATCCCAGCCCGCAGTCGCCGGATAAGGTTTCTCCTGAAGCGGGTCATCGGCCAGAGCCAGCAAATGAGTTCTCACGCTGATGGCATAGTCCCGGTAGGCGGGACCAAAATAAGCGAAGGCATTCCAGTAGCCGGTCACTGCAGCAACTGAAACAATGATGAACCCTGCAGTCTTGTATTTTGAGTAGTTCGATCTGGAGTCGAGGCTTTTATCTGCGATCCAGAGCGTCCCCACGAGAATGGGAAGGGCACACTGAAGATGCCAGTTTCCGAGATAATGTCTCGTGATGCCAATGGCTGCCAGCGAGAACAGTCCATAGGCAATGAGGGAAATGCCATAGGCCAGCCTGGCCAGTTCTCCCGCGCGATACGCTCTGAAAATGAACAGAACGTTCAGCAGGAAAATAGCAAGGCCGAAAGCCGAGCGGGCATTGAAGCTGAAATCCGTCAATCCCACAGGTGAGCTGAGGAGGAGGGAGCCAACTGCAGTTGAAATGAGGAGAGCAAACCAAAACGTCCCGGCAAGGGCTTGGGCAAGGCCAAACGTATAAACAATCGTCAGGATGAGTGCCACAAGAACGATGGCCAGCATCTTCCAGAGCACTGCCTGATATTCCGGCTTCAGCAGAATGATCGGAGTCGCAAGCAGAGCAAACGGGGCCACTGACGAGCATAAGCTTCCGCAAAGGAGTGCAATGGCTCCCGCCGCGATGAACCGGTCCCGGTGACGATGCCCGGCGGAGGCATCCAACAAGGTCAGGCCAACGACTCCGAGAGAGGTTGATAGTCCCAGTGCGAACTGAAAACCCCACATCATTTCCATGTAGCGCGCCGGGCTGAAGACGATGACCGAGGCCGCAAAGAACGCTGCCGCCCTGAGCCCTCTTGAATAAGCGCAAACAAGGATCAGCGCATTTGACGCAAGCGTCAGGAACATGAAAAAGCGGGCGTCGAAGTGAACCAGCGGTGCGAGTGCGAGGTAGATCAGGTTCGGGATGACAAGGAGATGGGTGTAGATGTGCCAGCGCATCTCTCCAATGGCGGATAGTAAGTCGCGCGCGTTTCTGGGGGCCGCATCCATGATCATTGCATTGTATACCACTGACCATTCGTCGGTGAGCGGTGTGGCAATGGCGAATGTCGTGATAAAGAATACCGCGATCGCGAAGGGCAGAGAAGCTGCCATAATAAGCGGTAGGTGTGAGTGTTTCGCGATCATTTTGTCCGTTTCAGCATGCTGTTCCTCTGTCCGCGAGTCCACGGCCTTGCAAGCCCCACATAGGCTCGGTCCAAAGATTATTTGAATGGCAATATGTAGTAACGATAGAGCAAGGCCTGTGACGTGAAGGCGATTGATATAAGGCCACCGACGACAGCGATCGCCCAACCGGCCCTCCACATCGGTGTATCGAAGTCTTTGCGGCCGCCTGAAATCCCATATGCAAAATAGATGGCCGCGATCTCGAAATACCTGCCCTGGACACCCTGTATGATTTTCGCCGGATGTTCCGTCCAGGTGATAAGGAGTGACACGAGCACGATAAGTGGAGATATTACTGAGGCTAGTATCAGCAGATTGCGACTGGTCGAGTCTGTTCCAGCTGATCTAGGCGCGACGGAGAGAATGCTCACTGACAGGAGGTAAAGACTCAGTAACACATACGCTACTGTGGGCAGAGCGGTGTCCATATAACCCAGAATGCCAAGGAAACCAGCCAAGTAGAAGGAGATAGTCTCTTTGTCGCTCAGAGTGGCCCATAACACCTCAGCAAGCAATTGGGGATGCTGGGAGTAGTACTGGAGAATTTCGAAGGGCTGGCTCGGTTGCGCGTTCCGGAGGTCGACCGTGTATCGTGCAGCGGCAATCGTCCAGCTGACGAAGAGCAGAAACGACAAGCCAAAGCCTGCGTAGTCCGTCTTCCGCCCGGAATGGATGCAGGCATACAGAAGCAGAATGAACTGTGGTGTCGCTTGCAGCCTGCTCGTTGTCAGTACAATTGTTGCCGCCGCAAGAGCTGGAAAGATCCATGAGGGCGCAATGCCCTTTTCCGAGACGAGCCGTGAGAATGCCGCAGCAGAGAAGATGGTAAGTCCGGCTGCAATGCCATCAATTCCACTGGTCGCTCCCTGAAAGAGATTCATTGGAATGAAGAGAAGCGACACAATGAGCGGACTGGCTGGATATATCGAGAAGGCGAGACTGATAAGGAGGAATGTGGTGGCCAGTGCAGCCAGTCTCGCGAGACGGATGGACGCAACCACAGGGAGGTCTAGTTTTTCGCCAATGAAAAGGGCTGCAGCCTGGGGGACGTAAATGGCAGGAAAATAGTAGCCCGTTCCCGGGGCCTCGTCATAAGTGCGAATTCCGGTCCATTGCAGACTGTCAACCGCCTTCATTTTCGCGCGTGTGAGGGGATTCAGCGGCGGCATGTTGCGAAATTCCTCCATCAGGGCCAAGAGCCCCGTGTCATTCATTCCGCCACTTGATCTGCTCGTCTCCTGATGAAGAAAGACCATTCCTTTACTGAGAAAGTACGCGCGTGCAATGTGGTCGTCTTCGTCAGGGGATTGAAAGGGCGGGATGATGATAGAGAGAACGATCCACGCGGTCAGTAGTATTGCTGATACAACAGCCGTCTGCTTGTCCATCATGGAAGGTTCCTATAGCTGCATTGTCAGGGCCAAGCCGATATAACAATTCCGGCCATGATGAGGATGCCGCCCAGGACGTACTGTTGATTGAAGCGTTCGTCGAACGCGAGATAGCTGCCGAGAGGCACGAACACAAAGGCGAGCGCCATAATGGGATAGAGGCTACCAAGCTCGGCCCTCTGCAAAATCCAAACCCAGACCGCAGAGGAAACCGCATAAATGAGCAATGCGCCGGCAAGCGGGATCAGCGCATGTGACAGGAAACCTGCGGGCGCCTTTGATGCGTAGTTGGCGCTCAACTTGAAGAGAAGCTGTCCGGCTGATAGCGCGGCCACACAGAAAAGCGCCAGAGCATACTTCATGACCGCTGTTCACTCTTCCCGTGCATGACTGCTTGGCAGACATGGAAGAGGTTTATGTCCATTGACGGAAGGCCAAAAGGCCACCAGTTTTCGAGGGCGGCCGGGAAATAGTGGCGCAGCAATGCGACCAGATTGTTGCAAGGATTTACGTGCTCTCGAGCCATAACGTAATCATACGAGAACCCCATTCGGGTGGCGTTGCGGCGCGGTCCGAAATGACGGCTCATCCGCCAGGCCAGGCCAGGGTCGGTCGGAATCAGAATGGTCATCGTTCCGCCAGGTCGGAGAACACGGCGCCATTCCTTCAGCACCTTGTGCGGTTCGTAGAGATGTTCGAGAACATGGGTGGCGATCAGCCGGTCGAACGATCCATCGGGAAAGTTCAGCGCGTTGGCGCTCTGCACTTCGAACTGCAGTTTCCCGTCGTTGAATCCTGAAAGCTTTTTCTTGGCGACGGTCAGCGCCTCTGGATCTGCATCGGTGATCACGTAGCGATCGAAGCTGTGCCTGACGAATGGTGCGTGTTCGCCGGTGCCCGCACCCACTTCCAGAACGCTGTTGAAATGCGTATTGGGGCCGAATGGCTTTTCGGCGAGCTTGTGGCCCATGCGCATCACGCGGGCCTGCAGGGAGTCTCCGTAGTTCGCCTGGTCGTAAACGGTGGAGAATCGGGACCGGTAGTCCGTCCATTGCGGATCTTCACTCTGCATGGAGATGTGCCCTGGTTCTGTTCGCGCCATAGAACAGTCTCTGACGGTGCAAGATCTTGGTTGGTACAGACCGCACATCATGCCCGATGAATGAGAGGATGAGTTGAACGCCAAGCAGCACCGGCAATGCTGCGAGCATCACGGTGCCGGCAGCCGATGGCTGGCCTGCAGTCGTGGGGCTAACCCAGTGATAGACGCCGTAGGTCATTCCAAAGGCGGTGAGTGCTATGCCGGCAGGCAGCTCGATCGACGCAAGTGACATGTCCCTGAGGTAATAATTGTAGAAGAGCCGCTTGATGAAATTCCGGACATGCTTGACCGAAAATTCTCCCAGCGCCCGGCCGATCTTGAGATTGCTCCTTTCGTTTCCGTAGCGCGCATACATGGGTACATCGACAACGACGGCGCGAAGTGTGTTCAGCCGGAACAGCATGTCGGTTTCGAAGAAGTACCGGCGGCTGATCTTGTCGAATGGCAGCCGCCGGGCCACATCGGCGTGGATCGCGGTATAGCCATTGGTGGGATCATAGATATTCCAGTAGCCCGACGACAGTTTGCACATGAGCGAGAGGACGGCGTTTCCAAACAGCCGGATCCCGGGCATCTGGCGTACTCTCTCGATGTCGAAGAAGCGATTGCCCTTGGCATAATCGGCTTCACCTGCGGCAAGCGGATCGACGAAGTCGAAGATGATGGCAGGATCCATCTGGCCGTCACTGTCGATCTTGACGAGAATCTCCATTCCGTCATCGATGGCGGCTCTGTATCCGGTCATCACTGCCGCGCCCACACCTTGGTTCTGGCTGTGAAACAGCACGGTCACACGTTGATCGGTGCAAATGCTTTGGACATGCGCGCCTGAGTTTTCAGGGCAACAGTCGTCAACGACGTAGATGCGATCGGCTTCCGGGCCGATGTCAGAAATGACATTCAGCACATGGCTGCGGGCCTTGTAGGTCGGGATGATAACCGCGAGCCTGGGATTAGATCGCATTGCACCGGCTCGATTGCTTTCGGCCCGGACGCGTTGGTCGAACAGGAAGACAAATACCCATGGCCAGCCTTTACACGTGGATGCCAGGAAATGCAACTATATCGGGTAATAACCGCCGAAAATCCGGACTGAGTCTGAACGATGATTGGCAACCGGATTGAACGGGGTGGCTAACAGAGACAGGCCATGAAGCAACCGCAGGGGCGGCTCAACTCCCCCGCCTCCGTTCAATCTCCCGAACCAGCTGCATGAAAGCCAGGCAGGCAGGTGACAGGCTGCGCCCGCGCCGCCAGATGAAGCCATAGTTGAGCGTGAGCCAGGGCAGGGAAAGCGGTAATGCCGTTAGGGATGCATCGTCGAGTTCCCCGGCGATCAATTGGCGGGGACCGGCGGAGAGAGCGTCACCGTTCAAGACAACGCTCTTCGCCGCGGAGAATGTTTCAACCCAGATCCGGGGGATGACGCGGTTGGTGGTTTCATCGAGTATGCCAAATGGTTTTGTGAGCTTTGGAAGGCCTTCGAACATCCGGGCAGGCAGGGCAGGGCATGCCCATGGAAACTCGAGTATGTCAGGCACGGTGACCGTGGTCTTGCGCGTGAGCGGGTGCCCGGACCGGCAGAAAATGACGACAGGGCTGATGCGCAAGGGTTCCGTCTCGAGATCAGGCCTGCTCGCAGCTTCCGTGATATCGCCGATCCCGATATCGAACGCCCTGTTCCCAATGTCGTCGGGAACGTCGATCCAGTCCTTGACCATCAGCTTGCAGAGCAGTGACGGGTGCCGGGTCGTCAGGGTGCCGATTGCTTCCTGAACGGACATTTCCGCGGGGTAGAGCCCGCAACTGATGGACAGGCTGCCGGTGTCAAGCCCCTTGGCGAGTTTGAGCTCGCGCAAGAGCTCGGAATAATCGGCAACGATGCTCTCGCTGTGACTGATGAGAATGGCACCGAATGTCGTGGGCGTGGTCGGGGTGGAACGGTCGAAAATCCGCACCCCGAGAATTCTTTCGATATTGCCGATTCCCTTGGAGAGCGCCGGTTGGGACATGCCCAGTTCCTCGGCCGCTCTTCCGAAATGGCCGCTTCTGGCCAGTGTCCTCACCAGCTGTAAGTGCCGGATTGTAAGCATGAAAGCCGCCCTCGTTATCGCCCGATAACTCATAGTTATTGGACCAGGCAAAATCCATATCCTAGAATATTCAATTGAAGGTCGTGACCGCCAATGGAGGTATGAGATGAAGCCGGCGAATATCTCAGCTGTGAAAGCAGCGCTCTTGACGGGGCTATTGGTGGCGCTCCCTTGTTGCATGGCCGGTGCGGTGGAGGCGCAGGAGGCCAAGAAGCCGAACATCCTGTTCATCATGGGGGATGACATCGGGTGGATGCAGACCAGCTATTATCATCGCGGCCTGATGGTCGGTGAAACGCCGAACATCGACAGGATCGGCCAGGAAGGATTGGCCTTCACCGATTACTATGCCGAAGCAAGCTGCACCTCGGGCCGCAACGCCTTTTTCACCGGCATGACGCCGCTGCGCACCGGCATGACGGTGCCCCAGCTGCCCGGCAGCCCCTCCTGGCTGCGCAAGGGCACCCCCGCGCTTGCCAAATTCCTTCTTGACCTCGGCTACAACACCGGTGAATTCGGCAAGAACCACCTTGGAGACCATACGGAGGCGCTGCCCACGGCGCACGGCTTCCAGGAATTCTGGGGCTATCTCTATCACCTTGACGCCATGCAGCAGGTGAGCTTCCCCGACATCAACGCCAGCCCCACCAGCCAGACCGTGGCGCCGCCCTGCATGAACACGCCGATCCCCGGCGTGCCTGATGTGCCTGGTGCCGTCGATCCGCGCACCTCAACATGCCTGACGCCGCCGCGCCCGATGCTCTCCTGCGCCTCGTCCGATGGCACGGAGGAAAAGCAGAGCTGCAAGGATGAAGGCCCGCTTACACTCGAGAGATCCAAGACCATCGACGAGGAAATCTCGGCCAAGGTCATCGATTATCTGGACCGCAACGACCCGAAGAAGACCAACAAGCCCTTCTTCGTTTGGTACAATCCCGCCCGCATGCATGTCACGACCGTCCTGCCGGAGAAATACATGGCAATGGTTGGCGAGCCGGGCGGCAAGGACTGGGGCGTCAATGAAGCCGGCATGAAGCAGCTGGACGACAACGTCGGCTATGTTCTCAAGAAGCTGGAGGACATGGGCCAGCTCGACAACACCATCGTCGTGTTCACGACTGACAATGGAGCCGAGGCCATTTCATTCCCCGATGGTGGCGTAACACCCTTCAAGGGCCAGAAGGGCGAAGCCTGGGAAGGCGGCTTCCGCGCCCCGATGATGATCCGCTGGCCGGGTCACGTGCCTGCCGGGAAATGGTCGAAGGAAATCTTCTCCTCTCTCGATTGGCTGCCGACGCTGGTGGAGATTGCCGGCGGCCCCAAGGCAAACGAGCTGCGGGCGGAGATCGAGAAGGGTGCCTATTCGGGCATTGTAAAAACCCATCTGGACGGCGTGAACGAAGCCGATTTCCTGCAGGGCAAGACGGAGAAGTCGGCGAGGGACACCTTCTTCTATTACTCTGGCACCACGCCCTCTGCGGTGCGCTACAAGAACTGGAAGATGTATTACAACATGGCGAAGGAAGGGGCAGATGGCTGGCTCCTGCCATTGACCGCATATCACTTCACGCTGGTCAACAACATCAAGCGCGACCCCTTCGAACAGGCGATCGGCTCTTCCGTCAAAACCGCTGCTTGGGCGCAGGGTGCCCTCGCAGCACCCATGACGGCCTATATCTACGACTGGAACCTGCTGCCGATCGGCCAGCTCCTGTGGACCAAGGAGCTCTTCTCCTACAAGGATTTCCCGCCGCTGCAGGCCGCTGCAACTTACAATCTCGATGGCATTCTCAAGCAGGTCCAGATGGAGAATCACCCCGGCGATTGAGGGCCAGCCACCAGCAAAGAGGGGAAGGACATCACCTGCAAGATGAGGTGATGTTCACCGCACGCGGGCCAGCAAACCGGAGCCGGTCACCCCGGCAACAGCACCTAAGCGAACGCCCCGTGGCAGTGCTTGTACTAGCAGCAATTCAACAATACTTGAAATTTATCAAATGGTTACACAGCTGAATTCCGCTGTGTAAAGGGTTTGCACAGGCGTGTGTGGAATGGCCCTCGCACTACGATAGAAATATTTTTGTATGCACTTTCATACCAGCATGTCAGGCGTTGCCGTTGCCACCGTCGTTGCCGCCGCCGTTTCCATCGTTGCCGTTGCCACCGTTGCCGTTGCCACCGTTGCCGTTTCCACCGTTGCCGTTGCCGCCGTCGCCGCTGTTGTCGTTGCCGCTTCCGTTGGATAGGCCGTTGCTGCTGCCGTTGCTGCTGCCGTTGCCGTTGCCGTTGGAGCTGCCGTTGGAACTCCCGTTGGCGCTGCCGTTGGAACTCCCGTTGGAACTCCCGTTGGCGCTCCCGTTGGCGCTGCCGTTGGTGCTGCTGTTACCGCCAGGGTTGGCGCTGCTACCACCCCCACCGCCGCCGTCCCGGCAATTAATCATAGCGGCGTCGCATCGGGGAAGCATAAGTCCTACGGCCCATGTCTGACCGGACACGAAATGATTGCCGGCAAATGTGCCCGCCACGATCACCGAAGCGACAATAAATGGTTTAAGTACAGACATATAGATGAACTCTTATCAATGACGTTAGGTGAACCCTATCGTCTGCAACACCGCATTACAAGGGCCGATACTGCTAACCAAGACAGTCCCACGTAAGAATCCGCCGCAGATTTTCTTCGTAGGGCTGATAATCCGGCATTGTTCTCTCTTCATGCAAATCGATGGTGAGATGCAAGAGCGTGCCTTGGCGAGCGTGGAACCAATTATAGCTACGGCAGTAATACCGCGCCAAATTCTCCAATTGCCTGCTATTGCCATTTTCCACGATACGAGAAAGGTATTTCCGCCATCGATAGTCGCCAACCCATTGGCTCAAAATTGGCGGCCTAGTGATAGAAGGTTCTCCCTCGGCGTTGTTCCAGAGATCGACAGCCTTGCCATCAGCAAGTTCGCCGCGAATCGTTAGCCATCCATCTACCCGCAAGGGATAGGGTGCAAAGAGGTTCCAGGTTTGATCTATTTTCAGACCAATCAGGGTATTCTGCACCAAGGGTGGCAGCTTGAACTTAACAACGTTAAGCGTAGAGATATGGTGCAAGACGAGAAAGATCAGCAGCACACCGACAGCTACAGATTCGAAGAAATGCATGTCGAATCGCTGCCTGCGGTAGCAGAGGAAGCGAGCCGACAACCGCCCGAGCAGGTCTCCGCGGTGACGGCCTATCCAGCTATAGGCGCGATCTCCCACACGGGCTAACGGGGGCCATTCGAATACTCTCCCTAGCGGATAGAAGAGCGGTGACTTGCGTAGTACGAACGATACCGCTTTCCAATTGGTCCAAATACCTCCATCTGCATCTGTAACGACCCAACTGTTCAGCGCTTCAAAGATTGGGCGTATGCTGGCGCTCTGCTGTGCCGGTAGAATTGGCGTTTGCGGTGAAAGACAAAAGCTGCGGAAGATGCGCGCGACCTTCAGGCAGAATCCGCAGTTTTCATCGTAATATATCTTAATTGCATTCTGCGACGTGGCGCGGCCTCCACGACCAAACCAGTCCCACACGGCAGCTTGAGTAAGCAGGGTAAGCGAAGTCAGTGACACGAACGGGAAAATGCCCAGCTCGAGAAGGAAGATAAACCCTAAATGCAGGCTCGCCATTAGAAGCTGTGCGGCAAGCCTAAGCGGCACGAACCAGAAAAGCGACAGCGCCATCAAGGGTGCCAGGAGTTCGACAAACCAAACATAGTAGGTGAGCAGGTGCAGGACCGCCCCGTACTCCCGGACAATATGCGCTAAAGGCGTGGCGAAGGTGTCGATTTGAAGCGCAAAATACACGGCAGTGCCGTTGGGTATCCATTCCGCACCGTTCTTGAGTAGGGCGCCGAAGAAATACACAAACAGCACCTGACAGGTGATTGCGACCGTGGCTACGGAAAAGTAGTCGTTCTCCGGCTGTGGTTGGTCGTCGGGCCGCAAGGCTTCGTCGAATGAAAATCGTGCCCCAAGCGGCAGGAACATGCTCCAGAACGTCAACGATGTGACGAGACTGTCGGCACCGGTGGTGACAATCAGATTTCGATTGCAAATCGAAAGTAAAAAGACCCATGAAAGGAAGGTCATCAGCCTTGTGCGGTACCCTACCACGACCAACGCTGCGAAGATGCCAGCCAAACAGAACAGCACGATTACAAAGATTGGTGACCCGCCAATATAGTAGAGAGACATACTAATCGGGTTGTTAAATGCAATCGCTTCTTGCCGAGTGAGTACGCCTTGGTCTGTGTAGAAGGCGACGAGCCAGCGCGAGCGCTGGATGAGATCAGCGATAATCACCAAACCGAGGCAAACGCGAAACAACGCAAGCGTGCGAAGATCGATTGAAAACGCTCTACGAATGCGGCCGCCAATACTTAAGCACGACATCTTATTTCCCCCGCCCGACTCTGTTCTTCTTGATACGACGCTTAGGTGACTAGCGTCTTTTGAAATAGGGTAGCCGAGTGACTACCACTACCTATTAACTCGGTTTTAGCTGCATCCTCTCAAGGTTCCCTGCCATGAAACTGGAGTTATTTTGGCAACCGCCGTAGCATTTGCTGGTGTAGAAAGCTATCTCTCAAGCGTGTGGGCTTTATCGAGATCATCCCGAGGCAGAAATGAAGATCAAGAATGTTCGCATTAAGGAATTTCGGCGCTTTCACGACCTTCAAATAAGCACTCTCCCACCGGCAAAGTTAATTGTCATCGCAGGCCCCAATGGTTCGGGGAAATCATCCTTATTCGACGCATTTTCAGTTTGGCAGCAGGCCCACCACTCGAGTCTGAGCTGGGACGCGGCGTACTACAGGCGAGATCTAACGGAGGGTGGTTGGAATGAGCAGGTGAAGATTGACTTCTACAGTCCGTCTGCTGGAAAAAAATCTTTCTACCTTCGCTCCGCGTATCGGAATGACCCTGAGTTTAGCTTGACATCGCTTAATAAGCTATCTGAACCCACTGAACATCTTCGGGTAAGAAGGATGATCGATCAGGACGGAGCTGTCTCTGATAACTTTCACCGACTTGCTTCAAATGCCCTTCAGGACGCATTTGAGCGCCATGATGAAAAAACAACCCTGAAGGAGTTTAGGAAGGCTGCAGTGGGCGACGTGGGAGCTGCAGTCAAGCGTCTCTTTCCAGATCTTGACCTGAGTACGCTCGGGAATCCGCTTGTAGACGGCACATTTCGGTTCACAAAAGGTCTGGCCAAGGGTTTCAGCTATAAGAATCTGTCGGGTGGAGAAAAGGCTGCCTTCGACTTGATGTTGGACATGGTGGTCAAAGCCAGAACGTATGACGACACTGTGTATGCGATTGATGAGCCTGAATTGCATATGAACACCCGTCTGCAGGGCGCCCTATTGGCGGAGCTATATAAGCTCATTCCCGTTGCGTGCCAGTTGTGGATTGCTACCCACTCTATCGGGATGATGAGAAAAGCGCGGGAACTATACGAGGAGTATCCCGGCGATGTGATTTTTTTAGATTTTGACGGAAGAGATTTTGATAAACCGGTCGTCATCACGCCATCAGTTCCTAATCGTGCTTTTTGGGAGCGGATATTGCGTGTGGCACTTGATGATTTGGCAGAATTAATCGCTCCCAAACAGCTCTTTATATGTGAAGGCGATCCCAAATCGCTTTCGGCGGCCGGAAAGAACGAAGAACACGATGCTCGGTGTTACGGCGCAATTTTCGAAGGAGAATTTCCGGATACAAAATTTATATCGGGAGGTAATTCCAAAGACGTCTCGAAGGATCGCATGCAGTTCGCCGCGGCCTTTCCGAATGTCGTGCAGGGCCTTGTTGTTCATCGCCTAATCGACCGCGATGATCATTCAGATGCTGACGTCGCTGAGTTTGAGAAGCGCGGAATACGAGTTCTGGGCCGCCGTCATATAGAATCCTTTCTTTATGACGACGAAGTCCTCGCGGCACTGTGCGCGCAAGAGGGTCAGCCGAAGGCTATCAAACAAGTCATTGCTGCGAAGAAAGCGGCAATTGCTGCGAGTGTGTCTCGCGGAAATCCCGCAGATGACGTAAAGTCGGCAGCAGGAGAGATTTACACATGTCTGCGGAGAAAGCTCAAGATAACCCAACGTGGGAATGATCCAGCGTCGTTCGCAAGAGCAGTCCTCGTTCCGCTCATTAAGCCAGGCATGGCGGTTTACAACGAGCTACGGGACTCAATCTTTCGCCCTTAGGCTCTGGAAGAGTTCGTCATAGCTGCGCGACCACGACCCCCGATAGCACCCTTGTTCCAAGGCATTGTTCGCATGGAGGCGTGCTTTATCGCTGCGTTTTCCGCGACCATCGAGCCATATTGCTGATGAGCCTCCCGCAGATTCAGGTTCTTTACCTCCGGCTAGAAGCGCCACACGACGCCCGCCATCAGCCGCACTTTCAGGATAACAAAATACACATTCTATTATCCAGACCGCTAAGCCATTGATCTCTGGAGTATCTCTAAGCCTTTCTTTCCGGTCGTCCAGTTATGGATCAGGAAATACACTGCTAGCTGCAAAACGTTATCCAGAGGAGCTAGCACATGAGACAGGCACAGGTGTTAGGGGACAAAGAGGTTAAGCGGGTATTGGGAGCTATTTCGAAGCGGAGTTACTGTACCCGTGATCGGGCCATGTTCATGCTCAGTCTTTTGGCAGGTATGCGGGTAGGGGAAATAGCAGCACTGAGGGTATCCGACGTCTACGAGAGCGTTGGAATGGTGAAGGATCAAATTCGCCTCTCTAAAGAGCAGACAAAAGGCGGGGAGGCGAGGACGGTGTTATTGAATGCTCAGGTGCAGGCGGAACTCACGACGTACAGCTTCAGTCTCCCTCGCAAGGGGCAGGAGCCGTTGTTCGTGAGCAAGTGGGGCAAGCAAATGTCGCCCAACAGCCTCGTCCAAGTGTTCGGCCGTTTCTACAAGCAGGCTGGATTGAGCAACGCGTCCAGTCATAGCGGCCGCCGCAGCTTCATCACCCAATTGGCTCACAAGGGGGTGAATGTCAGGGTGTTGGCGGCATTAGCAGGTCATAAGAACATCAGTACTACACAGCGGTACATTGAGCTGAACGAGAATGTTCTGCGAACTGCGGTTGAGTTAATGTGAAAACATCAGCGTTGCAACAACATTGATGCCGCGACACAATCCCGTCATTGTTGGCCACAAGCGCTGACAGCACTCGAACAGCACGGACAGGTCCCCCAGCCCCGATACTTCCTGGTTGCGATGCTTCTGCAAATGCTTAACTTAAGTAGTTACAACCCAAGTTCAACCTATGGTGGTAAATGGACAGTGTTGCAGAAGACTTAAGCAGCGCTCTTACAAGATTGGTAGAGGAAGCAAGTGCCGTAAGTACACAGATAAAGATCACGTCTGCAGCGGAAAGGCAATTTTATGCAAAATCTTACCTGTGGTGGCGGCAGGCACAGACCGCACCCAAATATCTCGAGACAGTGTACGCGGCCAAGGGCATCAGTTTCAACGCGACTCAAAACCGCATAAACTGGAGACCGTTGCTCAAGCTGGTCACTGACGGCAGGATAACAAAGACAGACCTCGACATCTGGTCGAGGGCCTTTGCAGCAATTCACGACGATTTCGAAAGCGACCCGGAGCACTATGCTCACGATCCCGTGGGCAAAATCGACTACTACATTGATAGTAAGGGTGGCAAGACGGGTGTTGCGGGGTACCACGACAAGGCGGACGATCTTGATGATGATGACGCGGACGAATCCGCCGAAATCTATTCTCTTGTTTATGAGCTTGACGACGACGAACTCAAGCCTGTGTTCGAGAAACTGGCAAAGGTCTACTATGGAAGTGCGCCTTCTTTGGCAGCGCAGACAGCTTCAACAGCGCACTTTACCGAACACGGTTTTGGATTAGCCCTCATCCGAAGCGGCAAACCTGGCTTCGAATATTTAAGCACCATCAATATGGTCGATCTTGTCGACACTGTTCTGGTAGATAGTTACAGAAGTGACTTCGTTGCAGCACCGACAGGGCTTCGTCCAATCCTTGAGACACTTCACATACTGAATATTCCGCGAGTGTTGTCCAGGAGTATTGATAAGTTCGCCGAATTCACCAAAATCCAGGGCGAGGGTCTTTCGAAAACGACAGTGAGGGCTAACAAGCAACTTATATACCGGCCCAACTCGAAAGACTTCCTGTTGAGCCGCGCTCACCTGCTGGCGGCCGCTTGCGTGGTAGCGAGGCCAAAGAAGGATTTGTTCACGGAAGCCAAAAGTGACTTGCTGCTCTCTCCCTACCTCCGCCAGAGTATCGAGGTGCGTCTTTTACATCAGCGCACCTTCAATCTATTTGCGCCCTGTGAAGGTGACAAATACACATGTAACGACATGGGAGGCGTGGAGGACTTTTCCTTAGCAGTGGCTCCAAAGCAGGAACTCCTCGACCATCTCCAAGGCGCTGGACTAGATCAGAAAGCAATTGACCGAATATCGAATCTCAACCACGACACCATACGCTTCCACCCACTACCAGCGGATCACGCGCTGAGGACAATGGCAGAGCCCAACGTGAGTGGCTTTGTTCCCACGTGGACAGCTACCGTTGACATCGCCTGGTTAAGTGTTGCGGTTTCCTCATTTTTTGATCATTGGATTGTCGAATACGGGGTGAAATCCAATCGACAGATGAACAGAACCATGTCGATTGGTCTAGACAGCCATGGCGTCTTGATCGGATACGAGTTCAACTCTGATCTCGGCTTCGACAGCTCGAAGGAACTCCCCTTTTTGACTGCGGTCGCTCAAGGGACGGCAAATCTAGTCGTGAAATCATCGGACTTCGCCTTTATGCTTCGGCAAGTCTCTGACTTGCCGATCTCCGGGCAGATAAACATAGCGGCTAGCGAAGACGTTTTTTCACTGAATTTCGAAACAGAGGCATGCAGTTACACTGTCTACATTCCAGCCTCGGACGACAGCGGCACAAGAAAGAGATCAGGGCTTAGAGTCTACAACGTTGTCCGTCGAGCCGCAGCTGCCAAAGATAAGTCGCCCTCAGAGCCGGAACATACACTTTTAGAGGAGAATCACTGGGAAGATTGATGTGACAGACAACTTCGTTCTCACTGTGCCGCACAGGCATGCGATCTACTTGCCAGCAGTGAATTCCTCTTACGCCAAAGTCGGAAGGCACAGAGTAACCCCTGAAAGACAATTGCCTGGTGGGTTAACAGTTTCCGACTTTGAGTTCTGGACTGGGAACAGCAAACTCTGGAATCACAAGTTTATTCTGCACTCCATTGGCAACTACAGCGTCGGTGCAGATACACGCGGGCCACTATTCTCACGACCGAGCGGTGCATTCACCATTGTCGGTGACAGTGGCGGCTACCAATTGGGTAAAAATCGGTTCAAGGGCTTCGGGGGATTAACTAGCGGAATGAGTTCCCAGTCTGCTGTCAACGTGTGGAACAGTCGTTATGACGAGAAGCGGTGGATCATAAATTGGCTAGAGCACTATTGCGACTATGCCATGACTATCGACATGCCCCTGTGGGCGACTCAGTCGCGTGGTTCAGAGTCCCCCTTTCATCGATGTAGTGAGGTCGAGCTACTAGCGCTGACAAACGACAATTTGCAGCTCATCCAACAACTCACAAACGGCAAGACAAAATGGCTGAATGTCGTTCAGGCAACAAACCTGGAAGACGGACTTCGGTGGTGGAATGGAATTAAATGGTTCCGGCACGGCGGTTGGAGCTTAGGGGGTGCTGCAGGCTGGCGAGGGGGGCTTTACATCATGCTCAACATACTCCTGACCATGAGAGATGATCATGCCTTTGAAGCCGGCCAAGACTGGCTTCACGTCCTTGGGGTCTCACAGACGAAGTGGGATATCTTTCTGACAGCAATACAGAATGGGCTGCGCTGCACAAATCCTTCATTGCAAGTCAGCTGTGACAGCGCCACCGCGTTCGACCTGGGCGGACGGTTTGACAAATATGCCTTGTCACCTACTCTTGGGGAGGATGAGAGCGACTGGAGTATCAGCTTTGGGCAAATTGAACACCGACAGAGCTACGCTGATAGCAATTCACCGCTCGACTTTCCGGCGAGCTCACCTCTAGGTGATGTTCTCAAGATGCACCATTTGGTAGTCAAGACAGAGGAGATCTCTGGCCGACGATTTGACACGTTGTCCAATTTAATGCTGATTAATCACAATGTATGGACATATCTTGATGCAAGCAGACGCGCCAACTCTGCCGCATTTGCCAGTGTTCCGAGGAAGATACCCCAGGCCTACGCTAGAACCATAGACATCATTGGCGACGCATTTTCTCGTGAATCGTGGTCGGACTTTCTGTTGAAAGAACGGCCTGCGCTCGACGCTGTCGCTCGACATCAATCATGAGCGATCGTCAACATACATCAAGGAGCCGTCATGACCGAGTACTTCCGCGTTGCCTTCATAGAGCGAAGCTTTCAAGACCAAAAAATTACAGCGGCATCGATCGAATATAGTCTCCACTGCAAAGTTTTATATGGGCTGGGCTCTGATAGCTCTCTGACTCCACTCCAGAGTGTCCTCATGGGGTCGGTCCAGCAGGCATTCAAGTCAATGTCCGACTACATCTACGATAGGCTGGGAAGGGATGAGCCGAGTGAGACGCCAACCATTGTGGTATTCGATGCTCGGGTTGCCGAAACACGATTTATTTTGGAATATGGCTCTGTGATTTACGCCAGGTTTTGGGCGGACGAGGAGAAACTTAAGAATATCTCAAGTACGGGTGTAGTAATTGAGACAATCGACAGTGCCTTAATTTCGCTCGGAGACTCAATAGAGGCCGTGCGTGAAGCAAGTGAGCTTCTGCAAAAGAGTGGGGAGACGTTTCCAACGTCGGAGGTGTGGGTTAGTTCCAGCGAGAGTTTGCTAGACAGCATGCAAACAATCTTGGAATCCAAATCCGAGTTGCTCTATGAGCAGTTTCAATCTGGTTGGGAAGTCTAACCAGCACTGAATGTCTTATCTCTTCCAACGTTGATTTGATGAGCATTGGTCGCACTATCTTGATGATGAATTCCTCTTGATCTGTATGTGCCGTAAGCCAACGTTGTTCTGTTCGCAATACACTCTGCTATATTCAGTCGCGCTCCCGCAACAAGCACGGACTTAAGCCAGTGCTTCACTTGCCAATGGGGAAACTTCAATAGGGCTCTCTAAGCGCCTATTCTGCGGTCATTGCCGCGTTCAACAGATTGGATGCAGCAATGTGGCTGCTATGTAGGTCGATGCTGTCGCAGTGATACCTGTCAACTTGTTTTGTGATATAGCTGCTCCATCCATCACTGAACCAGCAAGGGCTGAATTCGACCCGAGCCGAACGACGATTGACCTTGCACCACTTGCGATACAACAATTCGCAGAATAGCAGCGGGTCCTGGTAGCGGTCTCGCGGTAGAATGATTGCAGCGTGATAGTGGAAGCGTTGCCCTATGCCATCTCCTTCGAGAATCATTATTCGTTCACACCTCTTGTGGAAGCGAACAGATGCATTCCCGTAGATTGCGTAATCAACCTCTTTCCAAAACCTCCGCGCTTCCGAGATCGCCTGTGTTTGAGTGTGCTCATAGCTAAACGTGAAGGTGGCAGCAATGTCCCACTGTATCGTCTGAAGCCAACATCGTGAGGCCGCCCTAATGTTCATTGGAGTGCTCCGACGGGTCACGGTGCATACCACTACTCGCCATCCATGATAAAATTTCATCACTATCCAGACTACGGCCTGCGTTGGCCGCGCCAAATGTGCTTCCAGGAAACGCCCTCATGTTTTGAGTCCTGTGCCCACCATATCGATTTTGGGGTGGACCTCGTAGTTCTGACGGAAGATCAGTCAGGGTCTGTTTGGTCTTTCTCTTCTTTGATTTCATTTTACGCTTTCGGTTAAATACATGTGAGGGTGAAATAAGTGTCTGTTGTGACAGGACAATATTACAATCTCTACATAGTATTTATACACGGCGACGGTTTAGATGGAGAATTCAAAGATGGGCGAGATGATAGAAAAAATACTCACAGTGTTGAGGGCGCGAGGCGACGTCAGGAGTAGTGCCGACTTCAGCCGAGAATGGCTGGGTCGTGAAGAGAGCTATGTGCGCTCTCTTCGAGCGAAGGCGCGCCCGGCCAGTGCACAGGTACTTGCAACTTGTGCCAGCCGTCTCTTGGAAAGGGGAGATGCACTTTCCGGGAGTCAATATGGAAGTGTTAAGAAACACGGCATGGAGCTTCAGCAGTTGGCTCAGGAGTGCATACAAACACTCATCCTAGAGGCAAGGCGATGAGGATCAGCGAGGTTGTGGGTCCCGATCCGATAAAGATCCAGCTTGACGGTGTTAAGCGGCAGCAAAAGGCTCTCAAAGTGAAGAAGGCGAGCCTGAACAATAGACGTGCGCAGCAGACACTCAGAGCTGCGCAAGCATATGTAAGTCCAACCAAGTCTGCTGTATAACCGTTTCAGTGTTCTGCTGGACCAGAGATTGTCCGAGGAAACATTAGCTTAGAACGGCACCTCGTCGAACTCGACGCTCAGATTTAGAAGCTCATCAAAGATGCCCTTAGAAGTCACTATTTGAAGCAGCATCTGGCCTGTCACTTTGTAACTCTTTTCTCTTTCTCCGCCTTGCCACTTCGCCCAAAAGGTTTTTTTGCCCTCGACCTTTATCGGGGCCCATGTGCCTTTAGCGAGTCGCGGCACGGGCGACCTGCAGTAGTGCTGCAAGGCGTAGTTCTCCAGTTGAGCTGGCTTACTGTATAGTTCTTCTTTCTCGATACTAAACCGCCATCCGTTTCCCGTGTATATATAGAGTGCATTGATTTCAGGCGAGGTCTCGTCAGAGTTGTTGTGGAGTTCCAGGACCAAGTCTAGCTCACCAACCGCTCTCCAGTCTTGTTCAACGTCCAAAAATCCGATCGCTCTTCTGATTTCGACTGAAAATGGTTTAGTTTGCTGTCTAATTGCTTCGGCTTTTAACCATGCAATTTCCGGCTGAAGCTTCGACTTCAAGTTCTTAATCGAGTTCTCATATACAAGGTGTCTGTGATGTTTCAGGTCGAAGGGAATGTCACTTGCGTCTTGGGTCAATAAACTGCTGAGCTTTCCCTTTGCATGAGTATACCCGACTTCATAAAAGACATTTGCATTACGTCCTGTCATGTCGGCGATTACAAAGTCGGCCTGCTCAATTTGTCCCCGAATCCGCTCTAATATTGTCTCTGAGTATGTTTGCTCATCCACGCGCTCTGCGCGAATTCCGAGTTCGTTAGCAGCGGCTTTGATGCCGAACTCGTAAATGTCATCGAACGACTTGTCGAATGGCATTAAGACAAATGCGAAAAACCGCTTTTCCATCTGAAAACTCCAGTGAGGACCGCATTGTCTGGGCAAGTGAGCGAAATGTACAAGTCTTGAGTTAAATGCACCAGCTGAATTGGTTCGGAGAGGTGCCATTCCGCGGTACTGCGGCGGTGTCGGGCCGCTGGTGCACTAGCGCAGCTCCGCATCTGGTAAGCTCTGCAAGGGTCTAGTAGTGCTTGAACACACCGCCCCCGCTACTCATATAGCTGCGTGGGCTTGACCCCGCTGTAGAGCCCTTAGAATGCCTTGCAGGCGGCGCTAGCTGTAGTGTCGTCCTTGGTTGCGGCCGGCACTGCATCTCGTACCGCGGCCACCACAGCCACTCTTCTCATTGTAGCTGTATTAGCTACATCCACATATTGCTCCCAATAGCCCTGACGGTCGACCTGAAATCTCCCACTAAATCATCCCAACATTGTTTGAGGTTGTTGTGGAAGCGGCGTGAAATTGGGCAATTCAGGCATTTTCCGGTCGTCCAACTGCTTAAAGGCCAGCATGCTTGTATCAGCTCAAACATACAGGAGGTTGATATGAGCGTACTGAAGGGACTGACGTTTACTGCTGTGCCGCGCAATGCGGGCCTGACGCCAGAGCAGCATCGCCGTGCAAAGCTCGCTGCCCACTTGCGGGAGCAGCTCGACATGGCAAAGGCGCAGACTGCCGGTCGCATTCATGTCGTTAAGAAGCGTCGGTGGGAATACACGGAAGACGGTCAGAAGCACCTGATTGAGGTCGACAAGCGGTTGAAGCAGTGGTGGAAGGCACAGAGCGACGGCAAGATTGTTCTCACTGTGCGCTATGGTTCCAAGCCATTGGAGTTCGAAAAGGGCAAGGGTGCAGTCGTGCTCAAGGGCATGGATGAGCTACTCGCGATCCTGCCAAAGCTAGTGGATGCTGCCGAGGCTGGCGAGTTCGACAACTTCATCAGTGCGGTGGGCAAACCCAAGACTGGCGTAGTCGCACGTCGCGCCAGCTAATAGATCAGTACTGTGTGTCACCAAAGAGAGCGAGCCTATGTCTCGCTCTCTTTCATTTTATGTTTAGGTTTGAGCTTCCCACCCAGCGTTGTGGCCATGGTTTCCGGCGTAGCCTCTTTGGAATAGTATTGCTGTATCATCTCAACACTGGTGCCCATATTGCGCGCAATGTGGTAGATTCCGACACCCTCCCGAAGAGCGGTCACAGCATAAAAGTGCCGGAGACTGTAGAGTGAGAATTTCTGCCCGCTTGAGCTATACCGGATTTCGCCTAGATCGAGCACCTTGTCGAACTGGTCTGCCAGCGTAGTGATTTTTCTCCCACTAGGCATGGTGAAAAGTAGATCGTCAGGGTGAGGATTGGTCTTTCGCTCCAGCACACGATCTATGAAGTGCACAGCTGACGCGACCGGGATTACATCTCGTGGGCCGGTCTTTCCATCGACGGTCAGTCGATAGTTTATGCGGCCCATCTCGTCGGTAATGCGGTGGACGTCTCGAACTTTTAGATTGTTTGCCTCACCCACTCGAATTCCAGACTTTGCCAATATAATCACATAGTCCAGCAGCAGTTCTCTGGTAGCGAGGTGCTGTGGGTTTTTGCAGTCTTCAACCCAGCGATACAGAGCGCCATAAAGCTGCTGGTAAGCCATTGGCTCAAACGCGGGTCGCACTCTTTTCTTCTTTGGAATGAATGAGAATGTTGGAAGCGGAATCAAGCCCCTGTAGCCGCGCTCGTGCGCCCACTTAATGATTGCTTTACCCAACATAATGTCCCACTGGATCGTCTTGTCCTGTGGGTGCTTTTTAGCGTTGTGGTGCTTGAAGGGATGTGTGGTGTAATATTCACGCCGCCACGTAACGTATTCTCTCAGCTGGTCATTGCCTACGCTGGTAATCGGCCTGTTGCCTGCATACGCGATCCAAAAGCGAGCCACTCGTTCAATCTGCCGCATGCTGTGTGCAGAGGTATGACCTTGCTCGTGCTGCTTTTGGCGGAAGGCAATGTATTCTTCCGTGACTGCCCCGAAGGTTCTCGCATCGATAGGAATTCCATGCTGCGCCTTGAATTCAAGTTCGTAGCTGAGTTTCTCGGCAGCCTTTATGGCTAAAGCCTTGTTGCCGGTCTTAAGCGACTTGTGCTTGTACTTGTTGGGACCCACGTGAAGGCGCGCGTAATATACACCGCCGCGCCGATGGACGACCACTTTGCCATCCATAATTCTGTATGCGTCTTCCATGGGACCTGCACAGGTTGTGTATAGGTTTGGGGCCTAAACTAACATACTGTGCAGGGTTGTGCAGGGCAAGTCAGAACGCTAAGTTATTGAAATTAAACGCTAAGCGAACGCCCCGTGGCAGTGCTTGTAACGCTTGCCGGAGCCGCAGGGGCAGGGGTCGTTGCGGGCGACCTTGCCCCAGGTCTTGGGGTCCTTCGGGTTGATGGCATTTGCCGGCGCAAGGGCGAGCGCCAGGTCACCGGCGGCGAATTCATCCTCGCCCGTCAGCGGGTCCGCGTGGTGCGCGGCCATCATGGGGAGTTCGTCCTCGTCCGGCAGGTCGGTCAGTTCGGAGGGGTCGCGCATCTGCACTTCAACGCGCATTACTTGCGCGGTTACGTTTTCGCGCAGGCGGCCGACCATGCTTTCGAACAGATTATAGCCTTCGGTCTTGTATTCGTTGAGCGGGTCGCGCTGGCCATAACCGCGCAGATGGATAACCTGGCGCAGCTGTTCGACCGTGATGATATGATCGCGCCACAGCTGATCCAGCGTGCGCAACAGGAACGTCTTCTCGACCTGGATCATGATCTCGGGACCATATTTGGCGCGCTTGGCGGCATAGTGCTCGTCCGCGGCCTTGGTCACGCGTTCCATGATCTCCTCTTCGGCGATCCCTTCTTCCTTGGCCCATTCGTCCACGGGGAAGTCGAGGCCAAGTGCTTCCTGCAGGCGCTCGCGCAGGCCCGCTGCATCCCATTGCTCGGCATAGGAGTTGAGCGGAATATACTTGTGCACCAGCTCTTCAATGGTGTTGTGGCGCATGTCGTCGATGGTCTCGGCAACTTCCTCGCCCTTCATGACGCCGATGCGCTGGTCGAAGATCACCTTGCGCTGGTCGTTCATGACATTGTCGAACTTGAGCAGGTTCTTGCGGATGTCGAAGTTCCGCGCCTCAACCTTCTGCTGCGCCTTTTCCAGCGCCTTGTTGATCCAGGGGTGGACGATGGCCTCGCCCTCTTTCAACCCGCTCATGGTCAGCATGGAGTTCAGCCGCTCCGAGCCGAAGATGCGCATCAGATCATCCTCGAGCGAGAGATAGAACAGCGAGCGCCCGGGGTCTCCCTGGCGGCCTGAACGGCCGCGCAGCTGGTTGTCGATGCGGCGGCTCTCATGGCGCTCGGTGCCGATGACGAACAGGCCACCTGCCGCCAGCACCTTCTGCTTGTTGACCTCGATCTCGTCCTTGATGGCGGAGATGCGTTGATCGCGCTCAGCACCCTTGGGCACATCAGCCAGCTCGATTGCAACCCGCATGTCGAGGTTGCCGCCGAGCTTGATGTCCGTGCCGCGGCCGGCCATGTTGGTGGCAATGGTAACAGCGCCGGGAACGCCGGCCTGCGCCACGATCGCTGCTTCCTGCTCATGGTAGCGCGCATTCAGCACATTGTGCGGAACGTTCCGGGCCTTCAGAAGCTCCGAGAGCACTTCCGATTTCTCGATCGAGGTGGTGCCCACCAGCACCGGCTGGCCGCGCCCGCGCGCCTCTTCGATCGTATCGATGATGGCGTGGTATTTTTCCTTGGCGGTGCGGTAGACTTGGTCATCCTCGTCAAGCCGCGCCACGGGAAGGTTGGTCGGGATGTCGAGCACGTCGAGGCTGTAGATGTCCATGAACTCTTCGGCCTCGGTCAGTGCGGTGCCGGTCATGCCGGCGAGCTTTGCGTAAAGCCGGAAATAGTTCTGGAAGGTGATCGAGGCGAGCGTCACGTTCTCGGGCTGGATCGCCACCTGCTCCTTGGCTTCGAGTGCCTGGTGCAGGCCCTCGGAATAACGCCGTCCCGGCATCATGCGGCCGGTGAACTCGTCGATGATGACGACCTGATTGTCTTTTACGATGTAGTCCTTGTCGCGCTGGAACAGCTTGTGGGCGCGCAGCGCCTGCTGCACATGATGCACGATGGTGACATTCTCGGCATCATAGAGGTTGGTGCCGCGCAGAAGCCCCGCCCCGCCCAGCACCTGCTCCAGATGCTCGTTACCCTGCTCGGTGAGGGTGACGGAGCGCTGCTTCTCGTCCAGATCGTAATCTTCCGGCATCAGCGCCGGGATATACTGGTTGACGGCATTATAAAGTTCCGACTTGTCGTCGACGGGACCCGAAATGATCAGCGGCGTGCGCGCCTCGTCAACGAGGATCGAGTCCACTTCGTCGACGATCGCAAAATTATGTCCACGCTGCACCATCTCGTCGAGGTGATACTTCATGTTGTCGCGCAGATAGTCGAAGCCCAACTCGTTGTTGGTGGCATAGGTCACGTCAGCGGCATAGGCCTCGCGGCGCTGCTCGTCGGACAGGCCATGCACGATCACGCCAGTGGTGAGGCCGAGGAAGCCATAGATCTGGCTCATCCAGCCCGCGTCACGGCTTGCCAGGTAATCATTGACGGTAACGACATGGACGCCCTTGCCCGTCAGTGCATTGAGATAGACGGGGAGCGTGGCCACCAGCGTCTTGCCTTCGCCGGTCTTCATCTCGGCGATGCGGCCTTCATGCAGCACCATACCGCCGATGAGCTGCACATCGAAGTGGCGCTGGCCCAAGGTTCGCTTCGCTGCCTCGCGCACGGTGGCGAAGGCGGGCGCCATCAGATCGTCCAGGCTCTTGCCCGCGGCGAATTCTTCCCGCAGTGTAACCGTGCGGGCACGCAGCGCCTCGTCGGACAGGGCTTCAAGCTCAGGCTCGAGCGCATTGATCGCTTCAACGCGGGCGCGGTATCTGGAGATCCGGCGGTCGTTGCTGGAGCCAAAAATCTTAGCGGCGATGCCGCGCAATCCGAACATTGATTCGTTTCCTTCAGGGCGGGGCGTTCCGCCCCGGGGTCGAGGCGCTTTCTAGTCAAGTTGCGGGACGGGAGCAATGCGCCGCAGCAATGAAAATCCTGACCGGAGCCAGATGGGGCCAAGGCCGCGCAATTTCAATGTGTTGCTTCCGCGCCACAGGGGGGTCATTCTGTGCGCGCCCTACTTGCAACCCACCGCCAAGCGGACCAATGTGCGCCCGAATTGCGATCGCCCGGACAGCGGGCGGGGGCTTATTCTTGCCTTCTTTGAAGGACAAAGAGCAGCGCCTGATAAGCTGAACCGGGCCGGTCTTTGGGCTCTTGAACGGTGGACTTTATGTCGTTTTCTCGAACTATCCTCAATGCTTGCGTGGCCTCCGCCCTGATGGGTCTGGCCTTCGTGCTGCCCGCCCAGGCGCAGGAGGACGTGCCGCCGAAGGATGACAAGACGGTCGCCATCGTCAATGGCCATGAAATCAAGGTTTCCGAAGTTCAGATGGCCACCGATGACATCATCGGCCAGCTGCCGGACCTGCCGCCCAAGCTGCGCTACCCCTTCGTCGTCGAATATCTGATCGAGCGCCACCTGCTCGCCCAGTATGCGGTGAAGGAAGGCATTGCCGAGACCGAGGAATACAAGCGCCGGCTGGCCCTGTATCAGGCCAAAGCCCTGCGCGACGCCTATTTCTACCAGAAGATCCGCCCGATGGTGACGGAAGAGGAAATCCGCAAGGTCTATGATGACGAGGCCGCAAAGCTTCAGCAAACCGAGCGTGTCCGCGCCCGCATGATCCTCGTCGCCACCGAAAAGGAAGCCGAGGACATCGAGGCCCGCCTTGCCAAGGGCGAGAAGTTCGAAGATCTGGCCAAGAAATACAGTCTGGACGGCTCCAAGGATTACGGCGGCGACCTGGGCTACTTCACGGCCGCCGAAATGGTGCCGGAATTCTCCAAGGCCACCTTCGCCCTCAAGGTTGGGGAAACCTCGCAGCCGGTGAAGACCGATTTCGGCTGGCACATCATCCGCCTCGAGGACAAGAAGCAGGGCGCCGCCCAGCCTTATGATCAGGTGAAGGCCGCCATCCGCAATGTGCTGCTCCGCCAGAAGGTGGGTGAGGTGATGCAGAAGATCCGCGCAGCCTCCAAGGTCGAGATCCTGGATGAGGACCTCAAGAAATATGCCGAGGAAGCTGCCAAGGCCGCGAAGAACTTCCAGGATACGAAGCAGAAGCCGCTGGACGCCGGTGGTGCTGCAGCACCCGCTGCAACCGATGGTGGTGATACCTCGGGCGATGATTCGGGCGGCAAGGGCGACCTGCAGCTTCCCGCGCAGTAAGGCCGTTTACCAGACCGGACAGGCTTGAGGGGGCACGTCATGGCACACAAGGTTTCGCCGCTTGCACCGGCGGCGTTTCCCGAACTCCCCGCGATTGCCGGCGTCAGCCTGGCAGCGGCGGAAACCGGCATACGCTACAAGAACCGGCCGGATGTGCTTTTGGGCCTGCTGGAGCCGGGCACGGCGGTCGCCGGCTGTTTCACCAAATCCAAGTCGCGTTCCGCCCCGGTTGACTGGTGTGTGGAAAGCCTCTCCGGCGGCACAGCCCGCGCCGTGGTGATCAACGCGGGCAATGCCAATGCCTTCACCGGGAAGGCAGGTGTCGCAACCGTCACCGCCGTGGCCAAGTCTGCGGCGAAATTGCTCGCCTGCAAGCCCAGCGAGATCTTCCAGGCCTCGACGGGTGTGATCGGCGAACCGCTGGACCCGTCCTTCATCACCAATGCCCTACCGAAGTTGGCCGAACAGGCCGAGCCCGGCCAATGGGCCATGGCCGCCAAGGCCATCATGACCACGGACACTTTCCCCAAGGCCTCAACCGTCCAGGTGAAGCTCGGCGGCAAGACCGTCACCATTAACGGCATTGCCAAGGGCTCCGGCATGATCGCGCCGGACATGGCGACCATGCTGGTCTTCCTCTTCACCGATGCGGCGGTGCCGCCGAAGCTGTTGCAAAAGCTGCTCTCCAAGGCGGTGGGAAAGAGCTTCAACTGCATCACGGTCGATGGCGATACCTCGACGTCGGATACTGTGCTGCTCTTTGCCACCGGCAAGGCCCATAATAAGCGCGTCTCGAAGGAGGAGGATCTCAAACCCTTCTCTAAGGCTTTGGTGAGCCTGTGCATGGACCTCGCCCACCAGGTGGCCAAGGATGGTGAAGGCGCTGAAAAGTTCATCGAAATCGCCATCACCGGCGCCGAAAATGACAAGGCTGCCCACAGGATTGCCATGTCGATTGCCAATTCGCCGCTGGTGAAGACGGCGATTGCGGGCGAGGACGCCAATTGGGGCCGCGTCGTCATGGCCATCGGCAAGGCCGGCGAAAAGGCGGTCCGTGACAAGCTGAAGATCAAGATCGGCGGCATCACCGTGGCAAAGAACGGCATGCGCGATCCCGCCTACAAGGAAGCGGAGATCATGCCGCACATGAAGGGCCGCCACATCGTGATCGAGGCGGATGTGGGTGTTGCCAAGGGCAAATCCACCGTCTGGACCTGCGATCTCACCCACGCCTACATTGATATCAACGGCTCCTACCGCAGCTGATATGAAGATCGTCCTCGTCGCCGCGGTGGCCTTGATCGACAAGGACGGCCGCGTACTGCTCTCCCAGCGCCCGATAAACAAGCAGCTCGGCGGATTATGGGAATTTCCCGGCGGCAAGGTCGAAGCGGGTGAGCGCCCCGAGGCCGCCTTGATCCGTGAACTGAAGGAAGAGCTGGCGATCGACGTTGCCGAAGCCTGCCTGGCGCCCCTGACTTTCGCCAGCCATGCCTATGATGATTTCCACCTCCTCATGCCGCTCTATGTCTGCCGCCGCTGGAAAGGTCTGGTCTCGGGCGCCGAAGGCCAGCAGATCGCCTGGGTCCGGCCGCAGAAGCTGAAGGATTACCCCATGCCCCCGGCTGATGTGCCGCTCATTCCGCACCTCCTCGATCTGTTGTGAAACGGCGCGCCGCGGGCGCCCTGTGCCGAATCAATCCGCCCCTGATTTTCGAGAATGTCTCACTGAGCACTCGCAGTGGCGTTCCGCGCTCACATTCTAAGTTCCCGTAGTGACTCATAAATACCAGTATTTACAACCTTCGCTTGACGTCAGATTCCGGCAACCTGTACGCGGTAAAGTAGTCTAAACCTGGTAGAAGGGCACTTTGGCCGGTGCCCGTGGCAGCAACACTTTGACGAGCGACGCGGAACTGCCCGCCTTCAAGGCGGGGAAAGTACATGCTCTGCAGACGTACGGCTGGCGCTTTGTACTCTTTGCTTCGCTACTGACTCCAAGTTACGCTACGGCAGCAGACAAAACCTGGACTGGCGCCAGCAGCAGCAGCTGGTCGGCAGCGGGCAACTGGAGCGGTGGTGTTCCCGCCGCGGCCGACAACGCGCTGATCAATACAATCACGCCCAACCCGGTGGTCGTGGGGTCCGGCGTCAATGGCGCAGCCGCCCAGGTCAGGCTCGGCACGGCGTCTGGCGGCACCGCGTCGCTGACGATCACCGGCAGTGGCAAGCTGACAGACACACAAGGCCTGATTGGCGATGTTGCAGGTTCCACCGGCAGCGCGACGGTCACCGGCGCGGGCTCCGCCTGGGCCAACTCCACCGGTCTGACCGTTGGCAATTCGGGCACTGGCAGTCTCCAGCTTCTCGCCGGCGGAACGGCGAGCATGGCGGCGGGCCTGATTGGAAACACTGCGGGCTCAAGCGGCGCGGCACTCATCAGCGGCACGGGCTCGCGGCTGACCAGCACGACCACCATGACGGTGGGCTCCAGCGCCAGCGGAACCGTCACCGTGTCCGCCCAAGGCGAGGTGGTTGCGAAAGATACCACGATGGGCGTTGCCACAGCCGGCACCGGAAGCGCCACGGTCACCGGTGCGGGCTCCAAATGGACAAACTCCGCAACCCTAACTCTCGGCCTGTCGGGCACAGGCGGCCTCACCCTTTCCAGCCAGGGCACGTCAAGCGCAGTCACGAGCTTCATCGGCAAGCTCGCTGGGTCCAACGGATTGCTGACGATTGAAAGTGGGGGCAGCTTCTCAGGCGCGGGCTTGCAGGTAGGCACCCTCACAGGTGCAACCGGAGGGGTGACCGTGACGGGTGCCGGCTCGGCGCTCACGGTCACCGGAACCCAATTCATCGGCAGCGGAGGAACGGGCTCGCTGCAGATACTCTCAGGCGGCACCGTCTCGGCCTCATTGTCGCGGCTCGGCAACGAAGCGACCGCCACAGGCACGGCACTCGTCAACGGCCCAGGGTCCCGCTTGTCCAGCACCAGCCTCGATGTCGGGGTTGTCGGAAGTGGAACCCTCACCGTGTCAGGCCAGGGCGAGGTCGCCACCACCAACGCAACCGTGGCGAATACTGCAGGCACCAGTTCCAGTGTCACGGTCACCGGCGCGGGCTCCAAATGGACCAGCACGGGAACCCTGACGGTCGGCGTCGTGGGTACCGGCGCATTCACCGTGTCCAGCCAGGCCACCGCCAGCGCCGCGACGTCCGTCGTTGGCAGTTTGGCCGGGTCAAACGGAACGCTCGCAATTGCAAGTGGCGGCGGCTTCTCCGGCACGAACCTGACAGCCGGCAGTGCTTCCGGTTCCATGGGGGCCGTCACCGTCACGGGTGCCGGCGCCACGCTCACGAGCACGGGGAACCAATTCATCGGTGCCAGCGGCACAGCCTCGTTGCAAATTCTCGATGGCGCCACCGTGTCGGGCGCAACCACACGCGTCGGATCCGGTGCAGGCTCAAGCGGCACGGCCCTGATCAGCGGCACGGGTTCAAGATGGACCAGCACCTCGGCGATGACGGTGGGTCTTCAGGGTACGGGAACCGCGAGAGTTGAAAACGGCGGCAGCGTCGTCACGAGAACCACGACGTTGGGCGACGCGGTTGGGGTGTCTGGCAATGTGACCGTCACCGGCGCCGGCTCGTCCTGGAGCAGCTCAGGCAACACAATTGTCGGAAACGCCGGCACCGGAACGCTCGCCGTTTCTAACGGAGGTGCGCTCAACCTGGCGACGAGCTTTGTAGGCAATGCCGCAGGCTCCAGCGGAAGCGTCACGGTTTCGGGCACAGGGTCAAGCTGGACCAGCACGGGAACCCAGTATATTGGCGTCGCCGGCACCGGCTCACTGCAAATCCTGGCGGGCGGTAGCCTCAGCGGGGGAACGGGGGAGATCGGATCAAACACCGGTGGCGTCGGCACCGCACTCGTCAGCGGCGCTGGTTCGCGCTGGACCGGCACGAACTACCTGTTTGTCGCCCGCAACGGTTCCGCACGCGGAACCCTCACGGTTGACAATGGGGGAGAAGTCAGCACCCGAGAAGGCTCCTTCGGCAATAGCGCCAATGCCCTCGGCTCGGTCACGGTCACGGGTGCGGGGTCCAAGTGGACGAGCACGGGTAATCTGCTCATCGGCCTTTACGGCACCGGCGCGTTTACGCTCTCGAATGGCGCCACCGCCGAAACCGCAGACAGCTTCGCTGGCACCAACACCGGCGCCAATGGAACGCTTACCATCAATGGCGGAAGCCGCTTCTCGGGCGCCAATGTTACGGCAGGCTTGAACACGGGAACGGCGGGGTCGATCACCGTCACCGGCCAAGGCTCGGCTTTGACGAGCACGGTCTCTCAGTCCATCGGCAGAGCAGGCACGGGCTCGCTGAAGGTCCTGTCAGGCGCCACTGCTTCTGCGTCCGCAGCCTCTGTCGGCAATGATGCGGGCTCCCAGGGCAACGTTCTCGTCAGCGGGCAGGGATCGCAGTGGACTGTCGGCGGAAACTTGACCATCGGCAATGCGGGCAAGGGCACACTCACTGTGTCCAATCTGGGCGCCGCCAGCGCCCTCACAGTGAATGTTGGGAATGTGGCAGGTTCTAACGGATCGCTCAGGATTGAAAGCGGTGGCACCTTTTCAGGTACGAACCTGACATCGGGATACGTTGCCGGTTCGACATCGGCCATCACAGTCACAGGCGCGGGCTCAAGTTTGACCAGCACGAGCGCACAATTCATTGGTGTTAGCGGCTATGGCTCTCTGGAAATCCTTGATGGCGGCAACGTCACCGGGGGAACATTGCGGCTCGGACACTATATCGGCGGCGTGGGCGTTGCGACAGTCAGCGGTGCTGGCTCGCGCTGGACCGGCACATCGGTCATGAATGTGGGCCTCCTCGGAAACGGAACCCTCACGGTTGCAGACCAGGGCGAGGTCGTCACGAATATTGCCTCGCTGGCCAACTACGCAAGTGCCACTGGCATTGTCACTGTCACGGGCGCTGGCTCCAAATGGACGACCGCCAAAGAACTGTATGTCAGCATTGATGGCACAGGCATTTTTACGCTCTCCAACGGCGCGGTGGCCAGCGCCGAGACGAACCTCGTCGGCACCAATGCAGGGTCTAGCGGAACGCTCATAATCGAAAGCGGAAGCAGCTTCTCCGGCGCCGGCCTGCACGCAGGCGCTCGCACCGGGTCAACGGGAGCCGTGACTGTGACAGGTACGGGCTCCACCCTGTCGAGCACCGGCTTCCAATACATCGGCGACGGGGGAATCGGCGCGCTGCAGATCCTTTCTGGCGGCACCGCCTCAACTGCAGTGGCAAAACTCGGGAATGAAGCGGCGACCACTGGCACTGCACGCGTCGATGGGAGCGGCTCACGCTGGACCATCAGCGGGGATCTGACCATCGGCAATGCCGGGACTGGCACGGTAACCCTGTCGAGCCTGGGCGAGCTCAGCGCCGCCGGCCTCCGCATCGCGGATCAGGCCGGCTCCACGGGCACACTGAACATTGGCGCTGCGGCGGGCGCTGCGGCGGCACAGGCAGGGACCCTGACCACCGGCAACATCGGGTTCGGCAGCGGGACTGGCACGCTCGTCCTCAACCACACGGACAGCGCCTATCTGCTGTCTGCCGCCATATCCGGCGCGGGCAGCATCCGTGCCGAGAATGGCCGGACGCTGCTGACCGGAGATTCCTCCGGCTTCCTTGGCAACACAGCCATCCTCTCTGGCGCTACTTTCCAGGTGGGCGATGGCGCTGCGAGCGGTGCGTTCGGCGGCTCCATCGCCAACAATGGGCAGCTCATCTTCGACCGCGCCAATGACAGCGTCTTTGCCGGTGCGATCTCCGGTGCGGGCAGCATTGCCAAGAATGGTACGGGTACGCTGGTGCTCAGCGGAGATTCCTCCGGCTTCCTTGGCAACACAGCCATCCTCTCTGGCGCTACTTTCCAGGTGGGGGATGGCGCTGCGAGCGGTGCGTTCGGCGGCTCCATCGCCAACAATGGGCAGCTCATCTTCGACCGCGCCAATGACAGCGTCTTTGCCGGTGCGATCTCCGGTGCAGGCAGCCTCACCAAAAATGGCGCGGGCACGCTGGCGCTCAGCGGAAACTCATCCGCTTTCACAGGCACCACCACGCTGGCCACGGGCGGCCTTGCGATCAGTGGCGCGCTGGGCGGCATGCTCACGGCGCAGGCCGGAACGGTGCTGTCGGGCACGGGCAGCGTCGGTGGCATCGCGGCTGAGGACGGCTCCACCGTCACGCCCGGAAGTGCCACGGGCAGCGATGCGGCCACACTCACCGTCACAGGCAATTACCGTCAGTTCGCAGGCTCCACCTATCAGGCAGGGCTCGTCCCGCAAGGCTTGCTGTCGGATCTGATCGCGGTGGGTGGTGCCGCGACACTGGACAGTGGTGCCGTGCTCAATGTCACCAACCTCAGCACCAGCGTCCATAGCATCAATGATGTCTACACCGTGCTGACGGCGGCCGGCGGGGTGAGTGGAACCTACCTTCTCACCGGTGATACGGCGGTCTCGGAGTTCTATCAGCTCGAGACTGTTTATGAAGCCAATGCCGTGCTGCTGAAGGTGGTGCAGATCCGTGACTTCGCCGATGTGGCCCTGACGCCGAACCAGAATGCCACCGCGGACGGCATAAGCAGCCTCCCGGCCAGCAACCAGCTCCGCGATGCGATCGGCGCACTCGACAGCGCTGAGGCGGCACGCAGCGCGCTCGATCTCCTGTCGGGTGAGATTTACGCCTCAACGGCGGGCGCCATCGCGGAAGATTCACACTACCTGCGCGATGCCGTGCTGGGCCGCCTCCGCTGCAGCACAGTCCTCGCCGCCGCCCAGCCTGACAGCTGCACGGAGCGCGCCGTCTGGATCGAGGGCTATGGCGCCTCGGGCGAGAATGACGGCAATGGCAATGCGGCATCCATGGACACTCAAATCGAGGGCTTCTATATCGGCGCGGATATGCCCGTGTCCGCCAATGCCCGCATCGGTCTGTTCACCGGCCACGGCACGTCGGATGTGACGGTCGATGACCGCCACTCCAGTGCTTCCCTCGAAAGCTATGATTTTGGTGCCTATGGCAGCGCGAACTGGAACAATCTCGGGCTGAGGCTGGGCGCCTCCTATGGCTGGAACGATGTTGCCACCAGCCGCCAGGTGGCCTTCACCGGCTTCTCCAACAATCTTTCGGCGGATTATACCGCGCGTGCCGCCCAGGTCTTTGGCGAGCTTGGTTACAGCCTTGCCGCCGGGCCTGCGGCCTTCGAGCCTTTCGCCGCACTCGCCCATGTGAATGTCGACAGCGACGCCTTCACCGAAACCGGGGGCGACGCGGCCTTGAGCAGCGAGGCGCAGGACACGAGCCTGACGCTCGCGACACTGGGCCTGCGCGCATCGGCCACCGCGAAGATGTTTGATCTCGATGTGAAGGCCAGCGGCATGGCAGGCTGGCAGCATGGCTGGGGCGATCTCACGCCGGACATGACCTTCAACTTCGACGGCGGCAGCGATTTCGGCATCCAGGGCGTTCCTTCCGCCGGGGACGCCGCCGTGCTCGAAGCAGGCCTCACCATAGAAGCCCCGGGCGAAGGCGCCTTCGGCATCTGGTACACCGGCCAGTTCAGCCAAGACACCCAGAACCAAGGCCTGCGCGCCAACCTGAACTTCACCTTCTGATCAGAGTTTCTTCTCCTCCACCTTCAGCGCATCGGCGAGTCTTGCCTTCGCACTTCCCGGCTTCAGCGGTTGCTGCTGGCTTTCATGCGGGGCCCAGCCGGTGATCCAGGCGATTTCCACAGTGGCGCGGATGCGGCCGTCGGGGTCGGTGAAATTCTGCTGATAGTGGTTGATCGCGGCACCCATCAGCCGCCGGCTGACGGGTATGCGTGAGCGTCCGACCAGATTGTTGGAAAGCCCCAGCGCGCGGATCTCGTGGATCAGCGCCACAGCATCGGCATAGCGCACGATGGTGCGGTCAAGGTCCGCCACCGGAAGGGCGAGGCCTGCGCGCTGCAGGAGCCCGCCCAGCTCGCGAACGTCGATCATCGGCGCCACGCGGGGCGAGACGCCGCCTGAAACGGCAGCCTCGGCGGCAAGCCATGACTGGCGGAGTTCGGTCAGCGTTTCGCCCGCAAACAGGCAGGCCAGAAGCAGGCCATCGGGCTTCAGCGCACGCCGCATCTGGATCAGCGCGCCGGGAACATCATTGAAGGTCTGCAGATCCAGCACGCTGAACACGCCATCATACTGGCCGTCAGGCAGCTCCAGGTGGTCGGAGGCGGAGGGAGTCCTCGTGTCAACGTCCTTGACCTGGCCACCTTCCTGCAGCCGCGCTGCAATGGCCTCGGGCTCCGCCGCAATCAGCAGCACGCGCGCGAAGCGGCGGTTCACGAAGCTCAGGCGTTCAACCAGCTCCTCGGCAATGGTGCGCGTCAGGATGTTGGGGTCCACGCCCCGCCTGGCGGCAGCGCGGGCAGCAACAAGCGCGCGGTCGAACAGCGGCGGTGCGCCCGTCATCAGCCGACGAGCTCGTGCTTGATCAGATCATAGGTCGCGCGGTCAGGTGCTGAGATGATGCCGCCCATATGCTTCGCCGCATCATAGGGGCTGCCGTCCAGAAGTGCGGAATAGCCACCCGCCTCCTGGTGGATCAGCACGCCCGCCGCATGGTCCCATGGCATCAGCGTGTAATGCAGCGAGAAATGCACCAGGCCTTCCGAGATCAGGCGATACTCATAGGCCGCACAGCGGTAGTTGAAGCAGGCCTTGGTCTTGGCGAGGTTCGCCACCGTCCGCGAGCGCTGGGGCTCCGGCATCAGGTACCAGGAGGAAAGCCCGGTCATCTCGGACAGTTGATCGGGCTTCGCCACCTTCAGCTCGCGGGTGCGGCCATTCACGCTTTCGCCCCAGGCACCCTGACCCTTGAGGCCCTTGTGCCAGTCCCGCCCCACCGGATCATAGATGAGCCCGGCAACCGTCTCGCCCTTTGCCACCACTGCCGCCATCACGCCAAACAGCGGCAGCCCCCAGGCGAAGTTCGATGTGCCGTCAACCGGGTCCACGATGATGGCAAGGTCCGCATCGCCGATCTTGGTGAGCAGGCTCTTGTCCCGCGCCACTGATTCCTCGCCCACGAACAGCGCCTCGGGAAACGCCTGGGCGCAAAGATCGCGGATCATCCATTCCGATTGTTCATCGGCATCGGTCACCAGGTCGAGGGCGCCTGTCTTTTCGCGGATGCCGCCATCTTCAAGGCTGCGGAAGCGCGGCATGATGTGGGTTTCGGCGGCTTCGGCCAGAATGGCGGACAGGCGGTCGAGATCGGCGCGGGAGAAATGCATCGGAACTCCGGGGTCATGTTTCGCGGCCGCTGTTAAACCAAATGCAGGCTTGAATCCACGGTTCCCCCAAGTCATGCTAGCCTTGCGTCATGGAGATAGCGCTCACCCAGCTTCCGGCCCGCCTGTGGCGCGGTCTTGTGGATATCGTCACCCCCAGCCTCTGCCTTCTGTGCAACACGCCGCTGGGAGAGCCTGCAAGCCTCTGCGTTTCCTGCTGGGAAAAGCTCCGCCACATCGATGATCCGGTCTGCAATGCCCTGGGCACGCCCTTTGCCTATGATCAGGGGTCGTCTGCCGTCTCGGCCCAGGCCCTGGCGGACCCGCCCGCCTGGGACAGGGCGCGCGCCGCCGTCCTCTTCGAGGATGAGGCGGCAAGACTCGTCCATGCGCTGAAATATCGGGATAACCCGGAAGCAGGCCACCTCATGGCCCGCATGATGGCGCGTGCCGGGCGGCGGCTCATCGCCGAGGCGGATGTGATCCTCCCGGTTCCGCTCCACCGCTTCAGGCTGTGGCAGCGGCGCTTCAACCAGTCGGCCTTTCTGGCCCAGCGGATTGCGAAGCACGCGGCCAAGCCTTGGCGGTCCGATGTGCTGCTGCGCGCCCGGCGCACCAGAGCCCAGGTCGGTCTTGACCAGGCCGAGCGGCAGCGGAACGTCAAAGGTGCCTTCCAGCTCCACCCGGACAGGCTGCAGGCCATAGCCGGAAAATCGGTCCTCTTGATCGATGACGTGCGCACCACGGGGGCAACGGCGGAAGCCTGCGCCCTGGCGCTCAGGAAGGCCGGGGCAGGGCGGGTGGACCTCCTGACCTTCGCTCTTGTCCACTTGCCATCGAGGCCTCATATTTAACGGCATCATGACAGCGCAGCCCAAAATCACCATCTACACCACGCCCTACTGCCCTTACTGTCACGCCGCCAAGGCGCTGCTGAAGAAGAAAGGCGCCCCCTTCGAAGAGATTGACGTGCAGGACCCCACCTTGCGCCATCAGATGATGATCCGCGCCAGCGGCCGCCGCACCGTGCCGCAGATCTTCATCGGCGAGATGCATGTGGGCGGCTCCGACGACATTCATGAGCTGGACCGGCGCGGCGCGCTTGACCCGCTGCTCCAGCCGCAGTGATCAGCACCGCCCTCGTCCAGCTGCGCTCGGGGCCGGACATGGCCCGGAACGTGGATGCAGCGTCTGACTTGATCCGCGAGGCCAGGTCGAAGGGCGCCAGCTTCGTCTCGACGCCTGAGATGACCAATATTCTTGAGCCGGACCGCCCACGCCTGAAATCCCTCGCGCGGCTTGAGACGGAGGATGAGAGCGTCCGCCGTTTCGCGGCACTCGCCCAGGAGCTGGGCCTCTGGCTCAACATCGGCTCTCTGGCGCTCAAAGGTGCAGGGGACAAGCTCGTAAACCGCTCGCTGCTCTTCGCGCCCGATGGGTCGATTGCCGCCCGCTATGACAAGATCCATCTCTTCGATGTCGATCTTCCCACGGGCGAAACCCTGCGGGAATCCCATGCCTATCAGGGTGGTGATCGCGCGGCGCTGGTGGAAACGCCCTTCGGCGTGATCGGCCTCACCATCTGCTATGACATGCGCTTTCCCCAGCTTTACCGCACGCTGGCGCAGGCCGGCGCCAAGCTCATCACCGTGCCCTCGGCCTTCACGGTTCCCACAGGGCAGGCCCATTGGCATGTGCTGCTCCGGGCGCGGGCGATTGAAACCGGAAGCTTCGTTCTGGCGGCAGCCCAGGGCGGCCGCCACGAGACAGGGCGGGAAACCTATGGCCACTCCCTCATCGTCTCGCCCTGGGGCGAGGTGCTGGCGGAGGCCGGAACCGATCCCGGCATCGTGATGGCGGAGATTGATCTCTCCGAGGCGGATCTCGCCCGGGCGCGGATACCGGCGGTTTACCTGGACGTGCCATTCTTGAATCCCGTGTCGGCGATTGTTACCTGATTGATATGATTCACTATGATCTCACCTGCGACCAGGGCCACGATTTCGATGGCTGGTTTCGAGACAGCAGCACCTATGATGCGCAGGCCTCCCAAGGCCTCGTCTCCTGCACCGTCTGCGGCTCGGCCAAGGTCGAGAAGCAGCTGATGGCGCCGGGCATTCCGGCGAAAGCCAACCGCAAGGCTGATCAGCCGAACACAATGGTGGCTGGTCCCGTGGACCCCCGCCTCACGCAGCTCATCGGCATGGTGCGTGAAATGCGCAAGCATGTTCAGGAAAACGCCGAATATGTCGGCCCCCGCTTCGCCGAGGAAGCGCGCAAGATCCATTATGAGGAAACCGAACAGCGCGGCATCTATGGAGAGGCCAGCGCCGAGGACGCCAAATCCCTGATCGAGGAAGGCATCATCGTCCACCCCCTCCCGCGCCTGCCTGAAGACGGCAACTGATTTTCCCTTCTCCCAGTCCGTTCCGTAACGGGAGAAGGGTACGACTTTGCTACCCCGCAAAGAACACGATTGACACCACCGCGAACAGCGGCAGCAGGATCACGCTGGACCACAGCATGTAGCCGAAGAAGCCCGGCATCTTCACGCCGCCGTCCCGCGCAATTGCATAGACCATGAAGTTGGGCGCGTTCCCGATATAGGTGTTGGCACCCATGAACACAGCACCTGCGGAAATGGCCGCAAGCGTCGTCGCACCTTCCGTCATCAGGCGTTGCGGGTCGCCGCCAGCAAGCTCGAAGAACACCAGATAGGTCGGCGCATTGTCGAGGAAGGAGGAGAGGCCTCCGGTGATCCAGAAATAGGCAAGATTGTCCGGCGCACCGCCCGGTCCCTGCACCAGAGCAACGAGCGGCGCGAAGGCACCCTCCGTTCCCGCCTGCAGCATGGCCAGCACGGGGATGATGGTGATGAAGATCCCGGCGAAGAGCTCCGCCACTTCCGAAATCGGCTCCCAGCTGAAGCTGTTCTCGCTGCGGCTGGTGGCGGGCGTGAAGAAAAGCGAAAGCGCCACGATCGCCACGAAGGCCGCATCGCGGCACAGGCTCGCCACTGCCACATGCGTGCCGTGAATGGTCACCTCTCCCCACTCCACCGTGGCGGACAGCAGGATCACCCCGATGATCGCCGGGATCAGCAGGAAATTGATCCCACCCGAAATCGAGATCTCGCGCGGCGGTGTCGGGTCCAGCCATTTATGCCCGTCCTTGGCATAGATATGACTGTCCAGCGCATAGAAGCCGGCCAGCAGCGCGCCGATGATGAGGGCGGCAGGCCAGAACAGATGCACGGTGGGCCAAAAGAAGTCGACGCCGCGCAGGAAGCCCAGAAACAGCGGCGGGTCGCCCAAGGGCGTCAACGCACCGCCTGCATTGGCCACCAGGAAAATGAAAAACACGATCACATGCACATTGCGCTTGCGGTCATCATTCGCCCGCATCACCGGGCGAATCATGATCATCGCCGCGCCCGTCGTGCCGATGATGCTCGCAAGCCCTGCACCAATCGCCAGAAGAATGGTGTTGAGGCCCGGTGCCCCCTTCAGATTGCCGCGGATCACGATTCCGCCCGCCACCGTGAACAGCGCCAGCAGCAGCAGGATGAACGGAATATATTCCAGAAAGGCCGTATGCACCACGGCCTGGCTTGCCGTTCCGATGCCGTGGCCCAAGGCGATGGGAATCAAGGCGAGCAGCGCCCAGAACGCCGCCACCTTGCCCCGGTTGTGGTGCCAGAAGCGCCCCGCCACCAGCGGCATCACCGCGATTGACAGCAACATGCCGAGAAACGGAATGGCCCACGCAAGGCCCAGCGTCTTGCCGTCGAGGCCTTCCGCGGCAAAGGCGGGCGCAGCGGAGAAAAGCAGAAGGCTCAGAGCCCAGGGCAGACGTCTCATCCAATCCTCAATCAATGGTCACCACGGCACCCGCATCAGGCACGAGGAAGCGGGAAGGGTCAACGGCCTGATCCGTCAGCGCCGTCGCCAGCGCCGCCGCCGGCGCGCCGATTGCTTCGTCCGTCAGCTGAATGGTCCCGTGGTGAATGGCGAGGCTGGTGCGGCTGTCAAGCAGCCGGTGCGCCTTCACCGCTTCATCCGGGTTCATGTGTTGCGGCGCCATGAACCAGCGCGGCTCATAAGCGCCGATCGGCAGAAGCGAAAGCCGCGGGCGCCCGAAACGTTCCCGCACGGCAGAAAAGGTCGCACCTGTGCCAAACCCTGTGTCGCCTGCGAAATAAATGTGGCCTCCCGGCGCCTCCACCACGAAGGCGCCCCACAGCGCCGTGTTGGCATCGAACAGCCCGCGCTTGGACCAGTGCAGCGCCGGCGTCAGGTGAATGCGCAACCCGCCGGTCACGGTGGACTCGCCCCATTGCAGCTCGTCGATTTTGAAGGTTGAAGACGCCCGCCTGATCCAGCGCGCATTGCCCACCGGCGTCACCACATGGGGCTGATGCAACCGTGAGATCTGGCGGAGCGCGCGCAAATCCATGTGGTCATAATGATTGTGGCTCAACAGGATCAGGTCGATCCTGGGCAGCGTCTCTGCCGTCAGCGCCGGTGCCCGCGCCCGCTTCGGCCCCGCGAAGGCCACGGGGCTCGCCCGCGAAGAGAGAAAGGGATCGGTGAGAATATTGATGCCGTCCGTCTGCAGCAGCACCGTCGAATGCCCGATCCATGTGGCTTTCAGCGCCTCGCCTTCCACCTGTTCCGGCGGTGCCGCGAAGGTTTGGTTCCCGGCGTGAGAGGGCCAGCGCGCTCGTTCACCATTCATCTGCCACTTCAGCAGCTCGCGAAACCCCGCCTGGCCGCGATGCCCCTCAATGCGGAACCGCCGCCCATCATGCAGCAGCTTCACCATCTCACGGCATCGCACCCGTTGCCTTCAGGATCGGCTCCGCGGATTGCGCCGCATAGCCGATGAAGGGCCGGTCATGGAGCAGGATCACATAGAGCATCACGCTGATCGCAAGAACGATCGCTCCCACTGACACGCGCCGCGCCAGCGGAAAGGGCGCGTGGCTCATGGTCACCACGAAGAGCAGCACCACCCCCAGCACCGTCACCAATGTCCACTGGCTCAAGCTCACATAATTCTCGGCAATCGAAAGCCGCTGCTGCCTGGCAATGGAGACTTCGTCGAGCGATGTGAGCAGGCGCTGCTGCAGCAGCCGGTTCTGTTCGCCCTCCGCCAGCCCTTTGATCACCGCACCATAAATGGCGCGAAGCGCCAGCTCGGCGGGCGAGCCATAGTCATCCTCGCTCATATGGTCCCACTCGCCCGCAACGGCGCGGCCATAATCGATGATGAGCCTGGACATGCCGTCATAAGCCGGGGTGGTGAGAGAATCCATGTAGAGGTCCATCACCCGGATGGCGCGCGCCTCGGTGTTCACCGCCTCGCGTGCCTTGTCCTCGGTGTTCCACACGGCATTGGCGAGGAAGGTCATGGAGAGGCCGAAGATGGCGCCCGAGATGGTGCACACCGCGGTCGACATGTTCCCCAGCGCCGGCGCCGCCTTCGCCACGCGGTTGATGCGCAGCAGCAGCTGGATCACCAGCGCCACCGCGCCCACGCTCACCAGCACGATCAGGAAGATCAGCGGCGGCTGCAGTTCATAGAGAACGTCGGGTGGAACTCTCATCGCGTCTCGCTTACACCGTCCTCAGATACCATTCGAAATCGCGCGCCGTCGGTTCAGCATAGAAGCGGTCAGCCTCAACTTCCTTCAGCGTGCAATAGGTATCCACGAACTCCTTGCCGAAATATTCCTTCAGGATCGAAGCCCGCCAGAAGGCGTCAATGGCGTCGAACCAGTTGCCGGGAATATACTTGGCGCGGCGCTCATAGCCATTGCCGTTGACGGGGTTCCCCGGGTCAGCCTTCTCGGTGATGCCGTAATGCATGCCAGCCAAGATCGCCGCCATCACGAGATAGGGGTTGGCATCGGCACCCGAGGGCCGGTGCTCGATGTGGCAGGACTTCGGCGGGCCCGCCGGAATGCGCAAGGAGACGGTCCGGTTGTTGATCCCCCACGAAGCTGAAACCGGCGCATAGGAGTTGCGCCGGAAGCGCCGGTAGGAATTGGCGTTGGGCGCGAAGATCAGCATCGATTCCGCCATAGCCGCCTTGAGGCCGCCGATGGCATGCATCAGCAGCTCGTTCTGCGTGGGGTCTTCCGCGGCAAACAGGTTATTGCCGTCCTCGTCCCCGAGTGAGACATGAATATGCATGCCGGAGCCCGTCCAGGCGGAGTAGGGCTTGGCCATGAAGGTGGCGGCAAGCCCATGCTTCTCCGCCACGTTCTTGATCAGCCGCTTCAGCATGATGCCTTCGTCGCACGCCTTCAGAACGTCCGCCCGGTGCCTCAGCACGATCTCCATCTGCCCCGGCGCATATTCGGAAATCAGCGTCTTCGCCGGCAGGTCCTGGATCTCGCACATGGCATAGAGATCCTTGAAGAAGGGCGCGAAATCCTCCGTGTCCTGAATATAATAGGCCTGGTAATGCTGCGGGCGCGCCTCGTTGATGAGGGACTTGGGCGCCATCGGCTTTCCGGCCAGCGCCGAGGCCCGGTCCATCAGGAAGAATTCGAGCTCGACGGCACCGACGGGCTTCATCTTCAGCTCGGTCTCGAAGCGCTTCACGATCTTTTCCAGCGCATTGCGGGGGTCCGCATAATGCGGCGTGCCGTCAAGGTCATGCACAGCGGCCAGATACTGTGCAGTGGGCACATGCGCCCAGGGAACCCGCACCATGGAGCCCGGCACCGGCCACATCAGCATGTCGCGGTCGCCTTCGTCGAAGACGAGGCCGGTTTCGGGCACGTCCTGTCCGGTCACATCGAGAACCAGCGCCGAGATCGGCATGAAGCGCCCGTCCTTCCAGGCCGGCACCACTTCATCCCGGCGCAGCACCTTGCCGCGGGCAACACCGCACATGTCGGTCCATACCACATGCACGCTTTCAATGTCGGGGTTCTGGTCGAGGAAGGCCTGCGCTTCGGCGCCGCGGCGGGGAAATACCAGTGTCATTCTGTCGTGCTCCGTCTCAGCTCATCAATTCATGCAGGCAGCGGTCAAGTCCTTCGACCAGCTGGTCCACATGCGCCGCGGTCGTTGCCGGGCAGATGAGCATCATGTTGTGGAATGGGGTGACAATCACCCCGCGATTGAGAAGGTAGTGATGCACCGCCTCGTCAATTGGCCGGTGGATCACCAGGTGCGCTTCGCCGCCATTGCGGGGCCTTTCGGGAGTGCACATGAACTCCACCCGGGCACCGGCACGGACGGCGTGCCACGGCACGCCATGTTTGATGATAACGTCGGCAATTCCCTTCTCAAGCCGCCTTGCGAGGGCGATGAGGGGTCCGAAAGCCTCCTCGGTGAAGTAATTTTCCAGCACCGCGCGCATCAGCGCCAGCTGGATTTTGGAGCCTGAAAGCGTGGTGCCGATCCCGGAATGACCAGGCGTGCGCGTCTCCAGGAATGTGCGGATGCGGTCCGTCACCTCCTGCGAAAAACCATAAACCGCCGCGGGAATGCCACCGGCAATCGGTTTTCCGAGCACCAGCGCATCGGGTTGAAGCCCGTGTTCCCACGTGTAGCCGCCAGGGCCCGAAGACATGCAATGCGTCTCGTCCAGCACCAGCAGCGTATCCGTGCGCCTGGTGATCTCGCGCAGCTGAGCGTGGTAGCCGTCATCGGGAAGCACCATGCCGACATTGGTCATGATAGGCTCGGCCAGAACGCAAGCCACGTCACGCTCCGCCAGTGCGGCCTCCAGCGCCGGAATGTCGTTGAACTCGACGACCTTGGTGAACTGGGTAAGGTCGCGCACCTCGCCGATCAGGGCCGGGTCCGCATGGGGGGTTCCCCCATCAATGGTCACGTACGTGTCGTCGACCGCCCCATGGTAGCAGTGGTTGAAAACCAGGATCTTCTTTCGCCCGGAAATCGCGCGGCACCATTTGATCACCGCGCGGTTGGCGTCAGAGGCTGTCGCCGTCACCTGCCAGCACGGGAGGCCAAAGCGCTCTTCCAGCAGCCTCCCCACCACCGCCGCATCGGGAGACGGCATCATGGTGGTCAGGCCATGGGCTCCCTCGCGCTGCAGGGCGTCCACCACGGCGGGTGGTGAATGGCCGAACATGGCGCCGGTGTCGCCCAAGCAGAAGTCCACGTAGCTGTTGCCGTCGGCGTCGGTCACATCCACGCCTTCAGCCCTGGTCACGAAAAGCGGGAAAGGCGTTCCCCAATCCACCATCCAATGCATGGGCACGCCCTTCAGCCAGTTCTGGCGAGCCTCTTCCGAAAGCTGTTTCGAAGTGGGGTTGCGCTGGGTGAAGAGGGCCTCTTCGCGGGCCAGCATGGCCTTTATCGCTGCCTCCGGAATGTGACGCGCCATGATATCCTGTGTGGCTGTGGACGTTGGCTCTCTCCTACCCGCCCCGGCAATCGGCCACAACCCCCGTGGATTTAGGCCGGGAATCGTGTTTAGAAGCGCTGCACCATGAAGGAGCTTCAGCGCATGCCCCGCACCGTCTTCGTCAACGGCGAATATCTTCCGGAAGACCAGGGAAAAGTCTCGATCTTCGATCGCGGCTTCCTGTTTGCCGATGGCGTTTACGAAGTGAGCGCGGTGGTCAACGCCAGGCTGGTCGATTACCCCGCCCACATGGAGCGCCTCGGCCGGTCCTTGAGCGAACTCCGCATGGAATGGCCCTGCACCCGCGCGGAGCTGGACACCATGCACCAGGAGATGATCCACCGGAATGACCTTACGGAAGGCATCATCTACATGCAGGTGACGCGTGGGAGCGCAGACCGCACCTTCAACTTCCCCAAGGTCCCGGTGAAGCCAACCCTCATCGCCTTCACCCAGGCGATGAGCCTTGTCGACAACCCCAATGCAGTCACCGGCGTCAAGGTCGTCACCACGCCGGATTTGCGCTGGGCGAGGCGGGACATCAAGACGGTGATGCTTCTGGCTCCCGTCCTCGGCAAGCAGGCGGCTTACGAGCAGGGTGCCCAGGAAGGCTGGATGGTGGAGGATGGCTTCGTGACTGAAGGCACCTCATCCAACGCCTATATCGTGAAGGACGGCAAGGTCATCACCCGTGGCCTCTCGAATGAAATCCTCGCCGGCTGCACCAGGCGCGCCCTGTTCCGCCTGGCGCGCGAGGAAGGTGTTGAGATCGTCGAGCGCAAGTTCACCGTGGAAGAGGCTTACGCGGCGGATGAAGCCTTCCTCACCTCGGCCTCGCAATTCGTCATGCCCATCGTGGAAATCGACGGCAAACGCATCGGCGGCGGCCAGCCCGGCCCCGTGGTCCGCAAGCTGCGCGCGCTCTTCCTCCAGGAAGCCGGGGCGTAAGCGCCGCAGCCCCGAAAACAGATTCACAATGTCAATCAGCAGCAGGCACGTCTGATTGACATATAGCACAGACTAGGAATAAAGTCAAGGAATAAGTTCCGCTCCACCAACTTCGTGCGCCCTCCCGCCTTCGCCCGGGCCAGGTGAATTGGTGCGGACCAGAGCGAATCCCGCTACCTCTGGCTCACCATCCAGTCCGGATTGATCCACGGCTCCTGGTTTGATGGCGGCAGCGGGTCCTTCCCCAATATATGGTCGCTGGCCTTCTCGCCGATCATGATCGTCGGCGCATTGAGGTTGCCATTGGTCACCTGCGGCATGATGGAAGAATCCGCCACCCGCAGGCCGTCAATGCCGATCACCCGGCATTCCGGGTCAACCACCGCCATCGGGTCCGCCAGCGATCCCATCTTGCAGGTGCCGCAGGGGTGATAGGCACTCTCACAATGCTGGCGGATGAAGGCGTCGATCTCCTCGTCGCTCGAAACCTTGTGCCCGGGCTGGATTTCCTCTGCCGCATAGCGCTGCATGGCGGGCTGCTGGAACAGTTCACGCGTCAGTCTCACGGCGCGCCGCCACTCCGGCAGGTCATCGGCGTGGGTCAGGTAGTTGAACAGGATCCGCGGCGCCTCGCGCGCTTCTTTGCTCCGCACACGGACGAAGCCGCGGGATTTTGCCCGCATCGGCCCCACGTGAACCTGAAAGCCGTGGCCCGCAAACGCTGCCTTCCCGTCATAGCGCATGGCGGCCGGGAGGAAGTGATACTGTATATCGGGATACTCGATCCCTGCGGCGGAGCGGATGAAGCCGCAGCTCTCGAAATGATTGGTCGTGCCGAGCCCCGACTTGAAGAACAGCCACTCGGCCCCGATCAGCCCCTTCGAAAACCAGTTGAGCTTGGAATAAAGCGTCACCGGCTCCTTGGACTTTATCTGGAAGTAAATCTCCAGATGGTCTTGCAAATTCTCGCCCACACCCGGCAGCGCATGCGCCACGCCGATCCCCGCCGCCTTCAAAACCTCCGGCGCGCCGATCCCGGACATTTGCAGCAGCTTGGGCGAATTGATGGATGAGGCCGCAATGATCACCTCGCGCCGCGCCTTCACCTGCCGCAGGTCTCCACCCACATCATAGGCGACCCCCACGGCCCGCTTGCCCTCCAGCAGCACCTTGTGCGCGAAGGCATGGGTGATGAGCTTCACATTGCCTCGCTTCAGCGCGGGCTTCAGGTAGGCATTGGCGGCGGACCAGCGGATGCCGTTGTGAACCGTCATCTCCATCGGGCCGAAGCCTTCCTGGGCGCGGCCGTTGTAATCCTCCGTCACGGGGTAGCCCGCCTGCTGGCCTGCTTCGATGAAGGCCTGGTACAGCGGGTTGTCGCGCGGCCCCCGCTTCACATGCAGGGGGCCAGATGTGCCGCGCCAGCCATCTTCCCCGCCATGGCTCGTTTCCTGGCGCTTGAAATAGGGCAGCACATGGCGGAAGCCCCAGCCCTTCGCACCCATCTCTTCCCAGCCGTCGAAATCCTTGGCGTGGCCCCGCACATAGACCATGCCGTTGATGGAGGATGAGCCGCCAACCACCTTGCCCCGCGGCGTCGCCAGCCTCCGCCCGCCGAGGCCCGGCTCCGGCTCGGATTCAAAGCCCCAATTATAGAGCTTCATGTTCATGGGGTAGGACAGGGCGGACGGCATCTGGATGAAGGGCCCGCGGTCGCTGCCGCCGAACTCCAGCACGCAGACGCTGTTCTTGCCGTCTTCCGAAAGCCGGTAGGCCAGGGCGCAGCCGGCGGAGCCTGCGCCCACGATCACATAGTCGAACGTCTCCGTCATTTGTTGCGGCGCCCGCTGTCCGACAGGGTTTCGAGCTCCGCAATGCGCGCCTCCGTCTCACGCCAGGAGGCGTTGACGGTGGCGGCCACAAGGGATTCGGCCACGAACAGCGGCACGATGTTCGAGTCCCAGCTGGACGGCGCTTCGATGCGGAGGGGAAGGGAATGCACGGCGAGTCTCGCGATTGGGGAAATCCACTGATCGGTAATGAGCACGACCTTGGCGCCGCGATCTCGGGCGGAAGCGGCAAATTCCAGCATGCGCGCGTCATAACGGCGGATATCGAAGAACAAGATCACATCCTGCTTGCCGATATCGAGCAGATATTGCGGCCAGAAGGATTGGGTGGGCGGCAGCAGGCTCACCCCCGGCCGCGCCATCTGCAGATGCGTGGCGAGGTAGGCGGCAATGGCCCCGGTGATCCTCCCGCCCGCCACATGGATGCGGCGCTTGCGGTCCGCCAGCAGCGCCACCGTCGCGTCGAAGGCGCGGTGGTCCATGAGCTTGAGGGATCCCGAGAGGTTCTCCATCGCGGCGGTTGCAAACTTGTTCAGGATGTGGGTGTCCGGCGCATCCGCGGCCCACCGGTCATGCTTGGCAATGGGGTTCTGCAGCTGGGCGGAAAGCTCCGAGCGCAGCTCTTCCTGGAAAGAGGGGAAGCCGGAAAAGCCCAGCTTCTTTGCAAGCCGCAGCACAGAGGGGGTGGAGACATCGGCCTCACGCGCAAAGTCCGTGATGGAGCCTAAGCCCGCCATCGGATAATTGGCGAAGAGCGCCGCCATGAGCTTGCGCTCCGCGGCGGTCAGCTCTCCTGACATCAGGCGCAGTCTTTCGGCAACAGTGGTGGCGCGTTGCGGCGGCATATGCTTCTCCCGAATGCGTATGGCTACTGTAACGAATTTGACAGGCATGGCACAATCTGAAATCATTGCTTCAACACAGATGTTTTCTGGAGATTTCGTGCATGGGAGCTTTGCTCCAGGAGGGCGAGGAAAGCCCGTTCATCGCCGTCAATGAAGAGGGGCGCTCCCCCTTCGTGCTCATCTGCGAGCATGCCTCGCGCACGCTGCCGAAGAAGCTTGGAACCTTGGGTCTTTCCGAAGCAGACCTTCACCGCCACATCGCCTGGGACATCGGGGCCGAGAATGTAGGCCGCTTGCTCTCGCGCCTGATCGATGCGCCGTTGCTGCTGCAGCGCTATTCGCGCTTGGCCTATGATTGCAACCGCCCCCCGGAATCGCCTGATGCCATTCCGGAGCTGAGCGAACTCACCGCCATTCCGGGGAACCGCAAGCTTTCACCGGAAGACAGGCTGGCGCGCGCCCGCGAGATCTACCGGCCTTTTCACGATGGCGTCTCGCTGGTGCTGGACAGGCGCGCTGCGGCGGGCCTGCGCTCGCTCGTCGTCTCCATCCACTCCTTCACGCCCATCTACAAGGGCAAGCCGCGCGCCGTTGAACTCGGTATCCTGCATGACAGGGACACGGCACTCTCCTCCAAGCTCATCAAGAGCTTTCCCAATGTGGAGGCGCGGCTCAATGAGCCCTATGGCCCGAAGGATGGGGTGCTCCACACCCTCAATATGCATGCCTTCGCCCGCGGGCTCCAACACGCGATGATCGAGATCAGGAATGATCTGGTCGCCACCGAGCGCGGCCAGGATGAATGGGCCCAGCGCCTGTCCGTGCCGCTGATTCAGGCCGCAACCAAATAAGAATGATTGAGGGAGAACGACCATGACCGAAGGCATGCTGACACTCGAACAACTCAAGGCCGAAGTGAAGGCCGGCACCATCGACACGGTGGTCGCCGCCATGGTCGATCTGCAGGGCCGCCTGATTGGCAAGCGCTTCCATGCAAAATTCTTCGCCGAGGGCGGCTATGAGGAAACCCATGGCTGTAACTATCTCCTTGGCGTTGACATCGAAATGGAACCGGTGCCCGGCTACAAGGCCACGAGCTGGGAGAAGGGCTATGGCGATTTCGTCCTGAAGCCTGACATGGCCACGCTGCGCCGCACGCCATGGCTTCCCGGAACCGCCCTCGTCCTCTGTGACGTGCTGGACCACCACAGCCACGAAGACGTGCCGCACTCCCCGCGTGCCATATTGAAGAAGCAGTTGAAGCGCCTCGAGGCCATGAAGATGAAGGCCTATATGGCCTCCGAGCTCGAGTTCTTCCTGTTCGATGACAGTTATGAACTGGCCCACCAGAAGGGCTACCGCAACCTCAAGACCTCCGGTTACTACATTGAGGACTACCACATCCTCCAAACCTCGAAGGAGGAGGTCTATATGCGCGCGCTGCGGAACGGCCTCGCGGGGGCCGGCATTCCGGTTGAAAACTCCAAGGGCGAATGGGGCCCGGGCCAGGAGGAAATCAACGTCCGCTATGCCGAAGCGCTCGACATGGCGGACCGCCACGCCATCATGAAGAACGGTGCAAAGGAAATTGCTTACAACGTCGGCAAGTCCGTCTCCTTCATGGCGAAGTGGGATTATGGCATGGCGGGCAATTCCTCTCACATCCACCAGTCGCTGTGGTCGCTTGACGAGAAGCCGCTGTTTCAGGAGAAGGGGGCAGAGCACGGCATGTCGCCGCTGATGAAGCAGTATCTCGCAGGGCAATTGGCCCATGCCGGCGTCATCACCTATTTCCTGGCCCCCTATATCAACTCCTACAAGCGCTTCATGGCGGGCACCTTCGCGCCCACCCGCGCCGTGTGGAGCTTCGACAACCGCACCGCCGGCTTCCGCATCTGCGGGGCGGAGACCAAGGCCATTCGTGTTGAATGCCGGATTGGCGGTGCCGACCTCAACCCCTATCTCGCCTTCGCCGCCCTCATTGCAGCCGGGCTTGATGGCATTGAGAAGAAGATGGAGCTGGAGCCCGGTGTTTCAGGCGATATCTATGATACGTCCCGCAAGCTGCGTGAGATCCCCAAGACGCTGCGGGAGGCAACCAGGCTTCTGGATGAATCGGACTTCCTGCGCAGCGTCATGGGCAATGATGTCGTCGACCACTATGTCCACACCGCGAATTGGGAACAGTTCGAATTCGACCGGCGCATCACCGACCTTGAATTGAAGCGCGGGTTTGAGCGGTATTGACGTTCTACGTTGCGTCCCCAGCGAAGGCTGGGGTCCGCTGCGGACGCCCAAAGCGGGGTGCCAGCCTTCGCTGGCATGACGGCTTCGTTACTCTGTTCTAACTTTACCTAAGACGGCACCCAGGAGACACGCCATGGCCATTCCGAACCGTAACATCAATTATCCCACCGCCATCAAATATGGCCCCGGCCGCATCAAGGAGCTGGCGGAGTTCTGCAAGGCCAATGGCATCAAGCGGCCGCTGGTGGTGACGGACAAGGGCCTCGCGGCCATGCCCATGGTGGCAGACATCCTGGCGGACCTGAAGGCGGCAGGCCTCAAGGCCGCACTCTTCGCCGATGTGCGCCCGAATCCGGTGGAGGAGAATGTTCTCGCCGGCTGCAAGGTCTATAAGGACGGAAGGCATGATGGCGTGGTGGCGGTGGGCGGCGGCTCCGGCCTCGATACCGGAAAGCTGATCGCGCTCATGCATTCGCAGAACATTTCCGTGTTCGAACTGGAAGACATCGGGGACTGGTGGACGAGGGCGGATGCCTCCGTGATCTCCCCCATCATCGCCGTGCCGACGACGGCGGGCACGGGCTCTGAAGTGGGCCGTGCCGGTGTTGTCACCCATCCGATCACCCATGAGAAGAAGATCATCTTCCACCCCGCGCTGATGCCCAAGGTGGCGCTGCTCGATCCGGAATTGACAGTGGGTCTTCCGCCCAAGCTGACGGCCGCCACCGGCATGGATGCTTTGGCCCATAATCTCGAAGCCTATTGCGCGCCCTTCTATCACCCCTGGTCGGCCGGTGTGGCGCTCGAAGGCATGCGGCTGGTGAAGGACAATCTCGCGAAGGCGGTGAAGAAGCCGAAGGATCTTGACGCCCGCGGCAACATGCTTGTCGCCTCCGCCATGGGCGCCACCGCCTTCCAGCGCGGCCTTGGCGCCATTCATGCGCTGGCCCACCCCTTCGGCGGGCTTTACGATGCCCATCATGGCCTTTTGAATGGCATCATCATGCCCTATGTGCTGAAGGCCAACCGCCGCAAGATCGAAAAGGACATTGAGCGCGCGGCGGCTTACTTAGGGATCAAGGGCGGCTTCAACGGCTTCCTCAAATGGATCCTGGCGCTGCGGAAGGAGATCGGCATTCCGCATGCCCTGAAGGACATCGGCATCGACACCAAGCGCCTGGATGAGATCGCCGCCATGGCCATCAAGGATCCCTCCGCCGGCGGCAACCCGATTCCGTTCACCGAAAAGCAATACAAGGCCCTCGCAAAGAAATGCGTGACGGGGGATTTGTAAGGAGCACCTCCACACGCCGGGAACGGAAGTCACACGATTTGCATTAGAGCGGGAGACGGCTGCTTCAGGAGGAAGCCATGTGTGATTACTCGCTGGAAATGTATCTCTCGCGTCCCGCCCATGAGGGGGAACGTTATGTGACGACCCGCTTCCCAAGCGGATCCATGGGCCTGACGGCGCCGGGGCAGCCCGGAACTGCCGTCTGCATGGCCTGCGACACTGAGCTTGCCCTCGCGGATATTCCGGCAGATCTGGCCGCGCGCCATGGGTTTGCCGCGCGCGAACGGGCGACGTTCGTGCGCCTGGACTCCGGCGTCTACCGCGATGGCCTGCGCTTTGCGAACGGCGTGGAACTTTCGCTGCAGCAGATCCCGGCCGGTGTCTCCGTGGAGCTGGTGCCGGTTGAACCTGTGAAGCTTCCCTTTGCAGAAGTGGCGGAAGAGACGAAAACCCGGGTGCATGAACTGGTCTGACCGGGTGCTGCCGGGTCATCCGTAGACGGATGATCCAGCTGGCCATCGCGATATCTCCCGGCCTGTGATAGAGAACATGCGTTGCATGGCCGGGAGAGTAGGATGGCAGAAACAATTGTGAACCGGCGGATCATCATGGCTTCGCGCCCCAGTGGCATGCCGGGGCCGGAGAATTTCAGCCTGGAAGAGGTGGAAGAGCCGCTGCAGCCCCCCACGGGCGTGCGCCTCAAAACACTGTTCTTCTCGCTTGATCCCTATATGCGCGGCCGCATGGACGAAGGCCCGTCCTATGCCCAGGCGCTGTCCCCGGGCGATGTGATGGAGGGCGGAAGTGTCGGTGAGGTGATTGCCTCCGCCGATCCCGCCTTCAGCAAAGGTGACATCGTACTGGCCTATTCCGGCTGGCAGACCCACCCGGTTGTGAAAGCCAAGGGCCTCCGCAAGCTCGATCCTTCTCTTGCACCGGTTTCGACTGCACTTGGCGTTCTCGGCATGCCGGGGATGACGGCCTATACCGGCCTTCTGAATATCGGCCATCCGAAGGCGGGTGAAACGCTGGTGGTGGCGGCGGCTAGCGGGGCCGTGGGTTCTGCCGTGGGGCAGATCGGCAAGATCAAGGGCTGCCGTGTCGTCGGCATTGCAGGCGGTGCTGAGAAGACGCGCTATGTGCGGGAGGAACTCGGTTTCGATGTTGCTCTCGACCATCGCGCGCCAGATTTTGCGGAACAGCTGAAGGCGGCGTGCCCGCAAGGGATCGACATTTATTTCGAGAATGTTGGCGGGCGTGTGTGGGACCTGGTGTTTCCGCTGCTCAATGATTTTGCCCGCGTGCCGGTCTGCGGGCTGATCTCGCAGTACAATGGCTTTGCGCCGCGCGCGCCGGAGCTTCCCTCCGTGCCGGAACTGATGGAGCAGGTGCTGGTGAAACGCCTGCGCCTGCAAGGCTTCATCGTGTCGGATTTCTCGGCGCAGCAGAATGAATTCCTGCATGACATGGCCGGCTGGATTTCCTCCGGCCAGGTCAAATACCGGGAAGACGTGGTGGACGGGCTTGAGAAGGCCGTTCCGGCCTTCATCGGCCTGCTCCAGGGCCGCAATTTCGGGAAGCTTCTCGTCAGGCCTTAGGCCTTTCCGGCGCAGCTTCGCACCAACCTCTGATTCTGGGCGCTTGACTCTGCTGGCGCGCCGTGGAACAAAATAGGAACATTCTGGATCATATTGTCATGCGTATTGGACCGGCACATCAGCTTGCGCGGGGCGGGGAAACTTGCGCCGCCGCCATTCCGTTTCGTCAGCGCGAGGATTTGACGCCGCTGATTGACGCGCTGCGTGCGCATATCGCGCGGCTTGAGCAATCTGCGGCGCAGTTCGAGCGGCGGCGGACGAAGGCGCCCCCCTGGGGGCTTGGCCTTCCCGAACTTGACCGGCATTTGCCTGCGCAAGGGCTGCTGCGGGCAGGGCTTCATGACGTGTCGCCCCGTAGCTATGGCGACCAGCCGGCCGCGATGGGCTTTGCGCTGGCCCTCGCCTTGTGCCGCCTCACGGATGAAGGCGAGCGCCGCCCGCTGTTGTGGTGCAGGCTTGCCGCCCATGAGCGCGAATATGGCAGGCTCTATGGCCACGGGCTGGAGCGGCTGGGGCTGCCCCGCCACCGTTTCGTGACGATCAGCCTCAAGAAGCCCGCAAGCCTCCTCTGGACCATGGAGGAGGCCCTGAAATCAGGCGCGGTGGCGGCCGTTCTGGGCGATGCCGATGCCGCCCACGCGGACCTCACCGTCACGCGCCGCCTGTCGCTTGCGGCGGCGGCGGGAAAGGCGGCGGCGATCCTCACCTTCGCCAGGCCGGACCAGGCGGCCACGGCCAGCCACACGCGCTGGACGGCCGCCGCCACGGCCTCCCGCAGCCCGCCCCATGATGCAATGGCGGTGGGGCCGCCCTGCTGGAGCATCGAACTCACCCGCGCACGGGGCGGCCGCCCCGGCGCCTGGATTTTGGAATGGCATCATGCGCAGTCTCGTTTCTCTCTGGTTCCCGGATTTTCCCGTCGAGCGATTCATCCGGGCACGGATCAAAACGGGGCGGAAGCCGCCACCCAAGGGCCTGCCCTTCGCGCTGGTTGAAAAGGGCAAGACCGGCCTTCGCCTCATCGCGGTCAATGCTGCGGCGCGCCAGTTCGGCCTCATGCGCGGCATGCGGCTGGCGGATGCGCGCGCCCAATTGCCGGAGCTTCTGACCGAGCAGCATGAGCCCGAGGAGGACATGACCAGCCTCCTCGGCCTCTGCCGCTGGATGGAGCGCTACAGCCCCTGGGTGGCGCCTGACCAGCCGGACGGCATTCTGCTGGATGTGACGGGCGTTCCCCATCTCTTCGGCGGCGAACAGCGCATGATGGCGGAGATGAAGACCAGGCTCGACCAATATGGCTTCAGTGTGCGGGTGGGGCAGGGGGCCACCATCGGCGCGGCCTGGGCGCTCGCCCGCTATGAGGCGAAGGAGTTGCAGGCCCTGCCGGTGGAGGCACTGCGCATCGATGGCCCGGCGGTGAAGACGCTGCGGCGGCTGGGGTTGAAGACGGTGGGCTCGCTCCTCGCCATTCCGCGCGCCTCGCTCGCCCGCCGCTTCCGGGGCGAAAGCATCGGCGAGAATGTGCTGCTCAGGCTCGATGAGATGATGGGCCTGCGGGAGGAGCCGCTGAACCCTCTGAACCCGCCCACCTCCTTCATGGCGCACCGCGCGCTGATGGAGCCCGTCATTCATGCGGAGGGGCTGGAAATCGTTCTGGGCGGGCTCGTCAATGTGTTGTGCCGGGATCTCGAGGAGGCCGGCAAGGGCGCGCTGCGGCTGATCCTCAAGCTGTTCCGCACCGATGGCTCGCGCGCCAACCTGCCGGCGGGCTTCTCGACCCCCACCCATGACGCGCGCCACATGCTGCGCGTGCTGAAGCCCAAGCTCGAAACGGTCGATGCAGGCTTCGGCATCGATGCGATGACGCTGGAGGCGCGCGAGACGGCGGGGGCCATCGTCCAGCAGCATGGCTTCCTCGAGGATGACAGCACGCTGGCGCTCGAGCAGCTGAATGACCGCGTGCTGAACCGCCATGAGACCCAGTTCCTGGCGCTGGAGGATGTCGAAAGCCACATCCCCGAGCGCGCCGAAGCGGCACGCCCCTCGGCCCGGGCCCCGCTGCCCAGGGCGTCCCGCCCCGCCCCCGCGGTGCGCCCGCTTCTGATCTTCGAGGCGCCGGAGCCTGCGAAGGTGGTGGCCTCCGTGCCCGATGGCCCGCCCATGCGCTTGACCTGGCGGCGCGTGACGCGGCGTGTGGTCAAGGCGCAGGGGCCCGAACGCGTGGCGCCCGAATGGTGGCGCCTCGTGGGCGGCGAGCGCCCGCGCGATTATTACGTGATCGAGGATGAGCAGGGCCGGCGCTACTGGCTTTACCGCGAAGGGCTTTATGGCGAGCCCGGCGAAGACCAGCCCAAGTGGTACGTACACGGATTATCCGCATGAGCAAGATCGCCTATGCCGAGCTTCAGTGCACCAGCAATTTCTCCTTCCTGCGGGGCGCTTCCCACCCGGAAGAGATTGCGATGCAGGCGAAGCATTTAGGGATCGCGGCGCTTGCGGTCACGGACCGCAACACGCTGGCGGGCGTCGTTCGCGCCCATGCGGCGGCAAAGGATGCGGAAATCCCCTTCATCGTCGGCGCCAGGCTTGATCTGGTGGAGGGGCTTTCGCTTCTCGCCTATCCCACCGGCCGCGCCGCCTATGGCGCCCTCTGCCGCCTGTTGAGCCTCGGCCAAAGGCGGGCCGAAAAGGGCCAGTGCCTGATCACGCTGGAGGATGTTTATGCCCATGCCCAGGGCATGATCTTCGCACTGCTCTCTGAAGGCGTGGAGCAGCTGCCGGTAATTCGCCAGCGCCTCAAGGCGCCGCTCTATCTGGCCGTCAGCCATCATTACCGCGGTGATGACAAGGAGCGGATCAACCGCCTGGCGGAGCTGGCGCAGCGGCACCAGACGGGGCTTCTCGCCACCAATGACGTGCTCTACCACCACCCCTCGCGCCGCGTGCTGCAGGATGTGGTGAGCGCCATCCGCGAGGGCACCCCCATGGCCGAGGCAGGCTATCTGCTCGAAGCCAATGCCGAGCGGCATTTGAAGACGCCGGAGGAAATGGCGCGCCTGTTCCGGGATCACAGCCAGGCGCTCACCAACACGCTGGCCATCGCCAAGGCCTGCCGCTTCTCGCTTGAAGAACTCAAATATGAGTATCCGGAAGAGCCGATCCCGCAAGGCTCAACCCCGCAGGCGCATCTGGCGCATCTTGCCTGGGAAGGCGCGAAGGAGCGCTATCCGCAAGGCATTCCCAATAAGGTGAAGGAGAATATCGCAAAGGAGCTGACCCTGATCGAGAAGCTCAACTACGCGCCCTATTTTCTCACCGTGCATGACATCGTGCAGTTCGCCCGCAGCCAGGATCCTCCGATCCTCTGTCAGGGGCGGGGGTCGGCCGCCAATTCAACCGTATGCTATGTCATCGGTATCACGGCGGTCGACCCCAACCAGATCGAGCTCCTGTTCGAACGCTTCATCTCGGAGGAGCGCAAGGAGCCGCCCGACATCGACGTCGACTTCGAGCATGAGCGGCGCGAGCAGGTGATCCAGTATATCTATGCCCGCTACGGCCGGGAGCGCGCCGGCCTTGCCGCCACGGTCATCACCTATCGCGGCCGCTCCGCCATGCGCGAGGTGGGCAAGGTCATGGGCCTGTCGGAGGATGTGACGGCAACGCTCTCCGGCATCGTCTGGGGCCAGATGCGCGAGGAGATGCACAATGGCCGCTTGGCAGAAGCTGGGCTTGACCCCGATGATCCGCTGCTCGCGAAGGTGATCGAGCTGGCGGACGAGCTGCAGGGCTTCCCGCGCCATCTCTCCCAGCATGTGGGCGGCTTCATCCTCACCAAGGGCAGGCTCGATGAAACCGTGCCCATCGGCAATGGCGCGATGGAAGACCGCACCTTCATCGAATGGGACAAGGACGACATCGATACGCTTGGCATCCTCAAGATCGATGTGCTGGCACTCGGCATGCTCACCTGCATCCAGAAGAGCTTCGAAATGATGGAAGGCTGGTATGGCCTCAAACATTCCCTCGCCACCCTGCCGCAGGGTGACGAGGCCGTCTATGACATGCTGTGCAAGGCAGATTCGGTGGGCGTCTTCCAGGTCGAAAGCCGCGCGCAGATGAACATGCTGCCGCGCCTGAAGCCCCGCTGCTTCTATGATCTCGTCATCGAAGTGGCGATCGTCCGCCCCGGCCCCATCCAGGGTGACATGGTGCACCCTTACTTGCGGCGGCGTGACGGGCTGGAGCCTGAGGATTATCCCGCACCCAATCCCGCCTTCGGCGATGCCAATGAGCTGCGCGATGTGCTGGGCCGCACCAAGGGCGTGCCGCTGTTCCAGGAACAGGCGATGAAGCTTGCCATGGTGGCGGCCGAATTCACCGCGGGCGAATTGAACGAACTGCGCAAGGCCATGGCCACCTTCAGGCGGCGCGGCACCATCGGCAGGCTCGAGCAGAAGATGGTGAGCCGCATGGTGGAGCGCGGCTATGATGCAGCCTTTGCCGCGCGCTGCTTCAACCAGATCAAGGGCTTTGGCGAATATGGCTTTCCCGAAAGCCATGCCGCCAGCTTCGCGCATCTGGTCTATGTCTCCTCCTGGCTCAAATGCCATTACCCGGAGGTCTTTGCCGCAGCCCTCCTCAATTCGCAGCCCATGGGATTTTATGCCCCGGCCCAGATCGTGCGCGACGCGCGCGAACATGGCGTGGAGGTGAAGCCCGTGGACGTGAGCTTCTCGCGCTGGGATTCGGTGCTCGAAACACCCGAACGGGGTGAACGCGCGGCCGTCAGGCTGGGCCTGCGCGAGGTGGATGGCCTCAAGGCGGAAGATGCAGCTCTGCTGCTGCAATACCGGTCCCAGAAGAAGCCGCTTTCGATTGCCAATCTCCACGCCTTCGGGGTTCCGGTGGGGGGCCTCGAAAAGCTCGCTGCCGCCGATTGCTTCCGCTCCCTCAGGCTCGACCGGCGCGCGGCCTTGTGGGAGGTGAAGGCACTGGCCAAGACGAAGGCCCTGCCGCTCTTTGCCTTCGCGGACACGCGCGAGCAGGGGGAGGAGCCGGAGGTTTTGCTTCCCGCCATGCCGCTCTCCGAACATGTGGTGAATGATTATCAGACGCTGAAACTGTCGCTCAAGGCGCACCCCATGCAGTTCCTCCGTCGCCTGTGCCTGGAGCGCAAGGTGACGGACAATACCCAGCTGAAGCGCTTGCGGAACGGTGCTGCCGTCACGGTCGCGGGCGTGGTGCTGGTGCGCCAGCGCCCGGGCTCCGCCAAGGGCGTCGTCTTCCTGACGCTGGAAGATGAATTCTCCGTCTGCAACGCGGTGATCTGGCCGCAGGTTCTGGAAACCCACCGCGCCGTGGTCATGGGCGCCCGCCTCATGCTCATCAAGGGACGGGTGCAGAAGACGGGCGAGATCATCCATGTGGTGGCGAGCACCATCGAGGACCACTCAGACTGGCTGGCGCTGTTGACGGAAGATGGCAGCCTGCTCAGAAACCCGCTGGCACGCGCCGATGAGGTGAAACGGCCGGGGCCGGACGTTCACCCGCCGGCCGCAAGGCACCCGCGCCAGGTGCGGGTGATCCCCAAGAGCCGGGATTTTCATTAAGGGGCGCCACCTCCCGCTTGAAGCCTTCAGTTCAACTGCCAGATCGTCAGATTGAGAAAGGCCGCGAAACTCACCCAGGCAAGATAGGGCACGAACAGCCAGCCGGCGATGGTGTGCCGCTTGAAGAAGGCGAGCATGGTGAGCAAAACGGCGGCCCACAGGAACACCACTTCCACCAGCGCCATTCCCGGCGAGCGCGCGCCGAAGAAGATGAGGGACCAGGCCACATTCAAGGCCAGCTGCACGAAAAACAGCGTGAGCGCCGGGCCCACGCGATCCTTCGTCCGCCACACAAGCCATGCGGCGACTGCCATCATGATGTAGAGAAGCGTCCACACCGGGCCGAACAACCAGCTAGGCGGGTTCCAGCTTGGCTTGGCGAGGGTACTATACCAGCTGCCGACAGAATCGGCCGTGACGAGCCCGCCAAAAATGCCGGCGGCATTACATAACAGAATAAAGCCCGCCAGCACGAGCCAGTCTTTGCGCGTCACAGAAGCCATGTCGCTCACATCATTGCGTTGGAGGTGCCCAACGAGCCCAGGAACAGAATCGTTCCCAGAAAGGCGATAGCGAGGCCGCCCCCCAGCCGCAAGCCGATCCCCAGCCAGTCCATCAGCCGGGAATTGCCCCGCACCACGCGCGCCGCAATCCGCTTTGCATAAACGGCGATGGCGGCAATGGCCGAAACCGTGATGAAGGTGCCGAGCGCCATGGCGAAGGTGGAGGCCACACCTGCCCAGAAAAGCCCCAGCCCATTGGCGAAAACCAGAACCAGAATGGCGCCGGTGCAGGGGCGGATGCCGACGGCGAAGGCCAGCGAAAAGGCCTTGGCGAGCGACCATTCGCCAGACACGTCCTTTGCGGCCGGGAGATGCGCGTGGCCGCAGCCGCAATCGGGCCCGTGCAGATGGTCCGCCGCCACAGCCTCCCGCCGCATGGGCTCGAAGCCGGCGAAATCGCCGAGGGCCACGGATTGGTGCGTGGTCATTCCGGCAATCGCGGGGCGGGTGGCCGCAACGGCCCGGCGCGCGGCGAAAAGACCCATCGCCGTCCAGATCAGGTAAACACCAAGCAGCGCGATGAGGCCGTAGCTGGCGCTTTCGAGCACCCCCGCCACATTGCGCGCGGTGGAGCCCACACTCGCCACCACGAAGAACAGAACGCTCACCAGGACGATCGCCGTCAGCGCCTGGATGATGGCGCTGAGGAAGGAGATCAGCACGCCGCGCTTCAACTCGCTTTCCGTGGCCAGCAGCCAGGTTGAAATCACCGCCTTGCCATGGCCCGGCCCCGCCGCATGGAAAATCCCATAGGCAAAGCTCAGCAGCATCAGCGTCCAGCCCGCCGCGAGTGCGGACTGGCCCTTCATGGCGCGCAGCGTGGCGGACAGCCTGCTGTAGAAATTCTGCTGCTTGTCGCGCGCCCACAGAACCGGGTCTTCAAAGAACGGCACTTCCTCGACCGTGCCGTCCTTGTTGCGCGGCTGCACGAGGAGCTTGCGGCGGTCGATCTTCACAGGCGGTGCCGCTTGCGTGGCGGCGGGCTCGTTCGATGTCTGGGCGAAGGAAGGCGGCGGCGCGGCAAGGCACAACATGAAAAGGGCCATCAGGCCCAGAAGTGCGCGTCTCACGCCTTGCATTGGATCGTCACCGGCTGGGCGAAGAGGCCGCCAAAATCCTCGTCATTCTCGGGCTTCCACTCCTTGCCCTTGCTGGCCAGCATGGTGCGAGTCTGTTCCAGTTCGGCATCCGTCGGCACCGGCTTCACCACCAGCTTGCAGCTCTTCGGCATGGTGCCGATCACGCTCACTGGCTCATCCTTCACGTAGTCGAAGGCGATGAAGAAATCCGGGTCATAGACCTTCAGCACGAATTCGCCCTTGGTGGGGTCAAGCGGTGTTTTGAGCGGCACCTGCAAGTGCAGCTGCAGCTTGTTGTTGGAATAGATTTGGCCCGCTTCCGTCACCAGCCCCACGGGCTGCCGCCGCCCATCGAAGCGCACATAGGTGAAATAATCATAGTCCTTGAGCGAATCGAGATTCTCCTTGGTGAGAGGCTCCAATTCGGAAGGGTCGTAAACGCCGTCCTTGTTCACATCGAGACCTTCCATGGCCATTTCGGCATAGGCATCATCGAAGGTCCACATCAGGTTCACGGCGGAGACCAGGCCCTGATCGTTGAAAACGATGTCGGAGCGCATATCGATCCACACATGCGGATGCGCGGCGGCAGGTATGGCTCCTGCCGCCAGCGCAATGGCGAAGATAGGAAGCGCCGTCCAGCGCCGGATCACGTGTCGCATGGCGCGAGGAATGATCGGGCAATGCGGCAAAAAAGTGAAGCGGCCGCTCAGCCCGAAAGGCAGGCTTTGAGATTGCCGGCCAGATTGCTGAGAAGTTGCGAATAGGCGTCAGGCCCCGGCGTCAGATTGGCGCCCACGGGGTCAAGCACGCCTTCCCGCGCGCCCGTGCCTTCGATGACGGTCAGAACCGTCTTGTCGTCGAATTGCGGCTCGCGGAAAACGCAAGCCGCCTTCACGCTGGCGATCTTGTCCCGCACCTCCGCCAGCCGTTCGGCAGAGGGTGCGCGCGCGGAAACGTCCGAGATCGAGCCCGCACCCGACAGGCCGAAGCGCCGTTCGAAATATTGATAGGCATCATGAAAGACCACGAAGGGCTTGTCCTTCACCGGCGCCAGTTCGGCGGCAATCCTGGCTGATGTCTCATCCACCTGCCGTGAAAACGCCGCCGCATTGGCCTGGTAGGTAGCGGCATTGGCAGGGTCGGCGGCGGAGAGGTCCTTTGCCGCTTCCTGCGCCATGGCCTTGGCATTTTCAGGGTCGAGCCAGACATGGGGATCGAAGGTCAGAACGCCTTCCGCCGCATGCTCATCTCCGTCGCCATCATCATCGTCATCGTCGTCATGATGGTGGGCATCCCAGGCGCCGCCCTGGCGGATAGGCAGGGTCTTGACGCCCGGTGCCCCCGAAAGCTCCACGAACTGCTTGCCGTTGACCGTTTCGGATCCGCTGATCTGCGCAAGCTTCGCCTCCAGCCCGTGGCCCACGATGAAGACGAGGTCCGCCTGGCCAAGTTCGGCGATCTGGGCGGGCGTGAACACCGCCCGGTGCTCGGACATGCTGCCCTTGAGAAGAAGCGTGGGCGTGCCCGTCTCCCCCATCACCGCGGCCACGATCGAATGGACCGGCACCACCGTTGTCACCACCTTTGGGGCAGCCAAAGCCGAACTGGCAGAGAGCAGGGCAGCGCAGAAAGGCAGAACACGTCTTATCATGGGAGTCTCCACTATGTAATGTTATAATATAACGTATCGGACCTGAGGAAGTCCGTCAAGCAGGATTGAGGCCTCACCTGCGGCTCCGGGGTGAATTGCGAAACCTTCGGCAACCTGTCAGAGGAAATCGTCATGAGCCTCGATGTGTCCGTGGGCGCCGCACTTGTTGCGGGCGCCATCAGTTTTCTGAGCCCCTGCGTGCTGCCGCTGGTGCCGCCTTACCTGTGCTTCATCACCGGCACGTCGCTTGAGGAGCTGGTGGACCATAAGGCACGCCCGCAGGAAGAGCGGCGGCGGACTTTGCTGGCGGCGCTGTGCTTCGTAATGGGGTTTTCGACCGTATTCGTGGCGCTGGGGGCCAGCGCCTCCTGGCTCGGCAGCATGCTGCGGACGGAGCTGGCGCGGCAGGTGACGCTCCTCGGATTTTCCTTCAACCCCGTAACCACGGTGGCCGGGCTCATCATCATCGTGATGGGGCTGCATTTTCTGGGCGTCTTCCGCATGTTCTGGATCTCGCGCGAAGTGCGCTACCAGCACCAGAAGCACCCCGGCGGATTCGTGGGGGCCTATCTCATCGGCCTCGCCTTTGCCTTCGGTTGGACGCCCTGCATCGGCCCGGTGCTGGGAACGATCCTGACGATTGCCGCCAGCGAGCAGGACGTGGCCAAGGGGGCGGGGCTGCTGGCGGTCTATTCCGCGGGCCTCGGCATTCCCTTCATGCTGGCGGCGGCCGGCGTTGGCACTTTCATGGGCTTCATGTCAGGCTTCCGCAAACACCTGGGAACGGTGGAGAAGATTGCGGGCGCACTTCTCGTGCTCTCCGGCCTGATGTTCATCACCGGCGGCGTGCAGGCCGTCTCCTACTGGCTGATCGAGCAATTCCCCTTCCTGCTCAACCTCGGCTGAGGAGAATGGGTGCGCCATGGGGCGTGGCCTTGGCCGCGCGGTCCCACTGATCGACCCTGGCGAGGCGTTCCGGCCTCGTCATCACGCCCTTCGCTTCCACGAGTTTTTCGAGCGCTGCAAGCCAGCTTTCATAATAGGGGCGGTGAGGCGCTGCTTTAAGCTCAGCCCCCAGCGTTTCCGCCCATTCGCCCCAGCCGAACACGCCCGCCTCGTTCAGCGCCACCGCCATGGCGAAGGCCTGTGCCTCCCACGGTTCAGCGAAGACGGGGCCATCGGCATCCTTGGGCAGGCGCTCGGAGTCAGCAAGCTTCAAGATAGGGCTCCCAAAGGTCGGCATGGATCAGATCGCGCGAGGGCCGGCCCCACACATCCGCGGCGCGGAAGCGCACGGTATAGAGGAACTGCGGGTCCTCGCCGCGGCGCTGTGCATTGGAATCAGGAAACACATGTGCCCCGTGGCATGAGATGACCTCCCCCTGCTGGCCGCGCAGGTAGCGCGGCAGGCGCGTATGATGCGCCGGGTTAAGCTGGCGGGTGCGCACGAGGCCCCCCGGCTTGAAGACCGGCTGACGCTCGACGGTGCGGACATAGCTGCCCGCGGCTGTGACCCCCGGCCACACTTCGCTGGCGGCCGTTGGCGCCACCGGCTTTCCAGGCGACGAAGACTGGCCGGAGGCGATCTCCTCCGCCGTCGCGAGGCCGTGGTTCGCCAGCAGGGTCTCGAGGCCGTGCAGCCAATGTTCGTAGTAGCTGGACTGAATGTAGTGGCCAGGGTGCATCGCCTCACAGGCTGCGCGGTCCTCATCGATCGACCAGCCGCCCACGTCACCTGCGGCTGACATCAGCGCGAAGGCGCGCGCCTCCCAGGGCGCATGGAAAACGGGTTCGTTCGCCTCCACCACCACCGGGCCAAAGCCCATCATGCCGCCACAGTCATGCGCGCCGTTCATGCGAGTGCCTCCAGATAGGGCTCCCAAAGGTCGATGCACACGGCATCCTTCGTGTCCTTCCCCCACAGCTCCCGCGCGGTGAAGCGCACGGTGTAGAGCCACTGCGGGTCTTCCCCCCGCCCATGGGCATTGGAATCAGGAAACACATGCGTTCCATGCACCGCCACGATCTCCCCCGCCTTGCCCCGCGCATAACGGGGAAGCCGCGTATGGCCCTGGGGGTTGATATTCCGTGTGCGGACCTTATCACCCGGTTGAAAGCCCTGTGGCCGGTTGCTGGGCCTGATGGAGGGGCCGCCGCTTGCGAGAATGCCGGGGATCATCTCCGCCTTCGCCACGCGTTTGACCGCGCCCGGCGCCACGGACATGCGGCCCTGCTCTTCCTCAATCGCGGTGATCAATCCCAGTTCGATCAGCTGCAGCACGATCGCATAATGGCGCATCTCATAATAGCTGGAGCGCCAGTATTGCAGCGCCGGCAGCCGCTCGCGCGCATGGCGGGCCTCATCGATGTTCCAGCGCCCGCCCATGCCCATGGCGAGCACCAGTGCGAAGGCGCGCGGCTCCCACGCCGCATGCCAGACGGGCTCATCTGCTTCGGGCTTCACCGGGCCGAAGCCCGTGAAGCCTCCCATGTCATGTGGCCCGTTCACTGGGGGGTCTTCGCAAAGCCGGTGCCGATCATCGAATCGCGCGTCACCAGTTCTGCGAGCTGCTCTTCGGTGAGGCCCTCCGTTCCCGCAGGGCGCTCAGGGATCACGAGGTAGCGGAGCTCTGCGGTTGAATCCCACACGCGCACGTCCTTGTCTTCGGCAAGCGCGATGCCGAATTCTTTCAGCACCTCGCGCGGCTCGATCACCACGCGGGAGCGGTAGGGCATGGATTTATACCAGACGGGCGGCAGGCCCAGCACGGGCCAGGGGTAACAGGAGCACAGCGTGCACACGACCATGTTGTGCGTCTCTGGCGTATTGAACAGCGCCACCATATGCTCGCCCTGCCGGCCCTCATAACCCACGGACGCGATGGCCGCCGTGGCATCGCGCTTCAGCCAATCGGCAAAGGCCTCATCCGTCCAGGCCTTCGCCACCACGCGGGCGCCGTTGCGGGGCCCGATCTTCGTTTCATAAGTCTCGATCAGCACATCGAGGGCCTTGGGGTCGATGTAACCCTTTTCAGTCAGCAGCGATTCGAGCGCTTTGACGCGCAATGCGATGGGGGAGAGTTCCGAACCCTCGTCCTCATCATGGTGGTGATGACCGTCATGTGCCATTTGTGTGCCTCAACGCTTCTGCGCTAATCATAGAACCAGGATTGCGGAAGAGGAAGCGGCATGGAGCGGCTGCAAGGCATCAGGGCCTGTGTGTTTGACGCATACGGCACGCTGTTTGACGTCCATGCCCCCATGCGCAAGCTGAGCGTGGAGATCGGCGAAAAGGCTGATGAGATTTCCAAGCTCTGGCGGCAGAAGCAGCTGGAATATAGCTGGCTCCGCAGCCTGACGGGCGTTCATGCGGATTTCTGGCATGTGACGGGTGACGCGCTGGATTACGCGCTGGCCCAGTACGGCGTGGAGGAGCCGGGCCTCAAAGACGAGATCATGTCGCTCTACCTGAAGCTCGAGGCCTATCCGGATGTTGTGGCAGCGCTGGAGGCCGTGAAATCCAAAGGGAAACTCACCGCCATCCTGTCAAACGGCAGCCCGGCCATGCTCGATTCGGCGGTGCGCCATGCGGGGCTCGAGAAGCTGTTCAACATGGTGCTCTCGGTTGAGGACGTCGGCATCTACAAGCCGAGCCGGCGCGTTTACCGCCATGCCATGCAGAAGCTGCAGATCCATGACGCGCCGTCGGTCTGCTTTGTTTCCGCCAACACCTGGGACGCGCAGGGTGCGGCCCAGTTCGGCTTCCAGTCCGTGCGGGTGGACCGCTTCGGCCTGAAGGATGACCGCATCCCCGGAAAGCCCGCCGCGCTGATCAAGGATCTGAGCGAACTGCCCGGGCTTGTGTGAGGGCGAAAGGGCGCTACCGCCGCGCTTCGATCGCGTCCCAGATCAGGCTCGCAATGTCCTCGCCGCCGAAGCGCTTTACTTCGCGGATGCCGGTAGGGGAGGTGACGTTGATCTCCGTCATATAGTCGCCGATCACATCGATCCCCACGAAGATCAGCCCGCGGGCTTTGAGGTCCGGCCCGATCGCGTCGCAGATCTCGTGCTCGCGCCTGGTCAGGGTGGAGGGCTCGGGCCTACCGCCCACATGCATGTTGGAGCGGTTTTCATTGACGGCCGGAACCCGGTTGATGGCGCCCACGGCCTTGCCATCGACGAGGATGATGCGCTTGTCGCCTTTCCGCACATCGGGCAAATATTTCTGCGCGATGAAGGGCTCGCGGAACGTCTGCGTGAAAAGCTCGAGGAGTGCCGAGAAATTCTGGTCGCTTTCCCCCAGCCGGAACACGCCGGCACCGCCATTGCCATAGAGCGGCTTCAGAATGATGTCGCCATGCTGGCGGCGGAAGGCAGCGAGTTCGACAGGGTCCCGCGTGATCAGCGTTTCCGGCATGAACTGCGGATAGTTGAGAACGAAGAGCTTCTCGGGCGCGTTGCGCACCTGTGCGGGATCATTCACCACCAATGTTTTCGGATGGATCGTCTCCAGCATGTGGGTGGCGGTGATGTAGCCCATGTCGAAGGGCGGGTCCTGGCGCATCAGCACCACGTCCAGGGCGCCCAAATCGGCGCGGCGTTCCTCGCCCAGGGTGAAGTGATTGGCCTTCTCGTCCCTCACCGTGACGTCATTCCCCGTGGCGAAAAGCGAGCCGCCGCCCAGCGCCAGCGTCTTGGTCTGATAATAGAAAAGGCTGTGGCCGCGCCGTTGCGCCTCCAGCATCATGGCGAAGGTCGAATCGCCTGAGATGTTGATGGACTGGATCGGGTCCATCTGCACCGCAACTTTCAACGCCATGTCACTGGTCTCCTTCGAATGCATTCACGATGTGCCGAGGCCACTGGTAGGGGCTCAGCGCGACGATGTCAAAACGGCAGGATTGCGTGGCAGCCAAACGGTCCTGCGCGAGAAAGTGGCGCGCCGCAGCTGAAATGCGCCGGGCCTGGCGGGGTGAGACGGATTCGACAGCGCCATCGAGATTGCGCCGCGCCTTCACCTCGATGAAGGCGGTGACATCGCCCTTGCGCATGACGAGGTCCACTTCACCGACGGGAGACTTGTAGCGTTCAGCCAGAAGCCGCCAGCCTTTGAGCCGCAAATACCAAAGGGCGATCCGTTCGGCGCTGCGGCCCGCCTGTTCCGATTTCCTGCGGTCACGCGCCATTGGCACCTTTGCGGGACAGGATGCGCTGGTAAATATCGGAGCGGTTGAGGCTGAAGCGCTTTGCAACATCAGACGCCGCCTTGCTGGCGGGCATGATGGCCAGCGCTTCGTCAATGGCGCGGTCGAGCTCAGCCTCCGAGACCGCCTCATCTTCGAGTGGCGCACCGATGAGCAGCGTGATCTCGCCCTTGACGCTGGGGCGTGCGCCGAGCAGGGCGGCGAGCTCTTCGGGGGCGCCCCGCAGCACCTCTTCATGGAGCTTGGTGAGCTCCCGCGTCACCGCAACGGGGCGGCCGGGAAGGGCCGTTGCGATGTCCTGCAATGTCTCGATGATGCGGTGCGGGCTTTCGAAGAAAATCAGCGTGGCCTTGAGCTTCCCCAGCTCATCGAACAGCCGCCGCCGCTCTCCCTGCTTCTGGGGCATGAAGCCTGCAAACAGGAAGCGGTCAGTGGGAAGGCCTGAGAGGGCAAGGCCCGTGAGCACGGCGGAAGGGCCGGGGCAGGCCGTCACCGGAATGCCGAGCTCCACCGCCTCCTTCACCAGCCGGTAGCCGGGGTCGGAGACGAGCGGCATGCCGGCGTCGCTGATCAAGGCCATGGTGGCGCCCTGGCGGAGCCGCTCCAGAATATGGGGCCTCGCCTTCTGCGCATTGTGCTCGTGATAGGGGGAGAGCTTCGTCTTGATGGCAAAACGCTCCATCAGCTTTCCCGACGTGCGCGTATCCTCGCACAGCACGGTCTCCGCCGCAGCAAGCGTGGCGAGGGCCCGGACGGTGATGTCACCCAGATTGCCGATGGGTGTGGCCACCACATAAAGGCCCGGCGCCAGCGTCTCCGCTTCATAGCGGTGGGCGCCGATGATGTAGGATGGGCGGGAGTCGGTCATCGCAGTTCTTCTCTTGCCGGCAAAGCGGGGCCCCAGCCTTCGCTGGGGTGACGCCATTCAATTGAGCGTAGTTTCAGACCGCCAGTTCCGCAATCACGGCATTGAGCAGCTTGCGGCCGTCTGCCGTGGCCATCAGGCGCTGGCCATGGCGTTTGATGAGTCCCATGGATTTCATGCCGGCGAGCTTCGAGGAGTCAATCTCGCGGCCCGCCAGGGCGGCATAGCGGTCAAGGTCGATCCCTTCGGCAATGCGCAGGCCCATCAGCAAATACTCACTGGCTTGGTCCGCCGGCGGAACGATTATGTCCGAGATGATGCCGTGGCCCTGGCTTGCCACCAGATCGCGCCACGTCTCGGGGTGTTTTTCGGCAATGAGCGCGCGGCGGTTTTTGCCATCCGCCAGCCTGCTGTGCGCGCCGGGGCCAACGCCCGCATATTCGCCGTATCGCCAATACAGGAGATTGTGCCGCGATTCCTGCCCGGGGGCGGCATGGTTCGAGACTTCGTAAGTCGAAAGCCCGGCCTTCTCTGTCAGCTCCTGGGTGAGGTCATAGAGATCGGCAGCACTGTCATCCGTGGGGGTGATAAGGGAGCCCCGTTCGGCAAGGTCGAAATAGGCCGTACCCGGCTCGATGGTGAGCTGATAGAGCGACATGTGCCCCTGCTGCTCGGTGAGCGCGCGGGAAAGCTCCTCGCGCCAGGCCGCAGCCGTCTGGTTGGGCCGCGCATAGATCATGTCGAAGGAGACGCGCGGAAAAATCTTCGCGGCCAGGCGGAAGGCGGCGAGGGCCTCATCGGCCGAATGCTGGCGGCCCAGCGCCTTCAGATCCGCCTCGTTCAGCGCCTGCACGCCGACGGACACCCGGTTGACCCCCGCCGCGCGATAGCCGCGGAAGTTTTCCGCCTCGATGGAGGTGGGATTGGCCTCGAGCGTTGTCTCCACTTGCGGTGAAACGGGCCACAGGCCGGCGATCGCATCCAGCACATGGGCCACGGCGTCTGGCGGCATCAGCGATGGTGTGCCGCCGCCAAAGAAGATGGAGGTGACGGTGCGACCCTGGGTCTGCGCCGCAAACCACTGGAGCTCGGAGGCCAGTGCGCGCGCAAAGGACAATGCGTCCACGCCACCGTGCCGCACATGGCTGTTGAAATCGCAGTAAGGGCATTTGGCCTTGCAGAAGGGCCAGTGCACGTAAATGCCAAACGCGTCAGAAGAGGTCACGGACGAGCTTTTCGAGAGCCTTCGCACGATGCGAAATGCGGTTCTTTTCGTCAGGCGCAAGCTCCGCGAAGCTGCGCGTCTCGCCCGCTGGCACGAACATCGGGTCATAGCCATGGCCCAGCGCGCCGCGTGGCGGCCAGGCGAGGCTGCCCTCGGCGCGGCCCTCATAGATGCGCTCCTCGCCATCAGGCCAGATGACGCACAGCGTGCAGGCGAAATAGGCACGCCGCTGTTCCGGCGTGGTGGCACCCTTGCCCTGAAGCTTCTCCTCGACCAGGCGCATGGCGCGGTTCCAGTCACGGTCGGGCCCTGCCCAGTCCGCGGTGTAGACGCCCGGCTCACCGTTCAGCGCTTCGACGCAAAGGCCTGAATCATCCGAAATGGTGATGAGGCCCGTGGCCTTCATGGCGGCCAGCGCCTTGATGCGGGCGTTGCCGGCAAAGGTGTTTTCGGTTTCGACCGGTTCCGGCAGCCCCAGAGCACCGGCTGAGACGGCCTCGACGCCATAGGGTTCGAGGAGCGCAGCGAACTCCTCCAGCTTGCCCTTGTTGTGGGTGGCGATCACGATTTTCCGGTTGGCGAGGGAGCGTGTGGGCTTCAAGCCCCACAGCGTGCCATCGGAGAATTCGAGCGAATTCCCCGCCGGATCCCGGAAATAGACCGAGCGCCCGCCCGCCGGCCAGTCGAGCAGCCTTTCGATGGCCACGCCCTTCCCCTCGAGATGGGCCTGCCAGGCTTCGAGATCGCCCTCTGCACAGCGGAAGCAGACATGGCCTGGCCCCACCGGCCCATGAGGGGGCGGACCGTCTTCCGTCTTCTGGGTGGCGGTCAGCTCCGGGTTGAAGACAAGCAGCATCTGATCCGCCATGCGGAAGAACACGAATTTCCCCGGCAGCTCGCTGTGAACCTCAAGCCCGATCACGCCTTCATAGAAGCCGCGCATGGCTTCAATGTCACGGCCGTAGAGGACGGTCTCGAGAACCCGGGTTGCGCGCATCAGGCAATCGCCGCCTTCTGCTTGGCCACCAATTCGCCAATGCCCTTTTTGGCCAGCGCCAGCAATTCACCCAGCGTTGCCTCGGAAAAGGGCTCGCCCTCCGCCGTTCCCTGGATCTCGACGATGCCGCCTGATCCGGTCATGACGAAATTGGCGTCCGTCCCGGCGGAGGAATCCTCCGGGTAATCGAGGTCCAGAACCGGCAGATTGTCATGAATGCCGCAGGAAATGGCGGCAACATGGTCCTTGAGCGGCCACTGCTTGAACATGGAGCGCTGCTCCATCCATTTGAGGCAATCGAAAAGCGCAACCCAGGAGCCGGTGATGGCCGCGGTGCGCGTTCCGCCATCGGCCTGCAGCACGTCACAGTCGAGCGTGATCTGGCGTTCACCCAAGGCGGGCAAGTCCACCACGGCGCGCAGGCTGCGGCCAACGAGGCGCTGGATTTCCTGCGTCCGGCCGGACTGCTTGCCGGCACTTGCTTCCCGCCTGGTGCGGTCATGCGTGGCGCGCGGCAGCATGCCGTATTCGGCTGTCACCCAGCCCTTGCCCCCGCCCTTCAGCCACGGCGGCACCCGCTCCTCGAGGGAGGCGGTGCACAGCACATGCGTATCCCCGAAGCGGACGAGGCAGGAGCCTTCCGCATGCCGGGTGAAGCCGCGCTCGAAGCTGACGGCACGCAATTCGTCGGGTTTCCGTCCCGATGGACGCATAATGGTTGTTCCTTGTCCTGAAAACCGGGCTTGTAGCGCCTTTGATTGACCTTGGCCACGTTGATTCCTACATTGGCGTTATGAGCATGATCCCGCCCAAGCCGACGTCTGAAGAACGGCTCACCGGCATTGCCGGGCTTGACCAGCGCTCGCGCGATATATTCCGCCGCCTTGTCGACACCTATCTGGCCACGGGTGAGCCCGTGGGCTCGCGCACCATCGCGCGCATCCTGCCGCAGAACCTGTCTCCGGCATCGGTGCGCAATGTGATGATGGATCTCGAGGATTCAGGCCTCATCTTCTCGCCCCACACCAGTGCGGGCCGGATTCCGACCGAACAGGGCCTGCGCTTCTTCGTTGACGCCGTGATGGAGGTGGGCGCGATGTCCACCGACGAGCGCGCCCGCATCGATGCGCAGGTGGCGGCCTCCAACCGCCAGCGCCGGGTGGAAGACATGCTGGGTGAGGCGACGACGCTGCTTTCGGGCCTCTCGCATTGCGCCGGCGTCATCCTGGCGCCCAAGATGAATTCGCGCCTGAAGCACATCGAGTTCGTAAATTTGGGGCCTGGCCGGGCGCTGGTCATTCTGGTGGGCGAAGACGGCAGCGTCGAGAACCGGGTGATCGAGGTGCCGCGTGGACTGCCGCCGTCCACCTTCGCGCAGGCCTCCAACTATCTGTCCACCCGCTTCCAGGGCAAGACCATCGACGAGGTGCAGCGCTTCGTGCGTGACGAGATGGAAAGCCTCAGGCGCGAGCTGGACGAGGTGTCCGTCCGCGTCGTCGAATCCGGCATCGGCCAGTGGTCGGGCGAGGGGGACCTTGACGACAAGACGCTGATCGTCCGCGGCCAGGCCAATCTGATCGAGAATGGCACAGCGGCGGCCGATCTCGAGCGCATCCGCAGGCTGTTCGAAGATATCGAGAACAAAAAGGAGCTGGTGCAGCTTCTGGGTGCGGCCGAGCAGGGCGAAGGTGTGCGCATCTTCATCGGCTCCGAAAACCGGCTGTTTTCCCTCTCGGGCAGTTCCATCATCGTCACACCCTTCCGCAACGCGGAGGAGAAGATAGTGGGCGTCATGGGCATCATCGGCCCGACGCGGATGAATTATGCCCGGATCATCCCGATGGTGGATTACACCGCCAAGGCCATCGGCCGCCTCCTCACTTGATTTTTCCGGTACTCCGGCCGATATGGCTGCCATCCCGTAAATTGAAGGACAGTCCCTCCGTCATGGCTGACGACACCAAATCCCCAGAGCAGACCAACGGTGCCCAGCAGGGTGCCCCCGAAGCCGCTCCGCAGGACACGCCCGAAGCCGCCGAGATCGACGCGCGCGATCTCGAACTTGTGCAGCTGAAGGAGGAAACCGCGGCGCTGAAGGACCGGCTGCTCCGCACCGCAGCGGACATGGACAATCTCCGGAAGCGCGCCGAGCGCGAGAAGGCGGAGGCAACCCTTTACGCCGCCACCAATTTCGCCCGTGACCTGTTGAGCGTGTCCGACAACATGCAGCGGGCACTGGCGGCCCTTCCTGCCGAATCGCGCGAGAAGGCGGATGAGGCCACGAAGAACCTCCTCGCCGGCATCGAGATGACGGAGCGCGAGCTCCTCAAGGTCTTCAACCGCTACAACATCCGGAAAGTGGAAACGGTGGGCGCGAAATTCGATCCCAATTTCCACCAGGCGCTGTTCGAACTGCCCACAAAGGAATATCCGCCCGGCACCGTTGTTCAGGAAATGCAATCTGGCTTTGCGATCGGTGACCGTTGCCTGCGCCCGGCCATGGTGGGTGTTGCAAAGGCCGAGGGCTGATCCCCTCGGCGGGTGACGAAAGCAGCTGCCCGTGTTAGCCTGAAGCCTCACCCGCACAGGAGGCTTCCATGGCAACGCAAGGCACCATCCTCTGGTCTGAACTGATGACCAATGAGGTTCAGAAGGCGAAGGATTTCTACGGCAAGAGCCTGGGCGTGACCTTCGAGCAGATGCCGAGTCCGGGGCCCGAATACTGGCTGGCGATGATCGACGGTAAGCCCGCCTGGGGCATCATCGACATGACTCGGAAGCCCGGCGGGCCTTCGGGCTGGTTCACCTACATGTCGGTCGACGACGTCGACAGCCTGGTGGCCCAAGCGGAAGCCTCGGGCGCCAAGCTGTGCACGCCGATCTTCGACATTCCCACGGTGGGCCGCATCGCCGTTCTCGAAGATCCGACAGGCGCCATCATCGGCTGGATGAAGCCGGAGATGAATGAGTAAGACCAAGAATCTATTTCCCCCGTCACCCCAGCGACGCTCTAGCCCATCAGCTTCAGCGCCTTTTCCCCCGCAGCGATGCCGGAGAGGTGTGCGCCCTGCACCGTGGAATAATGCGGGATCGAGCAATGCTCCCCGGCGAGCACGATCCTGTCTCCCACCGGTTCGCTGAACAGCAGGCGTGACGCGGCGCGCCCCGGCTTCGCGTGGGAATAGCCGCCCCGCGTATAGGGGTCGGACGCCCAATGGGTGCGCAGCATCCTGACCACGCGTTTGCGGATGCTTGCGCCGAAAGCATCTTCCATCGCATCAAGCGCCAGCGCCATCACCTCGTCGTCGCGCGCTCTTTCGATGTTGAGGCCATTGGCGCCCGCCAAGTGGGAGACGAGCAGCGGCCGTCCGAACGGGTTCACATGCAGGTTGAAGGGCGCACGCTTGCCTGACAGGTCGATCACGTCACCATAGAGGTGGCCGAGGCCCTCGATTGGCCGGTCGAGCAGGATGGCGAGCTTTTCAGAAACCCCCATCGGGCAATCATGAAAGGCCTCGACCAACTGTGCCGGAAGGGCAGGTGTGAAGCGAATGGCCCCTGCGATCAGCACGTTGATGGGAACAGCGAGGATAATGCTGGAGGCCGTGACCACCCCACGCGGCGTCTCCAGCCTCACGCGGGGGCCTGACCAGTCGACATGGGTGACCGGTGTCCCAAGCGTTACCGCAAGGCCCTCGGCATTCCTCGCCACCAGCGCGCCATAGCCGGCCTCGACGGGGAAGTCGCCACCCTCTTCGACGTAGCGCGCATAGTCGAGGGTCGAGCAATTCTCGGCCTCATGCGAGGTGATCTGGCCGATGATGTTGCGGATCAGCGGGTTCCATCTGCTGGCCGGATCGAGACGGTCCGAGAACGGCACATCGAGCCCCGTCGCACCTGCCGCGCCGATCCGGTCCAGCGCGGCGACCACCTCATCCACCGCCTCCGCCTGCACCTCATCCGGCAGGGGGCCGCCGGGGCCAAAGCGGATGACGTCTGCCCAGCTGATCCGGCTGTTATAGGCAAAGCCCAGCCGGTCGGCGATTTTGGTGAAGGGGTTCTGGTCTGCCGCATGGAGCCAATGCGCCCCGCAATCGAAGGGGAGGCCCAACGTGGCGGTGTCGGTGAAGGCGCGGCCGCCGATCCGGTCACGCGCCTCCAGCACGATGACGCTCTTGCCGGAGCCTTGCAGCCTGAGGCCGGCCGCAAGCCCTGCGGCCCCGGCGCCGATCACCGCAATATCATAGTCATTCATGGTATGGTGACCCGCCTGAGCGTGAGGTTGATGCGCCCGCCGTCTTTCAGCAGGGTGGAGGTGCCGGTCAGCACCCGGTCAATGCCGTGGTAGCACAGGCGGGATTGGCCGCCCATCACCAGGACGTCGCCGGAGGCGAGCTTCAGCGTCTCCGTCTTGCCGCCACGCTCCGGCCCGCCCATCCGGAAGATCGCCGTGTCGCCTAAGGAGACTGACAGCACGGGGGCGGAAAAATCCTCCTCATCCCCATCCCGGTGGAGGCCCATCTTCGCGCCGCCGCCATAGAAATTGACGAGGCAGGCCTGGGGATCATGCGGATAGCCCGAAACTCCGCGCCAGATGCTGATGAGCTGCTCCGGAATGGGCGGAAAGGGCCGGCCGGTCACGGGGTGGGTGGCCTGGTAGCGGTATCCCGCCCGGTCCGACACCCAGCCCAGGGGACCGAGATTGGTCATCCGCACGGTGAAGGGCCTGGCCGTCCGCGGCATCACGGGGGTGACGAGCGGAGCCTCCGCCACCGCCTCCCGCAGGGTTTCCACCAGCTGGCGCTGTGCCTCCAGCGCAAGAAAGCCTGGAAAATATCGAAGTCCCGGTGTCATCGGCCACCTTTTGTCATCGCCGCTCTTGTACCGGCAAGCCGTTTTTCGCCATAGTCGGGCGTTGGCCTGGAGACCCGGAGGTGCTGCCCATGAAATCCTGCAAGCTGGTGCAAGCGGGCGAAAGCTATGACGGAAAGCAGGGGCTTTCCTATTTTGCCGGAATTTCTGCGGAATCGGCGGGTTCAGAGAAGCTCTGCATGCACATCGTCACCATTCCGCCTGGTGCTTCCGCCCGGCCGCACTACCATGCGGACCATGAATCCGCGATTTTCGTGCTGGAGGGCTATTCCGAAATGCGCCATGGGCCCAATCTGGAACATGTGATGGCGGTCAAAGCCGGGGATTTCTGTTATATACCAGCTGGCGTGCCCCATCAGCCCTATAACCCGACGGACAAGCCGGTGCGCGCCGTAATCGCCCGGACAGACCCCAATGAGCAGGAAAGCGTGGTGCTTCTCGATTGACCTACGTCAAAATGCTTGGGCAGAGTGCTTGATAGGCCAAAACACGCTGCCTATATAGCCCTCGGACACTGGACCACCCGCCCGAATCGGGAGGCCCGGAACATTTCTTAATTCAGGAGGCGGACTCCTCGAGCCAAAAGGGGTCTGGGAAGTGCCTAACGGGCTTCCCAAAGTCTGCCTGCCCATTGGAGGATCAAGATGGCGAAAGTAATTGGTATCGACCTCGGCACCACCAACTCCTGCGTGGCGGTGATTGAGGGTAAAAATCCGAAGGTGATCGAGAATGCGGAAGGTGCGCGCACCACCCCCTCGATCGTGGCCTTCACGGCCGATGGTGAAACCCTCGTCGGCCAGCCGGCCAAGCGCCAGGCCGTCACCAACCCTGAGAACACCTTCTTTGCGATCAAGCGCCTGATCGGCCGCCGCTTCGATGATCCGATGGTGGCGAAGGACAAGAAGCTCGTTCCCTATTCCATCATCAAGGCCGACAATGGCGATGCCTGGGTCGAGAGCCGCGGCAAGAAGTTCTCGCCCTCCCAGATCTCCGCCTTCACCCTGACCAAGATGAAGGAGACCGCCGAGCGCTACCTGGGCGAGACCGTCACCCAGGCGGTGATCACCGTTCCCGCCTACTTCAACGACTCGCAGCGCCAGGCCACCAAGGACGCAGGCAAGATTGCCGGCCTCGAAGTGCTGCGCATCATCAACGAGCCGACGGCGGCTGCCTTGGCCTACGGCCTCGACAAGAAGGAAGCCGGCACGATCGCGGTTTATGACTTGGGCGGTGGCACCTTCGACGTGTCGATCCTCGAGATCGGCGACGGCGTGTTCGAGGTGAAGTCGACGAACGGCGACACCTTCCTCGGCGGCGAAGACTTCGACATGCGCATCGTCGATTACCTCGCAGACGAGTTCAAGAAGGAGCAGGGCATTGATCTCCGGAAGGACAAGCTCGCCCTCCAGCGCCTGAGGGAAGCAGCCGAGAAGGCCAAGATCGAACTCTCCTCCTCGGCCCAGACCGAGATCAACCTGCCCTTCATCACGGCTGATGCGTCGGGTCCGAAGCATCTCACGATCAAGCTCACCCGTGCGAAGCTCGAAGCCCTTGTGGATGACCTCATCCAGAAGACCATCGACCCGTGCCGCGCCGCGCTCAAGGATGCTGGCCTCACCGCAGGCCAGATCGACGAGGTCATCCTCGTCGGCGGCATGACGCGCATGCCCAAGGTCATCGAGGTGGTGAAGCAGTTTTTCGGCAAGGAGCCCCACAAGGGTGTGAACCCGGACGAAGTCGTGGCCATCGGTGCTGCGATCCAGGCCGGCGTGCTCAAGGGCGAAGTGAAGGACGTGCTGCTGCTCGACGTGACGCCGCTGTCGCTCGGCATCGAAACGCTGGGTGGCGTGTTCACCCGCCTCATCGACCGCAACACCACGATCCCCACCAAGAAGAGCCAGGTGTTCTCGACCGCTGATGACAATCAGACGGCCGTGACCATCAGGGTCTTCCAGGGCGAGCGTGAAATGGCGGCCGACAACAAGATGCTGGGCCAGTTCGACCTGATGGGCATTCCGCCCGCACCGCGCGGCATTCCGCAGGTGGAGGTCACCTTCGACATCGACGCCAACGGCATCGTCAACGTGTCCGCCAAGGACAAGGCGACGAACAAGGAGCAGCAGATCCGCATCCAGGCCTCTGGCGGCCTCTCAGACTCCGAGATCCAGAAGATGGTGAAGGAGGCGGAAGCCAACGCCGCCGAGGACAAGAAGCGCAAGGACCTGGTGGAAGCCAGGAACCACGCGGAAGCCTTGATCCACTCCACCGGCAAGTCTGTGGCGGAGTATGGTGACAAGGTGTCCCCGGCTGACAAGTCAGCGATCGAAGCGGCCATTGCCGATCTGAAGTCCACCCTCGAGTCGGGCGATGCCGAGGCTGAGGCGGTGACGGCCAAGACCAACGCACTGGCGCAGGCCGCCATGAAGCTCGGCGAGGCGATGTACAAGGCGCAGGCGGGCCAGGCGGAAGCCGATGCCCAGCGTGATGCCGCAGGCGGCGCTGCCGATGACGATGTGGTCGATGCCGACTTCGAGGAAGTGAAGGACGACGACAAGAAGGTCTGAGTCCGGATGAACCATGGAACCCCGCTTCACGTGGCGTGCCCTCTATGGGGGCTGCGCAGCGCGGGGCGGGGTTCCGCCTTTTTCAACACAGTGAACTCTCCTTGCCCGGTGGTGCGCCCTTGCGGCAGCGCCCTGGGCGGTAACCGATAGCGGTATTCATTCATGGCCAAACGCGATTATTACGAGGTCCTCGGCGTCGGCAAGTCAGCCGACGAGAAGGAGCTGAAGGCCGCTTACCGCAAGCTGGCGAAGCAGCTCCATCCCGATGCGAACCCGGCCGACAAGTCGGCCGATGCGCGCTTCAAGGAACTGAACGAAGCCTATGACGTGCTGAAGGATCCGCAGAAGAAGGCGGCTTATGACAGGTTCGGCCATCAGGCGTTTGAAGGCGGCATGGGCGGGGGCCGTGGGCCCGGCGGTGCGGGCTTCGGGCCTGAATTCAATTCCTCAATGTCGGACATTTTCGAAGATCTGTTCGGCGACTTCATGGGCGGCGGCGGCGCACGGGGCCGGCGCGGCGGTGGTGGCGGCGCGCGGGGCGCTGGCGGTGCGGCACGCGGTGCTGACCTGCGCTACAACATGGAAATCAGCCTCACCGAGGCTTTCACCGGCAAGACGGCGCAGGTGCGCGTGCCTTCGTCCGTCTCTTGCGAGCTGTGCAACGGCTCGGGCGCCAAGCCGGGCTCTTCCCCTAAGACATGCTCCACCTGTGGCGGGCAGGGTGCCGTTCGGTCCCAGTCTGGCTTCTTCACCGTGGAGCGGACATGCCCCACCTGCCAGGGCAGAGGGCAGGTGATCTCGGACCCTTGCAGCGCCTGCGCCGGCCAGGGCCGCGTCACCAAGGAGCGCACGCTCTCCGTCAACATTCCGGCTGGCGTCGAAGACGGCACGCGCATCCGCCTCGCCAACGAGGGTGAAGCAGGCTTGCGCGGCGGCCCGGCGGGGGATCTCTACATCTTTCTGTCCGTGCGCCCGCATGAGTTCTTCCAGCGTGACGGCGCGGACCTGTTCTGCAAGGTGCCGGTCTCGATGACGGTTGCGGCCATCGGCGGCGAAATCGAAGTGCCCACCATTGACGGCAAGAAGGCCCGGGTCACGGTTCCGGAAGGATCCCAGACCGGCAAGCAATTCAGGCTCAAGTCCAAGGGCATGCCGGTGCTGCGCTCTTCGCAGATGGGCGACATGTATATACAGGTGGCCGTGGAAACCCCGGTCAACCTCACGCGGCGCCAGAAGGAACTTCTCAAGGAGTTCGAAAAGGAAGCCCGCAACAACAGCCCGGAGTCGGAAGGCTTCTTCGCCAAGGCCAGGGCCTTCTGGGACGGGTTCGGGGGCTGAAGACGGGTTCGCCGTGCCCTAGTCGACCTTCTCGCCGGGGTACACGCCCCACAGCTGCGTCTGAGTGATATAGCCGTCATAGCCGCCGGCGCTGAGTTCGCACCACTGGCCGTCACAGCCTTCAACCTCGGCGACAACACCGGCTCCCACCTCCGCCACCAGGCCTGATTCATCCTTGGGGCTGGTGTGAAGTGGAATGGAAACGCCCTGCTTCCACGGGGCGATGACCGCGGTGCGCTTGCCCGCCAGCATGTTCTGCAGGATCCAGCCTTCCTCGCCGTCAGAGTCGCGCACGCGGCGCCAGTTCTCGAATTCGGCCACGATTTCCACCGGAAGGCCCTTGCGCTGGAACACCCAGGCCACAGGATGGTCGCTCGAGGGGCCTCGCCGGACATTCACCTTCTCGGCCTTGAGCGATACAAAACGCGGGATCGGCAGGCCGGATGGCCCCACCGGCCGGGCGGCTTCCTGGCCGATCGAGCCCGTCACGTCCCCTGGCGTGGTATTGGCCAGCGATTCGGCGCGCTTGCCGAAAACCGACCAGGCCACGGCCCCCGCCACGCCGATGCAGGCGAGGCTCAGCACGATCGAGCCAAATCGCCGTTTCTTACCCGGGCTTGCGGCCATGCGTATCCGATATCCTCTCAAAGGCCTGGCGCTGCCAGCTTTGCAGCCCCACGCCTCTTGTCATAAAGCCAGTTTACACCAGGAACCGACCCGTGCAAACGGGATGAACCACGCATGACACTCACGCACGGACCGGTAGCAGGATTGATCCGGCGGGGTTAAGAATGTGTTGAATAGCCGAGACCGGAGCAAGGATTCCCGCATGAGCAAGCGCAAGCCCCTCGTCGTCGTTACCCGCAAGCTGCCGGATGTGGTGGAAACGCGGATGATGGAGCTGTTCAACACCAGGCTCAATGCCAGTGACGAGCCCATGGGCCGCGCCGAACTGATCGAGGCGGTGAAGACCGCCGAAGTGCTCGTCCCCACGGTGACGGACCGGATCGACAAGGCCGTGCTGCTGCAGGCGGGAGACCAGCTGAAGCTGATCGCCAATTTCGGCAATGGTGTTGATAACATCGATGTCGAAACCGCCCTGTCCCGTGGCATCACCGTCACCAACACGCCGGGCGTGCTGACGGAGGATACGGCGGATTTCACCATGGCTCTCATCATGGCCGTCTCCCGCCGCATCATCGAGGGCGCCAAGGTGATCGGCGCGGACAACAGCTGGGGCGGGTGGTCGCCCACCTGGATGCTGGGCCACCGCATCGGCGGCAAGCGTCTGGGCATCATCGGCATGGGCCGCATCGGCACGGCCATTGCGCGCCGCGCCAAGGCCTTCGGGCTGCAGATCCATTATCACAACAGAAAGCCCGTGCACCCCGCGCTGGAAGAGAATCTTGAGGCGACCTATTGGGAAAGTCTGGACCAGATGCTGGCGCGCATGGACATCGTCTCCGTCAACTGCCCGCACACGCCCGCCACCTATCACCTGCTCTCGGCGCGCCGCCTCAAGCTGATGAAGAAGGAGGCGATCATCGTCAACACCGCGCGCGGCGAGGTAATCGATGAGAACGCACTGGCCCGCATGCTGGAAGCAGACGAACTTGGCGGCGCCGGTCTCGACGTGTTCGAGCATGAACCCGCCGTCAACCCGCGCCTGCTGAAAGCCAAGAAAGCCGTGCTTCTGCCCCACATGGGCTCCGCCACCATCGAAGGCCGCATCGACATGGGGGAAAAGGTGATCATCAACATCAAGACCTGGGTCGATGGCCACAACCCGCCGGACCGCGTGCTGCCGAGCATGCTGTAGGGAATGGTCCTCTCCCCGCTTTAGAGCCGCGCTCGGTCAAGTGAGATCACTGCAAAGTTTATCCACCCTCATGTCCGTCACCCCAGCGAAGGCTTGGGGCCCGCTTTATGTCAGCATGTACTGCAAGCACAGCGGGATGCCAGCCTACGCTGGCATGACGGCGCGAGTGGTTGCGAGCTAAGCAATCGCCCGCATGGACTTGCCGCGTGCGGCCGCATAGGCGCGCACGGCGTTTCCGAATGCGCTGAACAGCTTCACCGAATCCGGGTTGTTGACCGCCTTGAATTCCGGATGCCACTGGGTGCCGATCGCGAAGGTCTTGGCATCGCGCACCGAGACCGCTTCGATGATGCCGTCAGGCGCGGTGGCTTCAACAGCGAGGCCCTTCGCCATGCGCTTGATGCCCTGGCGGTGGATCGAGTTCACCATGGTTTCGCGCTTGCCGAGGATCTGTTCCAGAACGCCGCCGGGGCGAATGTTGATGAGATGCGCCGGTGCATATCGCACGTCCACATCCTCATTCTTGGGCGCGCGGTGGTCGAGGCGGCCTTCGATGTCCTGCAATTCGGTTTCCAGCGTGCCGCCCATCACGACGTTCAGTTCCTGAAAGCCGCGGCAGATGCAGAACAGCGGAAGGCCGCGCTTCAGCACCTTTTCGATCAACTTCAAGGTGGTTGCGTCACGCGCATGGTCATAGGGCTCATGCGACGTTGACGGCTGCTCGCCATAATGCGGGGGGTGGACGTTGGAGACGGCCCCCGTCATCACGATGCCGTCGAAATGGTCGAGCAGGGCGTCGAGCTCCAGCACATCGATCATCGAGGGGATCATCACCGGAGAGCACAGCGCCACCTCGGCCACGGCGCGCACATATTTGTCACCGATCGAGTGGAACAGGAAGCCGTGGTTCTCATAAGTGTCCGCCGGCAGGCCGACGAGGGGCAGATAGGGCATTTCCGAACCTTGTGGTCGAGCTGATTTGGCGTCTAGATACCCCCAACATGAGGGTAAAGTCCAATCCATGACAAAGACGGACCAGCAAGTGACGCCCGCACAACAGCTTTTTGACCTGACGGGCGAGGTGGCGCTCGTCACCGGCGCCTCCTCCGGCCTCGGCCGCCGCTTTGCAGAAGTTCTGGCCGCCCATGGCGCGAAAGTGGTGGCCGCCGCGCGCCGGACGGACAGGCTGTCAGAGCTGGCCGCCGCCAACCCCGGCATTTTCCCGCTGGCGCTGGATGTCACCGCGACGGACTCGATTGACCCCGCGCTGGAGGCGGCAGAGCGTCTTGCCGGACCCCTCACGCTGCTGGTGAACAATGCGGGCATCGCCAATGGCGGGCGCATCGTCGACACACCGGTTGAACAGTGGGAGGCGGTGCAGCGCACCAATGTCGACAGCGTCTGGCACATGGCGCGGGCCTTCGCACAGCGCCTCATCGCGCGGAAGGCGCCGGGCAGCATCATCAACATCGCCTCGCTGGTGGCGGAAAAGGTGGGCGTCTCTTCGGCCAGCTATGCCATCAGCAAGGCGGCGGTGCTGCACATGACCAAGGCACAGAGCATCGAATGGGCCCGCCACGGCATTCGCGTCAACGCCATCTGCCCCGGTTACATTCACAGCGAGATGACGGACGCCTATCTTGCAAGCCCCGCGGGCCAGGAGATGATCAAGCGCATCCCGCAGCGCCGCGTGGGTGACCCTTCGGATCTTGACGGCTCATTGCTGCTGCTGGCGTCCCGCCGGGCCTCCGGCTTCATGACGGGTGCGGCCATCGCCGTTGATGGCGGCCAGGCCCTCTCCTAGAGAAAGAACGCGCGATGGATTTTTCCCTCCCCCCGCATATTGAAGCGCTGCGCCTGAAGGTTCGCGCCTTCGTCGAAGCGCATGTGATGCCGCTCGAAGCGGACCGCGCCAATTTTGATGCACATGAAAACATAAGGCTCGATGTGCTCGCAGCCTTGCGTGAGCAGGCGAAGGCAGAGGGCCTCTGGGCGCCGCAGATGCCGGAGGCGCGCGGCGGGCTCGGACTTCCCATGGTGGGCTGGGCGGCCTTCTACGAAGAGGCGAACCGCTCGATCTTCGGGCCGCTCGCCTTCAATTGCGCCGCACCTGATGATGGCAACATGAACGTCCTCAACAAGGTGCTGAAGACGGAGGCCATGAAAGACAAATGGCTGACGCCCATCATCGATGGCCAAATCCGCTCGGCCTTCGTGATGACGGAGCCTGCCCCCGGTTCAGGCTCTGACCCCGGCGGCATGATGCTGACGAAGGCCCAGAAACGCGATGGCACTTACACCGTGTACGGACGGAAATGGTTCATCTCGGGCGCTGATGGTGCTTCGCACTTCATCCTGATGGCACGAACCTCGGATGACCCGCGCAACGGCCTCTCCGCCTTCCTCTTCCACAAGGACCAGCCGGCTGGCGCATTCTGCGCCGCGTGCCGACCATGGGGCCTGAGGAACTCGGCGGCACTTGCGAGCTGGAATTCGACGGCCTCGAAATTCCCGAAGAAAACCGGCTGCTGGAAGAAGGCGACGGACTGCGCATCACCCAAATGCGCCTGGGGCCAGCGCGCCTTACCCATTGCATGCGCTGGACGGGCCTTGCCAAGCGCTGCCTCGAAATTGCGCACGCCTATGTGAAGGAGCGCAAGGCCTTCGGCAGCACGCTGGCCGAACATGAAAGCGTGCAGATCATGCTGGGAGAGGTTGCCGCCGAGATCGAGAAGGGCCGCCTTCTCACCATGCATGCCGCCTGGAAGCTGGACCGGGGGGAGAAGGCGCAGAAGGAAATCTCCATGGCCAAGATCCACGTGGCCGATACGCTGAACCGTGCGGCCGATGTGGGAGTCCAGCTCTGCGGCGCGCGCGGCTATTCGAAGGACACGGTGCTGGAATGGATCTACCGCTATGCCCGCTGCGCCAAGCTGGTGGATGGCGCATCGGAAGTCCACAAGATGGTGCTGGCGCGGAGCCTCGCGAAGGAAGGCAATGATTTCTGGAGCTGGGGGTAGGGGTGGGGGCGATCCGGCACGCTCTAGACGATTCTCCACACCACCCCCGTCGCCCCGCAGATCATCAGCGTAGGGATGATGCCCAGCCGGAAGCGCAGCAGGGCAATTGCGGCCAGCACGCTTAAACCCAGCGCGAACCAATCGAGATGGCCCCAGTCCGGCACCCAGGGGCGGAACCATCCCGTCCCGCGCTGCACTTGGCCGAACAGAAGGTGAAGCCCAAACCAGAGGGAAAGGTTCAGGATCACCCCCACCACGGCCGCGGTGATGGCCGCAAGAGCGCCCGAGAGTTTCGGGCGTTTGCTGATCGCCTCGATGTAAGCCGCGCCCGCGAAGATCCACAGGAAGCAGGGGGCAAAGGTCATCCACAGCGTGACGGCCGCACCGGCGATTCCGCCCCAAACCGAGCCCATCACGCGCAGCCCCGCGAAATAGCCAACGAACTCCGTGACCAGGATCAGCGGCCCCGGCGTCGTCTCCGCCAGGGCGAGGCCGTCCATCATCTCGGTGGCGCTGAGCCAGCCCTTGGTCTCGACCGCGGCCTGCGCCATGTAGGCCAGCACGGCATAGGCCCCGCCAAAAGTCACAACTGCAAGCTTGGCGAAGAACACGCCAAGTTCCGTGAGCACATGATGAGGACCCAGCACCAGCGCCAGTGCCGCCAGCGGCACCAGCCAGATCGCCGCCCCCAGTAAAACGGTGCCAGCCAGCGCCCGCCAGGAGGGTAGTTCGCCATGATGCGCCTGCGCCTCGCCGCTGCCGCGCCAGAAGCCGAAGACCGCCGCCGCGATGATGACGAGCGGAAAGGGCAGGCCGAAGCAGAACAGTGCCAGGAAGGCCAGGGCGGCGATGACCCAGTCGCTTCGGGCTTTCAGCGCCCGCCGCGCCACGCGCAGCAGCGCCTCGATGACGATGGCCAGCACCGCTGCCTTGATGCCGTAGAACAACGCCTCGATGGCCGGAACCTTGCCAAAGCTGGCGTAGACCATGGAGAGCGCCAGCACGACCAGCGCCCCTGGCAAAACGAAGAGGAGCCCCGCCGCCAGCCCGCCCTTGGTGCCATGCAGCTTCCAGCCCGCATAGGTGGCAAGCTGGGTTGCCTCGGGCCCCGGCAGCAACATGCAGAAATTCAGGGCCGAGAGAAATTCCTTCTCGGAGAGCCATTTATGCTCTTCCACCACCTCGCGGTGCATCAGCGCGATCTGCCCGGCGGGGCCACCAAAGGAGAGGAGCCCGATCCGCCCCCAGACCTTCAGGGCATCGAAGAATGAGACCCCTGCAGGGGAAGCGGTTGGATCGGCCATGCGTTTCAGTATAGTTGCGCCCATGTCCAAGTCGACCCACAGCCTCGCCGCCTTCTATGACCTTTCGGTCACACGCCTGTTCATGACGGGCCCGCAAGCCATTCTTCGCCTTGTTCTGATGCAGTCCGAGCGGGACCGGCGGGAGGGCCTCGATACGGCGGGATATGTCTCGGGCTACCGCGGCTCGCCCGTTGGCACCGTCGACAATCAGTTCCAGGCGGCCAAGAGTATTTTGGAGCCGCGCAATATCGTGTTCCAGCCCGGCCTCAATGAGGATCTCGCCGCCACTGCCTGCTGGGGAACCCAGCAGGCCGAAATGCGCGGCGAAGGCAAGCATGATGGCGTCTTCGCCATCTGGTATGGCAAGGGCCCGGGCGTTGACCGTACGGGAGACGTGTTCCGCCACGCCAACATGGCCGGAACCTCACCCCATGGCGGCGTTCTGGCGATTGCAGGGGATGATCATTCGGGCGAATCCTCCACCGTCGTCCACGCCAGCGATGTGGCACTGATGGACGCGATGATCCCCGTGCTGGCGCCAGGTGGCGTGCAGGAGATCATCGACTTCGGCCTCCTAGGCTTTGCCATGTCGCGCTACGCGGGCGTCTGGGTCGGCCTCAAATGCGTGCATGACACGGTCGAATCATCCGCCGTGGTGGATGCGGACGTGGCGCGCGCCATTCCGGTGACGCCCGCCGAACCGCCGCTTCCGCCGGGCGGCCTCTCGATCCGCCCCAGCGACGACCGCGTGGTGCAGGAACAGCGGCTGCACATGCATAAGCTGCCGGCAGTCAAGGCCTTCGCCCGCGCCAATGGCTTCAACCGTATGGTGATGCGGGGAGGCGAACAACCCACCCTCGGCATTGTTGCTGCGGGAAAGGCCTATCTGGACGTTCGCCAGGCCCTTGATGATCTGGGCATCGATGAGGTGAAGGCGGCACGCCTCGGCATCCGCCTGCTCAAGATCGGCATGGTCTGGCCGCTCGAGGAGACGATCATCCGGGAGTTCGCCGCGGGCCTCTCAACCATCATGGTGGTGGAAGAGAAGCGCTCTCTCATCGAGGCGCAGGTGAAGGATATTCTTTATACGGAGAAAATCCGCCCCGCCGTCGTCGGCAAGCAGGATGAGCAGGGCCGCACGCTGTTCGCACCCCATGGCGTGCTGGAGCCGAACCAGATCGCGCTCGCAATCGCCGCCCGCATCCAGGATCGCGCCACGTTTGACTGTGCGGCTTCCCTGCAGGAACCGCTGAACGGCCGGAACCAGGCGGATCTCGTCGCCCGCGTTCCTTACTTTTGCGCGGGCTGCCCGCATAATTCTTCAACAGTGCTGCCCGAAGGGGCCCGCGGCTATGCCGGAATCGGCTGCCATTGGCTCGCCCAATTCGTGCCCGGCCGCAAGACGGAAGGCGCCACCCACATGGGTGGCGAAGGCGCCAACTGGGTGGGTGAAGCGCCTTTCTCCACGCGCGGCCACGTGTTCCAGAACATGGGGGACGGCACCTACAATCACTCAGGCTTGATGGCCATCCGCCACGCGGTGAGTGCGGGAACTTCAATCACCTACAAGATCCTGTTCAACGATGCCGTGGCGATGACGGGCGGCCAGCGAAATGACGGCGGCCTCACCGTGGAGCAGATCGCCGCACAGATGCGCGCGATTGGCGTGGAGCGCATCGCCCTCGTTTCGGATGAGCCGGAGAAATATCCCTCGCGCGCGGCGTTTCCGCCGGCAACGAGCTTCAACCACCGCAACGATCTGCAAGCGGTGCAGACGGAACTCATGGGGGTGAAGGGCGTCTCCGTCCTCATCTATGACCAGACCTGTGCAGCCGAAAAGCGCCGCCGCCGCAAGAAGGGGCAGTTCCCCGATCCAGCAAAGCGCGTCTTCATCAATGAGCTGGTCTGCGAGGGCTGCGGGGATTGCGGCGTACAGTCGAATTGCGTGGCGATCCAGCCGGTTGAGACGGAGTTCGGCCGCAAGCGCAAGATCGATCAATCGAGCTGCAACAAGGATTTCTCCTGCCTCAAGGGCTTCTGCCCCAGCTTCGTGACGGTCGAAGGGGGCGAGCTGGTGAAGGGCGCCAGTGGCCCCGGCATCGATTTCGGCAAGGTGCCGTTCCCGCCGCTGCCGGAGCCAGCACTGCCATCACTCGACAAGCCGTGGAGCATTCTGGTGAGCGGCATTGGTGGCACAGGCGTGGTCACCATCGGCCACATCCTCGGCATGGCGGCGCATATTGAGGGCAAGGGCGCTGCGCTCATCGATATGGTGGGCATCTCGCAGAAGAATGGCGCTGTCGTCACCCACCTCAAGATCGGCGCCCGGCCTGAGGACATTGCGGCGGTGCGCGTGGCGCAAGGCCATGCGGATCTGATCCTTGGCTGCGATCTCGTCACCAGCGCCTCAGAGCGCATCCTCGCGGCGGCGTCCCGGCAGAAGACCTTCGCCGTCATCAACAGCCATGAGGTGATGCCGGCGAACTTCACCCACAATGCTGATTTTGATGTGCAGGGTGCAGCCCTGACCTTGCGCATAGCCGCTGCCGTGAGGCAGGGCGGCCTGTCCGCCATTGATGCCACCGGCATTGCCACGCGGCTGATGGGCGATTCCATCGCCGCCAATCTGTTCACGCTTGGGTATGCGTGGCAGAAGGGTCTTGTGCCTGTCTCGCGGGAGGCGATCGAGCAGGCGGTGACACTCAATGGCGTGTCGCTCAAAATGAACCTCGCCGCCTTCACGTGGGGACGGCGCGCGGCTGCCGATGAAAAGGCCGTTCAGGCCGTGATCGGCGCGAGGGCCGAACCAAAGCCCGACACGCTGGATGATGTTCTGGCACGGCGCGTTGAGGCGCTCACTGCCTATCAGGACCGGGCCTATGCTGAAACCTATCTGGCCTTCGTCGCAAAGGTCCGGGCTGTGTCCGAACCACTGGCGCTGGTGGTGGCGAAGAGCCTCTTCAAGCTGATGGCCTATAAGGATGAGTATGAGGTGGCGCGCCTTTATACGGATGGGAGCTTCGCGGCAGATCTCGCCAAGCAGTTCTCCGGTAACGTCAAGCTCACCTTCCACCTCGCACCCCCGATCCTCGGGCGGAAGGATCCCTTCACGGGCCGTCCGCTCAAGACGGCGTTCGGACCCTGGATGATGATGGGCTTCCGCCTGCTCGCCAAGGCCAAACGCCTGCGCGGCACGGCCTTCGACATCTTCGGCGGAACGGCGGAACGGCGCATGGAGCGCCAGCTCATTGCCGACTATCGCGCCACCATCGAACAGCTGATTGCCGATCCCGCCCGCGCGCGATCCACGATAGCGCTGGAGCTTGCCGCGCTGCCGGATATGATCCGCGGCTTCGGCCATGTGAAGGAAGCGAACGCCGCCAAGGCCAAGGGACGTGAAGTGGAGTTGCTCGCGCAATTGCAGGCACCGCTGACGAAGCAGGCGGCGGAGTAGGTTACAATGCTCGACTGGCGCATCGTACGGTCGAGTGAGGTCACTGGCGGATTTACGCTCGATCCGTTCCGTCACCCCAGCGAAGGCTGGGGGCCAGCTTCGCGTCAACATGTGCGGCAATCAAAGCGGGATGCCAGCCTGCGCTGGCATGACGATGCGCGTTGTAACCTGATCTCAGTTGAACGTGCGCCGCTCTAGCGTCTACTTCACCGAACCCGTCGTCAGCCCCTTCACGATATAGCGTTCCAGGAACACGCCGATGATGATGAGCGGCAGGATGGCGGCGGAGGCCAGGGCGGCCATGGACCACCAGCTGATCCCTTGCGATCCCGTCTGGCTTGCCACCATCACCGGCAGCGTCTTGGCGCTGGTGCTGGTGAGGAGGGCCGCGAAGAAGTATTCGTTCCAGCACAGGATGACGGAGAGGATGAAGGCCGCCACCATGCCGGGAAGTGCGATGGGCAGGATGATCAGGAAGAAGGCGCTCCAGATCGAGCAGCCATCGACGAGGGCGGCCTGTTCAAGCTCCTGCGGTATCGTGTCGAACTGGTCCTTCATGATCCAGATGACGATTGGCAGCACCGACAGCGTGTAAATGAGGATGAGGCCAATCATCGAGTCGAGCAGCGCCAGCTCCTTGTAGAGGACGAGGAAGGGCATGGCGAGAACGACAGGCGGCAGGATGAGCTGTGACAGGAAGAAGAATGAGATGTCCCGGTTCTTCCAGATCTTCCAATGATACGAGAAGCGGCTCAATCCATAAGCGGCCATTGAGCCCAAGACCAGCGCCAGCAAGGAAGCGCCGACGGAGGCCTGGATCGAATTCCAGAAGCGCTTGACGAATTCAGCACGCGGGGTTGAGTCGGTGAAGATGGTATCGGGCGAAAGGCCAATGGCGCGCAGGCCCAGCCAGTTCGGCGTGAAATCCACCCAGGGAATGATGTGGCTCATCTGCACGTCCTTCGCCACCTTGAAGGTGGTGGAGAAGGTCCAGTAGATCGGGAACAGCGCAATCACCGTCCAAATGAAGAGTGCGGTATAAACCAGGATGCGGTTCAGCGTGCGCGGCATCAGCTGTGCCTCTGCATGAAGCGGTTGGTGGCCCACAGCAGGAGCGCGATGAAGATGATGATCAGGATCAGATAGACCTCCGCCACCATCGTGCCATAGCCGACGTTCGAGCGGTCCTTGTATTCGCGGAAGATGAAGCTCGAAATCGTGTCGGTGGCGCCGCCGGGCCCGCCGGAGGTGGTGTTGATCACGATATCCGCAAGCTTCAGCTGGAAGATCACGCGTAAGACGATGGTCGTCATGGAGACCGGCAGCATCAGCGGGAAGGTGATCTGCCAGAAGCCTTGCCAGCCCGTGGCGCCATCGACCTTGGCAGCCTCTTGCACCTCCTTGGACAGGGCCTGAAGCCCGGCCAGGATCATGATCATCATGAAGGGGATCCACACCCAGGCATCCATCAGCGCGATGGTCGTCTTGGCGAGCCAGGGCGAGGTGAGGAGCGAAGGGTTCTCCCAGCCAAGCTTGCGCAGCAGATTGGTGACGGGGCCAAAGCGGTATTCCAGCATGGATTTGCCGATCATCCAGCTCACCGCCACGGGAGACAGCATGAAGGGCAGGAGGAAGGACACGCGGAAGAATTTCTGCGCCTTGATGTCTGCGTTGAGCAATAGCGCCAGGCCGAAGGCGATCGCATATTGCACGATCACGGTTGCCACGTAGAAGACCATGTTGCCGAGCGCGTTCCAGAAATAGGGGTCCGCCCAGAGCTGACGGAGATTGGCGAGGCCGTTGAACTGGCGGCCATTGGCCGATTGCAGGTTCCAGTCGCTAAAGGCGATGAAGAAGCCGAAAACGGTGGGGAAAATCACCAGCGCCAGCGTGAACAGAATGGCCGGCAGCACGAACACGGCGCGCCAGCCTGCCTCGCCATCCCGCAGGATCAGGCCCCAGCACAGCGCGGCACTCCACAGCACATAGGCGATGAGAACCGGCTGCCAGTTGGTGAAGCCGATGCCCGTCCAGCCCGCTGCATAAAGCGCCTGCAGCAGAATGATGAGGCCGAGAAGCAGGGTCGATAGCCGGATCACCAAGCGGCCCAGCCGCTGCCGGGCAAGGCCCGAGGCTGCGGAGATGGCCTCGCGGCTTTGTGCGGCGGTGGAAGCGGCGGTCATGGCAACGGGGAGAACCCTTCGCAAAAGAAATGGGCCGGCAGCATGACGCCGCCGGCCCGGACGTTTCCGCTCACATGCCGAGCGATGACTTGTAGAGCTTGATCTGGTTGTCGCGGCCCAGCTGGTCCGTGATCTTCTCCCAGGCCGCGGCGATGTTGTCCGCACCGGCTTGCGCCGTCATCTGGCCGGCATAGATCTTGGCCAGCTCATCCTCGGCAACCGAGTAGTACTGGAAGATGCCGGGAATGCGCGGCTCGATCGCGGCATTGGGGTGGTTGTAGGAGTTGGACTGCGAGGCGAGATAGTTCGAGATGAACTTCTCATCATAGCCCGCCGTCACCCACTCCGGAATGTTGAAGTGGCTCTGGCGGTAGGGCTGGAAGCCGGACGGATAGGCGGCCATCCACAGCGAGATGTCCTTGCCGCCGAGGTGAGCTGCAAGCGACCACGCCGCCTTCTGCTTCTTCGGGTCGGCATCGACACGGGCCATCACATAGATGCCCCAGCCGATATAGGCCATGTTCGGCGCGAAGTTCGGGCCCGACGCGAGCGTCTCCCACTTGCCGGCCGTGTGGTTATAGACGTCCGGCGATCCGGGAAGGATGTCGAAGGCCGTCTTGCCCTGGATGACGGACGAGTCATTGGTGTTGACGTTCGAGCCGATGTCACCCCACCAGGAGAGCATGGAGCCCGTGCCGGCGAGGAACTGCTGGAAGCCCGTGGTGCCCGGGTCAGCGTTGAGCTGGTCGGCGGGCTCCGACGGCAGGCAATCGAGCACGTCCTGAATGGCGCGCACCCAGCCCGGGTTGTTGACCATCGGCTTCATCGTGTCCGGTTCGAACAGGAAGGCCTTGCTGTCGGGGTGCTTCACGTAAGCCGTGGCGCGCGAGCCCAGGAAGTAGAAGCCGAAGCCGCCCCAGCCCTTGGCCGGGTCAAGATAGCCGTAGAGATCCTGGCCCTCGAGCTGCTTGCCCTTCAGAAATTTGGTGGCGGCATTGACCTGCTGCCAGGTGCGGGGCTCGGCCCAGTCACCTTCGCCGCCAGCCTTCTTCCACTCTTCCGCAAGGCCTGCATCCGAGAACACGTCCGAGCGGTAATTGAAGTTATGGCAGTCGCCATCGCAGGAGACGCGGTAGGTCTTGCCATCCCAGGTGCCGACGGGCGCCTTGAGGTAGCCGACGTAATCATCCATCTCGATCTGCTTGGCGACCCAGTCCGGCATCACCGAAGCGAGGCCCTTGCCGCAGACGTCGCCCTCGAAGGGAGCACCCATTTCGATGACATCGAAGTCCACCGTGCCCGTCGCGATCGACTGCTGGAGGCGCGCGTTATAATCAGCCTGCGCCAGGTCGATCCAGTTGATGGTGGCGCCGGTGTAATCCGCCCAGGCCTTGGACAGGCCACGGAAGAGAACGTTGTGGACGTTCTGGTTATTGAGCCCCATGAAGGACAGCTCGACACCCTTGAACTCGCCCTCCTGCACATTCTGCTTGGTCGGGCCCAGGCACATCTCGCCCACCTTCTGCCAATCGGCATCGGTCGGCTGGCCCTTGCCAACGCCCGGTATTTTCAGGATGGCGGCACGGATGTCATCCTGCGCAAAGGCGGTGCTGACACCCATGGACGGACCGCCCACGGCAGCAAGTGCAGCAGCGCCCGCAGCGCTCTTCAGCATGCCGCGGCGGCTCATCATCAGATTATAGAGTTCGACTTTCATGTTCCTGGGTCCTCCCTGTGGGCGTCCGATCTTGTGATGGGATGATTGAGGTTCTTGCCTCTTGCTGAACGCTGCGCCGACTATGCAACACCCGTCTGCAATGTCAACGAAGTGCACGGACGAAACGCCAGCACCCAGCCAACTTGTCGTGCGATGCAATATGTGCGCCGCACAAGGCGTCAGACGATGCGGCTGCCGGTTTTTGCATCAAAGAGATGGACGAGCGAAAGCTCCGGCGACATCGCAATCGGTTCACCCGGCTTCACCGCCACACGCTCTCGAAACACACCCGTAATCTTCTCCCCCGCGAAGCGCGCAATCACCTGGGTCTCGGCACCCGTGGGCTCGATCACCGTCACCAGCGGGGCGAGTGCGCCGCCAAGCGTCAGGTGCTCGGGTCGTATGCCATAAACGGCTTCGCGCCCGTCATACCCCGCAGGAACGCGGGCGAGCGGCAGGCGCGTGCCATCCGTCATCTCGAACCAGGGCGGATCGCCCGCCCGGATCGTGCCCTTGAACATGTTCATGGCGGGAGAGCCGATGAAGCCCGCGACGAAGAGATTGGCCGGCCGGTCATAAAGCTCGAGCGGAGAGCCCATCTGCTCCACAATGCCATCATGCAGCACCACGATCTTGTCAGCCATGGTCATGGCTTCCACCTGGTCATGCGTCACATAGATGGTGGTGGTCTTCAGGCGCTGGTGCAGTTCCTTGATTTCGGCGCGCATCTGAACGCGCAGCTTGGCATCAAGGTTGGACAGCGGCTCGTCGAACAGAAACACCTGCGGCGCGCGCACAATGGCGCGGCCCATGGCCACGCGCTGCCGCTGCCCGCCGGAGAGCTGCCGCGGATAGCGCTTGAGATAGGGCAGGAGATCCAGAATTTCGGCGGCGCGCTTTACCCGTGCATCAATCTCGGCTTTGGGTGTTTTGCGCAGCTTGAGCGCGAAGCCCATGTTCTCGGCCACTGTCTTGTGCGGATAAAGCGCATAGTTCTGGAACACCATGGCAATGTCCCGGTCCTTGGGCGGCAGGCCGTTCACCACCTTGTCACCAATCCGGATGTCGCCGCCGCTGATCTCCTCAAGCCCCGCGATCATGCGCAGAAGCGTGGACTTGCCGCATCCCGAGGGGCCGACCAGTGCCACGAATTCACCATCGGAGATGGGAATGGACACGCCATGGATCACCTTCTGGTCACCATAGCTCTTGCGCACGTCAACGATTTCAACCGAGGCCACACGTTCCCCCTTCATATGCGGGGTCTTGCGCCCCCTTTGCCGCGGGCGGAGAGTAGGGCAGGTTTTTAAGCCCGTCGAGGGCCTCGTGAGGAATGCCCGATGCGTTACGAGATGATGCTCCCCCGCCAGATCCGGGCGGCAATCGAAGCGAACGTGCCAGTGGTCCTGCCGCTCGGCGTTCTGGAGTATCATGGGGAGCACATGGCCGTCGGCATGGATACGCTCGCCGTCACCTCAGCCCTCGATCTCCTGTCCCGGGAAACGGAAATCGTGGTCCTGCCGCCGTTCTACTATGGCGCCGCCAGCTATGCCGTCGAACCGCCGGAGGGAACGGGCAGCGTGCAAGTGGACTCCTCCACGCTTCATCCGTTTGCGCGCGAACTGTTTACAAGCCTGCTGCGCATCGGCTTCCGCAACATCCATGCCTTCATTCATCATCAGACGGAGAATTTCGCCACCGGCATGCCGACGGACCTCGCCTTCAAATTTGGCGCCCGCCAGGCGATCTTCGCGTTTCTGGAAAAGTCGCGTGGTGAAGGCTGGTGGGGCGACAACAAGATGGCGGATTATTATGCCAAGCAAGCGGGCGGGCAAGACCCTTTCAACTGGATCAAGATCCATCCGCTGATGACCAGGGAAACGATCGGGCAATATCCCTTCGATCATGCGGGCGAGGGCGAAACCTCTCTCATGCTCGCCATGTGCCCCGAGGCCGTCGACATGTCGGCACTTGATGGTGCCCGCTGGTACACGGCCAGTGCTGCAAGAGCCTCGCGCGAAACCGGCGAGCAGGGAAGGGACCTGATCCTCGCCCACATGCGCAGCGTGCTCGATCTGCCCCAGCGGAGCGGCTGACCTACGCCAAATTGTAGCCGGTTGGCCCAATTGTGCATCATTCTCTTTTGTCATGGGGAACGAAGGTCAGGGCATTGAGTTGAAGCCCCATCAGCACTGAACAGCATTGGGGAAATTGATGGCTGCAACCCATAATCAATCCTTGTCAGACCTCGAGCGTCAGGCAGAGGCCACGCGCTCTGAACTCGCTCAGACAGTGGATGCGCTCACCAACCGTGTCTCGCCTGACGCCCTCAAGGCCGATGTGCGGAACTATGCGCGCGACACCGGCCAGCACATGCTGGACACGATCGAAAACAGGTTCCGCGAAAATCCGCTCCAGGCCGTGGCAGTGGCCGCCGGGCTTGCCTATCCGCTGTGGCGCATGCTCGGCCGCATGCCGGCCCCGTTGCTCCTGATCGGTGCTGGCCTTGCAATTTCATCCCGGAAGGGCCGCTCCCATAGCGCACGTTACGAAGATGAATATGAGCTGGGCGGAAGCGGCGGCCTGAAAGCGGCTGCTGCCGATACAGTAACAGATATCAAGGAGAAGGCCTCCGACCTGGGCAGTCAGGCCGCCGCCAGGACCCATGATGCGGTTGAGGCGGTTCGCAATGCCGCGTCGGATACAGTTGCCCGTGCGTCGAGCGTCCTGTCGGAAACCTATGAGAGCGGCCGTGAACGGGCGGCGAATGTTTCAGACCAGGTCACGGAAGGCTATGCCCGCGCGGTGGACAATGCACGTGATGTCGTTGAGCGTCATCCGGTGCTTGTGGGCGGCATCGCCTTCGCGGTTGGAAGTCTCGTGGCCTCTGCTGTGCCGCTGTCCCGCCAGGAAAACCGCGTGCTGGGCGAGAGCAGCGACGAGTTGAAGCGGCGCACGAAGGACGTGGCCGCAGAGGGGCTCGATCACGCCAAAACTGCTGCCCAGGAAATCTATGACTCGGCATCAACGGAGTTCGGCGAGGATGGGTTGACGCCCGATTCCGCACGCCGGACGGCGCGTGCCGCAGTGGATACGGCGCGAGAAGCGGTTGAAGCCGTCACCAGCCAATCCCCGGCCTCCCCAACCCGATAATCTGGAGAACGAACATGAACAACGACAATCACTCTTCCTCCTCCTTCTCCCCCGGCGCTGAAAACCAGCAGCGCTCGCCAAGCGGTCTACCGGGTACGGAGGAAATTTCGAGCGGCGTGAAGCGCATGGCTTCTCAAGCCGGCGAAAAGCTGATTGACACTGCGGACCGCCAGAAAGTCGCAGGAGCTGATTTTGTGGGCGACGTTGCCGATTCCGTCCGCCGCGCGGCAGATGAATTCGAGGATCGGATTCCGCAAGCCGCTGAATACATCCGCTATGCTGCTGACCAGATGGCGACCATGTCAGACTCGCTCCGCCGCCGCGATGTTGGGCAGATGTTCTCAGATGTACAATCCTTTGCCCGCCGCCAGCCCACCGCTTTCCTGGGTCTTAGCTTCATCGCAGGATTTGCCGCCGTGCGGTTCTTGCGCAGCAGCGCCTCGGGCGCGGGCTCTACGGGTGGCTCCGGCGCAACTGGCAATGGCAGCAACAATGCCTGGGCCGGCGGGCAGTCCGCTGACCAGGGCCGCTATGGTGCGCCTCCGGTCGCGAGCATGTCCGCCCCGCCCCGCGGCATGCAGGAACTGTGAGGATCAGCCATGGCATCGGCATATGATGACAGACCCGCAGGCGAACGCTCCGCCGATGGCAGACCGGTTTCGGAACTGATTTCGGATGCGCTGCAGCAGTTTTCCCGGCTGGTGCGCAACGAAATGGCTCTCGCCCGCGCCGAAGTCTCCGACAAGGCCAAGCAGGTGCTGCGTGGCGGAGCGATGCTTGGGGTTGCAGCGGCATTTGCCTTGCCCAGCCTCTTCATTCTGATGCTGGCGCTCGCCGCACTGATGGTCGAAATGGGGCTTGCGGCCTCGCTCGCCTATCTTGTCACCGCCATCATCGGCTTCGTGATTGCCGCCGCCCTCGTAAAGATTGGTCTTGATCGGCTGAAAGCTGAGGCACTGATTCCAAACCGTACCATGAACCAGCTCAACCGTGACGCCGCGACATTGAAAGAACGGATGTGAGGAACTGACCATGACTTATCAGGAAACCAATGAATTCGCCGAGCGCGGCTTTCGCCAGCAACGCTATGGGCGTGAACGCTATGGCCAGGAACGCTATAGCGAGCAAAATCGCACACGGGGTGCAAGCAGCGATATTCTCGGAACTGTGACGGACGCCGTGCGCGAAAATCCGATGTCGGCTGCCTTGATTGGAATGGGCGCGTTGTGGCTATTTATGGGCGGCAACGGTTCGCCCCTTTCTGCGGCAAGGGGCGGCGGTGCACTGCTCCGCAATGTGGCGTCTGGAGCAGGCAGCATGGCGAAGGGGACGACCCATGCAGCCTCCCGCATGGGCAACAGCGTTGCCTCAACTGTTGCATCAACTGCTTCAAACGTCGCTGAAACGGTCGGCGATGCTGCAGGCCGCCTGGGCGAGTATGTCAGCGGCAGCGTTCGCGGTGTGGATGCAAACTCGGAATATCGGAACGCCAACGTGGCGGATGGCATGGGGGATGATGAGAGCGCCACGGGATACGGTGTGGGCGCAGCTGTCTCCTCCTATCGCGGCAGCATGCAGGACATGTTGGAGCGCTATCCGCTGGCGCTGGGCGTTGCCGGCCTGGCGCTGGGCGCAGGGATTGCTGCGTCGCTGCCGCTTTCCTCCACCGAACGCGAAACCCTGGGCAAGGTCGGTGAAGCCGCCCGCAGCAAGATCGACGAGGTGACGGGCCAGGCGCGTGAGATCGCGGGCGCCGTGGCGGATGAAGTTCGCCAGCACGCCACCGGCACTGGAAACGGAAACGGCCAAGGCTTCTGAACACTCCCCGGCGCCGCAACGCACGTTGCGGCGCTTGCTCGTGCCCCGCTGTCACGATAAGCGCGGGGGAATGACCTCCTCCTCAGAATTCGAAATTTTCTTCATGGCCCCGCCAGGCCTCGAATCCGCTCTTGCGGATGAGGCGCGGAGGCGGGCGTTCAGGGTTGTCCGGCAGGTGCCCGGCGGGGTGATCTCGGCGGGTGGCTGGCTGGAGGTATGGCGCGCCAATCTCGAACTGCGCGGTTGCGGGCATGTTCTGGCCCGGATCGGATCGTTCCGCGCAATGCATCTGGCGCAGCTGGACAAGCGGGCACGCAAGTTTCCGTGGGGGGATTTTCTGCGGAAGGACGTTCCAGTCGCCGTCGAAGTCAGCTGCACGCGGTCTCGCATCTATCACTCGGAGGCCGCATCGCAGCGCATTGCGCGGGCAATTTCGGAAGAGCTGGGTGCGGTCGTGACGGCGGAGGCGGATCTCGTCATCAAGGCCCGCATCGAGGATGATCTGTGCACCATCAGTGTGGATACTTCCGGCCAGTCGCTCCACAAGCGCGGCCACAAGGAAGGTGTGGGCAAGGCGCCCATCCGGGAAACGCTCGCCGCCCTGTTTCTTCAGCAATGCGATTTTACAGGTCAAGAACCCGTTCTCGACCCGATGTGCGGATCGGGCACCTTCATCCTCGAAGCGGCTGAAATCGCAGCTGGACTCAATCCGGGGCGAAGCCGCCATTTCGCCTTCGAGAAGCTCTTATCCTTCGATCCCGCTCAATGGGAAAAAATGCGGGGGAGCGCCAAAACCCATGTGCCAGCTGTCCGCTTCCACGGGAGCGACAGGGATGAAGGCGCCATCCGCATGGCAAAGGCCAATGCCGAACGCGCGGGCGTTTCGGCCTTCACCAGCTTCATCTGCCAGTCGGTGAGCGAGACAGCGCCGCCCGAAGGACCGCCAGGTCTCGTCATCGTCAATCCGCCCTATGGAACGCGCATTGGCGACAAGAAGCCGCTCTTTGCGCTCTATGGGGCTTTGGGCGAGGTGCTGCGCACGAGGTTCTCAGGATGGCGCGTGGGACTTGTGACCACCGAACCATCTCTGGCCAAGGCCACCGGCCTGCCGTTTCTGACGCCAACCGGGCCCGTTCTGCATGGCGGCCTGAAGGTGACGCTCTACCGCACGGAAAAGCTGGCCTGAGCTTCCAGCCTCAGGACCAGCTCAGCGCAAAGGCGCCAACCGCGGCGAGGATGATGATTGTGGCCACAACGTAGTGCTTGGCCGTGAAGTCATGCATTCTCATGTCAAAAAACCAATCAGTTGCTGCGCTTGGGTGTGAAGGCCTGCACCATCAGTTTGGCCTGCGTCACCTGCTCTGGCGTCATGCTCTTGGCGAGCTGATCGCGGTAGGTTGCGGCATTGTCGAATCCGGGCTCGCCGGAGCAGAGATCGAGCCACATATAGGCGGCGATCGGATCCGGCTTCACGCCGCGGCCCTTCCAATAGCCGATACCGACCTCATACTGCGCCTGGGGCTCGCCCTGGTTTGCCGCCATCAGCAGCCAATTCATACCGGCCGCCTCGTCCTGCTTGACGATGCCCTGGCCCTTCATCAGCCACCAGCCAAGTTTCAGCTGGGCGTCGGAATTGCCTTTCTTGGCGGCTTCGCCCCACCACATGATGGCCTTCGCATTGTCTTGCTCGACGCCATTGCGATTTTCGCCCTTCTGGCCCCAGCTTCTGGGTCCGTACATTTCGCCGATCAGATAGGCCGCTTCCGCGTTGCCGTCCTTGGCATAGGGCAGGAGGAGCGAGAGTGCCTTTGCGTAATCCTCGCTGCCGAAGGCTTTCATGCCGTCCTGATAGGCGTCGGCCCAGGCTGTGCCGCTGGCGGCCAGGATGAGGCCCAGTGCAAGCGCCCCGGCGCGCAGATTGAAGGTCATGAAAGGCTCCTTTCCAGATCCGCCGCCGGCAAGGTGCCAGGCGGTGTGAATACCACTCCACCTCTACGGCAGGGTGCAGGGGAGGGCAATAGGCGGTTCTTCGCCCATTCTGCACGAGCGCCGGAGGAGCTAAGAGAAAGCCCCGGTTGTGGACCCGGGTGTCCTGCTCCACTGGTTCTAGCCTCGGGCACAGGCTACGGGCTAGAAACCCGCAATCCACCAGACGGCAACAGATTTCGCGAGGATGACTGACCCATGCGCATGACCACCGAAGAGGCTTTCGTCAAGGTTCTCCAGATGCATGGCATCGAACATGCCTTCGGCATCATCGGCTCCGCCTTCATGCCGATTTCGGACCTCTTCCCCAAGGCCGGCATCAGTTTCTGGGACTGCGCGCATGAGGGCTCGGGCGGCATGATGGCGGATGGCTTCACCCGCGCGTCCGGCAAGATGTCCATGATGATCGCCCAGAACGGACCGGGCATCACCAATTTCGTGACTGCAGTCAAAACCGCCTACTGGAACCACACCCCGCTGCTACTGGTCACCCCCCAGGCCGCCAACAAGACGATCGGCCAGGGCGGCTTCCAGGAAGTCGAGCAAATGGCCCTTTTCAAGGACATGGTGGGCTACCAGGAAGAGGTGCGCGACGCCTCCCGCGTGGCGGAAGTGCTGAACCGCGTGATCATGAATGCCAAGCGCCTCTCGGCCCCCGCCCAAATCAACATGCCGCGCGATTACTGGACGCAGGTGATCGACATCGAGCTTCCGGCAGTTGTTGCCTTCGAGCGGCCCTCAGGCGGCGAAGACGCGATTGCGGCTGCGGCCAAGCTCCTGTCGGAAGCCAAATTTCCGGTGATTCTCAATGGCGCCGGCGTGGTACTTGGCAATGCCATTCCGGCCGCGGCAGCCCTGGCGGAGCGCCTCACCGCCCCGGTCTGTGTGGGCTACCAGCACAATGATGCCTTCCCCGGCTCGCACCCGCTCTTTGCAGGCCCCTTGGGATACAATGGCTCCAAGGCGGCGATGGAGCTGATCCGCCAGGCGGATGTGGTGCTGGCTCTGGGCACCCGCCTCAACCCCTTCTCCACGCTTCCCGGCTATGGCCTCGACTACTGGCCAAAGGAGGCCAAGGTCATCCAGGTTGACATCAACCCAAATCGCATCGGACTCACCAAAAAGGCCACCGTCGGCATCGCCGGCGACGCCAAAAAAGTGGCCGAAAGCATCTTGGCGAAGCTCTCCCCATCCGCTGGCGACGCCGGCCGTGAGGAGCGCAAGAACTTGATTGCAAACACCAAAGCCCGCTGGGCCCAGCAGCTTTCCTCCATGGACCACGAGGATGACGACCCGGGCACCAGCTGGAATGAACGCGCCCGCAAAGCCAAGCCCGACTGGATGAGCCCACGCATGGCGTGGCGCGCCATCCAGGCAGCACTGCCGAAGGAGGCGATCATCTCATCCGACATCGGCAATAATTGCGCGATCGGCAATGCCTACCCGACCTTCGAAGCGGGGCGTAAGTACCTGGCGCCAGGGCTTTTTGGGCCCTGCGGCTATGGTCTTCCCTCAGTCGTCGGCGCCAAGATCGCCTGCCCCGGTACGCCCGTCGTCGGCTTCTCAGGCGATGGTGCCTTCGGTATCGCCGTCACCGAACTGACCGCGATCGGCCGCAAGGAATGGCCTGCGATCACCATGGTCGTGTTCCGGAATTACCAGTGGGGTGCTGAAAAGCGCAATTCCACCCTGTGGTATGACGATAACTTCGTCGGCACTGAACTGGATACGGACGTCTCCTATGCGGGGATCGCCAAGGCCTGCGGACTTAACAGCGTCATCGCCCGCACCATGGACGAGCTGCGCGACGCACTTGCCAAGGCGATTGACGATCAGATGAAGCACGGCAAGACCACGCTCATCGAAGCTCTTATCAATCAAGAGCTTGGCGAGCCCTTCCGGCGTGATGCGATGAAGAAGCCAGTGGCGGTTGCAGGGATTGACGCGAAGGACATGCGGCCGCAAAGCGTGTAAACTCCGTCCCGTCACGCTTTTGCTGCAATGGCTTGGTCTTGAGAGCCCTCGTGACCAACGGGGACGTTCACCATGACTTCCGAGAAAACGTCTGAAATCAAGGCGCGCGCCAAGGCCTGGCGCGACCTGATGATCCAGATGACCGCCACCATCATGATCCCGCTCACCATTGCAGGCATGGGCCTCTATTACACGCGCTGGCAGCAGAACGTGAATGATCTCAAGACGATGATCGATCTCGTGAGCGACGACAAGCCGGAGCGCCAGAAGTATGGCGTGGCGATGTTCGAGTATCTCCTGAAGAACGACAAGGTGCCGGTGGAATTCGTGGCGGCGCAGCTGGAATATGCCAATAATTCGTCCGACCCGCAGCTTCTGGGCGCGATGGAGCGGGCGCTGACCAAGGCAGCGCAGGTCAATGAGAGTGTGCAGGCGGTTTTCACCGAGGCGGTGGAGCGGCTGCCCTCCCGCGTATTCGTGACGGTGATGAACGAGCAGCAGCGGGCCTGTTTCTCCAAGCTGTTGACGTCATTGAAGGATAATGACCAGGCGATGATCACCGTGCCATCCATTGCGCTCGCCAAATGGGACGGCAAGGTGAATGAAATCCGTGCCATGAAGGACGAGGACGTGCCGAAGGCGGAGGTCGTCGCCAACTGGCTGCGAGGCCTGGGCTTCGATATCGAGGTCGTCAACCTCTCCAACCGCTGGGACGGCGCCAAGAAAGTACGGCCCAATACGTTTGAGTTATGGTTCGGCAACAAGGATTTGCCGCCCGTCTGCACCGGAAAGCAAACAGCGGCGACGATGAACTAGAGCGAGACATCGCCGAGAGGCCTGTCCCGCTCCCTTGTTTGGCTATCGGCTGATGTCAGCGAGCAGAGCGTGAATTTGCGACACGACGGCCGCGCCCTCGCCCACGGCTGCCGCCACGCGCTTCGTCGAACCCGCGCGAACATCGCCAATCGCAAACACGCCCGGCACATTGGTCTCAAGTGGCAAGCCCGTCTGGCCCGTGATGACGAAGCCCTTGGCATCAGTGGCAATGCAATCCTTGGCCCAATCGGCATTGGGGTCTGCTCCAATGAGAAGAAACAGGTGGCGCACGGGACGGTGATCCAGTGCACCGCTGCTCATGTGACGGAGCGTTACGCCAGAGAGGCCACTTGCCGCATCGCCCTCTATCTCCGCGATTTCGCTTCCGCCATGCACTTCGACATTGGGCAGGGCGGCGATCCGGTCGATCAGATATTGCGACATGGTTTCCGTCAGCGGCCGGCGGACCACGAGGTGCAGGCGCTTGACATGAGGCGCAAGGAAAACCACCGCCTGGCCTGCCGAATTGCCGCCGCCCACCAGCACAATCTCTTCGCCCGCGCAGAGACTGGCTTCGATCGGGGATGCCCAATAGTGGATCCCTGCGCCCTCCAGCGCCGCGAGGTTCGGAACATCGGGCCGGCGATAGCGCGCGCCTGACGCAATGACCACGGAGCGTGCGCGAAGGCGTTGCCCATTGCTCAGCTCCAGAGCCAGCTGCCCTGAGCCGCAATCAAGACGGTCGACGCCGATTGGAATGGCAACTTCCGCACCGAATTTGAGCGCCTGGTTGAAAGCGCGGCCGGCGAGGGCCTGGCCCGATATGCCGGTTGGAAATCCCAGATAGTTTTCGATCCGCGCGGAGGCGCCGGCCTGCCCGCCCATCGCCTGCGCATCGAGCACCACAATGGATAGCCCTTCCGATGCGGCGTAGACGGCGGTTGCCAAACCGGAAGGGCCCGCACCGACCACTGCGACGTCATAGATCTTCGCCGGATCGAGCGTTGGTGTGATGCCCAGGCAGGCGGCGAGTTCCACATTTCCGGGATGCCGCAGGATCGTGCCATTGGGGCAGACCACCAGCGGAAGCTGGTCCGGCAGCACGCCGGTGCGTTCGATCAGGGTGCGTCCCTCATCATCGGCATGCGCGTCCAGAACCAGATTGGGATATCCGCTTCTGGTCAGGAAACCCTGCAGCCGCACGACGTCGGAACTGCCGGGCACGCCGATCAGGATTGTCCCTGCGCCACCTTCCGCGATGAGGCCGACACGCCGCAGAATGAGCGCGCGCATGACCACCTCGCCCACATCGGCCGACCCCACCATAAGGGCCCGCAGATGTGGCGGATCGAATGGCATTGCGGTGCAGCCGCGCGGGCCTGCGCGGCCGCCGGCAAGCGAGGGCCGCCCGGCAAGCTGGTTCACTTCGCCGCTGAACTGCCCGGCCTGATGCGTGACCACGGGTGCCTCCCGGCTTAAGCCGTCGCGCCGGTAAACCTCGAGGGAGCCCTCGGTCACAAGCCACGCTGCAACGCCGGTGGCGCCGATGGCGAAGATGGTCTCGCCCGGTGCGAACTGTGCCTCAGCCCCGCTGGCGAAGCGTCGGGCGACCGCAATCTGATCGCGGGTGAGGGTGGGAAATCGCTGATGGTCACGGCTATCGGTGCTCGACATTGAACCCTCCTGTGGGGAGCGGCGGCACATGTGCCGCCGCTCAATCGATGGTCAGCTCTTGATGAAGGCAAGAAGATCGTCGTTGATGACATCCGCGTGCGTGGTCAGCATGCCGTGCGGAAATCCCGGGTAGATCTTGAGTGTGCCCTTCTCCAGCAGCTTGACCTGCAGCAGGGCAGCATCGGTATAAGGCACGATCTGGTCATCGTCACCCTGCATCACGAGGGTGGGGATGGTGATCGCCTTCAGATCCTCGGTCTGATCGGTTTCGGAGAAGGCCTTGATGCCCTCGTAATGTGCCAGTGCGCTTCCCATCATGCCCTGGCGCCACCAGTTGCGGATCACGCCTTCAGACACGGTCTCGGTTGAGCGGTTGAAGCCATAGAAGGGGCCTGACGCCACATCGAGGAAGAAGCCCGCGCGGTTACCTGCCAGAGCCTTGCGGAAGCCATCGAACACGGCAATCGGCGTGCCGCCGGGATTGGCTGGGGTCTGGAGCATCAGTGGCGGGATGGCACTGACCAGCACCGCCTTTGCTACCCGGCCCTGCGGCTGGCCGAACCTTGCGACATAGCGCGCCACTTCGCCGCCGCCCGTTGAGTGGCCGATGTTCACGATGTTGCGCAAGTCGAGATGCTCGGCCACGGCCGCGGCATCTGCTGCATAGTGGCTGATGTCATGGCCGGTATCGATTTGTGACGAGCGGCCATGGCCGCGGCGGTCATGCGCGACGACGCGGTAGCCCTTGGCGAGGAAGAACAGCATCTGCGTGTCCCAATCATCGCCGGACAATGGCCAGCCGTGGTGGAACATGATGGGCTGGGCATCCTTCGGCCCCCAGTCCTTGAAGAAGATTTCGGCGCCGTCCTTGGTGGTGAGATAGGTCATTGTCATCCTCCATTTTGGCGGACGCAACCTCATGTGCATCCGGTCCGATGGGTATCGGGCAATGGCGCGCGCGCCGGTATCATACGCAGGTTTGTGGCGGCGCTGGATCGTATCAAACTTGCGTATAATTGAATGCGGTGAAGAAGCAGGAATTACCTCCTCGCCATGAACTGCGGCGTGCTTGCCACCACTTTGCAAATCGTCCAGAATTCTCAATCATGCTGCGATCATGGCGGTCGCTCTCGGAGGCAAAGATGGGGGTTGATCCGGACGCGAGACGAATGGCGGCGAGACTGCAGGCAGCTGCCGCAGCCTTGGTGGCGCTCTGCATCTTCGCGCTTGATGTTCTGAGCCCGCTGCAGGGAGCCGTGGCGGTGCTGTACACCACGGTTGTTCTGATTTCCGCGCGCGGCCAGGTGCGCACATTCGTCTATGTGTCAGCCGCGGCCTGCGCCGTTCTTGCAGTCACCGCCTATGTGATCTCCCATGGCGGCGAACCCGTCGCCTCCCCCGCTATGCGCCTTGCCGTCAGCCTCGTAGCAATCGGCATTACAACCTTCCTGTCCATTCGCCAGATCGCCGCCACCACCGCGCGCAATCGCGCAAGCGAACGCTACCGCACGATTTTCAATGCCGCTGGTTTCCCCATCTGGGAATCAGACTGGTCCCCGGCCTACCGGCTGCTCCAAACCGGCAAGCCCATAACGCCCTTCCTCGTGCAGGAGGCGGCACGTGCGGCCCGCATCCGCGATGCCAATGACGCAGCGGCCGCACTGTTCGGGATCGAAAACCGGTCTGATCTCATTGGGAGCAACATCATCCGGCATCACACGGCGGCGGCGCAGGAGGCGCTGGGGCTGATTTATGCCGCCCTGCTGCGCGGCGAGACCGCCATAGAAAGGGAAGTGCAGTTCCTTACGCGGGGCGGCGAACCGATTGATGCCGTACTTCGGGTGACATTGCCGCCAGACCATGAGGGCTGGAGCCGTGTTCTGGTCATGGCGCTCGACGTGTCGGAGCGAAATCGGGCGCAGGCCCGGCTGGCACAGTCGCAAGCGGAATTGACCCACATTGCCCGGGTCACCACGCTGGGCCAGCTTGCGGCCTCAATCGCGCATGAGGTCAATCAGCCGCTCTCCGCCATCATCACCTATGCGAAGTCCGGCCGCCGCTGGCTGGCGAGAGAGGCACCGGATGCAGCGGAGGTGGGTGACTGCCTGGACCATATCGCCAGCAATGGCATCCGTGCAGCAGACGTTATCGCGCGGGTTCGCGATCTCGCCCGCAAGGTTGATGCGAAGAAGGGCAGGATCGCCTGTGCGCCGCTGGTTGACGAGATTGTGGCGCTCCTCCACCGTGAGCTGACGGGGACTGGCGTGAACACCCGGATGTCATTCCCCGAAAACCTGCCTGACGTCCTTGGAGACCGTGTGCAGATACAGCAGGTGATGATGAACCTGATCCTCAACGCGGTGCAGGCGATGGAGGGGACTGAGCCATCCTCCCGCAGCCTGTGCATCGAAGGCAGCGAGGAGGACGGATTTGTGCGGATCGACGTCAGCGACTGCGGAGCTGGATTTGCCGGTGCCGATCCTGAAAGCCTGTTTCGCCCGTTCTTCACCACAAAGGCGGACGGAATGGGAATGGGGCTGCCGATCTGCCGCTCGATCATCGAGCAGCATGGCGGCACGCTGACGGCCACCGCGAATTCCCGCGGCGGTGCCACCTTCAGTTTCCGCCTGCCGGTTGAGAGTGAAGACGTGAGGGCCGCTGCATGACGAAGATCGAAGGCAAGGGCTGTGTCTGTGTCATTGATGACGATGCCGAGGTGCGCGGCGCCATCGGAAGTCTTTTGCGTGCAAGCGGCTTTGAAGTCAGGCTGTATGATGGGCCAGCGGCATTTCTGGCGGCCGGCCTGCCGCAGCTTGCGTCCTGTCTTGTTCTCGATATCCGGCTCTCGGGCGAGAATGGGCTTGAGTTCCAGGAGCGGCTGTTAGCGGAAGGCGTGGCGCTTCCCGTTATATTGATCACCGGCCATGGAGATATTCCGATGACGGTGCGCGGCATGCGCGCGGGCGCCATCGACTTTCTGCCCAAGCCTTTCGGCGATGAGCAGCTGCTTGCCGCTGTCGAGGCGGCGATCGCGAAGGATCACGCACATCGGGCGGCCATGGCGGAAATCGAGGAACTGCAGGCCAATTTTGCGCGCCTCACCCCGCGCGAGCGGGATGTGCTGGGCCTGGTGGTGACTGGCCTGATGAACAAGCAGGTGGCAGCTCGGCTCGATCTCTCCGAAATTACGGTCAAGATCCACCGTGGCAACGTGATGCGCAAGATGGCGGCGCAATCCCTCGCCGATCTGGTGCGCATGGCGGAGCAACTCGGCATCCGTGATGAAACGATCCACCGTTTTAACACCTGAGTATGATGGCAGGTTGGAGGTCTGAGGCTCATGTGTTCGGTTCCCGGGCGCTGTTTCGCAGGGAGGAACCAGGAGTGTGATTTTGCCCAGCCAGCCCCAAGCCCCGCTGATTGCCATCGTCGACGACGATCCAGGCGTGCGCGGAAGCGTGGACAGCCTGCTGCGGTCAGCTGGCCTGGCGGGCCGCAGCTTCCCCTGCGCGGAGGCGCTTTTGTGCTGCGGCGAGGAAAGCCGCATCGCCTGCATCATCACCGATCTGCACATGCCGGGCATGAGCGGGATAGAGCTTCAGGCGGAACTGGCCCGGCGCGGATGGCGGCAGCCGCTCATCGTGATGACCGCCTTTCCGAGCGCTGCTGCGCGCGAACAGGCACTGGCTAGCGGCGCACTAGCCTTCCTGACCAAGCCCATAGACCCAGACGCCCTCCTTGCGGCAGTGGAGCGCGCCATTGGCTAAGGAGCGCCGCCCATCCATGCGAAGGGGCTACAAACCTTCGTTTGGATTGGCAGCACAGATGGGCGCAGTATCATCAGCGAGATCGGACGGCATACAGCCGCCACGACCAGCCTCAGGAGACGACAGATGGCCGACCAGAAAATTGTTTCGCCCGCCCGCGCGCAGCTCGGCACGCCCACCGATCTTGGCGAAAACGCGACCCGGGACATTTCCGGAGCGCTGAAGGCGCTGCTTGCGGATGTGTTCGCGCTCTATCTCAAGACCAAGAACTTCCATTGGCACATGAGCGGCCCGCATTTCAGGGACTATCACCTGCTGCTCGACGAGCAGGGCGATCAAATCTTCGCGATGACGGACGCCATTGCCGAACGCGCACGCAAGATCGGCGGCACCACGATCCGCTCGATCTCCGACATCGCGGCAAAGCAGCGCATGCTTGACAACAACGCAGACTATGTCGATCCGCAGGACATGCTGGCGGAGCTGCAGGGCGACAACAAGCAGCTCGTCGCGGAAATGCGCCGGGTCCATGAGGTGTGCGATGAGTATGGCGATGTTGCCACGGCCAGCCTGCTCGAAGTGTGGATCGACGAGAGCGAACGCCGCTCCTGGTTCCTCTATGAAGCCTGCCGCCGCCCGCGCTGACTTGAACCACCCCTCCCCGCAAGGGGAGGGGTTTGAGGCGCGCGCGCGAGTCTATAGCCGGTAGGCTTTCCGGCCGTTGTCGCGGAACAGTTTGAGCTTCTCCTCGCGCGTGCAGCCCTCCGTCGCCCAATCCAGAACTTCCAGCCATTCCGGATAGTTACCGGCCAGTTCAGAGACCGGCCAGTCGCCGCCATACATGATGCGGTTAAAGCCGAAGCTGTCGATCACATGGTCGATATAGGGGCGGAGCTGGTCTCGGGTCCAGGAGGCGTGGTCGGCTTCGGTGGTGACGCCGGAGAGCTTGCACATGACATTGGGGAGGGCTGCCATCTCGCGGATGTGGGTTTTCCATGGTTCCACCAACCCGTCCTTGATGCCGGGCTTGCCGATGTGATCGAGAATGAAGGAGACTTCGGGGCACTGCCGGACGTAGTTCAGAACGCTGCCGAACTGGTGATGGTAGATGCAAATATCGAAGCTGAAGTTGTATTTCGGTAGCAATTTGGTTGCTGCCACATATGACGGCTGAAGCACGAAATCCGGATCCGGCTGGTTCTGGATGAGACGCCGGACCCCACGCATGACGGGTAGCTGCGCAAGCCTTGCTATCTCGGGTTCTATGGACGGACCTTTCTCCAGCGGCAGGCAGGCGACACAGCCCTTCAACCTCTGGTCGCTGTCCGCCAGCGACTGCACCCATTCCCCTTCAGCGAGATATTGCGGCATGTCGACGTCGACTTCGACGAAGACGATGCTCTCGATGGTGTAGGGCCTGGCGCGCGCCTCGAGATCGGCAACGGTCCAGTCGCGCCCAAGCTTCGGGGCACCCGCCGCCCAGCTGTATTTGAACTTGGCGGTGTCAAGCAGATGGACATGGGTGTCGGTGATGGGAAAATCGATCATGGCTGGTTTCCGTCCCGCTGTTTTGGCCAGACTAGCCCATCAGGGCGCGGTGGTGAACTCGTTCATGGCGGTGAGGAAATGACTGACTTCCGCCAGCGTGTTGTAATGGCTGAAGGAGACGCGCACACAATCGGCAAGCCCCAGGGGTGCGAGCACATTGCCGCTGTAATGGTCTGACTTGCGGGTGTGGGTGCGAATGCCGCGCGCGTTCAGGAAGGCGACGATCTCCTCGCTCGGGCGCCCCGCGAGGCTGAGCGAGATCACACCTTCGCGCTTCGCATTGTGTGCCCCGCCGATGAGGCTGAGGCCGGGAATGTTGCCCAGCCCCCGCAGATTGCCGGTGCCATGAACCATGGCCTCACCCAGCGCCTGCTCATGGCCGTGAATGGCGCGGGCCGCGGCTTCCAGGCGCTGACGGGGATCTTCTGCGTCCGTGAAGTGGCCGCCGAGCCAGATAAGGTAAGCCACGACATCCGAGAAGGTCGCATAGCTCCCGGTATCACGCGTGCCCATTTCCCAGTTGGTGGGAGGTCCCCCAATGACGGTTTCCTTGGTGAGTGCGGTGAGCCTGTCTGACGCCCAGCCCACACCATAGCCATGCCGCGAGAACACCTTATAGGGCGAGATCGCATAGCCATCGATGCCGCAGGCGGCAAGATCGACAGCACCGTGGCTGGCGTGCTGGATGCCGTCCACGATAATGAAGCAGGCTGGCGCCACCTTGCGGATCTCGGCCGCAATCGCCGCCACATCAACCGCCATGCCGGTGACGGGCGAGGTGTGGATGATGGTGGCCACGCGAAGATCGGGCGACAGCAAGTGGCGGTAGGCGGCCACATCGACCGTGCCCGTGTGATCATCATGGGCCACGAGATGATGGGGCCTGCCGGTAACCTCCGCCCAGCGCGCCATGGCGCTGCGCGAGGCCGGGTGTTCAAGCGTGGTGGACAGCATCGTGCCACCGTCCGCCGCACCGAGTGAAGCCGTGCGGATCAGGCGGAACAGCACCTCGGTTCCGCTTTCGCCCACAAAGACCTGGCCATCGGGGGCGTTGAAGAACAGCCGCATGTCTGCCTTGCCCTTGCCGATCACCGCCATCAGCGCGGCAGAGGCCGGGTTGTCCCGCCCCTGATTGTCAGGGATCGCGGCATAAAGGGCGGAGCTCTCGGCAACGGATTTGAGCGTGAGGGCGCCGCCGGCGTTCTCGAAGAAAACGCGGGGGCCCGTGAACGGGCAATGATCGACATGCGCGAAGCGGTCACGCACCGCAGTGATCAGGCCGGGGATGGACGTCAGCATGATGACGGCATGCCTGCGAAAGCCGCAGATGGCAAGAGGGCGGGGCCGTCGCGCGTGATGAGACCCCCTCACCCCCACATGCGTGGGGAAGGGGGAGTAGCTCTGAACTTCTGAGGCATCACGCCGTTATTCCTTCTGCAGCTTTTCCGGAGGAGACAACGATGAAGGACACTGAGCAGAAGACCGTGGGGCTGACGACGCGGCAGGGGCACCCTGTTTATGACAACCAGAACACACGCTCGGTCGGCGAGCGGGGGCCCTTGGTGCTGGAGGATTATCATTTCCTCGAGAAGATGACGCATTTTGACCGGGAGCGGATCCCTGAGCGCGTGGTGCATGCGCGCGGTACCGCGGCGCACGGGGTGTTCGTGCCGACGGGGAAGATGGGCGATGAGCCCATTGACAAATATACCCGCGCCAAGGTGTTTCGCGCCGGCACCGAGACGCCGATCTTCCTGCGCTTTTCAACCGTCATTCATGGGGGCCACTCACCAGAGACACTGCGCGATCCGCGGGGCTTTGCCATAAAGTTCTATACGGAAGACGGCAACTGGGACCTGGTGGGCAACAACCTCAAGGTCTTCTTCATCCGGGACCCGATCAAGTTTCCCGACATGGTGCATGCCTTCAAGCCGGACCCGGTGCACAACCGGCAGGACATGAACCGCTTCTTTGATTTCATTTCGATGTCGCCGGAGTCCACCCACATGGTGACCTGGCTGTTCTCACCCTGGGGGATCCCCGCAAGCTACCGCGAAATGCAAGGCTCGGGCGTCAATACATATAAGCTCGTGAATGCGGATGGCAGCACCGTGCTGTGCAAGTTCCACTTCCAGCCGCGCCTGGGCGTGCGCAACCTCACGCAGGAACAGGCCGAGCAGATTCAGGCCAAGAATTTCAACCACGCGACGGGCGATCTCTATGATGCGATCGCACGCGGCGAATTTCCCGAATGGGACGTGTTCATCCAGATCATGGACGACAATGCGCATCCCGAACTCGACTGGGACCCGCTTGATGTGACAAAGCTGTGGCCGGAGGACCAGTTCCCGCTGCGCCATGTGGGCCATATCCAGCTGAACCGCAATCCGGCGGACTTCCACAATGAGGTGGAGCAGGTGGCCTTCGGCACCGGCGTGCTGGTGGATGGGATCGATTTTTCCGAAGACAAGCTGCTGCAGGGGCGGACCTTTGCCTATTCCGACACCCAGCGCTATCGCGTGGGCCCCAATTATCTGCAGCTGCCGATCAACGCCCCGCGCTGCCCCTTTGCAACGAACCAGCGCGGCGGCCAGATGAGCTATCGCGTCGACGGTGCGGACCAGGGCACTGACCCGCATGTGAATTACGAGCCATCGAACTTCAACGGACTGCATGAGCAGAAGCGCGCCGGACCTGCGCCCAAATCCCACGTCGAAGGCGATGTGGTGCGGCAGAAGATTTCGCGCACCAATGACTTCGCCCAGGCGGGCGAACGCTACCGCAGCTTCGAGGATTGGGAGCGGGAGGAGCTGATCGCGAATTTGGTCGGTGCCTTGTCGGGCTGTGCGGAGGTGATCCAGTCAAAGATGATCGCGCACTTCACAAAGGCCGACCCCGACTACGGCCGGCGCGTGGCGGAAGGATTGGGCCGCGGCGAGGAGCGGCTCGACGCGGCGGAGTGAAGTTTGGGTTCTTTCCCTATTTATTCCTCCCCCCCAATGGGGGAGAGGAATAAAACATGGAGTGGAATCATCACACGTCGAACACCGGCTCCGCCACGCCCTTGATGCCGGTTTCGACGGCGAGCAGGGCGCCGCCGGGGCCTTGTTCGTCTTCCGCTTTCTCGACGCCGGGGCTCCAGCCTGTGGCGATGAAGAGGGTCGTCATGTCAGGTCCTCCGAAGGCAACAGCTGCGGTGACGGGGCAGGGGAGGGGGATGACGCGCGCGACCGTGCCATCGGCCAGGAAGCGGGTGACGCGGGCGCCGCCATAGTGCGCGCACCAAAGGCCGCCCTCTTCATCAACCGTGAGGCCATCGGGCACGCCTTCATCCGCACTGAATTGATGGAAGAGACGGCGGTTCTTCAGCTGGCGGCTGCCGGGCGAGAGATCATAGGCGATGATGCGGCGGCCCATGGAATCGCTGAAATAAAGCGTTCGGCCATCGGGCGAGAAGGCGGGGCCGTTGCACACGGCATAGCCACTGTCGCCGATGCTCCATTTGCCATCGGGGCTGACGCAATAGAGGATGCCGCGCGGCTCGGTTTCGGGGAGATCGCAGGTGCCCACCCACAGCCTGCCGAAGGGATCGATCTTGCTGTCATTGTAGAGAACAGCCTCGCGACCACCTTCGGGGTGGACGAAGGGAGTGATGCCGCCCGTTGCCGGATCAAACAGCACCAGGCCGGAATTGACCGCGAGGAGCAGCCTGCCGCCCGCCGCGAAGACGAAGGAGCCGAGCACGCTTTCACCGGGAATAACCCAGCTTTCGACCTTCTCCTGGCCCCAGACCAGGCGGTGAAGGGTGGGGCCATACCAGTCCACCCAGTAGAGCGCGTTCTCGGCCTGATTCCACATGGGGCTTTCGCCCAGCCTGTCCCGCGTCTGGGCGATGATCTTCCAGTTCTGGTCCGTCATCGGCTGATCCTCTTCTTGTCGGGCCCGCGCCGCACCTCCTCGATGCTGCGCAGCTGGTCCATATGGCCGCCGAGCGCTGCATAATCCGCCTTCGGCATGGTGAATTCGATGGGGGCGACAAGTGCCGGGGTGGGCACGGAGCCGAAGGCGTTTTCAGGCAACGCCGTCACATCCACCATATAGGTGATGCCGCCGCCGGGCCAGACATAGCAGGGCGCACCCCCCGCCGTGACGCGGGTTCGGGACTGCTTCACGGAGCGGGTGAGTTGCACCGGATTATCCGTGACGCCTGCCCGAAGCGAGCCGCCGGCGCCTGCCATGAAGAGCACGGTGGTCAATGCCGGCTCGCAGTTTTCCTGGATGCGGGAGACCGAGAGCTGCAGCGCCGGAGGCAACTCCGTCTTGACCGGGTTCAATGCCTGATCGAGCTCGTAATAGGCGAAATGCTCACCCGTGGTCGACACCATCAGGAGGCGAAGCCCGGGCCAGGCTTCTGCTGCATCGAAAGGCTTCAGGATGGTGAGCGGATCGGTGAGGTTGGTGCCGCCCCAGCCGGTGCCGGGCTCGGCCACCTTGAAATAGCGGCCGGGGGTGGAGCGGTGGCCCTTCATGCGGATGCCGGTTTCCCGCACATCGAGGAATTTTCCGGCCTGATGCTCGGAGAGGACCCCGGTGATGTGATCATCGACCACCACCACCTCATCGACGAGGCCCAGCCATTGCCGCGCGAACATGCCGATGGTGGCGGAGCCGCAACCCACGCGCATGCGCTCTTCGGTGACGCCATTGATGATGGGCGCCTTGCCCGCTTCGATGACGAGGCTCGCGCCGCCATCGACCGTCACTTCGAGGGGCTTGCAATTGGCCAGCGTGAGCAGGCTTTCGCAGGTGACGCGGCCCTCCTTCTTGGAGCCGCCGGTCAGATGATGGACACCTCCGAGCGAGAGCATCTGCGAGCCATATTCGGCGGTGGTCACATGGCCGATCTGCTCACCGCCTGCGCGCACGGGGGCGCATTCGGGGCCTAAGTGCCGGTCCGTGTCGATCTTCACCTTGAGGCCGCAATAGCTGAAGATGCCCTCGGTCACGACGGTGACCATATCGACGCCATCGACCTCGGAGGAGACGATGAAGGGGGCAGGCTTGTAATCCGGGTAGGTGGTGCCCGCACCGATGGCGGTGACGAAGGTTTGGGGTTCCCGCACCAGCCGGCCATCCCATTCCTGGCTCGCCGGTAGAAAGGGGACGAGCGTGCCGCCCGCTTCCAGCGTGTGCTCCAGCAGGACGTGGGGGTCCACCCTAGTCAGTACGCCGCCACGGTTGGCATAGCGGTCACACGCGCCGAGCATGCCCTCCCGGATGAAGCAGAGCACGGGGCAGGCATCACAGCGGATCTTGGCGGGCTGTTGGTCCATGAACTGTTCCGCGACAGCACTTCGCAGCTGCGAAATGGCCGTTGACAAGGGCCCGATGATTCCATAATTTTCGTTTGTACACAAATGAAATCCGGGCTGGAGCGGGATCGATGAGTGCGCTGTTCGAGGAAGAAGTGCTGAGCGTCCACCACTGGACCGACCGGTTGTTCAGCTTCAAAACCACGCGCTCGCCCGCCTTCCGCTATGAGAATGGCCAGTTCACCATGATCGGGCTTCAGGTGAACGGCAAGCCGCTGCTGCGTGCCTATAGCCTGGTGAGCCCCAACTATGCCGATGAGCTGGAATTCCTCTCGATCAAGGTGGCAGACGGGCCGCTGACCTCCAAGCTCCAGCACATTCAGGTGGGCGACAAGATCCTGGTGGGCAAGAAGCCCACGGGCACTCTGCTGCTCGACAATCTTCTGCCCGGCCGCAACCTTTACCTGCTCGGCACCGGCACGGGGCTAGCGCCCTTCATGAGCCTGGTGAAGGACCCCGCCGTCTATGAGCGCTTCGAGAAGGTGATCCTGGTCCATGGCTGCCGCTTTTCAGCCGAGCTTGCCTATGCGGACGAGATCGAGACCGCGCTGCCGAAGGATGAACTTCTGGGGGACGAGATCCGCGCCAAGCTTCTCTATTATCCGACCGTCACCCGTGAAGAGTTCCGCAACCGCGGGCGCATCACCCTGCTGATGGGTTCGGGCAAGATGGCCAGCGACCTGGGCCTTGCCCCCGTCGATGCCGCCCATGACCGCGTGATGATCTGCGGCAGCCCGGCCTTTTTGGCGGATATCACCACCCTGCTCAAGGGCATGTCCTTCGAAGAAGGGAGCAGCAATGAGCCTGGAAGCTACGTCATCGAAAAAGCATTCGTCGAGCGCTGAGTGACAAAAGACCGGGAGTCCCTCCTCGCCGGTTACCGGCTGGAAGATCAGGTGGGCTTCCACCTGCGCCGCGCCGGACAGCGCCATGGCGCGATCTTTGCCAGCTACATGCAGGATCTTACGCCCACGCAATGGGCTGCCCTTGTGAAGCTCGCCGAATTCGAGTCCGTGTCGCAGAACCTGCTGGGCCGCGAGACGGCGATGGACGGCGCCACCATCAAGGGCGTGGTCGACCGCCTGGTGAAGCGCGGGCTTGCCGCAACCGCCCATGACCCCACCGACGGCCGCCGCATGCTGGTCTCGATCACGCCCGAGGGGCTGGACGCCGTGGCACGGGGCGTTCAGCCTGCCGCAGCGATTACGGAAGAAACGCTGCAGCCGCTCGACAGCGCGGAACGCCGCCTTCTCCTCAACCTCCTGCAGCGGATTGCGTAGAGATTTTCCCTCTCTGCTAACCCCTGTTCGCCCGCGCTGGTTTTGCTATCATCGCCTGACAAGCAGACCATAACAGGAGGAAGCGATGACGGATTCGAAGCTGATCGTGCCTGAGGCGAAGACCATTTCGCGCCGTTCCGCCCTCAAACTCGCCGGCGCCGCCGCGGGGCTGGGCGCTGCGCCGGGCTTCGTGCGCTATGCGCAGGCGCAATCTTCAAGCCCGATCCGCATCGGCTTTCAGGTGCACCGCACCGGCATCGGGGCGGCCTATGGCAAATGGTATGAGCAGACGACCAATGCCGCGGTGAAGCTTATCAACGAGCAGGGCGGCATCAACGGCAGGCCCGTCGAAATCATCGCCGAGGATGACGCAACCGACCCCGGCCGCGGCGCCGAAGTCGTCGAGAAATTCGCGACACAGCATAAATGCGATGTGGGCTTCGGCACGCTGTTCAGCCATGTGGTAATGGGCTCCGCCCCGCGCGCCGGCGAATTGAAGCTGCCCTATTATGTGGTCTCGGAAGGCCATCACGTGGCCTCCGGCAAGCTCAACCGCTATACCTTCCAGCCCGGCATCACCGATGTGCGCTCACAGGTGATTTCACTTGCACCCTGGATTGCCAAGAACCTCGGCAAGAAGGTGACGATGATCTATCCGGACTTCGCCTTCGGCTATGACCACCGCGATTACTTCACCGCTGCCATCAAGGCGCAAGGGGGCGAGGTCAATGCGCTCATTCCCATTCCGCCGACGGAGACCTCATTCACCCGCTATTTCCCGCAGATCCCGGCGGATACCGACGTCATCTACCATGTGATGGTGGGGCCTGCGGTGCTGACCTTCGTCAAGGAGCTGGGCGAGCATTTCGGATCCTCGCATCCGCCGCTCTTTGGCTTCATCGACAGCCTCGAGGCGGTGGACCTGAAGAGCCCGGGGCTCGAATTCCTTGAAGGCTCCTATCTCTGGGAAGCCTTCCCGCGCTATGCCGGCGCCAAGCCTTCGGCCTTCGATACCTTCTACCGCGGCAAGGTCGGCGTGAATGAATATGGCGCGAGCCTTGCGGACCCGGCCGATGTATCGACCTATTCGCATATGTTCGGCTGCTGGGAGACGCTCTACATCATCAAGCAGGCGATGGAGGCCGCGGGCTACAAGGGGCCGGAGGACAAGGGAAAGCTGATCGAGGCCACCGAGGCCATCACCACGATTCCGGAAGGCAACGAGCACCCGCAGGGCGACAAGATCTTCAACGGCAAGATCCACCAGGTCTTCGGCCACCAGAACATCACCCAGGTGAAGAACGGTGTGGGTGAAATGGTCTACCGCACCACGATCGAAGAGGGCCTGTACGAGCCGGAGGCGGATTACACCAAGATGCCGCTCTAAAGCGCAGCACCTTGGCGTTCTGGCCTCACCTGCTGCTGGCCCTTTTGGAGGGCACCGTTGCCGCGGCCGTCCTGGCGCTCTCCGCGCTGGGGCTGTCGCTGGTCTTCGGCGTGATGCGCATCGTCAATGTGGCGCACGGCGAGTTCTTCATGCTGGGGGCGATGCTCGCCTGGTGGGTGGCGAAGCTGGTGCCGGGGGGACCACTGATAGGTTTCCTCGCAGCCCTGATCGCCGCTCCCCTTGCGGTGGGGTTCATCGCCTTCCTGACCGAGCGGCTGCTGCTGCGGCGCATCAACTATGATCCGGAAGCGACAATCGTCGCCACGATCGGGCTGATGTTCGTGATTCAGCAGCTGGCGCTCACCCTGTTCGGCGCTGATGCAAAGCCCGTGGCCGCACCCTTCACCTACCGCATCGCCTTTCCGTGGTTCGGCTTCTCGGGCTACAAGCTGTTCGTGGTGCTGGCCTCAGCGCTGATTTTGCTCGCAGTGTGGTGGGTTCTGGCCAAAACGAAGCTCGGGCTCATCATGCGGGTCACGCAGTTCGACCGGGAAACGGCGACAGCCTTCGGCATTCCGGTGAACCAGGTCTATTCCGCGGTCTTCGTGGGCGGAGCCGCACTCGTCGCCATTGCCGCGGTGCTGATCGTGCCCATCCAGCAGGCGCATTATCTGATGGGGCTCGATCCGCTGCTGATGAGCTTCATCGTGGTCATCATCGGCGGCCTGGGCTCGATCCGGGGAAGCGTGATTGCAGCGGTAATCATCGGCATGGCGGATGGCATCATCTCCATGTTCTTCTCGCCAACCCTCGCTTCGATCATCGCGACGCTGGCCGTGGCGCTGGTGCTGGTGGTGCGCCCGCAGGGCCTGTTCGGTCTGGCAGCGCGATGACGCTCCGCGTGATACTTCTCCACGGCGCGGTGATTGTGGCTCTGTTCCTCGCGCAGTTCGTGGTGAGCGATTATGCGGTGCTGACGCTGACCCGCATCATGGTGCTGGCGGTCTATGCCTCGGGTTACAACATCCTGTTCGGCTATGCGGGGCTCCTGAGCCTCGGCCATGCGATGTTCTTTGCAGCAGGGCTCTATGCGGCGGCTTTGGGGGTGACGCGGCTTGGCCTCAGCGTGCCCGCGGCCTTCGGCTTCGCCCTGCTCTCAGGATTGCTGGCGTCTGTCCTGATCGGGCTGGTGGCACTGCGCGCGGCGGGCGTTGCCTTTATGATCGTGACGCTGATGTTTGCACAAGCCGCCTTCCTCACGGTGCTCTATTTCGGCGATTATACGCGGGGTGATGAAGGGATCGTCATTCCCGAAACATTGCGCGTCTTCGATCTGTTTGGCCTCCACGCGGATCTCGCGAGCCCGGTGCTGCGCTATAATCTGGCGCTTGGGTTTCTGGCCTTCACCGTGGCGGCGATGCTTCTCATCGTGCGCTCGCGCATCGGCCATGTGCTGGTGGCGATCCGCGAGAATGAGAGCCGCACGGCAATGCTGGGCTATGACGTGGCGCGCTACAAGCTGGCGGCCTTCGTGATCTCGGGTGTCTTTGCCGCCTTTGCAGGCGCGGCCTATGCGCTGCTTTTTGCCTATGCGGGCTCGACTTTGGCCTCCATCCAATATTCGATCAACCCGCTCCTGTGGACGCTGTTGGGGGGTGCTGCAACAGTGCTGGGGCCGCTCTTGGGCACGGCACTGATGTTCGTGCTGATCGATTTTGCCGGAAGCTTCACATCCGCCACGCTGCTTTTCGTGGGGGCGGCGCTGATCCTGCTGGTGCTGTTCTTTCCCAAGGGCATTCTGGGCACGCTGCGACAGCGCTTTTTGCCGTGGCTGCCGTGATGACTTTGCTCGAGACCATCAACCTCTCCCGGAGCTTCGGCGGCTTGCGCGCCGTGGACGAGGTGAACTTCACGTTGGAGAAGGGTGAAGTGCGCGCGGTGATCGGGCCCAATGGCGCGGGGAAGACCACATTTGTGAGCCTCGTCTCGGGCCGCCTTGCGCCCACATCGGGCCGCGTCAAGTTCGAAGGGGAGGATGTGACGGCACTTCCCGCCTTCCGGCGTGTGCAGCGGGGCATTGCCTACACGTTCCAGATCACCAGCATTTATGGGACTCTCACCGCCGCGGAAAATGTGGCCCTCGCCGCGCACCGGCCGGGAAGCCGCGCGGGGCTTGATGCGCTGGCCCGCGTGGGGCTTGCGGACCGCGCAGGCCAGATAGCCGGCACGCTGGCCTATGGCCACCAGCGGCTGCTGGAAGTGGCGATGGGGCTGGCCCTTCACCCTAAGCTTCTGATCCTTGATGAGCCAACGCAAGGCTTGTCCGATGCGGAGATCGAGAACTTCATCAGCCTGGTGCGGGAGGTGGCGAGGGAAGCGACCGTGCTGCTGATCGAGCACAACATGCCGGTGGTGATGGCGCTCGCCCACCGCATCACCGTGCTGGAGCGCGGCCGCATTCTGGCGGAGGGAAGCCCGGCCGAGATCCACGCCACTGCCGCGGTGCAGGCGGCCTATCTGGGAAGCGGCTGATGATCGACATTCGCGGCATCGACTGCTTCTATGGTCAGGCGCAGGTGCTGAAGTCCTTTACGCTGAAGGCCGAAGCGGGCGAGATCCTGTGCCTGCTCGGCCGCAATGGCGCGGGAAAGACCACCGCTCTCAAGGCCATCATGGGGCTGGTGAAGGTGGCCCAGGGAAACATCATGCTTGATGGAACGGAGCTGACGAGCCTCGCGCCCTACGACGTGCCGCGCCACGGCGTTGGCTACGTGCCGCAGGGGCGGCGGCTGTTCTCGGAACTGACCGTCATGGAAAATCTGCGTGTGGGATTGATGGTGCGGAATTCGGGGCCTGCCGTGCTGGAGCATGTGCTGGGATTGTTTCCGCAGTTGCGCGAAAGGCTGAACCAGCGCGCCGGGACCATGAGCGGCGGCGAACAGCAGATGCTGGCCATGGCACGGGCCTTGTGCATCGAACCCAAACTGCTGCTGCTTGATGAGCCAACTGAAGGTCTGATGCCCGCCATGATCTCACGCATCCGCGAGACGATTCTGGAGCTGAAGGCACAAGGCGTGACGACACTCCTCGTCGAACAGCGTGTGGATGCGGTGCTGCCCGTGGCGGATCGCGTGGCCTTCGTGGAGAATGGCCGCGTGACCGGGCTCGAGCAGGCCTCCGATCTGGCGCGGGACAGGCGGCTGATCGACCGCTACGTGGGGATCTGACGCATGCGGCGGCTGGGGCTCGCTGCGTTCGCCCTGTGCCTTGCTACGGCACCAGCGCTTGCCCATGGCGCCGGCCGCGGCTTTGTGATGCTGCTGCCCACGGCTTACGTGATCGGCGGTGGCGCCCTTGCCGTGCTGGCCTCCTTCATCGCGCTCACCGCACTGCCCGGGCTTCGCCTGCGGAGGCCCGCACTGCCCGGCCCGCTTTTGCCCGTGATTGCGCAAACCGCGAGCCTGCTGAGCGCGGGGATTCTGGTGCTGGTCATCATCCTTGGCGTGCTGGGCCCGCGCGACCCGCTGGAGAATCTCCTGCCGCTGTTCGTGTGGACGGTGTGGTGGGTGGAGATCGTGATGCTGCACACGCTGTTCGGCAATATGTGGGAGGCGATCAACCCGTTCACCGGGCTTCATGCACTGATTGCGCGGCACTGGGGGCGGGCGCCGGGGCCAGCACCGCTGGCCTATCCGGCCTGGCTTTCCTACTGGCCCGCCGTGCTGATCTTTTTCGGATTCGCCTGGTTTCAGCTGGTCTTTCCGGCGCCGGAAGACCCAGGTATTCTGGCAAGCGTTATCATCACCTATCTGCTGCTGAGCCTTGTGGCGGTGCTGGCGTTCGGGCCGCGTCAATGGCTTGGCAAAGCCGACCCCTTCGCGCTGTTCCTCGCGCAGCTTGGTGCAGCGGCACCGCTTGGCCGCGGGGGACCGCGCTTGCCCGGTGCGGGGCTCCTGGCGCTTCCCGCCCTGCCGCTGAGCGGTATGCTCTTCGTGCTGCTGACGTTGAGCGCCATTACCTTCGATGGATTTTCCAACACGTTTCTGTGGCTCTCGATGATCGGCGTGAACCCGCTGGACTTTCCCGGACGGACGGCGGTGATGGGTGCCAACACGCTCGGGCTGTTGCTGTCCTTCGCCGTGCTGGCGTCAGGGTTTTTTGGCGCGGTGTTTCTGGGCTGGCGCTGGGCCGCAAGGCCTTCATCGCTGGGCGTGCTGATGGGGCGGCTCGTCTATTCGCTGATCCCGATCTCGATTGCCTATCACGTCGCGCATTACCTCAGCGATGCGCTGGTCAAGGTGCAATATGTGAATCTGGCGCTGAACGATCCTTTGGGAAATGGTGCCGATCTCTTCGGCTTTGCCCATGCTCATGTGACCACGTCCTTCCAGAACACCGCGTCTGGCACCTTGATGCTCTATACCGTGCAGACCGTGGCGCTGGTCATTGGCCACGTGGTGGGCGTGGCTGTGGCCCATGCCATGGTGGGGGAGACGGGGCTTGCCCCATCGTGCGCCCTGAAGCTGGAACTGCCCCTGGCACTGGTGATGGTGGGCTACACGGGCTTCGGCCTGTGGCTGCTGGGAACGGCGGCGGTGTGAGGCTCGATCTTTCTCGCCGGAATGACGGCCGCCGTGAGTGGTTAAAGCTGTGACTCGATCGGCATCCAGGAGATGAGCCAGGCGGGGATGAGGCGGCGGAGTGGGGCTACGGGTTCCGAGCTGTGGGCGAGGCTCTTGCCGTCCTTCAATTCCGTCCACAAAAGGTGGCCGCTGCGCAGCGTGAGATTATAGCTGAACTCCTGGCCCATCTGCGCTTCGAAGGCGGCGCGAAGCTGCTGCACGATGTTGGGGCAGCAGAACAGGATGCCCATTTCAGTGTTGATCGAATGCGAGCGCGGATCGAGATTGAAGGAGCCGACGAAGCCCTGTTCGCCATCAATCAAAAAGGCCTTGGTGTGAAGGCTCGCGGTGCGGGACCCGAAGAGGGAGGCGCGATGGCGCTTTGGCTCGGGCTTCAGTTCGTGAATGGCGACACCGGCCGCGATCAGGCTCTTGCGGTAGCGCGCGTAGGCGCCGTGAACCGCGATCACATCCGTGGCCGCCAGCGAATTCGTCAGCACACGGATTTGCCGCCCCGCGGCGGCGAGGGCCGCCAGTGTTCTGGCGCCTGCCGCACCCGGAATGAAATAGGGCGAGCTGATGAGAAGGCTTTGCCGTGCCGCCCCAATGAGGCTGTTGATGCGTTCACCCATCCAGTCCGAAGAGGCGAGGCCCGCAGCCTTTTCCGGCGGATCGGCAATGACCTCTACCCCCCGGGACCAGTTGAGCAGCTTCGGATCGGAAAAATCCGGCGGCTTCGAATGCGAATAGAGATGGGCCAGCAGCGTGCGCGCGCGACGGGTTTTGAGATGGGCTTCGAGCCTGCGCTCGAGACGGCTGAAGCGCGGCCGCCTCATGCGCCGGAGCTTGTGCAGCGCGCGGATGGGAAGGGCGGGCTCGCTGTTCCAGTAGCGGTCGAAAATCGCCTGCGCCTCGCTCACGCAATGGCCCATGGCCAGGACGTCGATATCGTGGAAATTGGCCTCATGCGAAGCATCGAAATATTCATCGCCGATGTTGCGCCCGCCCGCGATCAACACCCGGCCATCGGCAATCCAGCATTTGTTGTGCATGCGCCGGGTGGCGGTGAAATATTTGACCAGCAGTTCCAGCCCACGGCGGAAACTGTCAGATCGGCTGCGGCTGGGGTTAAACAGCCGGACCTCGATGTTGGGATGGCTGTCGAGCGCCAGGAGCCAGGGATCGAAGCCGAAGGAATTGATGTCATCCAGCAGGAGCCGCACCCTGACGCCACGCTGCGCCGCCGCCACCACCTCCCGCAGCAGAAGCCTGCCGGTCAGGTCGTTCTTCCAGAAATAATACTGAAGGTCGAGGCTGCGGCCGGCAAGCCTCGCGGTTTCATGGCGGGCCCGGAAGGCCCTGAGGCTGGAGGTGAGAAGCAGCAAGCCGCTTTCCTGCGCGTGCTGAGCGGTGAGGTTCGCCGTGGCCCGGTCCAACGGCGTTTCGGACTGTTTGACGGGAAGCGAGAGCGTGGGCGCACCACGGCGGCGCTGGGCCACGTTGCCGAAGGCGGTGACCGCGAACAGCACAAGGCCGCAGAGCACCGCGGCCACTGTTGCCGCGAGGGCCCATATGTGAAAGGAGGAGAGCAAGACGGCGTCCTGGGGCGTTGGCAACAAATTGAGACTTGAACGTAACGCGCCGACTGGGCAGTTTGAGACCCAAGAAGCACATATCGCACGGGCAACCCTTGCAGGAACGCCTCGGGCGATGGGGATAAATGCACTATGAAACACATCGTTCCCGCCCTGCGGCGGAATCTTACCCGCAGTGCTGGTCGAGAGCCGCCGCCCAAGGGCCAGAAACGGCCCACCCATGACGGCCATGTGCCGTCGCTGACGATCTCGGTTGCCTCCTACAATGTTCACAAATGTGTGGGAACCGATGGCGTGTTCGATCCGGACCGGATCTTGAGTGTGATTCTCGAACTTGGCGCTGATGTGGTGGCCCTGCAGGAGGCGGACCAGCGCTTTGGCCATCGCAAGGGGCTGCTGGACCTCAAGGCGCTCTATGAGAAGGGTGGTTACCGCTCCGTGCTGGACGAAGGCTCACGCAAGTTGAGCCACGGCTGGCACGGCAATGTGATTCTCTACCGCGAGGGCAGTGTGAGCGGAGTGAGCAAGATGACGCTGCCGGGCTTTGAGCCGCGCGGCGCGGTTCTGGTCGATTTCGATTTCGATGGCCTGCCCATCCGCATTATCGGCGCGCATCTGGGGCTTCTGGCCTCATCGCGCGCCAGGCAGGCGGAGGCGATACTGACCGCCGCACACCCGGTTGATGACCGTGCCGTGATCCTCCTGGGGGACACCAATGAATGGCGCGTGGGCGGCCGCTCGGCATTGCGCCCCTTTGACCCGCATCTGAGCGACGTCGACATGGCGATCGCCAGCTTCCCCTCACGCTTTCCCCTGTGGCCGCTGGACCGCGTGCTGACCAACAAGCATGTGACCGTTTATGAAATGTATGCAGTTGAAACGCCGCGCTCGCGCGTCGCCTCCGATCACCTGCCGGTGAAGGCTGTGATCGGGGTGACGCAAGGTCTAGCTGCTGGGCTGTGAGGGCGCGCCATCCGTGGATGGGACAGAGGCTCGTCTGCCAATTCGTCGGCTGCGGCGGGAAACCAGAAAAATCGCCGCATTCCCCTTGACCATCGTGTCTGGTTGACACACGGAGGCGCGCTGCCTTTGGAATGCGAAGACCCCGCCTTCTGTTCCCTATGTTTTCACGACTGGAGAATGGGCTCCGCGGGGGCATCGAGCACCCAGCGCACGCCGTGAGGTGCCAGGTCCAGCGTGATGTCCGCCTGCAGCGAGGAGCGCGTGACCTGGGTGATGAGCAGCGTGCCAAATCCCTTGCGCCCGGCCGTTTCAACCTTGGGGCCACCGCTTTCCTGCCAGTGGATCGACAACCGCCCTTCGCCGGCCTGTTCCGCCAGCGCCCAGTGGATGGCGAGCGTTCCGGCATTGCCGGAGAGTGAGCCGTATTTTCCGGCATTGGTGGCGAGCTCGTGAAAGGCCATGCCGAGCGTTTGCGCGGCGGGCGCCGTGAGGTGAACGGCCGGACCTTCCAGCGTGATGCGGGTTCCGATCAGATCATGGAAATGGGAAAGTTGCGAGCGGATCAATTCCGCCAGCTCGACGCCGCGCCAATTGTTGCGGACCAGCAGATCATGGCTGGCGGAGAGTCCCTGCAGGCGCTCGCCGAAGCGCTGCACGAAATCCTGCGGCGTGCCGCGGCTCGCCGTCTGGCTGGCGACCGACTGGACGACGGAGAGAAGATTCTTCGACCGGTGGTTCACCTCGCGCATGAGAAGCCTGATGTGCTCTTCCGCCAGCTTGCGTTCGCTGATGTCCATCAGCACGCCCACCGCGCGGACGGGTGTTCCGGCCGGGCTCAAGGCAATATCGGCGCGCATCAACAGCCAGCGGATGCTCTCATCGGGAAGGACACAGCGGAACTCGCAATCGATGAAGCGCTCGCCCCGCGCCAGAGCGCCCCTCACCACATCGCCCAGGCGCTGGCGCTCGCCCGGATAGAAGCGTGAACTCAGCTCATCAATGCTGGGCCGCGCATCATCGGGGAAGCCCAGGAGGCGGTTGAGCTCCGGCGAATGCGCCACGGTCGCACCCTCGGTGAAGCTGAACTCCCACACTGCCATGCGCCCGGCCTCGATGGCGAGCGTCAGGCGGCGCTGGCTTTCCTGCCGGGCCTGTTCGAGCTCCCACTGGCCGGTTACGTCCCGCAAGGTTCCGGCGTAGCGGACCGCCTGCATGGCGCCGTGACGGCGCTCGAACATGGCCTTGCCATGGGCGACCACATGGCGCACCGCGCCATCCGGCCGGATGACGCGGTATTCATAGGTGGAGGCCTCGCGGATCGCGGGGTCGAGGGCGAGGCGGGTCTGGGCCAGCGCAGTGAGCTCGTCATCGGGGTGGGTGATGGCACGGATGTCATCGATCCCCACCGGCTGGCCGGGCGTGAAGCCGAAGATCGCCCTGGCGCGGTGGCACAGCACCATGCGGCCAGTCGCCAGATCCCAGTCCCAGATCCCGACCTGTGCGGCTTCCCTCGCCAGATCAAGGCGTTCTTCGCTGTCGCGCAGCGCTTCGAGTGACTGGCGGCTTTCGGTCACGTCCTGGATGAGGCCGACGATTTCACCCGTGCCGGGCCTCCGGGTGCGGTGGATTTCGAACCAGCGGAGCACGCCGTCCGGCCCCACATAGCGAAACGCGTCCTTGGGGCGCAGCGCCTCCCCGCTGATGATGGCGCGGCCGCCCTCTTCCAGCAGGACGCGGTCTTCCGGGTGAACATAGTGGAGCAGTGTTTCAGGCGAAGGCACATGTTCTGCTGGGTCTAGTCCCAGCAGGGAATAGAGGCTGTCATCCCACTGAAAGCGGCCGGCCTCCGTCCAGCTCCAGAAACCGATGCGCGCAGCACGTGCCGCGAGGCGAAGGCTTTCGGCCTGGAGGCTGGAAGATCTCGTGTTCATTGGCCCTCGTGCAATGCCCCGATCAGGAGGGCGCCACTTTGAGCCGTCCCAAAGCTGATCCGTCGAAGAATCGATACGCAACATTGAGGGGTATGGCAAGGCGCGGCTATGGACAAGAGGCTGCAGTTTGCCCTAACGCAAAGTTGATGACCGCACCCTTTGGCCTCGTCATTTTCGATTGTGATGGCGTGCTCGTCGACAGCGAGATGCTGAGTGCGGGCGTGCTGATGGCGATGATGCGCGAGGAGGGCTTTCCCATGTCGGAGGAAGACTTCCGAAGCGACTTCCTGGGCCGCAGCTTCGCCGCTGCGGCACTCCGCGCCAAGGAGCGGTTCGGCCAGCCGCTCGCCGATGATTTCGAGCAGCGCTACCGTGACCGGCTGTTTGCAAAGCTGGCGGCGGAGCTGACCCCCATGCCCGGCGTGCTGCGTATTCTGAAGGGCCTCTCTTTGCCATATTGCCTGGCCACCAGCTCGAGCCCCAGGCGGCTGGCACTCTCGCTCTCGACCACGGGTCTCGGACCCTTCTTCGAGGGGCGCTGTTTTACCGCGTCCGAAGTGAAGCACGGAAAGCCAGCGCCGGACCTGTTTCTCCACGCGGCGGAGCGGATGGGTGTTGCGCCCGCGGCCTGCCTGGTTCTTGAAGACAGCGAACTGGGCGTAAGGGCCGCGTTGGCGGCGGGCATGACAGCCTGGCATTTTGCCGGTGGCTGCCATGTGCACGCCGGTTATAGCCTTCCCGGCGGGCTGATCCCGCACCGGGTGATCGGCAGCATGGAGGCCTTTGGCGAGGCTTTGGAAAATTTCGGACTTTTCTCCTGAGCGTTCTCACCCTAGTGAAGGGCCATGACCCGGAAATCCGATGCGGACAGCGACAGGCTTGACGATGCAGCGCGCGCCGGCTGGCTTTACTACATTGCCGGCAACACCCAGGACGAGATTGCGCGGAAGCTGGGCGTCTCCCGCCAGACGGCACAGCGGCTGGTCTCACTCGCCGTCAGCGAAAAGCTGATCAAGGTCAGGCTCGACCACCCGATCGGCCGCTGCATCGAACTCTCGGGTCGTCTGCGCGAGGTCTATGGCCTCAACATGTGCGAGGTGGTGCCCGCAGATCCTGCCTCGACCTCGGACACGCTGGGCGTGGCCGAGGCAGCAGCCTCCGAGCTCGAGCGTTATCTCGTGTCTCAGCATCCGGTGATCTGCGCGATGGGAACGGGGCGCATGCTGCGCGCCATGGTGGAGCAGGTGAGCCCGATGGACTGCCCGCAGCACAAGATGGTCTCCCTCGTCGGCAATATCGCGCCCGATGGATCTGCCTCGCTGTTCGATGTGGTGAGCCGCATCGGAGACCGGGTGAAGGCGCCGCATTACCCCATGCCGCTGCCGGTGATTGCCCCCACGGTGCATGAGAAGACGCTGCTGCTGTCGCAAAAGACGCTGCGCAACGTGATCGAGCTTGCCAAGCAGGCGGATGTGACCTTCATCGGCATCGGCACGGTTGATGAAACGGCCGCGCTGCTGCGTGACGGTTTCGTGCGCCACGATGAAATCCGCGCCCTGATGCGTGCCGGTGCCGTGGGCGAGATCACCGGCTGGGCTTTCGACGCGCAAGGCTTGCTGATCGACGGCCTCACCAATGACCGCGTGCTGAGCGTGCCGCTGGAGCAGCCGGCGCAGAAGAAGGTGATCGGCGTTGCCATGGCGCAGCCGCGCCTCCGCGCCGTCAAGGGCGCGCTGCGCGGCAAGCTGATCAACGGCCTCATCACCAATGAGACCATGGCCGGGCTGCTGCTGGAGATTTAGGGTGCGTTGCCGGACTGCGCTCCCACTGCTTTGAGGATAATTTGATTCACGTCAGCGTCAATTTCGTGCCGCCGCCGGTCGAGGGTGCACCGTCTCCCGTTCAACGCCTGCGCAAGGTGACGTGGCTTCTGGAGAATGCCCGCCATCTGAAGAAGATCGGCAGTGCGGGGGGTGACCGCCTCCATGTCGTGTTCGTGGGCCATACGCAAGAGCTGCCGCGAGCCTTCGTCGAGGAGCTGGAGGACAGCTACACGGTCCATATGGAAACGCCGCGCTACGAGGCGCTTTGCACCCAGCATGCCAAGCTTGTGGCAAGAATGGGCGGCCCCTACATGCTCTTCGCCTTCGCCTTTCTGCGCTGGCTGCTGATCGGGCAGCTGTTCGGCCAGGCGCCGGTTCTCTGCTATGATGGCGACATTCTGCACAATGTACCGTTGGCCGCGCTGGCCGATGCCTTCCGGGGCAAAACGCGGACGGCGACCTCGACCGCCTTCGCCGCGATCTCGGATGCCAGCTGGTTCACTGGATGGGCCCGCAACCTGGCACTGCTGGACAATGATCCGCACGCGTTTCAGCAGCGCTTTGCCGGCAGCCTGCCGCATGGTGCCCATTCTTTCCAGGCGTCACCTGAAGAGTTCTTCGCCAAATGCCTGATCGAAGCCGGTGAAATTCCCCAGGATGAGGTAGGCCCCGATTTCCCCTTCTGGATCGTGCCGCAGCCCCATCTTCTGCCGCGCCTGTTCAACTTTGTCGAAACCCAGGTGATGTCCGTTCCAGTGCCCATGGATTATGCGCGGATTTGGGGGTCGGACACGCTCAACGGAAAGCCGTTGGCCTTCTGGCATATGCAGAAGCCCTTCATGTCACAATTGTCAGCTCTGGCCATTTTCCGGGAAAGCTGGCGGGCGCAAGACCCCGGCCGCATCTTCGCATTCAATCACTACGGCGTCCTGGCGGTGGAAGACCGGGTGCGCTTTGCTGATCCCTATCATGAGCGTGGTGGTTACGACACGGTGCCTCCACAGCTGAAGCCCCTTGCCGCCAAGCTGATCGCCGCGGAGCGCGCCAACACATTGAGCGGCGTTGCGCCGGAGCAGGATTTCTTCCACCCGGCGTTTCTGTATAACTATTATTTCGAGCGGTACGATTTTTCGCCGGTCTTCAACAACAGGCGCTGGCCGAAAACGGGATGCTGGCAGGGATAGGCGAGGGTGGAGGTAATGCCCTTAACTTACACATAACCTGTGCAGCAGAACGCCACGGCACCCGTCATCACAGCGCGGCCGTCATCCAGCAGTTTGATCCGGAGCGTGCCGCCGGGGAGGTGCACCGTGATGTCGCTGCCGGACAGCATGCCGCGCAGGCGGCCGGCATAGGCCGCAACACAGGCGCCGGTGCCGCAGGCTTCCGTGAGCATGCCGGGGCGTTCCCACACGGCGAGCTTCAGCGTGTGAGAGTCGATCACTTCGGCCACGCCCACATTGACGCTTTCGGGAAAGAGCGGATCCGCCGCGATCGCAGGGGCGGTGGCGGGAATATCCACCGCCGCATGCGAGGGCACGAAGAACACTGCATGCGGATTGCCGATGGAAAGTGCCACGCCATCTTTCAACGGGCCGCTTTCGAGGGCCAGATGATCATGATCAACCGTGATGGGGCCGAGCGTCACGCTGACTTGGGGCCCGCCTTCCTTGCGGCAGTGGAGGGGGCCGCCGAGGCTATCGATCAGGATCTCGTCCACGCCGGCTTCCTCGAAGAGGAGCCAGGCCAGGCAGCGTGTGGCATTGCCGCAAGCCTGTGCCTCTGTCCCATCCGTGTTGAAGATGCCCATGAAGGCATAGCCGCCATTGCGGGGCGGATCGATGGTGATGACCTGCTCGGCACCAACCCCTTCATGCACGTCGCAGATGCGGACTATTTCTGCTGGCGTCAATGGCGCGGCTCCGTGGCGGCGATCCACGAAAACGAAATGATTGCGCAAGCCCTGCATTTTGATGAAGGGGCGCCGGAAGGGCTGGCCCGGGGGCGCGGGCTGATTGAGGAAAGCGGTGAGAGCCATGCGCAAGAGGTGAGGGGGCGGCGGCCCGAATGTCAATATCGTTGCACGCGGCATGGCTGCCCGCAAACTGTGCACGGCCGGGGTTGACACCTCATGCCAAAGCGCGGACCATATTCCCGGAACAGGTGAAGAGCTGACGTGAAGAAACCCGGCCGCGGATGCAATTTGGACAAGGCCCTCCAGGGCGGAAAGAGGCCATGAGCGCATCCGCCTTGTCAGCCGCGGACCGCAGGCGCCCATGGCTGCTGCTGGCGCCCTCCCTGATCACCCTGTTCGTGCTGATGATCCTGCCGATCTGCATCATGACGATCTTCTCATTCTATGAGTTCGTTACGGCGGGGGTTGAAAAGGAAATCTATACAACCGAAAACTGGCATGAGTTCCTGACTGACAGTTTCTACCACATGTTCCTGTGGAAGACGGTGCGCGTGGCGGGCATCACTGCGATCCTCTGCGCGCTTCTGGGTTATCCACCGGCCTATTTCATCGCCATGTCCACTTTCAAGCACAAGTGGCTGCTCTTGCTGCTGCTGATCGTGCCGTTCTGGATCAGCTTCACCATCCGCACCTTTTCCTGGATCCACATTCTGGGCGAGCAGGGGGCGATCAACGTGATTCTGCTGAAGCTGGGCGTGATCCACGAGCCGCTGCGCATGCTCTATACCGAAGGCGCGGTGATCATGGGCATGATCCACTTCCTGCTGCCTTACATGATCCTCAACGTTTATGTGGCGATCGAGGGCATCGACCGGAACCTGATTTCCGCGGCGCGCACGTTGGGCTGCACCGCCATCCAGGCCTTCCGTGAGGTGGTGCTGCCGCTGTCGCTGCCGGGCCTGATGGCAGGGCTTCTCCTCTGCTTCGTGCTGGCGGCGGGCAGCTATGTGACGCCGCAAATCCTGGGCTCAACGCGGGACGCGCTGTTCGGCAACATCATCTTCGACACCATCATGGGCCAGCTCAACTGGCCGATGGGGGCCACACTCTCTCTCGTGCTGCTGATCATGCTGGGCGCGGTGGCGGCGGTCTACAGCCGCTACATGGGGCTTTCGCGGGTGTTCAAGGGGCTGGGCGGATGAATGCAGATGCCATGAACAAGGGTTTCGGCTGGCGGGCCATTCAGGCCTTCACCGTGCTGGTCTACATCTTCATGTTCGCGCCGATCATCGTCGTCGTCATTCTGTCCTTCAATGATTCGCAGTTCGGCGGCTTCCCGATGACGGGGTTTTCGCTGCGCTGGTATGCGAAGCTGATGGAAAATGAATCGGTGCTGCGGGCCTTCCGCACCTCGCTGTGGGTGGCGCTCGTCACCTCCGTGGTGTGTTCCGTTCTCGGCATTCTCAGCGCCGTGGCGCTGGTGCGCTATGAATTTCCTGGCAAGGAATGGGTGAACACGCTGCTGATCGCACCTGCCCTCGTGCCCGAAACCGTGCTGGGCGTGGGCCTTCTGCTGCTGATCCGCTGGGCCCACCAGCCGCGCACACTGGGGCTTTTGGTTTTGGGCCACATCATGCTGGCGCTGCCTTATGTCGTGCTCGTCGTTCAGGCGCGCCTCATCGGCGTCAAACGGGTTTACGAAGAAGCCGCGATGAGCCTTGGCGCCAACCGCCTGCAAACCTTCCGCGAAATCACACTGCCGCTGATCATGCCGGCAATCGTCGCGAGCCTGCTTCTGGTCTTCACCATTTCCTTCGACAATATCACGGCCTCCATGTTCTGGCGCCCATCGGGTGTCGAGACCATGCCGACCGAGATCCTGTCGATGCTGAAAATCTCCATCAGCCCGGAGATCAACGCCCTGGGCACCTTGATGATCGTCGTAACCGTGGGACTTCCACTGCTGGGCGGCGGGCTTGCCCGCTACCTCGCACGAAGCGCGCGTTGACCTGCAAAAGGGAGGACTACCATGAAGAAGATGTCAACGACCAACCGGCTGGAGCGCTTGACCGAGCGCTACATGAACGGCGGAATGGACCGCCGCACATTCTTAGGTCTCGCAGCGGCCGCGGCCGCAACGGCGGGCCTCAGCATGCGCTGGATGCCTGAGGTCTTTGCTGCCGTCAGCGAAGTGCGCTTCGACGGCTGGGGCGGCGTGGTGCAGGAGGCAATCGACAAATATGCCTTCCAACCCTATACGGCGAAGACCGGCATCAAGGTGACGCAAGGCACCTTCGGTGACGAAAGCGAAATCATCACCAAGGTGAAGACCGCAAGCCCCGGCGAATATCAGGTCATCCATTCCTCAGGCGTGGAATATTACAAGCGCTACGTGGATGGGGGCTTCAACAGCGAAATCAACGTAGCCAATATTCCGAACATCCAGTTCGTGATGCAGGCGATGATCGACCCGTTCCTGAAGATCACGCCGAAGCTTTCGGGCGTGCCCTATGATTACGGCACCACCGGCCTTGCCTACAACACCACGGTGATTTCCGAGGCCGAAGCCAAGGAAAAGGGCGCTGGCCTGCTGGTTGACCCCAAATATCAGGGCAAGATCGGCGGCTATGGCGATATGGTGACCCGCATGTGGTATGGCGCACTCGCCTCCGGCCAGGATCCGAACGACATCAAGGACGCCGATGCCGCCTGGGCCAAGGTGCGCGAGAACCGTGACCTGGTGAAGAAATACTGGTCATCGGGCGCTGAACTCATGGACCTTCTGGCCAAGGGCGAGATCGTGGTGACGGAAGCCTGGTCCGGCCGCGTGGCGGCGCTGCAGCAGCAGGGCCACCCCATCGGCTATCTCGACCCGCCGGGCTCTTACGCCTGGATGGAAGACATGCTGATCCTCAAGGGCTCCCCCATGACGGAGTGCGAAGAACTCGTGAACTTCATGCTCGACCCGGCAACGGCGATTGCGGTGGCCGAAGGCCAGAACTATCCGCCCTCGCTCGACCCGAACAAGGTGAAGCTGACCGAGAAGATCGCCAAGCTCCCGGCCTTCGATCCGACCGGCACCATGAAGACGCTGACCTTCGCCAACCCGACCTATTGGTCCTCCCACCTCGACGAGTGGACCAAGCAGTGGGACCGCATCTCGAAGGGCGGCTGAACGCTCGCCTGAGGGAATCACCCCCGATCCGGTTTCCCCTCCCCCCTTGTGGGGAGGGGAGCCTACCGAGAATTTCGAGAGAGACATGAATGACCGCTGCTTCCGCCGTTGACCTTCGCAATGTGACGCTGGCCTATGGGCCGTTCGTTGCGGTGAAGGACGTGAGCCTGTCGATTGCCCGGGGCGAATTCGTGACGCTGCTCGGACCCTCGGGCTGCGGCAAGACCACGATCCTCCGCTCGATTGCAGGTCTCGTGCAGCCGACGGGCGGCGAGATTTCGGTGGCCGGGCGGCGCATTGACAATATTCCCATCCACAAGCGCAACATCGGCCTCGTCTTCCAGAACTATGCGCTGTTTCCGCACAAGACGATTTTCGAGAACATCGCCTTCGGCCTCAAATACCGCAAGGTGGAGAAATCCCAGATCGCGCAAAAGGTAACGCGCGCCCTTGAAATGGTGCGTCTGCCTGGCGTCGAGAAGAAGCTTCCTTCCGAAATGTCGGGCGGTCAGCAGCAGCGCATTGCGCTGGCTCGCGCCATCGTGATCGAGCCCGACGTGCTGCTGCTCGATGAGCCACTGTCCGCGCTTGACGCAAATTTGCGTGAGGAGATGCGCACTGAATTGAAGATCATCCAGCGCGAGGTCGGCATCACCACGATCTTCGTGACCCATGACCAGGACGAGGCTTTGGCAATGTCCGACCGGATCGTGGTCATGAACAAGGGCCTGATCGAGCAGGTGGGAACGCCGGAAGAAGTCTACCGCCGCCCGGAATCGCGCTTCGTGGCGAGCTTCCTCGGACAGTCGAACATTCTTCCCGGCCGCATCGCCTCGATTGCCAATGCCATTGCCAGCGTGACGCTGGAGAATGGCGTGACGCTGCCCGTGGCGGCCCCTGCCGCGGCCAAGGAAGGGGCAGCCGTCACCGCCATCGTCAGGGCGCAGAAGCTGCAGCTGGGGCCGCCTGAGCGGGCAACGGGCCTCAAGGGCAAGGTGATCTCCACCTCCTATCTCGGCGGCTCCGCCGCCTATTTCGTGGATCTTGGCGGCATCAAGCTCCAGTCCATCGCCACCATCGATGACCGGGTGTGGCGCGAGGGCGAGGAGGTCTCGATTGCGATTGCGCCGGGCGAGGTGCTGCTCCTTGGCGAAAGCGGCCACCGCCTGCGCTGAGTCACATCGAGAGATAGCCGCCGTCAATCGCCAGCACCGTGCCGGTGACGAAGCCCGCAATCGGCGATGACAGGAACAGAACGCCTCCCGCGATGTCCTCGGGCTTCCCCCAGCGGGCGAGCGGCGTGCGCGAGAGGATCGCATCATTGCGTTCAGGATTGGCGCGCAGGGCTTGCGTGAGTGGCGTTTCGATCCAACCCGGCGCCACGGCATTGACCCTGATCCCGTCACCCGCATAGGCAATGGCCAGCGATTTGGTAAGCTGCGCCACGCCCCCCTTGGAGGCCGCGTAACCAGGCACCAGTCCACCGCCCAGATAGCTCAGCACCGAGGCCGTGTTGACGATGGTGCCGTGAGCCTCCTTCAACTTCGGCCGTGCCGCCGTGCAGATGCGCATGGTACCGGTAAGGTTGATGTCGATCACATCCGCGAACACATCCACCTCATGTTCCGCCCCGCGGCGGATGACGCCGGCGCAATTCACCACGTGATGAAGCGTGGCAAGAGACTCGACCAGCCGGTTGACGGCATTTCCGTCCCGCACATCCAGCACCTCCGCGCGAAGCCCGGGAAGGCGCAAGGCCGCATCATCAGCCTCTTGCTGTGTAACACCGGTGGCGGTGACCCGTGCGCCTTCGAGCAGGAAGGCCGCGGCTATGGCAGCCCCGATCCCCGATGTGCCGCCGGTGACCAGCACCGTCTTGTTCGCGAAGCAGCCCTCTGGCCAAAATCCCATGGTGGCGGCTCCTCAGCGGATGAAGCGGGTGACGTATTCCGCACCGAGCCCCACCTTCTCGAAATGGGTACGGCACATCTCGATCTTGGTGAAGACATCCTCGTAACCCAAATTCTTGCCCCAGGGATCGACGTAATACATAATGCCGTTGACCTGGAAGAAGGTAATCATCTCCTCCACATCGTCCGGCACCACCAGCGTGTGGGTCTCGCCCGGCGGCTCGAAGACGTAGGATCCCGCCACCGCTTCCCAGTCATGCTCCAGATATTTCCAGCGGCCCTTCAGCACGAAACCATGCACCGATTGCGGGTGGCGGTGGCGGGAGAGGACGCCAGCTTTCCGCACCTTGAGAAGGTTCATCCAATAACCCTGGCTGCGGTTGAGGCAGAGCGGCCTGAACCAGACATTCTCGGCCTGCGGAACCCACAGCCGCTCATCCTCCGGCACGGCATCGGGAATGACGATCTCGCTCAGCGCATCCCTTGGGAAGGGCAGCTGATAGGGCATGCGGGCATGATCGTCATGTGCGGCTGGCATCCGGCCTCTCCCAAAATGGATGTCGCGAGACTAGAGCGCCTGGCGTCCGGAGGGAACCACTTCTCGCAATGGCCGAATCTTGCGGGCTATGCTTGCGGCAAGGCACCACGGGGTCTGCGTGGTGGCGCCTTGCGTAATGAATGGGCACAAAACAGGAGACGCGATGCTTCTCGAACTGCGTGACGTGAGCAAGACCTATCCCACGGGCGAAGGACCCTTGCAGGTTCTGCGCGGCGTGAGCCTGGCACTTGCCGCGGGCGAGAGCATGGCGCTCACGGGCGAATCGGGCAGCGGCAAGAGCACGCTCCTCCATCTGGCAGGGGGCCTGGACCAGCCGGACAGCGGCGCGATCTTGTTCGAGGGACGTGACATTGCTGGGCTGGGCGATGCTGCGCTGGCGGAGTTTCGCCGTGCCTCGGTGGGCCTCGTCTTCCAGCAGTTCAACCTGATCCCCTCGCTTGACGTTGAGGCGAACCTGGCCTTTCAGGCGCGGCTCGCGGGGCGGCACGATGCGGCGTGGATGCGGCTGCTTGCGGAACGGCTGCGGCTCACAAGCCTGTTGGAGCGTTACCCCGAGCAACTCTCCGGCGGGCAGCAGCAGCGGGTAGCGATCGGCCGCGCGCTGGGGGTGAGGCCGCAGCTGATCCTGGCCGATGAGCCCACCGGCAACCTTGATGAGGCAACGGGGGACGCGGTGCTGGAACTGATGCTGGCGCTCCAGGCCGAGACCGGAGCAGCGCTTCTGATGGTGACGCATTCGAGCCGGCTTGCCGCGCGGCTGGGGCGGCGGCTGCATCTTGCCTCCGGGCGGCTTGGCTGATGCTGAGGCAGGGGTTTCTGGCACTCCTCTCGCACTGGCGGCGGCACCCGCTGCAGCTGGCCATGCTGCTGCTGGGCCTCGCCCTGGCGACGGGCCTGTGGTCCGCCGTGCAGGCCATCAATGGCGAGGCGCGGGCGAGCTATGCGCGGGCCGCCGCCGTTGCCGGGCAGGACCGGCTCTCATCACTTGCCCATGAAGACGGAACGCGGATCAGCCAGGAGCGCTACGTCGCGCTGCGCAAGGCGGGGTGGCTCGTCTCCCCCATTCTCGAAGGCGAGAAGCGCTTCGGAGGGGAGCGGCTGCGCATTCTGGGGATCGACCCGCTCACCTTGCCGCCGCAGGCCCAGCAGGTTGCCGTGACCAATGCGGATATCGGTCTTGCGGCCTTCATCACGCCCCCCGGCGTTCTCATCGTCTCGCGGGAAACGGCAGACCGCCTTTCGGGGATCGAGACGCCACCATTGCGCATCTCCGACGCGCTGCCCGCCGGAACGGCGCTCACGGACATCGGCATTGCTCAGCAGCTGCTCGAGTCCCCGGGAGAGCTCTCCCGCCTCTTGCTCTGGCCTGAGCAGCCCGAAAGCACGCGGCCGCTTGCAGAGGTGGCGCCAGATCTCCGGCTCCGCGCCCCTGCGGCCGAAAGCGATCTTTCGCGGCTGACGGACAGCTTTCACCTGAACCTCACGGCCTTCGGATTCTTGAGCTTCGCAGTGGGGCTGTTCATCGTCCATTCTGCAATCGGCCTCGCCTTCGAACAACGCCGCCCGGTGCTGCGCACGCTGCGCGCCGTGGGGATGCCGCTCAACACGCTGGTGGTCCTGCTGGTGGTGGAGCTTCTGGCCTTCTCCATCATTGCGGGGCTGATCGGCGTGGCGCTGGGATATGGCGTGGCCTGGCTGCTGCTGCCCGATGTGGCCGCAAGCCTGCGTGGCCTCTATGGCGCGGAGGTACCGGGCACCTTGTCAATCAGGCCGTCGGTCTGGCTGCTGGGCCTTGCGATTGCGGTGGCGGGAACACTCGCCTCAGCCTCGACCAGGCTGTGGCGCATTGCCCGCATGCCGCTTCTGGCACCCGCGCGGCCGCGCGCCTGGAGCCTTGCTTCGGAGCGTTCGCTGCGGCTGCAGGCAGCTGGGGGCGCAGCACTGCTGGGGGCGGCAGCACTCACCACCTTATATGGCTCCGGCCTCACCGCGGGGTTCACCGCATTGGGCGGGCTGCTGCTGGGTTCCGCCTTGCTGCTGCCGCTGCTTCTCTCCCTGCTGCTGACGCTGGGGCGCAGGCTGTCGAAGAACGTCATTCCACAATGGTTCTGGTCAGACACGCGCCAGCAATTGCCGGGCCTGTCCCTGGCGCTGATGGCGCTGTTGCTGGCGCTTGCCGCCAATGCGGGCGTAGGGACCATGGTTGAAAGCTTCAGGCTCACCTTCGTGGGCTGGCTGGACCAGCGCCTTGCCTCCGAACTCTATGTGACGGCGCGTTCGGATGAGGAGTCCGCCCGCATCCGCGTCTGGCTCGAACCTCGGAGTGACGCGGTGCTGCCGATCTGGAACACCGAGATCAGGCTCTTTGGCCAGCCGGTGCAGGTCTATGGCGTGGCGGATCACCCGACCTATCGCGACAACTGGCCCATGCTGGAGGCAGAGCCACGGGCCTGGGACCTGATTGCCAAGGGCGATGGGGCGCTGGCGAATGAGCAGCTGGCGCGCCGCAACAGGCTGGCGCTCGGCGATGTGGTAAGCCTCGAAGGCGGGCGGCGTTTGCCCATTGTTGGCATCTATTCGGACTATGGCAATCCGCGCGGGCAGATCCTCATCAATGACGCGCTGCTGGTGGCGCTCTACCCGGATGTGAGCCGGCTTCGCTATGGTGTGCGCGTGGTCCCCGCCAAGGCGCGCCAGCTGCGCGACGATCTGCGCCAGGCCTTCGCACTGCCTGAGGAGAATGTCATCGATCAGGCGAGCATCAAGGCCCTGTCGCTCCGCATCTTCGAGCGCACCTTCGCGGTGACGGCGGCCCTCAATGTGCTGACGCTGGGGGTGGCTGCACTGGCGATCTTCGCCAGCCTGTTGACACTCTCCGGCATGCGGCTCTCTCAGCTCGCACCGGCCTGGGCCATGGGGTTGACGCTCCGCCGTCTCGCACTTCTCGAAATTCTGCGCAGCGTGGCACTGGCCTTCTTCACCATGCTTGCTGCCATTCCCGTAGGGCTGGCGCTGGCTTGGCTGCTGTTGGCAGTGGTGAATGTGGAAGCCTTCGGCTGGCGGCTGCCGATGCATCTCTTCCCGCTCGACTGGCTGCGGCTGCTCATGCTGGCGCTTGCAAGTGCTGCCCTTGCCGCCCTCATTCCGGCGGTGCGGTTGAGCCGGCTGCAACCCGCCGCTTTGCTGAAGGTGTTCGCACATGAGCGTTAGGGTTCTGCTGATGTTGATCCTCATGGCCTCTCCCGTGCTGGCGCAAGGCTTCGCCGGGCTCGGCGGCGGTGCGCAGGGTTTCGCCGTTCCACAGCGGGGCGTGGCGCTGTCTTTCCCGCAGGACCATGCGGCACATCCCAGCTATCGAATCGAGTGGTGGTATCTGACCGCCAATCTGAAAGGCGCGGACGGGAAGGACTTTGGCGCGCAATGGACTCTCTTCCGCTCCGCTCTGGCGCCAGAGGAAAAGCCTGGCTGGCAGAGCCCGCAGCTGTGGATGGGCCATGCCGCGCTGACCACGGCGGAAAAGCACTATTCAGCTGAACGGCTGGCGCGCGGCGGCATTGGCCAGGCGGGCGTCATGCGTGAGCCCTTCCGCGCCGAAATCGATGACTGGCACATGGCGAGCCGTGCCGGTGCGGCGGCGGACCCCCTCTCTGCGCTCGCTGTGGCCGCGGGCGGGGACCACTTCTCCTACCGCCTGAAGCTTGAGGCCAAAGGCCCCCTCGTGCCGCAGGGAGAGGGCGGATACTCGGTCAAATCCGCGGCAGGGCAGGCGAGCTATTACTATTCGCAGCCCTTCTATCACGTGAGCGGCACGATTACTGTTGATGGCGCGGAGATCGCAGTCACGGGCCAGGCCTGGTTCGATCATGAATGGTCCTCCCAGCCGCTCAACCCCGATCAGACCGGCTGGGACTGGTTTTCACTCCACTTCGACACCGGCGAAAAGCTGATGGGTTTCCGGCTGAGGGACAAGGGCGCTGGCTTCACCTCCGCCACCTGGATCGCTGCTGACGGAACGCCCCAACCTCTTGCTCCCGGCGCGCTGCTGGTGACGCCGCTCGCATGGGAGGACGTGAAGGGCCACCGCGTGCCCGTCCAGTGGCGCGTTGAGCTTCCTGCGAAACGCCTCGATATCCGCACCCGCGCCCTCAATGATGCGGCGTGGATGGAGACGCAGGTGTCCTACTGGGAAGGGCCGGTGACGTTCGAAGGAACGCACCCCGGGCGCGGCTATGTGGAGATGACGGGGTATGAGTGATGGCGGTACGATCGTTTTTTCCTCCCCCTTGTGGGGAGGGCCGGGTTGGGGGCCCCCAGGCACCGCTTTTGATAGTTCAACTCAGGGCGCCCCACGCTTGCCCCTCCCCACGAGGGGGAGGGGCAAGGACTTCGCCTTTTAAGCCGCGGCGCGCTGGTTGACGGAGTCTTCCGCGATTTCGCTCAGCTTTTCATCGGCTTCCTTTTCCTCTTCGAGCGTCTGCTCAAGGAGTTCGGCGATTTCAGGATTTCCGATTTCGGAGGCCCAGCAGGCCAGCGTGCCGTAGCGGGCAATTTCATAATGCTCGACCGTCTGGCAGGATGAGATGATGGCGGCGTCGAGCGTCTGCTCGTCCTCGATCTCGCCGGTCACTTCCTCTGCTTCCTTCAGAAGACCTTCGAGAGCCTCGCAGGTCTTGGCGGAGGGGCGCTCGTCGAGAAGCTCGAAGACTTGCTCGAGGCGCTTCACATGCGTCTCGGTCTCAACGAGGTGATCCTCGATCGCCTGCTTCAACTCTCCCGAGGTTGCCTTTTCGGCCATCTTCGGAAGCGTCTTCACCAGCTTGTTTTCGACGTAGTAAAGGTCCTTGAGGGTCTCGAGGAAAAGGTCGTTCAATGTTTTCACACTCATGTCGGTCTCCTTGCGTGAATCGTCTGTCGTGTTGGAATGTGATGCGTTGAATTCGCGTGTGAGGCTGCTCGCCTGCGCATCGCGCCAGCCGGCGTGATCCGCGCTCTTGCGCTCTTCTGCCATGGTGGGAGGATCCTTCCTTGGAGCTCGCCCACCTGAACCCGCAAGGGCGCCCGCAGGTTCCCAGCCTGCTGTTATGATCCGACCATCTCTCCGCCATTGGGGTGGAGCACCTGACCCGTCATGTAGGAGGCGTCCTCACAGCTCAGGAAAACAAAGCAACTCGCCACTTCATTTGGCTGGCCCGGGCGCCCCAACGGCGTGCTGCCGCCATGGGTGGAGACGCGCTCCTCATCGAATGAGGCGGGGATAAGTGGCGTCCAGATCGGGCCCGGCGCCACCGCATTGACCCTGATGCCGCGTGGCGCCAGCACCTGGGACATGGTGCGCGTGAAGGACACGATGGCGCCCTTGGTGGCGGAATAATCGATGAGCTGCGACTGGCCGCGATAGGCGGTGACGGACGCGCAATTGACGATGGCGCCGCCCTTGCCCATGTGGGGCAGCGCCGCCTTGGTGAGGAAGAACATGCTGAAGATATTGGTGTGGAAGGTGCGGAGAAGCTGCTCCTCTTCCAGCTCTTCGAGTCCGTTCACCGTGTGCTGTTCGGCTGCATTGTTGACGAGCACATCGATGCGTCCGAATTTCTCAACCGCGCGGGCGATGGCCTCGCGGCAGACGGGTTCCGTGCCGAGGTCGCCTGCGAAGAGCTCTGCCTCGCTTCCTTCCTGCGCCACCAGCTCCGCCGTCTTGCGGGCGTCCTCATGTTCGTCGAGATAGAGGATCACGATCTTCGCACCCTCGCGCGCCATAGCAACGGCGGTCGCCCGGCCGATGCCGCTGTCACCCCCGGAAATCACGGCCGCCTTTCCCTTGAGGCGGTCAGCACCCCGGAAGCGCGGCATGAAATCGGGCGCGGGCGTCATCTCGGCTTCGATGCCGGGTTGCTTTTCCTGATGTTGCGGGGGCAGCGTGTGTTTCGTCTCGCTCATGATCTCTCTTCCGTTCATCATTTCAGCAAAATGATCCTCGCCCCACGGGATGTGAGGGCGAGGAATGTGGAATGACGTCGTCTTACGGGCTGGCGGGCGCCGTCGTGCCGGTACCTGCATCACCCGTGCCGGGAGCGGTCTGCTGGATGGGTGCTGTGGTGCTACCCGTAGTGTCATTTGCAGTGCCGGGCGCCGTCGTATCAGCGATCGGGGCCTCGGTGCCGGCAGGCGCTGTCGCCACATCGGTCCGGTTGCTGCTGAGCCAGAGGGCAATGAGGAAGGCGGCCACCAGCACCACGGCTGCAATTGCGAAGGTGGTGGTAAAGCTGCGGCCGCCGCGCTCTGCCCCCACTGTCTCCGTCCGGCCAAGATTTCCCGCGCGGCGTGTGACGCCATCCTGGTTGAGATTGAGATCATTCTCATCATTTCGCGGCACAGGGCGATCCATGCTGCCCAGAGGCTCCTGCATGTTGGTGAGGGGTGAGCTCGACGCGGCGGTGAGGGGAACGCGCTCATCATCGCCCGCAAATTCCGGACGGCTGCTGCGCTGACGTGATCCTGGTGTGGTTGAACCCGGTGTGATTGCCATGAGAAATGCTCCTTCGTGGCCGGTGAACTGATAGGCTGACTGTCAGGGCCAAATCTCCGGGGAGCGGGATTGGTTCCCGGCAAAACGGTCGCCAAGGAACCGCGCTGGCCCAAGCTGCATTCTGCTGCGTCAAGGGGGAGGGACCGCATGGCCGCCAGAGCTTATTGGAAGGGGTTTCTGAGACTGTCGCTCGTGTCGATCTCGGTTGAGGTGATCAACGCCGAGGACCGCAAGGCCGATGTGAGCTTTCACCAGATCCACGGGCCCACCGGCAAGCGCATCCATTATACCAAGACGGTGGACGGCGTTGGCGAGATCGACAGCAAGGACATCGTCAGCGGTTATGAGATCGAGAAGGATGTGAACGTCGTTCTTGAGCCCGGCGAGATCGATGCCGTGAAGCTCGAAAGCAAGCGCACGGTGGAGCTCAGCCATTTCGTCAAGCTGAGTGAAGTGGACCCGCGCTTTGTCGAGCAGCCCTATTACGTAACGCCGGCTGATGAATATGCCGCTGAGGGCTACCTCGTCATCCGCGAGGCGCTGCGCAAGACCGGAACCATGGGTCTGGGCCAGCTCACGGCCTCAGGGCGCGAACATTTGATGGGTGTGCTGCCGCTCGAGGACGGGCTGATGATGGTGCGCCTGCGCTATGCTGGCGAAGTGCGGAAAAGCACGCAGTTTTTCGCCGATTTGCCGAAGCTGAAGCTTGATCATGAGATGGTGGATCTGGCGACCGCGCTGATCGAGCGGAAGGAGGGCCGCTTCAAGCCCGAACTCTTCGAGGATCACTATGAAACCGAATTGCGCAAGCTGATCGCACGCAAGAACAAGGGCGAGAAGATCGTGACGGAGCCTGAACCCGAAGCGCCGCGCGGCAATGTGATCAATCTGATGGACGCACTGCGTGATAGCCTCAAGCGCGGCGGTGGCGGCGGGAAAGACGAGAAAAAGCCGTCGCCTCCTGCGCGGAAGGCCGCAGCGAAGCGCAAGCCCGCAGCACGCAAGGCAGCACCCCGCCGCAGCAAGAGCAAGTGAACCCAGATGGCCGCCCGCAAGACATCGCTGGAGTCTTACAAGTCCAAGCGCGATTTCTCAAAAACGGCGGAACCCGCCCCCGCACCGGCACCCCGCAGCAAGGGCAAGCTCATCTTTGTGGTGCAGAAGCATGATGCGCGGCGGCTGCATTTCGACTTGCGCCTCGAGCTGGACGGCGTGCTCAAAAGCTGGGCGGTGACGCGCGGTCCTTCGATGAAGCCCGGTGTACGGCGCCTGGCCGTCGAGACTGAGGATCACCCCATGGCCTACAAGGCGTGGGAAGGGGTGATCCCCGCCGGCGAATATGGCGGTGGCACCATGATCGTGTGGGACCAGGGCACGTGGGTGCCCGAAGGTGACCCGCAGGAGGGCCTGAAGGAAGGCCGGCTCACTTTCACGCTCAATGGCGAGCGGCTGAAGGGCGCCTTTTCTCTGGTGCGCATGAAGGACGAGGGCAAGCGCCACAACTGGCTTCTGATCAAGCGCAGCGATGCCCATGCACTGGACGCCAAGGGAAAGGAACCGGTGGAAACGGAGTTGGCCTCCGTCCTCTCCGGCAAGAGCAATGCCGATCTCGCAAAGACCGGCGTCCTGCGTGCCGATCACAAGGCCCGCGCCACCCGCAAGTCTGCGGCAAAGCCCGCAGGCATTGCCAAGGTCGAAGGCACAAAGAAGGCCATTCTCCCGCCCTTTGTGCCGCCGAGCCTTGCCGTGCAAGTGGCGAGACCACCCATGGCCGCCGGCTGGATCCATGAGATCAAGCATGATGGTTACCGCATCCAGGCGCGGCTCGATGGCGGCAAGGTGCAGCTCCTGACGCGCAAGGGCCTGGATTGGACCAAGCGTTTTCCCGCCGTGGCGGATGCCGTGAAGGCACTTGCCGCCAAGGCGGCATTGCTCGATGGCGAGATCATCGTGCAGGATGAGCAGGGCAACGGGAGCTTCAGCGGCCTGCAGGCCGATCTGAAATCCGGGCGGCAGGACCGCATGGTCTATTACGTCTTCGATCTCCTCTATCTTGATGGCAGCGACTTGCGGGCGGCAGCACTGCGTGAGCGAAAGCAGTTGCTGAAGGCGCTGCTGGAGGCCTCTCCCACGAGCTTCGCATTGCGCTACAATGACCATCTGGAAGACCCGGGAAAGAACATCCTTGGCGAAGCCTGCCGCCTGGGGCTCGAAGGCATCGTATCGAAGCGCGAGGACCTTCCCTATGTCTCCGGCCGGGGCGAGCATTGGGTGAAATCCAAATGCATGCTGCGCCAGGAATTCGTGGTGATCGGCTTCCTGCCCGCAAGTGACCTCAAGAATGCCGTGGGCTCCTTGGTGCTTGGCTACTACGCCAACGGCAAGCTGATGCATGCAGGCCGGGCCGGCACCGGCTTCTCCACGGAAGACCAGCGGGCACTCTACAAGCAGTTCCTTCCGCTGAAGACGGAGAAGCCTGACTTCGGCAATGCCGTCTCCCGCGCGGCCGCGAAGGGCGTTGTGTGGGTGAAGCCCGAGGCCGTGGCGGAGATCGAGTATCGCGGCCGCACCACCGATGGCCTGCTGCGCCAGGCCGCCTTCGTGGGCCTGCGCGAAGACAAGCCCGCAGCGGAAATCTCGCTTGAAGAAAACCCGAGCCTGATCCCCAAGCATGAAGAGCCGGCCGAAGCAGCGCCGCCGCTCAAAGCCTCATCCATCACCTTCAGCCATCCGGAACGGCTGTTGTGGGAGGATGCGAACATCACCAAGCAGGAGCTTGGCGACTATTATGCAGCGATCGCCCAGTGGATGCTGCCGCATGTGGAGGGCAGGGTGCTGAGCCTCCTGCGCTGCCCCGGCGGAGCGGCTCAGCAGTGTTTCTTCGCCAAGCATGCCTGGATGGGCTTTGACGAAAAGGCCATCAGCCTGGTCGACACGGGTGACGAGAAGCCGATGATGGCGGTGAAGGGCCTCGATGGCCTTCTGGCGCTGGTGCAGATGAATGTGCTCGAAATCCACGTGTGGGGCTCACGCGTGAAAGACCTCGAGCGCCCTGACCGGTTGATCTTCGATCTAGACCCCGGCGAGGGCCTGGGCTGGGACGACATCCGTGATGCGGCCGTTGAAATGTGCGACAGGCTGAAAGGCCTGGGCCTTCGCTCCTTCGTCAAGACATCGGGCGGCAAGGGTCTGCACGTGACGGTGCCGATAATACCTTCACTCGATTGGGACACGGCGAAGGACTTCACCAAGGCCGTGGCGCAGGAGATGGCGGCCGACCGGCCGGAGCGCTACATCGCCACCATGTCGAAGGCGCGCCGCAAGGGGAAAATCTTCATCGACTACCTCCGCAATGGGCGCGGTGCCACGGCTGTTGCCCCCTATTCCACCCGAGCCCGCCCCGGCGCAGCCGTGGCAATGCCCATCGACTGGAGCGAACTGCCATCGCTCCCCTCCGCCGCGCACTACACGGTGAAGAATGCCGTCCAGCGGATGAGCAAGCTGAAGGAAGATCCGTGGGCGGAGCTTCTGAAACTGCGGCAGAAGATTAAGCTTTAGAAGCCGGCATCTTCCTTGCATTCGTAGGGGGTGGGAACTTTTCACGTTGCAAGCGGTTGCTGTGCAGATGTGCAAGGGAGAAGCTCATGAATTCGATCATTTATCTTGTTGGACTGGTCGTGGTGGTCCTCGCCATCCTTTCGTTCCTCGGACTTCGGTGACAGCGGAGGATGGCCATCATGGCGACTGCAGCTCGCGTACCTGAAACGGAAATCGTCCGCCGCAGCGAGGGCGGCCAATCCTATGTCGATGGCGGTGCTGTGCTGGCAGGTATTGCCGTTGCAACGGCCATCTCCATGTTGCTCGTGGCCTTCGGCTCCGGCATTGGAATTTCACTCACCTCCTTTGCCAGCGCCGAGACGTTGCCGGGCCTCGGAATGGTTCTGGCGCTCGGCCTCTGGCTGTTGTGGCTGCAGGTGACGGCCTCCCTCGGTGGCGGTTATGTCACCGGACGGTTGCGCCGCCGCATTGGCGATGCGCAGCGCCACGAAGTGGAAATGCGCGACGGGCTCCATGGCCTCGTGGTCTGGGCGGGCGGTGTGATTATCGGTTCGCTGGTTGCCGCATGGATCACCACAATGGGTGTTTCAACGGCATCGCATATCGTGGCCGGTGCGGCGTCAAACCCGCAGGCGGCATCGATGAGCGACTATTATGTGGACCGCCTGTTGCGGCCCGAAGCAGCAGCCCCCGCGGCTGACGTTTCCGCCGATGCGCGCGCCGAACTGGGCCGCCTCCTCTCTCTCAACCGCATCACCGCGGCGGACGGCGAGGACCGGAGCTATGCCCTTCAACGGATTTCAACTGCCACGGGCCTCAACGAACAGGCAGCGGCCGAGCGGCTGGACAGCACATTGGCGGCGATCAAGGCGCGAGCCGATCATGCCCGGCGCCTGAGCGTGCTCGCGGCCTTCGTCACCGCCGCATCACTGCTTGTAAGCGCGGTTGCCGCCTGGTGGGCAGCAACGCGCGGTGGATCACACCGCGACGAAGCGATTGACCACAGCCGCTTCACGGCGTGGCGTTAAGAAGAACCACTACAGACTCCGCCGTGGCAGGCGGAGCCTGGAACTTATCGCCCGCAGTTCCGTTACGGACGCAGCGTCACACCCCCAAGGGGGCGAAGGAGTATTTCAATGGCCACAGCATCCCAGTCCCGTGCACGGAGCCGCAAGCGGTCTGACTCAACGCGTGAGGGCGGCCCTGCTTTCATGGATGATCTTCTGACCATGGCCGGAAGTCTCGCCAGCAGTCGCAAGGAATATGCTGCGTCGCAGCTTGAAACGCTGGCTGAATCCGTGCGCCAGTTCAGCGGCTCGGTGCCCTCCATTCCCACCATGAAGGCTTATGCTGAAACGGCAGCGAACAGCCTTGAAGAGCTTGCGGGCTATGTCGTCGAAAGCGATCTCTCGGACATGGTGGCAGATGCACGTGATTTCACCAAGCGCCATCCGCTGGCGACATTTGGCGGCTCGATTGCCGCGGGCCTCGTCATCACGCAGCTTGTGCAGTCACGCGCGGATGCCATGCGCTCTGCCGTGCGTTCGAGGCGCGAGCGCAGTGGCGGCGCGGCACGTCCAGCAGCTTCATCACGCGGCAGGAAGAGCCGCAGCGCCACCAACGGCGAGTAAACTTTTTCCAAGTTGTTCCCCGGGCAGTGTCTCCCTCCCCCTTTTAACTGCCTGCACCTTGAAGGCCCCGCAATTGCGGGGCCTCTTTTCTTGCGTGCTGCAGATGCAGCTCTGCATCTTCCGGAACCATCGCGGGCGTGGCGCGTTGCAGCCCACGACACTGGACCACCCTGCTTCGCGGGGAACGATGAAGGAGGCGCTGCAATCCGCCGATGCTCAATCAAGCTGACGCACCTCACGACAGCGGCCGCCCCGGCATCAGTGAGCTCTTCGAACGCTTGGGCGCCGATGGTCGCGATTGGGCCGAGGCTGAACTCGCCTTGGCACGCGCCGAACTGGGTGAGCTCAAATCGCAGGCCATGCGGGCGGCAGTGTTCGCGAGCATCGCCTTCGCCGCGACCTTCTGCGCCATGGTGGCGCTTACGCAGGCAGGAATTGCCGTGCTGACGCCTCTGTTGGGCAGCGAGGCGCTTGCCGCGTTGATCGTTGGGATCGTTCTGGTGCTGCTGGTGATTGCTTCGGCCTTCAGCTTGATGCGTTGCTTCAGCTGGCGCACCGAAAGTATTTTCTTCCGCTGGTTCGGGGGCCCGTCTTCGCACGGTGGCGGCGCATGAGCAGGTCCTTCGAACAGGCCGTCGAAATCGTGCAGGAGCGGCGCAGGGCGCTTCGCGGCACGATTGGAGAATTAAAGGTGCGGTTGAGCCCGGCGCAGCTTGCCGAGGATGCTCTGCACCGTCTGGATCCTCACCTGGGCCTCATGGCGCGGCTGAAAGAGCGGATCGGACGCAACAAACTGCTTAGTCTTGCCGTTCTGGCAGGAGCAGGCTGGCTGGCGGGTTTTCCCCGCCACCTCAACGGCGATCAGCTCGCGGCGCGGAAGGCCAGCACCGCAATGCCGCGCGCAAAACCCAAGGAGAAGAACAATGACAGCGGACAACACCAACGAAACGATGACCACGGCCGAACAGGGCTCAGCCACCAGGAGCCGCAGCCGCAAGGCAGCCTCCCGCAAGGCGAGCCCGAAGTCCGGCGCCGTGGCAAAGCGCGCCAAGCCAGCAGCAGCCTCCGCCAAGCGGAGCCGCAGCAGCGTGGAGGCACAGGGCGCGAGCGAAAGCAGCCGCAGCCGGCGGAGCAGCCGCGGCGGAAGTCGTAGCCGCAGCAGCAGCGCGGAGAATGCCGGCATCGCCTCGCGCGTGCTCTCAGGCGGCCGCAGGGCCGCTGCCTGGGCCGTGGACGGCGCCAGCCGTGCCATGCCGCTTGCCGTCAACAGCTTGCCCGACCAGCGCATGGTACAGCGCTTCGTCGATGAACGCCCCTATATGCTGGGTGCCCTGGGCCTCGGCATTGGCGCGGTGATCGGGCTGATGCTGCCCAGCACGCTGTCGTCCATGTCCGCCAAGCCGGCGCGCAGCAACACGGGCAACACGGGACGCAAGAGCCGCTAGGCTTTACTCTTCAGGCCACCACACGATCCACTCCGGCGAAAGCCGGGGTGGATCGTTTACGTTCTGGGGTCGCATGGTCCACAAGGGGACACGCCGCGTAATATCTCAGCGTGTCTTCCCGGTTTGGTTGTTTCGGGAGGTGCATGATGCTACAGCTCGAGAACCGGCACCTGGAACTGACAAAATGGACCTTCCCACGAAACTGACGATTGACGGCAATCCCGCGCCCATATCCGAGCGCATCCGGGCGCGTGTGGAAAAGGCCAACAAGCGCTATTTCGCCAATGACAATATTTCCGCCTTCATCGAGCCGGGGGAGCTTGAAGCGCTTCTGGACGAGGTGGCAGGCAAGATGCAGGGCGTGCTCGAAAGCCTGGTGATCGATGTGGACCATGATCACAACACGCGTGAGACGGCGCGGCGCGTGGCCAAGATGTATCTGAACGAGGTGTTCCGCGGCCGTTATGTGGGCCAGCCTCCGGTCACCGAGTTTCCCAATGCCGAATATCTGAACGAGCTGATGATCGTCGGGCCCATCACCGTGCGCAGCGCCTGCAGCCACCACCTCTGCCCGATCATGGGACGGCTGTGGATCGGACTTCTGCCCAATGAGCATTCGAATCTGATCGGCCTTTCCAAATATTCGCGGCTTGCCGAATGGATCATGTCCCGCCCGCAGATCCAGGAAGAGGCAATTGCCCAGGTGGCAGACCTTCTGATGAACAAAGTGGCGCCTGACGGACTTGCTGTCGTCATGGAGGCGGATCACTTCTGCATGCATTGGCGCGGCGTGAAGGACAATGCCACCAAGATGATCAACAGCGTGATGCGCGGTGCATTCCTCAAGAACGCCACGTTGCGGCGTGAATTCCTGTCTCTCGTCAATCTGAAGGACTGATTTTCCAGATGATCGTTCGCTGTGTCTACGCAAGCCGGGCCGCCACCAGCCTCACCAGCGCCATGATCGAGGACATCCTCGAAAGCTCGCGCAGCCATAATCCCGCCAATGGCATCACCGGCATTCTCTGCTACAGCGGCGATGTGTTCATCCAGGTGCTGGAGGGCGGGCGCGACGAAGTGTGCGATCTCTACAACGCCATCGTCCGCGATGACCGCCACACCAATGTGCGGATCCTGATCTTCGAGGAAATCCGTGAGCGCAAATTCTGCAACTGGACCATGGGCCATGTGGACCTGTCCAAGGTGAACCCGGGCTTGCTGCTGAAATATCATGAGCGCGCGGTGCTGAACCCCTTTGCCAGCTCAGGCTCCGCCACCATGGCGCTGCTGGACGAGCTGGTCGCCACCGCCGCGGTCCACTCCAGGCTCGCCTGAGGGGTTACACCTCCCTGAGCCAGCCGAGCCCGTCCACCGTCTGGGCGGCCGGCCGGTATTCGCAGCCCACGAAGCCCTGATAGCCCAGCGCATCGAGGTGGCGGAAGATCCGCCTGTCGTCGAGCTCGCCCGTGCCGGGCTCGTGCCGCTTGGGCACAGATGCCACCTGCACATGGCCGGTCACGGGCAGCAGCGCCTCCAGGCTCTTCAGCACGTCCCCATGCAGGATCTGGCGATGGTAGATGTCATATTGGAGCTTCAGATTGGGCAGGCCCAGCGTGGCGATAAGCTCCGCCGCGAAGGGAAAATCATTCAGGAAATAGCCCGGCATGTCCTGCCCGTTGATGGGCTCGATCAGGATATCGATGCCGAGTGGCGCCGTGGCGGCGCAGGCATGGCGGAGCGCTGACACATAGGTTTGAACCGCCTTCGGATCATGGCGGTCGCCATGGCCGCTCATCAGATGCAGGCGCTTGACGCCGGTGGCGGCGGCATAGGGAAGTGCCTTGTCCACCGATGCCCGGAACTCCGCTTCGCGCCCGGGGAGAGAGGCAATGCCGCGCTCGCCCTTGCTCCAATCCCCCGGCGGCAGGTTGAACAGCGCCTGGGTGAGGCCCGCGCCCTCAAGCCTCCGGGCGATCTCATCCGGATCGAAATCATAGGGAAACAGGAATTCAACCGCACTGAAGCCATTGTCCGCCGCCGCGGCGAAGCGGTCGAGAAATTCCCATTCGGTGAACATCATCGACAGGTTGGCGGCAAATTTAGGCATCGGTCTGTATCCCCTTGCGCGACTCAAAACCCTTGAGCGCTGGGCGTCGAGACTAGCCGTTGGTCTCGCTGGCGGAAATGGCCTTGTCCGATGGCCTCCGAACCTTGGCGAGCTCGGCGAGGAGGGCCTTCGCCAGCGAGTCGGACGAGAAGGGCTTCGAGAGCACCTGCAGGTGGGAGAGCCCAGGCGGAAGATCGACCGCGGCGCCATAGGCCGTGAGAAACACCGCGGGGATTCCCCGCGCGGCCAGCGTTTCTGCCACCTTGACGGTGTTTGCCGGGCCCACATTATAGTCGAGCAGGGCGAAGCGGATTTCCGATGAGGCGATGATCCGGGCCGCGGCCTCGACGGAGGACGCGCCATGAACCTGCTTCAGCCCGAACGCCTTGAGCGTCTCTTCAAGATCGAGCCGTATGATGGAATCATCCTCCACCACGAGGCAGGAATCGAGCAACTCGACCGGAGCCGAGTGAAGCGGGTTTTCCATCAAGTCTCTTTCCAAGAAGGGTAACAGGCCGCGATAAGTGCTCTCCGGAACAATCACCAGATGGGTGCGTTCTGAGAACCGGTATCCGGGATTCTGCGTCCGCAAAGCGGCCCGCCGAAGGGGCAGCCGCCGAGCGCTTCCGCCATCCGGTCCGAGTAGACAATTGTAGCTCATCCAGACCCTAATGTCTGTGCAGAAGTGAACGTTCATGGCAGCAGAATATGTATGAAAGTTCCACCGTGATCGAGACGCTTCTTCCCGGCAACAATTTGCTCTCGGCATTGCGGGGGTCCGACCTCGACATGCTGAGGCCCCATCTGCGGGCGCTGCAGTCGCCGTCGAACACCGTACTCTATGATCCGGGACAGAATGTTCAGACGGTGTATTTTCCCTGCCACCGCACGCTCGTGTCCTTCCTGGTCTCCACGGAGGAGGGAAGCGGTGTTGAAGCGCTGCTGGTGGGGCGCGAGGGGGCGGTGGGCGGCATCGTCAGCCACGGCAATCTTCCGGCCTTTGCAAAAATAGCCATACAAACCGGGGGTGATCTTCTCGCATTGCCGGTCAATGCGCTGGATGAGGCGAAGCAGCGTTCACGCGCGGTTGAGAATCTCTTCTCGCGCTATGCCGACTGCCTGGTGGCGCAGATGTTCCAGACCGCGGCCTGCAATGCCGCACACAGTATCGAGCAGCGCACCGCCAAATGGATCAGCGCCGCGATCGAACGTTCAGGCTCCAATGAAGTGCCCCTGACGCAGGAGAGGCTCGCGGCCATGCTGGGTGTCGGCCGCAGCTATATCAGCCGCGTCATCGGCACCTTCAAGCGGGACGGCACCTTGGCGGTAAGGCGCGGTCACCTTGTTGTGAAGGATGAAGAGCGGCTCAAGGGCCGCGCCTGCAGCTGCCATGAGATCGTTAAGCACCATTTCGACACGGTGCTGAAAGGCGTTTATCCGGAAAGCTGAGCAATCGCTTGTTAAGCAAAGCAAAACCCGGACCGCCGCAAGGCGTGTCCGGGTTTTGCATGGTCTCGTTCAACCAATTAAGGCGTGGTGGGTGCCGGTGCGGGAGCCGGTGCCGGTGCGGGAGCCGGCGTCGTGCCAGTGGTTCCGCCCGTGGTATCCGGGGTCGTGGTGGTCGAGCCCGAGGTGCCCGTGGTATCTGTGCCAGTACCCGTGGTCGAACCCGTGCCGGTGGCTGGCGCCGTGGTCGTGGCATCAGGGGTGGGTGCCACTGGCGCCGTAACGGCGGGGGGCTGAGTGGTCACGGTATTGGTGGTGCTGTTGGTCGTCGTCGCAACATCAGGGCCGCGCGTGCCGTAATACCACAGCGCGCCAATCGCCACGAGGGCGATGATGACGCCGACAATCCATCCTGACGATGAAGACTTCGCCCGCGGAGGAGTCTGATACTGTTTGTCGATATTGTCTGCCATTCGCAGTCTCCGATCGTTTTTTCTGAGCGCACGTGGTCCCGTGCAATGGCAACAGAACGTGCGGTGACCGGCGAAGTTCCCACAAGGATACGCTTTGGCTCAGCCCGCCTTCTGGCCTGGAACCAGCATGCGCAGCGCCGCGGGCTCGCTGCGGATCACCAGCGGAAGCGGAAACAGCATGAGCTCGCCATCCGCTGTCGCCTTGATGTTCTGGCTGCTGCGGCCCAGAACCTGGCGCCGTGCGAGGATCACTTCCCGGCCGCGATGTGCCGTAACGTTCAGATTTTCGCGCCAGCGGCCGCGCAACAGGTCAAACCCCAGTCGCAGCAAAGCGCCCAATGTCATTGGCTTCACGGCATAAACACCCAAAACGCCTTCATCGAGCCGCGCCTGCTTCAGCAACATTGAATCTTCATATGTATTGTTGCTGACGATGAGGGCCGGCGTCCGCATTTCGGTGCGCACGCCATCAATGTCCAGGCTGAGGCGCTGGAACTGCGGCTTCAGCATCACCGCCGCGAAGGCGCGCACACCCGCCAGCATCTTGGTGATGCGGGACCTGTAGCCAAGCCTTTCCCGAACCTTCACCAGCCGCGGCTGCATGCCAAAGGACACATGATGGAGAAAGAGATGCTCCCCCGCGCGCGCTGCATCGATCGTGCGGATGTCGGCATGCTGAAGCTGTTCGAGCGCCTGGCCCAGATCCTGCGCCATGCCAAGCACCTTGGCCACCATGTTCATGGTGCCGAGCGGCAGAATGCCGAGTGCGATCTCCGTGCCCGCGAGTTGGCCTGCGACACTCGTCAGCGTGCCGTCTCCGCCGCCCACGATGATGCGGCGGACATGACCTTCCTTCAAAAGCTGCCGCACCGTATCGGAAATCTCGCTGCCGTCGATCAGGCGGATATCCGCCGGGTTGCCCGCAGCGGCGAAGGATTTTTCAATCATCTGGCGCACCGCATCCACGCCCATGCCGCGCACGGTGCCAGAATGCCGGTTGACCAGTACGGCCGTCGTCGCCTGCGTGGCCGCGGGAGGAGTTTGCATCACAGTCATATCGGCAGCCGTTCCCGCTTCTTCAATTGCAGGGGTGGAACTCTTGAGGGTGAGAAACTGTTTCTGAGGGGTGACGCACAGGAGGGTTTCATGAAAGGCATTTTGCTCTGGCTGGTCGGAATTCCCATTCCGATCATCATTCTGCTCTATCTTTTCAATGTGTTTTAAGAAGAAGGCCGGTCAAAGACCGGCCTTTCATTCTATGGCGTCAGGCTGCCTTGCGGGATCGGAGATCGAAGAACAGCGCTTGCGCAATCAGCGCCTTCACCATCTCAGGTGAGAACGGCTTGGTGATGAGGAAGGCAGGCTCGGGCCGCTCACCCGTCAACAGCCGCTCCGGGAAGGCGGTGATGAAGATCACCGGCACGTCGAAGCTTCCAAGAATATCGTTCACGGCGTCAATGCCGGAGCTGCCATCCGCGAGCTGAATGTCCGAGAGCACCAGTTGCGGGCGCTTTTCGCGCGCGAGCTTCACGGCTTCCTTATGCGTGCGGGCAATGCCCACGGAGCGGTGGCCGAGGGAGGTGATCGTATCTTCAATGTCCAGCGCGATGAGGGGCTCATCTTCAATGATCAGAATGTCACTGGCGATCATCTCGGAAATCTGGCGGTTGGCCTCATCGAACAGGTGATCGATTTCAGCACTGTCCCGGCTCAACACTTCACCGATCTCATTGCGCTCGAAGCCTTCAACGGCGGAGAGCAGGAACACCTGGCGCGCCGGGCCCGGAATATGGGCGAGCCGGCCCTGAACAGTTGCCTCCCACGCCGGCTGTACGCCTTCGATCTGGCCGTTGAGGGGAATGGAGCCCCACAGCTTGCACAGCGTCTGATAGAGCGCGGTTCGCGGCGTTGAGGCTGATTTCAGGATGGACGGATCGGCAATGAGACTTTCCAGAAGTGCCGCCACATAAGTATCACCACTCGTCTGACTTCCGGTCAGGGCGCGGGCGAAACGGCGCAGATATGGCAGATGGGGCGCAACAGTGGCAGATAAGGTCATGCAGTCATCGGCACGGCGTTTGACGCCATGGCCCTCCCTCAATGATCGTCAGGACTGAGAAACGCAGATAAGCCCTTCAAGTTCCGAGCCTAGCATATTTCTTTGGAACAAAACCGGCTTGAGCGCATTCTTGCAGACTGAACCGCCGCTGTGCCGGGGTTTTGGACGGGCGAACATCAGAATCATGAATCAAAAGACTGGCAAGAAATCGAAATCCTCTGGCGACCACCAGGTGGTCAAAGAGGCGGTCAGCAGCAAGCTCAAGGCCTATTACGACGACATCGCAAGGCAGGATGTTCCACAGCGGTTTCTCGATCTTTTGCAGGATCTTGACAAAGCCGGCGGTGAGAAACCCGAGTGACCAGTTGCACCCGAAAGTTGAATCGCAAGGCGATTTCCTGTCATGAATGATCATGCGTTCAGGAATGATCTGATTGCGCTGATTCCGCCGTTGCGCGCCTTTGCCATTTCGCTTACCGGCAAGGTCGACCGCGCAGACGACTTGGTGCAGGAAACCCTGCTGAAGGCCTGGGCCAACCGCGAAAGCTTCGAGCCGGGCACCAAGCTCAAAGCCTGGCTCTTCACCATTCTGCGCAATGAGTTCTACACCGTCTTCAGGAAGCGCAAGCGCGAGGTGGAGGATGCCGATGGCATCATTGCCGCCAATGTCGGCGTTCACCCTGAACAGGACGGACATATGGACCTGACCGACATGCAGAACGCGCTCGTTCGCCTGCCGGTGGACCAGCGCGAAGCCCTGCTGCTCGTCAGTGCCAGCGACATGTCCTATGAAGAGGCAGCTGTCATCTGCGGCGTGGCCGTTGGCACGATCAAGAGCCGGGTGAACCGCGCGCGTGCCCGGCTTGCCGAGCTTCTCCACCTCAAGGAGGCCTCCGAATTTGGGCCCGAAGCAGAGGTGAGAGCAGCCCTCATGAGCAAGACCAGCGCCGGCTGACGGGCGGCACGGGAACATTCAACCCCGCGAATTCTTGTGAGATCCGAGTGAGTACTGCGTAATCGTAAAATGCAGAAAGGCCCGGAATTCCCGGGCCTTTCTCATTACATTGCCACGCTTTGCGGCTGATCTGTCTTGTACACCACGGTCACGTTCGGCATATCGACGTGCCGCATCATCCGGGCGTCTTCGCTATGGCGTGCCGTGTTGGCGGCCACGATGGCGATGAAAGGGAAGGCGGTGAACTGACACGCTGTCAGGATCACCACTGCAAGCATTCTCATGATGCGCACCAATCACAGCTTTTTCAGCCACGAGTCGATTTCCGTCCGGGCCTGGTCTTTTGCGTAGCCATACTGCGTCTGCAGACGGCCTTCGAGCTCTTCGCGGCGGCCTTCGACCTTATCCAAGTCGTCGTCAGTGAGCTTGCCCCACTGTTGCTTGGCCTGGCCTTTAAACGTCTTCCAGTTACCTTCGATCCGATCCCAGTCCATGTTTCATGTCTCCTGGTATGGTTGATGGTCCAATGTGCTCATGCACCGTTGCAGAGATAACGGCCCGGCTCTCCATATGTTCCGCCTTGTGAGAGAATGCTTTGGAGTCAAGATGTTGCGACTTTCAGCTGAGACACGTTCTCAGCTGGTGTTCCCTGAGAGTGCGCCTCGGCCATAGGCAGCATGGCGAGCGCGTGGTCGGGTGCCAGCATGCTGCGCGCGCCCTCGACGTCACGCCAGGCGAGCCCCAGAATCTGCGCGTCCGGCAGACGCGCGGCGAGCCGCTTTTCAAGATAGGCGTATTTCGCCGCTGACGGTGCCGTGAGATAGGTGAGGCAGACGAACCGTGCCCCTTGCGCCAGCTCGTCGGAGAACTTGCCCGGCTCTATGGCGTCTGACGGCAAAAGCCTATGCGGCACATGCTTGAGGCGCAGCAAGGCAGAGACCGAAAGTGCCGCCGCGAAATTGAGTGCACCATGGGCAGCCACCACGATCACCGGCGCTGCGGCCTCGCTTGCCTTGCTTCTCTCTGGCCACAACTCCTCAAGCAGCTCTGAATAGGTGGTGACGATCTCAAGCTCGTGCGGCGGCGTTAACACCTGGCGTTGCTTGTCGCTCTGGGCCAGAAGCAGGCCCGGAATTGCCACCTCGGTCAGATATTTGTCGAGTTCGCCCGCCTCCACATATTTCTCCGCATGTTCGGCCGCTTCCAGCGGGTCTCCCGCCAGCATGCGCTGGTAGAAGGCGTGGTCCGGCGTAAGGACTGGCGCAGAACCCAACAGCACCTCGAGAAACTGCAATGCTTCGATGTTGCGGCCCACCACCAGCAGCACGATCGTCATGGGGGTGGACAGCACGAGGCCGATCGGGCCCCAGAGCGCGGTCCAGAATGCGGCAGCCGTCACGACTGCGACGGGTGATAGCCCCGTGCTCCGGCCAAAGAACAAGGGCTCGAGCACCTGGCCCACAATGCTTTCCGTCACCAGCATGACGCCGACCGTCATCAGCGCCAGCGTCCAGCCATCGCCGACTGCGGCGGCGATGATGATGGGAAAGATGGCCGAGAGCACCGTGCCCACATAAGGCACGAAGCGCAGGATCATGGTGAGCGTGCCCCAAAGGGCTGCCCCCGGTACGCCGATCAGGAACAGGGCGACGCCGATGAAAAGCCCGGTTGAGGCATTGATCATCATCTGCATGGCGAAGAGCCGGCTGAGGCGGCGGCCAGCTTCATCGATTGCAGTCGTCGTCCGGTGAATGTCTCCCGTGCCGGCGAGCCGGATCAGCCGGTTTCGCAGATCCTCGCGGTAAATGAGGATGAAGGCGAGCATGAGCACGACGATGCCCAGCTGCGTCAAAGGATGGATGAGAAGGCCCAGGATGGCGGTGAGAGACGCGAGCGGGCCCTGCCTTTCCTGAATCTCGACGGGAATGGGCTTCACCACTTCTGGTGCGGGCGTGCGCGCCGTCGCATCCGGCCGCTCGAGCTCCAGGCGGAGGTTTTCGAGAACGCCAGCCGCGCGCTCCAGCGTGCCGCCGCCAGACGTCATGGACTTGAGGTTCTGCGCCTTTTCCTTGAGGCTTGATTGATAGGACGGAAGATCGGCCGCAAGATTGGTGAGGGCGGAGCCGACGAAGCCCCCGATGACGGCGACGATGACACCAGCCATGACAACCGTCATGATGACGGCCATGACCTTCGGCAGCCGCAGGCGCTGCAGCCCGGTGACGACGGGCGCCAGCAGGATCGAGAGCAGGATGGCGAGCGCCACGGGAATCAGGATTTCGCTTCCGGCATAGAGAATACCGCAGACAGCGAGAAAGATGATCAGACCGTTGACCAGGCCTTGGCCCGGCGGGGGACCCAGTGTGTTCTCACGGTAGACCACGGCGGGAAGTGGCCGCATGACATGTATTCCTTCGCGCTGTTGGACAGAAGACCAGGGTTGTTGGCCGGCAGCAGGGACCCGGGCCCGTGAGAGGAACGTTTCGCCTGCTTGCCGGTTCCCGCGGGCCGGGCTACGAGTTCGTGATCGAGAAGGACAGTTCAATGACGCCTGCCACCACACCTGCATCAAACGGCATTCCGCTTCTGGGCTTCGGCACCTATCCACTGTCCGGCGTGGAAGCGGAGCGCTGCGTGGGCATGGCGCTTGAGGTGGGTATCCGCCACATCGACACCGCACAGATGTATGGCAATGAGGCCGAGGTGGGCCGGGCCGTTGCAGCGTCAGGCCTGCCCCGCAGTGATTGCTTCATCGTGACCAAGGTGGACCCTTCGAACCTCGATCAGCGCCGCTTTGCGCCTGCCGTTGCGCGCTCGGTCGAGGCGCTGGGGGGACCACCCGATCTCCTCCTCATCCATTGGCCGCCTGCCGATGGCGTCATTGACCACAGCGTCGAACAGCTGGTTGCGGAGCGGGACAAGGGCATGGCGCGGGCCATCGGCGTCAGCAATTTCTCCGTGGCGCAGATGCGCCGCGCCCAGCAGATTGCGGGCGGAAGCCTGATCTGCAACCAGGTCGAGTTTCATCCGCTGCTCGACCAGTCCCGCCTTCTGGCCGCTGCGGGCGACACGGGAATGATCCTCACCGCCTATTGCCCGCTCGCCCGCGGCAAGGCGATGCAGACGGAGGTGGTCAAAGAGATTGCCGCGCGCCATGGCCGCCCGCCGTCCGAAATCGTGCTGCGCTGGATCACCCAGCAGGGGGTGGCCGCCATTCCGATGACGCGCAAGCGCGAGAATGCCGTCTCGAACCTGAACTCTCTCAGCATCACCCTGACGCAGGAGGAGATCGAGGCCATCTCGGGCCTGGCGCGGCGCGATGGCCGCATCATCAGCCCGTCCTGGGTCAAGAGCTGGGAGTGAGGGCATGACCACGCCCTGCATCATCACCGTTGCGATCACGGGTTCCGTTCCGCGCAAGGAACACAATCCGGCGGTGCCCATCACCATTTCCGAGCAGGTTGAATCGACCCAGGCCGCCTTCGAAGCTGGTGCCACCATCGCCCATGTGCATGTGCGCAACGATGACCAGACGCCCACATCCAATCCGGACCGTTTCGCACAACTGCTCGAAGGCCTGCGCCAGCACTGCCCCGGCATGATCGTCCAGTTCTCGACTGGCGGACGCTCCGGCAAGGGGTCCGAGCGCGGCGGCATGCTGCATCTCGGCTGCGACATGGCCTCGCTCTCAACCGGCTCCTGCAACTTCCCGACCATCATCTACGAGAACCATCCGGACCTCGTCCGGGAGCTGGCGCAGAAGATGCTCGACTATGATGTGAAGCCGGAAATCGAAGTGTTCGACCTCTCGATGCTCTATCAGGCCCTGCGCCTTGCCGATGAAGGCCTGCTGAAGAAGCCGCTGCATGTGCAGTTCGTTATGGGCGTCAAGAACGCCATGCCGGTGATCCGCCAGGCCTTCGACTTCATGGTGGATGAGGTGACGAGGCTTTCGCCGCAATCGACTTGGGTTGCAGCCGGCATCGGCCGGCACCAGCTGGAGGTGAACCGCTGGTGCCTCGAACGTGGTGGCCACTGCCGCACGGGGCTTGAAGACAACATCCGCTGGGACGAAACCCGGCTTGCGGCTTCAAACGCCGAACTGGTCGCGCGCGTCGCCACGATGTGCGGAGACTATGGCCGGCACCCTGCGAGTGTGACGGAGGCGCGGGCGATATTGGGATTGTCTGCCGTCTAGTTGGTGTCCCTTCTCCCGTTGCAAAGCAATGGGAGAAGGGAAAACCCGCGTGGTGTGCTTGGAAAGGTCTCGCGGGTCAGCCCCGCGTGAGGTGTGCCGCGGAGGTGTAGAGTACACTCGATCTCTCGAGATGCCTGACCATAGCAGCCTCCGCTGCGCCGGCATCACCCTTGGCGATGTGGTCGACGATCTCCGTGTGCTCGGAAATCGTGTGGGTTTCCTTGCCGCTCCAGACCAGCAGTTCAGTGTGATAGGCCTTGAGCCAGCCGAGCATTGCTTCGCTCACGGATATGAAGATCGGATTGCCGGAAATCGCGGCGATCTGCGTGTGGAGGCGCATGTCGGCCGCCATGAAGGCTTCGCTCTGGCCCAAAAGCCGGCGCTGCTCCTCGATCGTGGCGCGGAGCCTCTCCACGTCCGAACCTTGCGCCTTTGCCGCCGCCTCGCGCACCATGCCGCGCTCGAAGAACAGCCGCGCCTGCTTCAAATGCTCAAGCGAGCCGGAGGAGCGCTGCAGCATGATATGGGCAGAGAGGTCCACCTGCCGGATGATCGATTGCGCGGTCAGCTCCTGCACGCGCGCCCGCTCGCCATGGCTGATGGAGACCAGCCCCATATTGGCCAGCGACTGCATTGCCTCGCGGATCGCCGGGCGGCCCACGCCGAAACGCTCCATCAACTCGCGCTCTGAGGGCATGGCGTCGCCTGCCTTCAGATTGCCCTCCGAGATGAGGCGGAGCAGCCGCTCCAGAACCTCGTCAGACAGCTTGCGGCGGATGATACGCTCGGTTTGCATCGGCTTGGGATTGGCTGCTAAGTTGCGCTCAGTTCATGTCATCATACCAGTAAACACCCAATGCGCAATCCGCCACCCGCCATGATCCGCCTCACCTATCTGATCGAAACGGACGGGAGCCCCGAGAAGCTTGCCGCGAAAATCGCCAGTGACCAGTCGACCGGCACCTTCGTGGCGGTGCCGGGCGAAACGGACGAGCTGAAGGCGCGTGTCGCGGCGCGCGTGGTGGCGGTGCGGGTGCTTCCCCCTGCTTCCGTACCTTCCTTCCCCACTGATGCCGCGGGGCCCTTCAACCGCGCCGAAGCGGACATTGATTTTCCCTTCGATGCCATCGGCACGGACTTGGCGGCGCTGATGACCATCACCATGGGCGGTGTCTGGTCGATCCGCGGCTTCACCGGCATCCGGGTGACGGGCATGAAGCTCCCCCCGGAATTTGCAGGCGCACACCCCGGCCCGCAATTCGGCATTGCCGGCAGCCGCAGGCTCACGGGCGTGGAAACCAGGCCCATCATCGGCACCATCGTGAAGCCGGCGCTGGGCCTCAGGCCGCCGGAGACCGCCGCACTGGTGGGTGAGCTGATCGCGGCCGGCGTTGATTTCATCAAGGATGACGAGAAGCTGGCAAGCCCCGCCTATTCGCCGCTGGAAGAGCGCGTCAAAGCCATCATGCCCTTGGTCCTCGATCATGAGCAGAAGACGGGCAAGAAGGTGATGTATGCCTTCGGCATCAGCCACGCGGACCCGGACTTGATGATGCGCAACCATGATCTGGTGCTGAAGGCTGGGGGCAATTGCGCCGTCATCAACATCAATTCGATCGGCTTCGGCGGCATGAGTTTTCTGCGGAAACGCTCAGGCCTGGTGCTGCATGCCCACCGCAATGGCTGGGATCTGCTGACAAGGCATCCGGGGATTGGCATGGATTTCTCGGTCTACCAGCAGTTCTGGCGCCTGTTGGGGGTGGACCAGTTCCAGATCAACGGCATTCGCGTGAAATACTGGGAGCCGGATCAAAGCTTCGTCGACTCCTTCAACTCACTAAAGGCGCCGCTGTTTTCACCTGAGGATTGCCCGCTGCCGGTGGCAGGCTCCGGCCAGTGGGGCGGCCAGGCGCCGGAAACCTATGAAAGGACCGGCCGCACACAGGACCTGCTCTATCTCTGCGGCGGCGGCATCGTCAGCCACCCGTCTGGCCCGGCAGCAGGCGTGCGCGCGGTAAAGCAGGCGTGGGAGGCGGCGGTCTCCGGCGTGCCGCTTGAAAGCTATGCGGCCTCACACCCCGAGCTCGCGCAATCGCTCGCCTTCTTCGGCGATGGACAAGCCGGCTGATGTTTCTCTCCTATTATGGCGATGACTTCACGGGCTCGACCGACGTGATGGAATCTCTGGCGCTTCACGGCATGAAGACGGTGCTGTTCACGCGCATTCCAACATCGGAGGAACAGGCCCGCTTTGCCGGGCATGATGCGGTGGGGATTGCCGGCACCAGCCGGAGCCAGACGCCCCAATGGATGGACGAGCACCTGCCGCGTTACTTCCACTGGCTCAAGTCGCTGAATGCGCGCTTCTGCCACTACAAGGTCTGCTCCACCTTCGACTCGAGCCCGCGGATCGGAAACATCGGCCGCGCCATCGAAATCGGGCGGCAGGTCTTCGGCCAGAGCGTCACACCGCTCGTGGTCGGTGCGCCGCAGCTGAAGCGCTACACAGCCTTTGGTAATCTGTTCGCGGGCTATCAGGGTGAGACCTACCGGATTGACCGGCACCCGGTGATGAGCCGCCATCCGGTGACGCCGATGGACGAGGCGGACCTCCGCCTCCACCTCGCGCGCCAGACGTCCCTTCCCATCAGCCTCGCCCCCGCCAATGCGGCTGAGGGAATCCTGATCTTCGATGTGTGGGACCTGGCAACACAGTTGGCCGTGGGCCATGAGCTGCTGCGGCCGAATGCGTGGGGTCCATTCATCGCGGGATCATCCGGCGTCAATTATGCGTTGATGAAAGCGCTGGGGCTTGAGACCGTCAGCTTTCCGGCGCTTCCGCCTGTAAGCCAGATCATCGCCGTCTCCGGCAGTTGCTCACCCACCACCGCGCGGCAGATCCGCCACGCGCTGGCGCATGGCTTTGCGGGGCTTGCGGCGGACCCGGTGGCCCTCGCCACGGATGAGGCTGCCACGCAACGCTACACGGCAGCAGCCAAGGCACTGATGGGCCAGGGCCGCAGCGTGATCGTCTATACAGCCCTCGAGCCTGACGGCGAAAAGGGCGATGCGCTCGATCGCATTCCGGGCGGGCGCCACCGTGTAGGGCAGGCGCTGGGCCAGATCGCGCGCGGCTGCATTGCAAGCTTCGGCCTCACGCGCGCCATTCTGGCAGGGGGAGACACTTCGAGCCATGCGCTGGGAGAACTTGATGTCTTCGCGCTGACCACCCGCTTCCCGCTGCTCGCCACGCCGGGCTCTCCCTTGTGCACCGCCGCAAGTGCTGACCCCAGGCTTGATGGGCTCGAGATTGCCATGAAGGGCGGGCAGGTTGGGGGGGATGATTATTTCATGAGCCTGCGCGATGGCACTGTTCCTCTCCCGCCCGCCATGGATTAGAAGCTTTGCGTCATGAATGAACTCCGCCCCCTTGGCCAGACCGGCCGTTTTGCACCGGTCACCCGTAACCCCGGCACAGCACTCAACCTTGCCTGGTTCGAGGATGCGCAGGTCAATCTCTCTGCCGCGGAACGCCGCGCGGCGAGCCTGCCCGCGCGCCGCTCGGTGAAGAAGAATTATCAGGCCGCCTGGCTGGTGAAGGCGCTGCAATGCATCGACCTGACGACGCTTTCAGGCGATGACACGCCGGGCCGCGTCCACCGCCTCTGCGCCAAGGCGAAGCGGCCGCTGCGGGACGATATTGTGGCGGCGCTGGGCCTCGGCGCGGCGCCAACCGTCGGCGCCGTCTGTGTCTATCCGTCCATGGTGCCGCCAGCCGTCAAGGCGCTCGAAGGATCGGGCATTCCCGTGGCCTCCGTTGCCACCGGCTTTCCCGCAGGCCTCACGCCGCTGCCGCAGCGCCTGGCCGAAATCCGTTATGCGGTGGACATGGGCGCACGCGAGATCGACATCGTCATCCATCGTGCCCAGGTTCTCACCCAGGACTGGACAGCGCTTTATGATGAAGTCGCCGCCATGCGTGAGGCCTGCGGCGAAGCGCATATGAAGGCGATCCTTGCCACGGGCGATCTGAAAACGCTGCGCAACGTCTACAAGGCGTCGATGGTGGCCATGCAGGCGGGGGCGGATTTCATCAAGACCTCGACCGGCAAGGAGGACGTCAATGCCACACTGCCCGTGAGCCTGGTCATGGCGCGGGCGTTGCGGGATTATGGCGAGCTCACTGGCCATCAGATCGGCTTCAAGCCCGCGGGCGGCTTGAAGACGGCGAAGGACGCCATGAACTGGATGATCCTGATGAAGGAGGAGCTGGGCCGCCGCTGGCTGGAGCCCGATCTCTTCCGCATCGGCGCCTCTTCCATGCTGGCCGATATCGAACGCCAGCTCGAACACCATGTGACGGGCCGCTATGCCGCCGCCACGCACCAGCCGCTTGCTTGAGAGGCCCCATGCCCAGCGTTACCGAGATTCTCGACACCATGGATTATGGGACAGCGCCCGAAGCAAATGGCCATGTGCGTGATTGGCTGAAATCCCACGCTGACGGATTTGGCCATTTCATCAATGGCGCCTTCACCAAACCTGCCCATCTGTTCGACATGTCGAATCCCGCCAATGGCGAGAAGCTGGCGCGCGCATCGCAGGGCACGGCGGCGGATGTGGATGCCGCCGTCAAATCCGCACGCAAGGCCTTTGGCACATGGTCCAGGCTTTCGGGCCATGAGCGAGCGCGCCATCTCTATGCGATTGCGCGCCTGATCCAGAAGCGCGAGCGCTTCCTCGCCGTGCTCGAGACCATGGACAATGGGAAGCCCATCCGCGAATCGCGCGACATCGATATTCCGCTGGTGGCGCGCCACTTCTACCATCACGCCGGCTGGGCGGAGCTGATTGTGGATGAGTTTCCGGGCTTTGAGCCTGTGGGCGTCTGCGGCCAGATCATCCCGTGGAATTTCCCGCTGCTCATGCTGGCCTGGAAGATTGCGCCCGCCCTTGCTGCCGGCAACACCGTGGTGCTGAAGCCAGCGGAATTCACGCCGCTCACCGCCTTGGCCTTCGCCGAAATCTGCCGTGAGGCGGGCTTGCCGCCGGGCGTCGTCAACATCGTCACGGGTGATGGCGCCACGGGTGCGGCACTGGTCGATCATCCGGATATCGGCAAAATCGCCTTCACCGGTTCAACCGAGGTAGGCCGCCTGATCCGCAAGGCAGCGGCAGGCTCGGGCAAGAAGCTTTCGCTGGAGCTTGGCGGTAAATCGCCATTCATCGTCCATGAAGATGCCGATCTCGATGCAGCCGTTGAAGGCGTGGTCGATGCGATCTGGTTCAACCAGGGCCAGGTCTGCTGCGCGGGCTCGCGCATTCTCGTGCAGGAAGGTGTGGCGCCTAAGTTTCTGGCCAAGCTCCGCCGCCGCATGGAGACATTGCGCGTGGGAGACCCGCTCGATAAATCCATCGACATGGGCGCCATCGTCGATCCCGTTCAGCTCCAGCGCATCACCGCGCTCGTGGCGAAGGGCCAGGCGGAGGGCGGCACGCTCATTCAGGCAGCCTGCGACTTGCCCACGGGCGGCAATTGGTTTGCCCCCGCGATCTTCACCGATGTGGGGCCGTCCTCTACGGTCATGGATGTCGAGATCTTTGGCCCCGTCGCCGCGGTGATGACATTCCGAACCCCCGATGAGGCGGTGCAAATCGCCAATCACACGCGCTATGGCCTCAGCGCCACGGTGTGGTCAGAGAACATCAATCTGGCGCTCGATACGGCGGCGCGCGTCAAGGCTGGCGTTGTGTGGCTCAACGCCACCAATCTCTTCGATGCCGCGGCGGGCTTCGGCGGCTACCGCGAATCCGGCTTCGGCCGCGAAGGCGGGCGCGAAGGCATGTATGAATATCTTGTGCCAGCATGGGAGAAGGCTCTGAAGCCGCAGGCACCGGCGAAGGCGGAGCCCCTTGGTGCTGCGCCCGCAGGTGCTGTTGAAGGCGCGCTGATCGACCGCACGGCCAAGCTCTATATCGGCGGCAAGCAGGCGCGGCCGGACTCTGGCTATTCCTATTCCGTATACGGAGCAAAGGGCAAGGTCATCGGCCAGGCGGGCCTCGGCAACCGCAAGGACATCCGCAACGCAGTGGAAGCCGCTGCCAAAGCTGGCGCATGGTCCACCGCCACGGCGCACAACCGGGCGCAGGTGCTCTATTACATTGCGGAAAATCTGTCCGCGCGGTCTGGCGAATTCGAGCTGCGCCTCAAATCAATGGGCCAGTCTGCGAAGGATGCACGCGCCGAGGTAGAGGCATCACTCGCCCGCATCTTCTGGTATGCCGCACAGACCGACAAATTTGATGGCCGCATCCACGCCACCAAGTCTCGCCACGTGACGCTGGCCATGAATGAGCCCTATGGCGTGATGGGCCTCATCTGCCCGGAGGAGATGCCGCTTCTGGGCTTCGTCTCACTCGTCATGCCGGTCATTGCCATGGGAAACCGTGTGGTGGCCGTGCCATCCTCGTGCCAGCCCCTTGCCGCCACTGATCTCTATCAGGTGTTCGACACCTCCGATGTGCCGGGCGGCGTCATCAACATCGTGACGGGTGAGCGTGACGAGCTGGCGAAAACGCTGGCCGAGCATGACGAGGTGGCAGCGCTCTGGTACATGGGTTCGGCCGCGGGTTCGAAGCTGGTGGAAGCGGCGAGTGCCGGCAATCTCAAGCCCACATGGGTCTCCAACGGCAAGCGCCGGGACTGGCTGTCGCGCCAACAAGGTCAGGGCACGGACTATCTCCGCCGTGCCGTGCAGGTGAAGAACATCTGGGTGCCTTACGGGGAATAAAGAATTGGTTCGTCACCCCAGCGAAGGCTGGGGTCCCGCTTTGCATCAGCATGTGCTGCACCGAAAGCGGGTTGCCAGCCTTCGCTGGCATGACGGTGAGTAATGTCGTCAGGCGCTTGTCGCCACGCACTCCACACGTTGCGTCACCCCAGCGAAAGCTGGGGTCCCGCTTTGCATCAGCGTGTGCTGCACCGGAAGCGGGATGCCAGCCTTCGCTGGCATGACGGTGCGAGTTGGGAGTTGATCTCAAGTGACCCGGCGAAGGTGAGTTGTATCACCTGGCGCTTGACGATCAGCTCAGCCTATCCCCGCGCCTTCACCCGCAGCCGGTGCATGTGCAAGAGCGGCTCCGTGTAGCCATTGGGCTGTTCCCGCCCCTTGAACACCAAATCACACGCTGCCTGAAACGCGATCGAGCTGTCGAAATCATCCGACATCGGATGATAATCCGGATCGCCTGCATTTTGGCCATCCACCACGGCTGCCATGCGCTTCATCGTCTCCATCACCTGCGCCTCGCTGGCCACGCCATGGCGCAGCCAGTTGGCGATGTGCTGGGAGGAGATGCGCAGCGTGGCGCGGTCTTCCATCAGGCCAACATTGTCGATATCCGGCACCTTGGAGCAGCCGACACCGAAGTCGATCCAGCGCACCACATAGCCGAGGAGTCCCTGCGCATTGTTGTCCAGTTCCTTCTGGATCTCTTCCGGCGTCCAGTTGGGGCGCACCGCAACCGGCACCGAGAGGATGTCATCAAGCTTGGCGCGCGGGCGGGATTTGAGCTTTTCCTGCACCGCCTTCACATTCACCTTGTGATAATGCGTGGCATGGAGCGTTGCTGCAGTGGGGGAGGGAACCCAGGCCGTGTTGGCGCCAGACTGCGGGTGACCGAGCTTCATCGACAGCATGATGGCCATGTGATCGGGGATCGCCCACATGCCCTTGCCGATCTGCGCATGGCCGGGAAGGCCGCAGAGCAGGCCCACATCCACGTTCCAGTCTTCATAGGCTTTGATCCAGGGCGCCTGCTTCATATCCCCCTTGCGGATCATGGGGCCTGCTTCCATGGAGGTGTGGATCTCGTCTCCGGTGCGGTCGAGGAAGCCCGTATTGATGAAGACGATCCGGCTCTTGGCTTGGCGGATGCACTCCTTGAGGTTGATGGTGGTGCGCCGCTCCTCATCCATGATGCCGATCTTCAGGGTATCGGGTGCAAGGCCCAGTGCCTGCTCCACGCGGGAGAACAGCTCCACCGCGAAGGCCACTTCCTCAGGCCCATGCATCTTAGGCTTCACGATATAGACGGAGCCGGCGCGCGAATTCCTTCGCAGTCCCTTGGGGCCCACATCATGGATGGCGATCAGCCCCGTCATCATCGCATCCATGATGCCTTCGGGCACTTCGCGGCCGTCCTCATCGAGGATGGCCGGATTGCGCATCAGATGGCCGACATTGCGAACCAGCATGAGCGAGCGGCCGGGAAGGGTGAAACTGCCGCCGCCCGGCGCTTCATAGCTGCGGTCGGGGTTGAGGCGGCGGGTGATGGTGCGGCCGTTCTTCTCGATCTCCTCGGTGAGATCACCCTTCATCAGGCCCAGCCAATTGCGGTAGACCGCCACCTTGTCCGCCGCATCGACGGCGGCGACCGAATCCTCGCAGTCCATGATGGTGGTGAGGGCGGACTCGACGATCACATCGGAAATTCCCGCCTTGTCATCCTTGCCGATCAGATGCCTGGCGTCGAATGTGATTTCGACGTGCAGCCCATTGTTGGCGAGCAGCACGGCGGCGGGGTCTTGGCCGTCTCCGCGATAGCCCTTGAACTGCGAGGGCGTCTTCAGCGGACCCAGATCGGTCACCAGCGCTGCGCGCTCAATGAACACGCGGGAGACATCCGCCCATTTGGCCTTGGCCAGGGGTGCCGCCACATCGAGGAAATTCCGCGCCCAGCCGATGACGCGTGCGCCGCGCACCGGGTTATAGGCCTGGCCCTTTCCCGCCCCATCCTGCTCGGGGATGGCATCGGTGCCATAGAGCGCGTCGTAGAGCGAGCCCCAGCGGGCATTGGCGGCGTTCAGCGCATATCGCGCATTCATCACGGGAACGACGAGCTGGGGGCCTGCCACTTGCGCGATTTCCGGGTCGACATTCTCCGTCGTCACCGCGAAGTCCGGCCCCTCGGGAAGAAGATAGCCGATCTCCATCAGGAAGGCGCGGTAGGCGTCCATGTCCGCAGGGGCACCATTCTGCCGGTACCAGTGATCGAGCTTCGCCTGCAAGGCATCGCGTTTCTCGAGAAGGGCGCGGTTTTTCGGCTCCAGATCCCTTATGATGTCAGCGAAGGCATGCCAGAAGTCGAGCTCGGAAATGCCCGTTCCGGGCAGGGCCTCTCCGCCGATGAAGCTGAACAATTCGCCCGCCACTTGCAGGCCCGCGATCTCGATCCGGTTCGTCACGTCGCATCAACCCCTTTGAATGATTGAGGGGTCTTAACGCATCAAAGCTTCCGGAGCCAGTTCATGTTGGGATAGGGGATCGGCTCCTTCGCCTTCAGGAAGAACCGCGCGAAGATCTCACTGTAGCCTTTCATCAGATAGCCGTTGTTGCGCGCGATCAGCGCCTCGCGCTCGGCGCGGTAATAGGCGGGGATCTTGTACCAGGCGAGTGCCGGCATGGTGTGGTGGGCGACGTGGAGATTGTTGTTGAGGAACAGGAGCGACCAGAAGGGAGAAGCCTCCACGATGATCGTCCTGTGTTCCACCTCTTCCGCCGCCTGATGCTCGCAATAGGAGCGCACCAGGGCGAGCGAGATGCCGGGATAGGCGATCAAAAGGTAATACTGCCAGAAGGGCATGCCGCAGAGATAGACCACATACCACAGCGTGATCGCGACTGAGGGCACGAACCATGCCCACGCCCTCAGCGTCTTGGCGTTGCCATGGGCGATGTCCCGGAACTCGGACGGCCAGAAGCGCAGGATGCTCACGGCGGGGCCGATCAGCATCCGGCCGGCGAGCGTATGATTGAACTCAAACAACGCGCGCTTGATCCCATGTACCTGAGCCCAGCTCTCGGGCAGCAGATAATAGGATTCAGGGTCAAGCCGCGGGTCCGTCAGGTTTGAATCATTGTGATGCTGCAGATGCGACTGCTTGTAGCGGAGGTAGGGGAGCCACAGCGTGGGGGTGACGAAGATCATCGCCTCATTCAGAAGCCGGTTGCCCGTGGGGTGGCCATGCAGCACCTCATGCTGGAGCGAGGCGTGAAGTGCTGCGCAGTAGGAACCCGCCGCAAGGATCAGCCACCAAGGCAGGCTTGCATGAAACCAGACGATCAGGCCGAGCACCAGGTAAACAGCGGCAATCAGCGCCACCGTCGGCCACTCAACCTCGCGGGAATATTCCTTCACCATGCCACGCTCTCAAGGCGCCCGCTCCCGGCGCACCGCTTCAACAGTGCAAAAGTGATACCATTGAAGCCTGGCGCGTGTCAGGTGGTGAAGTGGGCTTACCCCTCGTCAGTTGGCGGCAATCATCTCCGCCTTCTGCACCAGCACCTCTGCCTGGCGGATCGAGGCGTAATCAATGAGGCGCCCGTCAAGCGCCACGGCGCCCTTGCCCTGGGCCTCTGCCTCCTTCATTGCAGCGATGATGCGGCGCGCGCGGGCAACATCGCCGTCCGACGGGCTCATCACCTCATTGGCGAGCGTGATCTGGGACGGGTGGATCGCCCATTTCCCTTCACAACCCAGCACAGCTGCACGTTTTGCTTGCGCCCGGAAACCCTCCGCATCCGAGAAATTCCCGAAGGGTCCGTCAATCGGGCGCAGGCCATTGGCGCGCGCGGCCACCACCATGCGCGAGATGGCGTAGTGCCACATGTCGCCCCAGTGGGTGGCCCGCGTACCGTCTGCGAGCGCGTCAGTCAGCACCGCATAATCTGGGTGCGGGCCGCCGATCGAGGTGGTGCGCGCCTTGGTGGAGGCCGCATAATCCGCCACGCCGAAATGCAGCGACTCGTTCCGGCGCGAGGCGGCGGCGATCTCATGGATGTTCTGCATGCCGAGCGCGGTTTCGATGATGAGCTCGAAGCCCACCCGCTTCCTGCGGTTCCGGGCGGCCTCGATCTGCGTCACCATCATGTCAACCGCATAGACGTCCGCCGCGGTGCCGACCTTGGGGATCATGATGAGGTCCAGCCGGTCCGAGCAGTTCTCCAGCACGTCCACCACGTCCCGGTACATGTAATGCGTGTCGAGACCGTTGATCCGGACCGAGAGCTGTTTGCGGCCCCAGTCAATGTCACCAATGGCTGCGATGATGTTCCGCCGCGCCTGCTCCTTGTCATCCGGGGCGACGGCATCCTCCAGATCGAGGAACACCACGTCAGCGGCGGATTTGGCCGCCTTTTCGAACAGCTGGGGCTGGCTTCCGGGCACGGCGAGCTCGCTGCGGTTCAGCCGGGCCGGGGCCTGTTCGACGATCTTGAAGCTCATGGGGGCAATCCTTCCTGCAAATTCCGGTCAGGCTTTAGCCGCCCCGGCGGCACCCATGCAATTGGCCCAAAGAAGGCCCGTGAAGGCCGGGCTTGATTCTGCCACGGCGCTAGGGCAATCCGGGCGGGTCTCACCGTCCTGAGGTTCAGTTCCATGCCCCAATACCGCTCCCGCACCACCACACATGGCCGCAACATGGCCGGCGCCCGCGGCCTGTGGCGCGCCACGGGCATGAAGGATGAGGATTTCGGCAAGCCCATCATCGCCATTTGCAACTCCTTCACCCAGTTTGTGCCGGGCCATGTGCACCTGAAGGATTTGGGCCAGCTCGTCGCCCGTGAGGTTGAAAACGCTGGTGGCGTGGCGAAGGAATTCAACACCATCGCGGTGGATGACGGCATCGCCATGGGCCATGACGGCATGCTCTATTCGCTGCCCTCGCGCGAGATCATCGCCGACAGCGTGGAATACATGGTGAACGCCCATTGCGCCGATGCGATGGTGTGCATCTCCAACTGTGACAAGATCACCCCCGGCATGCTGATGGCGGCGCTGCGCCTCAATATCCCCTGCGTCTTCGTTTCGGGCGGGCCCATGGAAGCGGGCAAGGTGGTGCTCTCCGGCGTCACCAAGGCGCTGGACCTGGTCGACGCCATGGTTGCCGCCGCCGATGACAGCGTCTCCGATGAGGACGTGAAGGCGATCGAGCGCGCCGCATGCCCCACCTGCGGCTCCTGCTCCGGCATGTTCACGGCCAACTCGATGAACTGCCTCACCGAGGCCTTGGGCTTGTCCCTTCCCGGCAACGGCTCGACTCTTGCCACCCATTCGGACCGCAAGCGACTGTTCGTCGAGGCCGGCCATCTGGTGGTCGATCTGGCGCGGCGGCATTATGAGCAGGACGACGAGAGCGTTCTGCCGCGCACCATCGCCGGTTTCGGCGCTTTCGAGAATGCCATGACGCTCGATATCGCCATGGGCGGCTCGACCAACACCGTGCTGCACATTTTGGCCGCCGCCCATGAGGCGGAGCTGGACTTCACCATGAAGGATATCGACCGCCTGTCACGCCGGGTGCCCGTGCTCTCCAAGGTGGCGCCGGCAAAGTCCGACGTTCACATGGAAGACGTGCACCGCGCCGGCGGCATCATGGCCATACTGGGTGAGCTGGACCGTGGCGGCCTCATCAACCGCGATCTGCCCACCGTTCATGCCCGTACGCTGGGTGACGCGCTGGACCGCTGGGATATTGCCCGCACCAATTCCGAAGCGGTGCGCGAATTCTTCCGCGCAGCACCTGGCGGTGTTCCCACGCAGGTGGCCTTCAGCCAGTCCAGCCGCTGGGACGAGCTGGACCTCAACCGCCAGACGGGCGTCATCCGCGACGTTGAACATGCCTTCTCGAAGGATGGCGGGTTGGCCGTGCTCTACGGTAACCTCGCGGAAGACGGCTGCATCGTGAAGACGGCGGGCGTTGACGACTCGATCCTGAAATTCACCGGCAAGGCCAAGGTGTTCGAAAGCCAGGATTCCGCCGTGCACGGAATATTGAACCGCGGCGTGGAAGCAGGCGACGTCGTCGTCATCCGCTATGAAGGCCCGCGCGGCGGCCCCGGCATGCAGGAGATGCTCTATCCCACGAGCTACATCAAGTCCAAGGGCCTGGGCAAAGCCTGTGCGCTGATCACCGACGGGCGCTTCTCCGGCGGAACCTCCGGCCTCTCCATCGGCCACATGTCACCCGAGGCGGCCGAAGGCGGGCTGATCGCGCTTGTGGAGGAGGGCGACATGATCGAGATCGACATTCCCAACCGTTCAATCCACCTCGCCGTGCCGGACGCCGAAATCGCCCGCCGCCGCGAGGCGATGCTGGCCCGGGGCGACAAGGCATGGAAGCCCACGGAGCAGCGGAAGCGCAAGATCACCACGGCTCTGAAGGCCTATGCGGCGCTCACCACCTCTGCCTCCAGAGGTGCCGTCCGCGTGGTGGATTGAGCGAGCCCCGCGCCATGCTGCCGCCCATCCTGCTTGATGGCTATGCCAGCTTCCGCTCCGGCCGCTATGCCTCCGAGGCGGAGCGTTACATGCGGCTGGGCGAAGGATCGCAGAAGCCGCGGGTGATGATCATCGCCTGCTGCGACTCGCGGGCCGCGCCTGAGACGATTTTCGATGCGGGGCCAGGCGAAATGTTCGTGGTCCGCAATGTGGCCAATCTGGTGCCGCCCTATACGCCGGACGGCAGCCACCATTCGACCTCGGCCGCACTCGAATTCGCGGTGATGTCCATCGGTGTCCGGCATATCGTGGTGATGGGCCATGGCCGCTGCGGCGGCATCCGCGCCGCCGTGCAGGACGCACTGCCGCTGACGCATACGGACTTCATCGGCAGCTGGATGCGCGCCATCAAGGACGTGACCCGCATCGTGCCGCGCGAGGAGGGCTGCGACGAGGCACTCCACGAACGCCACATCGAGCGCGCCTCGATCGAGCATTCGCTCGCCAATCTGCGGACCTTCCCCTGGATCCGCATCAAGGAAAACAAGCGCGAGATCTCGCTCCACGGCGTGTGGTTCGACATCTCCATGGGCGAGCTTCACGCCTATGACGAGGATGAGGCGCAGTGGAGCGCGGTGTGAGCGAGCTGGGAAACCCCTAGTGCGATTTCCTATAACAAGAATTTAGTCCTTGACAGCGCGCGCTCCTTCGGCTATAAGGGGGCATCATCTGACAGGTTTACCTCATCGTCATGGCCGGGGTGGACCCGGCCATTTTCTATGGTGGCGGTGGAAAAAAGAATGCCCGGGCCAAGCCCGGGCATGACGAGTGTGGAGAGGGAGGAGCCCTGATATGCTGAGCTTGCTGCTGATGTTTTTCTTACAGCTTCTTCAGCCCCGCCTCGATCTGCGCGCGCCTTCCTTCGAGGAAGGGCGGCAGCGAGAGGGTGGTGCCCAGCTTGTCCATCGGCTCATCCGTCGCGAAGCCCGGAGCGTCCGTGGCGAGTTCGAAGAGAACGCCATTGGGCTCCCGGAAATAGAGGCTCTTGAACCAGAAGCGGTCGACAGGCCCCGAATTCGGAACCTTCATGGAGCGCAGGCGGTCCGCCCAGGCTTCATAATCCGCATACGGAATATTGAAGGCCACGTGATGAACGGAGCCCGCCCCCTGCTGGGCCGGCGGCAGCGTGGGATCAACCGTCACATGCAGCTCTCCCACGGCACCCGGTGCGCCCATCTTGTAGACATGTGTGCCGGCGAAGCTTCCGGTGGGCACCATGTTCATCAGCTTGGTGAGCAGAACATCCGTATGGCGGAGGTCCGGAACGCTCATGGTGATGGGGCCGAGGCCGCGGATCTGATGCTCCGCCGGAACTGGGCTCTGGTCCCACGGATGCGCCTCGCCTTCGCTGTCCGCGACCAATGCCAGGCGCTGGCCTTCGGGATCCTCGAAGTTCAGAGTCAGGCGGCCCGCCTGCTCCGCGATCTTCTCATGCGCAATTCCTTCAGCCGCAAGGCGCTTCTGCCACCAGTTGAGGCTCTCCTCGCCTGCCACGCGGAAGCCCGTGCGGGTGACCGAATGCGTGCCACGGCGTTCGCGCCCTACGGGCCAATCGAAAAAGGTGATGTCCGTTCCGGGCGAGCCCGCGCCATCGGCGTAGAACAGGTGATAGGCGGACGTATCGTCCTGGTTGACCGTCTTCTTGACCAGGCGCAGGCCCAGGTTCTTGGTATAGAAATGATGGTTCCCCGGCGCATCGGCGGTGACGGCGGTGAGGTGGTGGAAGCCCTTGAGGTTCATCGGCTTGGTCCAGCACGCCAGATCGTGGCGGTATTCGGTTGGGGAGCGGATGCTCCGGCGACCCGCATATCGGGCTTTCTGGGGCGGAATTCAATAGTAATAAAAGCCGTTACGATTTGAGATCACCCGCCGGGTACCAGCGCGAAGCCAGGAAGAGCAAGAAAGGCTTTGGCCACAAAGGCGTTGGCGAGATCCACAAAGAAGGAGCCTGCCATGGTGATCAGCAGGAAGGCCTTGGGCGAGGGCCCGTAGCGGCGGCCAACTTCATCCATGGTGGCCATGGCAACCGGCATGGAGGCGAGGCCGAAGCCCAGGAAACCACCGGCCGTCACGGCCGCGTCATAATCCCGCCCCAGCAGCCGGAACAGCACGAAATAGGCGATTAGCACCGTCACCATCACCTGGATCGCCACATTCAACATCAGTGGCACGAGGATGGCGGCAACAGAGATGAGCGGCGTTGACATCAGCGCGATCACCAGAAAGAGCTGGAGGGCCAGTGCGCCGCCCTGTTCGATGGGGGCAAAGTCGAGCGTGCGGCCCAGCGCATCCGCGCTATTGGTGATGATTACGCCGGCAATCATGGCGGAGAGGAAGCCAGGCAGCAGCAACCCCGCCTGAGCCGCGAAGACATTGAGCTTTTCGCCCAGCATGACAGCCAGTGCGATCAGGAAGACAGTGGACAGCAAGCTCTCCGTCCGCCCGCCCTCCGCAGGCTTCGCTTCCAGCTTGGGAGAAGGGGGCGCGAAACTCAATTCCGTCGGGCCGCCGCTTTTGCTGTGCAGCTTGTGGCGCTGCACGATCCACCCGGTGACGGGCCCTGACACCAGCGCGCCCGCAATAGTGGCGAGTGTCGCAGCGCCAATGGCGACGACTTGGGCATGCATCAGCCCTTGGGATTGCAACTCACGCGCCCAGGCCATGGCGGTGCCGGGCCCGCCGACGAAAGAGAGCGAGCCTGCGAGAATGCCATAGGCAGGGTGCGCCCCCCACGCCCAGGCCAGCATCGCGCCAGACGCGTTCTGCACCGCGAGCACCAGCACAGTGACCGCACAGAGGATGATGAGCGGAATTCCCCCACTCCGCAGCGCGGAAAGCTTGGCGGAGAGGCCAATCGAGGTGAAAAACACCAGCAGCAGCGCATCACGCGTGCGCTGGCCAAACGCTATGTCAATGTGGGCGGTAAGCTGCAGCAGCAGAACGGCCACCGCGACGAGCATCGCCCCCACCACGGCATTCGGCATGTCCAGGCGGCGCAGCAAAGGCACGGATTGGCGCAGCCACCGCCCGGCAAAAAGCGCCACCAGCCCCACCAGAAGTGTGGCGAGCTCGCCCAGCTCAATCCGCTGCATCACGTCCATGCCGTTCCCCCCAAACTGGACGGAAATGCTAGAGCAGGGCACGCAAAAGTGGAAACCTCTTTTACGACTACATCTTGCTCAAGCACATGATCTGGCGCGGGTGAGAGCACCGGGCGGTCAGGTGAAATCCTGCTCCCTCCGCGTGTCATCCCAGTGCAGGCTAGGATCCCGCTTTGCTTGCCCCGCATGCTGACACATAGCGGGATGCCAGCTTGCGCTGGCATGACGGTGTGCGTTGGGAGCTGATCTCACGTGACCGCCCGGGGCTCTAAGTATGGATTCAGCCGCCCTGTATCCGGGGCAGGAGATAGATTTCCGCTCCCTCCGGCAGTTCCGTCTGCCAGCTGTCCCGGTAGATGCGGCCGTTGATCGAGACGGCGACGCCGCGGGCAATGTGAGGGGCCATGCCGGGGTAGGCTTCCTCGATCTTCCGGAACAGCTCCCGGATGGTCGAGGCCTCAACGTGAATGACGGACGCTCCGTCCGCTGCCGGACGGAGCGCCCCCCAAAGGTGTATCTCGGCCAAACTCAGGCCTTGTTGGCCGCCTCGAGCGCCTTGAGGACGCGCGGGGGCGACATGGGAACATGCGTCATCCGGACGCCGAAGGCGTTCGACATGGCGTTGGCGATGGCGGCGAGCGGCGGAACGATCGAGGTTTCGCCAACGCCGCGCACGCCATAGGGGTGGTTGGGGTTGGGGATCTCGAGGATCTGCGTGTCGATCATCGGCAGGTCGGAGCACACCGGGATGCGGTAGTCGAGGAAGCCCGGATTCTGGAGCCGCCCATCCTTGCCGTAGATGTATTCCTCGTTCAGCGCCCAGCCGATGCCCTGTGCGGCACCGCCCTGATACTGGCCTTCGACATAGGTCGGGTGCACGGCCTTGCCGGCATCCTGGATGACCGTGTAGCGCACGATCTTGGAGCGGCCGGTTTCAGGATCGACCTCGACGTCAGCGATGTGGGTGGCGAAAGAAACGCCCGCACCATCGGCGACGATCTCGGAGTGGCCCGCAATGGGGCCGCCGGTGTTGCCGGCAGACGCTGCGATCTCCTTGATGGAGAGCGGTGCCAGATTGCCGTACTGCTTGCCGACCGCCTTGGCGTGGCCCGCTTCCCAGACGACGTCTTCCACCGGAATTTCCCACAGCTTGGCGGCGCGCTCACGCAGCACGGTGACTGCGTTGCGGGCGGCGAAGATGCCGGCCATGGAGGAGGAGAAAGTGCCGCGGCTGCCGTCCGTCATGTCATTGTGGCCGAGCGTGCCGGTATCCGCCACGAGGCACTTCACATGCTCGTAGGGAATGCCCAGCTCTTCCGCCACGCAGAGGGCGAGAGAGGCGCGCGATCCGCCCACGTCCACCGTGCCGACGGTGAGCGTGACCGAGCCGTCCGGGCTCACATTGATGTCCGTGCAGGTCTGGCCGCCGAAGTTGAACCAGAAGCCGCAGGCCATGCCGCGGCCCTGGTTCTTGCCCAGGGGCGCCTTCATGTGCGGATGCTTCTTGGCGGCTTCCAGCGTGGGCCCGATGCCGATCGGGCCATAGACCGGGCCGTAGGAGGACTTGGTACCCTGCTTCGCGGCATTCTTGATGCGGAAGTCCACTTCATTCATGCCGATCTTGTGGGCGAGCTCGTCAATGACGCTCTCGACCGCGAAGGCCGCCATGGGAGCGGACGGTGCACGGTAAGCCGCCGTCTTCGGGCGGTTCACGAACACCTCATAGCCCACGGTGCGGACGTTCTTCAGATCGTAGCAGGCGAAGGCCGTCATCGCGCCAAGCTCGGCCCACATGCCGTAGTACGGGCCGTTGGAGAAGCGCAGCGTGGCATCAGCGGCAACGATGGTGCCGTCCTTCTTGGCGCCGATGCGGACGTCAATCGAGGTGGCGGAGGTGGGGCCGCTCGCGCGGAACACTTCATCGCGCGTCATGGTGAGCTTCACCGGACGGTTGGCCTTGCGCGAAAGCGCCAGCGCCACCGGCTCCGCCCACACATGCGTCTTGCCGCCGAAGCCGCCGCCGATTTCGGACGAGGTGACGCGCAGCTTGGAGACATCCATGCCGAGCAGCATGGCGCAGTGATTGCGGTAGACGAAGTGGCCTTGCGTGCAGACCCAGAGTTCGCCCGTGCCATCAGGCGAAACGCTCGCCACGCAGGCATGAGGCTCGATATAGCCCTGGTGCGTCTGCTCCGTCTTGAAGCTGCGTTCGACGATGACGTCGGCGTCCTTGAAGCCGGCCTCGACATCGCCATGGCCGAACTCGCTGCGCTTGGCGATGTTCGAAGCCTTCTTCGGCTTGGGCTCAACCCCTTCGGTGAAGATCTTGGGGTTCAGCACGGGCGCTGAGGGCTTCACCGCCTCATCGACGTCCGTCACGTGGGGAAGAACTTCATACTCGACCTTGATGAGCTTCAAGGCCTGGCGGGCGATGGCCGCATCAACTGCGGCGACGGCTGCAACCGCATGGCCGTCATACATGGCCTTGCCGCGCGCCATGCAGTTTTCCAGGATGTCATACATCGACTGGTCGCCATTGGTGTTGTCGGGAAGATCGGCCGAGGTGATGACGGCCTTGACGCCCGCGAGCTTCTCAGCCTTCGAGGTGTCGATCTTCTTGATCCGGGCGTGCGCATGGGGGCTGCGCAGAACGAGGCCAATGAGCTGGCCCGGCATGTTGAAGTCCGCGCCATAGCGCGCGCGGCCCGTGACCTTGTCCAGCCCATCGGGGCGGAGCGGGCGGGTGCCGACGGACTTGAAGTCCGTCTTGGTGAGAACTGGATCGTGAACCACTGTGGGGGTCACATGCTTGGGCGCATCCTCGAAGGGATGGGCGGTCGAGCTTTCGGAAGCAGTCATGGTCAAGCCCTCATTACTTTGGCGGCGTCCTGGACGGCGCGCACGATCTTGTCATAACCGGTGCAGCGGCAGAGATTGCCCGCGAGACCGAAACGGATTTCTTCTTCGGACGGATCCGGGTTCTTTTCCAGAAGCGCCTTGGCGGCCATCAGGAAGCCCGGTGTGCACACGCCGCACTGGAGTGCCGCGTGCTCGAGGAACTTGGTCTGCAGCGGGTGAAGCTCTGGCCCCTGGGCCAAGCCTTCCACGGTTTCGAGGTCACGGCCTTCGGCCTCAACGCCCAGAACCAGGCAGGAGCAGACGACGCGGCCATCAACCTGAATCGAACAGGCGCCGCAGTCGCCCGTGCCGCAGCCTTCCTTGGCGCCGGTGAGGCCCAGCCGATTTCGCAGCACGTCCAGCAGCGATTCATTGGGCTCGCAGGCGAATTCGACGGGATCGCCGTTGATGGTGGTGGAAACGAGAACGGCCATTGTTATTTTCCTCCTGCGCGGCTGTACGCGATCTTCGCGGCGCGCTTTGCCAGAACGGCGGCAACCTTGGTGCGGAACTCCACAGTGCCGCGCTTGTCATCAATGGGGCTGCAGGCAGCAGATGCCGCCTGGCCCAGCTTTTCCAGCGCGGCTTCATCGAGCTTGGTGCCGATGATGGCCTTGGCGGCAGCCGTAACCAGCAGCACTGTGGGCGCAACGGCACCCAGCGACACGCGCGCCGCGGTGACGACGCCCTTGGCATCGATCGTCAGGTTCACGCCGGCGCTCACCACCGCGATATCCATCTCGGTGCGCGGGATGAAGCGCAGATAGGCATCACCCGAACGGGGCTTCCGCGCCGGAAGCACGATCGATTCGATGAGCTCGCCCTTCTTTAGCGCATTGCGGCCGGGGCTGACGGGGACCTGTTCCACGGGAAGCATGCGCTTGCCCTTGGGCCCCTGGATCACGGCCTTGGCGCCGGCCGCCACAAGGGCGGGCACGCTGTCAGCGGCGGGTGAGGAATTGCACAGATTGCCGGCCACGGTGCAACGGCTCTGCACCTGCTTGGAGCCGATGAGGCCTGCGGCCTCGACGACGCCCGGCCAGGCCTTCACCAGGGCCTTGTTCTCGTTCATCTCGGCGCAGGAGACTGCAGCACCGATCACGAAGCCCGTGGCGGACTTCTTGATTTCGCGCATCGGCTTGATGCGTTTGATGTCGACCACGAGATCCGGTTCGACGAAACCGCCCTTCATGCGCACAAGAAGGTCAGACCCTCCCGCGAGCACATAGGCACTCCCCTTTGCCTTGGCGAGCAGGCCAACTGCCGCCTTGGTCGTTTCTGGTGCTTCATATTGCATGTCACGTCACCTGTTTGGAATTTCGCTGGGCATTTTGGGCCAGCCGGGGCCCCAAGGTCAACCACCGTGGCGTGTCTCCCCGCATGTTGCGGGCGCACAGGCGCCGGAGAGTGCTCCGCGGCGGCGTTGACTTGGGGGCGCGCGGCGGTGGATTGTCGCGGGCGGCATGGGGAAACGCTGGGAAAAAGCGATGAACGGGGCGGAAATCGATCAGATTGGCGGGGCGGCGGAAGCAAGGGTTAGGGCCTTGCCCATATGGCAGGGGCCTATCACCCTCACGCCGCTCAAAGGCGGTGTGAGCAACGCGAGCTTCAAGGTGAGCGATTCGGCGGGCGCCTATGTCGCACGCGTGGGCGGCGATTATCCCTTCCACCAGGTGTCACGCGCGCGTGAGGCGATTGCTTCGCGCGCCGCCTTCGAGGCCGGGCTTTCGCCCGAAATGGTCTTTGCCGGGGACGGGCTGATGGTGCTCCGCCACATCAACGCCCGCACCTATGCGGAAGCCGATGTGAGGGCCAATGCCGGGGCTTGCGTCGATATTCTGAAGCGCTGCCACCGGGACATGGGGGCACGCATCACGGGGCAGGGCGCAATCTTCTGGGTGTTCCAGATCCTGCGGGACTATGGCCATACGCTGAACGCCCATGGCCACCGCCACGCGGGGGATGTTCCGCGCTGGCTGGAGATCGTTGACCGGCTCGAAGCCGCGCAGCTGCCGCTTCCCATCGTCTTTGGTCACCACGACATTCTGCCCACCAATTTCATGGATGACGGACAGAGGCTCTGGCTCATCGACTGGGAATATGGCGCCTTCGGCACGGCCATGTTCGACCTGGCCTCGATTGCCGCAAACAATTCCTTCGATGCGGCAGGCGAGACGCTGATCCTCGAGCGCTATTTCGACCGCGCGCCAGAGGAAGCGCTGTGGCGCGCCTTTCATGCCATGAAGGCCGCAAGCGCGCTGCGCGAGGCCGTGTGGGGCATGATTTCGGAACTCTTCCTCGCCGCGCCGGGCGTGGACTATGTGGTCTATGCAAAAGAATATCTGGGCCGCTTCGAAGCGGTCTATGCCGATTATCGCATGCGTTATGGAGCCTGACATGATGAAGCGATCTGACTGCGAGGCCCTCGACGCGAGAGACCCGCTTGCTGGCAAGCGCGCCGCCTTCCTCATTCCGGAAGGGCTCATCTACCTCGATGGCAATTCGCTGGGCGTTTTGCCGAAAGCCGTGCCCGCGCGGGTGATGGAGGTGACGGAGCAGCAATGGGGCACAACCCTCATCAAATCCTGGAATGAGCATGGCTGGTTCGACCTGACGCGCAAGGTGGGAGACAGGATCGCGCGGCTTGTGGGCGCCCCTCCAGCAAGCGTGATTGCGGGGGACACGATCTCCGTCAATCTGTTCAAGCTTTTGGGAGCTGCGGCGAAGCTCAACCCGTCACGCCGGGTGATCCTCTCTGACAGTGGCAATTTCCCATCGGACCTCTATGTGGCGCAGGGCTTTCGCGATCTGATGGACGATGGCTATGAGCTGAAGGTGGTGGCGCCAGACGAGGTGATGGATGCGATCAACGGTAAAGTGGCTTTCACCATGATCACCGAGGTGGATTACCGCACGGCGCGCCTCCATGACATGAAGGCGGTGACGGCCAAGGCCCATGCCCATGGCGCGCTGACCATCTGGGATCTCGCGCATTCGGCCGGAGCGACACCGGTGGACCTGACGGGCAGCGGTGCCGATTTCGCTCTCGGCTGCACATATAAATATCTGAATGGGGGACCGGGTGCGCCTGCCTTCCTCTATGTCCGGCCCGATCTCCAGGACAAGGTTCAGCCGCCGCTCTCCGGCTGGTGGGGCCATGCCGCGCCCTTCGCCTTTGACCTCGACTACCGGCCGGCCCCCGGCATCATCCGCAACCAGTGCGGCACGCAACCGATCCTCTCGCTTGCCGCCCTCGATGCAGCCCTCGATGTGTGGGACGATGTGGAGATGAGCGCCATTCGCGCCAAGTCCCTGGCGCTGTGCAAGACCTTCATCGATCTGGTGGAACAGCGCTGTGCGGCGCATGGGGTGAAGGTGGCGGGCCCCCGCAGCATGGAGCTGCGCGGGTCGCATGTTTCCATCCACCATGGCCAGGGCTATGCGGTGATGCAGGCGCTGATTGCCGCCAATGTGGTAGGCGATTTCCGCAGCCCGGACATGATGCGCTTCGGCTTCACGCCGCTTTACACGAGCTTCGCGGATGTGTGGGACGCAGTTGATATCCTTGCGCGCATTCTAGACGGGCGCGAATGGGACCATCCGCAGTTTCTGGCGAAGAAGGCCGTGACGTGATCATCGACATCTCGCAGACGCTGTCGCCCGGCATTGCGGGCTTTCCCGGCGATGCGGCCTATGCGGAGGGCTGGACCTTCCGCATGGGGCCCGGCTGCCCGGTGAATGTGTCCCGCGTCGGGTTCTCCACCCATTGCGGCACCCATGCCGATGCACCGCTCCACTATGATGCGGGCGGGGCAGCCGTGGCAGCACTTGCCCTGGAGCCCTATCTCGGCCCCTGCCGAGTGATCGATGCGCGGGGGCCGGACCCGCTTTGCCGGGCAGTGGAGATCGCAGACGCATTGGAGAGTGCGCCACCGCGCATTCTGCTGCGGCTGATGGAGGCACTTGACCCCCATCTGTGGCCCACGGGGTTCCGGGCGCTTTCGCCAGAGGTGGTGCAATTGCTGGCCTCGAAGGGTGTGGTGCTGGTGGGGATCGACACGCCGTCGGTTGACCCGGAAACCTCAAAGTCGCTCGACGCCCATCAGGCCTGCAGGGCTGCCGATATGCGGATATTGGAGAATCTCGTTCTCGCCCATGTGGAGCCGGGAGACTATGAGCTGATCGCGATGCCGCTGAAATTCGCCAATCTGGATGCGAGCCCTGTGAGGGCGGTGCTGAGACGGTGACGTGGTGAGGCTATAGAACCCTCACCCCTCCCATCCATAATCCTTCCGTGCCGCGTCGGCCGTAACAAGACCAGCCGCAATATCAGCCTCCACCGCAGCACGATCGCGCTTGTCGGGCCTGCCAAAGCCGCCGCCGCCGGGGAGTTCGACGACCAGGCTGTCACCCGTTTCGATGATATGGATGCCCTTGTCCGGCAGAATGGGGCCGGAGCCCTTGCGGGCCGCACCCTTGCAGCCAGCACCGCCGCCTTCACGGCCAAGGGCAGGGTGCTTGATGCGGTCGAAGGTGGCGGCGGAAATGGCGAAGGGTGCTTCTTCCCGGTTGGCGATCTCAATGATTTGAGATGCGCCGCCGCGCCATTGGCCAGCACCGCCCGAATCGCTGAGGTAATGCTTGCGCTTGAAATAGAGCGGGCACTGCGTTTCAGTGACCTCAACGGGGATGGTGCCCACGCCGGAGGGAAAGGCGGTGGTGGCGAGACCGTCCTTGCCGGGCCTGCCGCCGATGCCGCCCAGCCCCATGTTGATGACGGCGAAGCGCTTGGCCTTTGCCGTCTGCTCTGGTGCCACCCGTCCGTGTGCGGAGTAAAGCGAGAGGATCCAGATGGGCCCCGCACTTTCCGCCTGCACCGTGCCGGGGAGCGCCTGCGCGAGGCAACCGAAGACGCTGTCCGCCAGCATCTGGCCGATCACATGGCGCGCGGTGACCGGTGAGGGCCTGATCGGGTCCACGATGGTGCCGGGCTCGGTCACAAGATCGAAGCAGGAGAGCGAGCCGATGTTGTTGGGCACATGGGGTGCGATCACCGCCTTGAGGCCGAAGACGGCATAGGCATGGGAATAGGTGCGGGGAGAGTTGATGCCGAACAGCGAGGCAGGAGAAGAGCCGGAGAAATCAACCGTGATCTTGCCGTTCCTGATGATGAGCTTCGACTTGAGGGTCAGCTCGCGCTCATAGCCATCGAGCGGCATTTCATAGGACCATTCGCCTTCGGGCAGCGCCTTGATCGCCTCACGCGCACCCTTTTCCGATTGCTTGAGGATGTGCTTCGCAAGTGCATCGAGCGACGCGAGCTTGAACTCCTTCATCATGTCAATGAGGCGGCGCGCGCCTGTGTCATTGGCGCTGATCAGCGAGAGGATGTCGCCGCGCACTTCCACGGGCGAGCGCGAATTGGCGAGGATGATCGACAAGAGCTCTTCATTGAGCTTGCCTTCTTTCCGGATCTTGAGATGCGGAATCAGGGTTCCTTCCTCGAAGGAGGAATTGGCCTTGGCGGACATGCCAACGCCACCCACGTCAATCACGTGGCAGGTGGAGGCGAAAAAGGCGACGAGCTTTTTGCCCAGGAACACTGGCGTCATCATCACGTAATCAAACAGATGCCCGGTGCCGAGCCACGGGTCATTGGTGATGAAGACGTCACCCGGCTTCATGGTCGATTGGGGATAGAGCTTGAAGAAATGCGCAACCGCCGTGGCCATGGTGTTGACGTGGCCGGGCGTGCCGGTCATCGCCTGGGCGATCATGTTTCCGTCCGTGTCATAGACACCGGCGGAGAGATCGCCCGCCTCGCGGGTGATGGTGCCGAAGGCGGTGCGCAAGAGCGACTGCGCCTGTTCCTCGACGACGGCAATCAGCCGGTTCCACATGACCTGCGTGCGGATGGCGGCCAGGGCATCCTTGCTCATCGCGTGCGCTCCAGAACGATGTAACCCAATGAGTTGATGGTGGCGTTGAAGTTTGCGCCGACGATGGTGGAGGTCTCATCCTCCGCGATGATGGCGGGGCCCTTGATCTGCGCGCCCGGCTTCATGTCAAAGCGCCAGTAGACGGGGGCATCGACCTGCTTCGCCAAGGCGGGATCATAGATGCGCCGTTTCGATCGGGGCTTCGGCGCTGCCTTTCGCGGGGCCTTGGCGGCGCGCTTGGGCTTTACAGCTTGGGATGAGACGGTGACGGACCAGGTGATCGCCTCCGCTTCCTGGTTCGGAATGCGAAGCCCATAAACCTGCTCATAAAGCCGCTCGAATTCCGCTTTGAGCTTCGCGCCATCGGCCTTGGTCAGCGTCTTCACGGGCACGCTCACGCGGATCTCGTGACCCTGGCCGATATAGCGGCAGTCGGCGATGATCTGGACGGTGGGCTTCGTCCTGCCGAGCGCCGGTGCCACGACGGCACGCGCATCGGCCGTCATGGTGGAGAGGAGGGCATTGACGCGCGCTGCGTTAAAGTCCTCAAGCGAGACGACCGCGCTGCGGGTGATTTCATAAGCAACGGGCGCGCGCAGGAAGCCGATTGCCGAGCCCACGCCTGCGCCCTTCGGCACGATGATGGTGGAGACGCCAACCTTCTCCGCCAGGCGGCAGGCATGGAGCGGGGCGCCGCCGCCAAAGGCGATCATGGTGCAGGCGGCAATGTCATGCCCGCGCTCAATTGCGTGCACGCGCGCCGCGTTGGCCATGTTCTCTTCCACGATTTCGGTGACGCCGGCCGCCGGCCAGTACTCCTTGAGGCCGAGCTTCTGGCCGATGTGCTTCTGCAAGGCGGCCTTCGCTGCGGCCTCATCAAGCTGGATCTTGCCGCCTGCAAAGTAGGCAGGATCGATCTTGCCCAGCGCCAGATTGGCATCCGTCACGGCGGGTTCAACACCGCCTCTGCCGTAGCACACGGGGCCCGGGGTGGAGCCTGCACTGTCTGGCCCCACGGTGATGCGCGAGAGCTTGTCAACGCGCGCGATGGAACCGCCGCCGGCGCCAATCTCCACCATCTCGATCACAGGAATGCGGACGGGGATTCCGGAGCCCCGCATGTCACGATAGGCGCGCGCGATTTCGAATTTGCGGGCGCGTTCGGGCTCTCCATGTTCGAGCAGGCAGATCTTCGCGGTGGTGCCGCCCATGTCGAAGGAGACGACATGCGGCAGGTTACACTCCGCCGCGATCTGGCTGGCGAGAATGGCGCCGCCCGCGGGGCCCGATTCCACCAAGCGAATGGGAAAGCGCGCTGCGGTTTCGAGTGTCGTCAACCCGCCGCCGGACATCATCAGGAAGAGGGGGGCTGTGAGCTTCATCTCCTTCAGCTGGTCACGCAGGCGGTAGAGATAACTCGCCATCAGCGGCCGGACATAGGCATTGGCCACCGTCGTCGAGAAACGCTCATATTCGCGGATCTCGGGCGCAACTTCGCTTGAGATGCAGATGGTGACCGTGTCCGGCAAGTGCTTTGCGAGAAGCGCCCGGACACGGGTTTCATGGTGGTCATGCGCATAGGCGTGCAGGAAGCCGATGGCGACGGAGGTGACATCCTCTGCAATGATGGTTCTGGCGAGGGACTTGATGGCGCTTTCGTCCAGGGGCACCAGCACCTCGCCTTCAGCCGACAGGCGCTCCTTCACTTCCAAGCGCAGGGTGCGCGGCACCAGCGGCACCGGCCGGTCGATCATCAGATCATAGTGGTCGAAACGCTTCTCATAGCCCTGCTCGATAATGTCCCGGAAGCCTTGGGTGGTGATGAAAGCGGTCTTCGCACCCTTGCGCTCAATCAGCGCATTGGTGGCAAGCGTGGTGCCGTGGATGAAAACGGCGATATCCTCAGGTTTGAGACCCGAAGCCTCCAGCACCACATGAATGCCCTCGATCACGCCTAGCTCGGGCGCATGGGTGGTGGTGAGAACCTTGCCACTCCAGCGTTTGGAGCCATTTTCGAGCACAATGTCGGTGAAGGTGCCGCCAATATCCGCGGCGAGTTTTGCTTGGCGTGTCATGGCGTTTGGTTAAGCCGGGCCTTGATACCTTTCAAGAGGCATTCGCATCTGCCGCGTGAGGGGCGTGTTGCAGAAATGGCGGCTTGCCCCTATCAATCCCCTCATGGCGAAAGTGACAATCCAGGATGTGGCCCGCGTGGCCGGTGTGAGCGTGGCGACTGTGGACCGGGTGCTGAACCGCAGGCCCGGCGTGCGCACGGTGACGGTCAGCAAGGTTGAAACCGCCATCAGGGACTTGAATTACCAGCCGGACCGCATTGCCGCCCGCCTCGCCCGCTCGCGCGAATACCGCTTCTGCTTCGTGCTGCCGGACCGTGCGGGCGAATTCTGGGAGCGCATCAATGAAGAGGTGCGCACCATGGCCGACCGGATGCAGGGCGAGCGTGTGGCGATCACCGTGAAGCGCGTTGACGTGTTTGATGGCGAATTGCTCGCCGCAACGCTCGATTCGATCGGTGACGTGCATGATGGGGTGGCGGTCGTGGCGCTCGACCACCCGGCGGTGCGCGAGGCGATCAATGCGCTCGCTGCGCGGGGCGTGACGGTGGTGACGCTGGTTTCTGACGTTCCGGGCTCGAAGCGTGTGCATTATGCCGGAATCGACAATTCCTCTGCGGGCAGGACCGCCGCCAGCCTGATGGGGCGCTTCCTGCGCGGGCTTTCCGGCAAGGTGGGGCTGATCGCGGGTTCGCTGGCGCTGCGCGACCACATCGAGCGGCAATTCGGCTTCGAGCAGGTGCTGGCCCATGAATATCCGAACCTGCATGTGCTGCCGGTGCGCGAATCGCGCGACGACTGGCGCAAGCTGGAGGAGATGACGGCGCAGCTTCTGTCAGAGCAGCCCGATCTTCTGGGCATCTACAATGTGGGCGGCGGCACGCGCGGCATCGTCTCCGCACTGGAAGCCTCTGGCCGCGCCAAGGAAGTGGTGCTGCTGGCGCATGATCTGAGCGATACCAACCGCAAGGCGCTGATCCGCGGCACGCTCGATGCGGTGATCAACCAGGACCCCGGCCATGAAGTCCGCAGCGCCATCCGCGTGCTGATCGCCAAGGCGGATAATGTGCCGCTGATCGAAGCGCAGGAGCGGATCAGGATCGATATTTTCCTGCGGGATAATCTGCCGTGAGGGGCATAACATGATCCGTCACCCCAGCGAAGGCTGGGGTCCCGCTTCCGCCTCCGCAGGAGGCATAAAGAAAGCGGGATTCCGGCCTTCGCCGGAAAGACGGCGCTATAAGTATCTCTAGCTGTAAAGCCCCGGCCGCTTTTCATAGGCGATCGCGACCGTCTCGCCGGTGTGCAGCGCTTTGACGCCCGCATCGGTTACTGTCGTTGCCACATAACCGTCCCACACGCTGGAACCGGCTGGCTGGCCCGTCACGATTGATCTGATCCAGGCCTGGTTCTGGATGCGGTAGGCGGCGGCGAAGCGGGGACGCCAGTCCGGGGCGAGGCTGGTGGCGGTGACGCCGGCGCTGCGGATTTCCGTGTTGCTGGTGGGGCCAAACGAGATGGTGCCCGTTTCGCAGATGAGCTCACCCTTCACGTCATAGCCATATTGCGCGTTGAGGAAGAGTTCCACATCGACGAGCTGGCCCTTGTCCGTCTCGAACACAACGAGCATCGGATCGTCGAAATGCGCGAGCTTGGAGCGCTTGGCCTTGATCACGCGCACCGCGGAGAGCTCCGCCGAGAGCACGAAGCGTGAGATATCCACTTCATGAACGCAGGAATTCACGATGGCCGCAGCTGAATCGAAGTGTGCAGGGGCCGTGGCGTTGCGGTGAATGCAGTGGAAGGCCAACGCCTCTCCATAGGCGCCGGAATTGAGGAGGCTTTTCATTTCCGTGTAGCCGGGGTCGAAGCGGCGCATGAAGCCCAGCTGCACGAAGCGGCGGCCCGCGGAGAGTTCCGCCTCCACAACGCGCAGGCCTTCAGCGGCCGTCGGTGCGAGCGGCTTCTCGCACAGCACGGGCTTTCCGGCCTTGATGCAGGCGATGGCGAAATCGGCATGGGTCGAATCGGGGGACGCAATGAGCACGGCGCCGACGGCGGGATCATGGATGACGCCCAGTGGATCGTTTACGCCCCGCTTTGCGCCGGTTTCCTGGGCAACGGCCTTGGCGCGGGCTTCATCGGCATCGGAAATCGCCACCAGATGCGCACCAGCGACTTGGCCCGCAATGATCCGCGCATGGTCTGCCCCCATGACGCCTGCCCCGATGATGCCGACCCCGATGCTCATGTGCCCTCCCGGTGAATGTGTTGTTGAAACTAGCCCAGCCTGCGCGCCACGTACAATTGGAAACGGCCGCGCACCGGCGGCCGTTTCTTCATTATCGTGGCAGAGATCACTTCATCGTCGGCATCACGAAATCCGCTCCAGCACGGATGCCGGTGGGCCAGCGTGAGGTGATGGTCTTGAGGCGCGTGTAGAAGCGGATGCCCTCGGGCCCATGCATGTGGTGATCGCCGAAGAGCGACGACTTCCAGCCGCCGAAGGAATGAAAGGCCATCGGCACTGGGATCGGCACATTGATGCCGACCATGCCCACCTGTATCTGATGCGCGAATTCGCGCGCGGCATCGCCGTCCCGCGTGAAGATGGCGGTGCCATTGCCGAACTCATGCGCGTTGATCATCTCGGCTGCCTCCGAATAGTCATTGGCGCGGACGACGGAGAGCACGGGGCCGAAGATCTCTTCCTTGTAGATCTTCATGTCCGGCGTCACATTGTCAAACAGCGTGCCGCCGACGAAATAGCCGTTCTCATAGCCCTGGAGCTTGAGGCCGCGGCCATCGACCACGAGCGAGGCTCCCTCCGCCACGCCGGCATCGATATAGCCCTTGACCTTGTCCTGGTGCTGCTTGGTGACGAGGGGCCCCATTTCGGCCTCGGGATCCTTGCCGGGGCCCACCTTCAAGGCGCGCACCTTGGGCTCGAGCTTGGCCATCAGCGCATCCGCTGTCTTCTTGCCCACGGGCACGGCAACGGAGATCGCCATGCAGCGTTCACCGGCAGAGCCATAGGCCGCACCCATCAGTGCATCGACTGCCTGGTCCATGTCCGCGTCCGGCATGATGATCATGTGGTTCTTGGCACCACCCAGCGCCTGGCAGCGCTTGCCGGTGCGGGCCGCCGTTTCATAGATGTAGCGCGCGATGGGAGTGGAGCCCACGAAGCTGATAGCCTGAATGTCCGGCGAATGGAGAAGGGCGTCGACGGCTTCCTTGTCACCCTGGACGACGTTGAACACGCCGGGCGGCAGCCCCGCCTCTTCGAGCCATGCGGCAAGGAGCAGCGCGGCCGAAGGGTCACGCTCGGACGGCTTCAGAATGAAGCAATTGCCGGCGGCAAGTGCGACGGGGAACATCCACATCGGCACCATGGCCGGGAAGTTGAACGGCGTGATGCCGGCGACGACACCCAGCGGCTGGCGCAGCGAATGGCTGTCAACCCGGGTTCCGACATTCTCGGTCACCTCGCCTTTGAGGAGCTGCGGCGCGGCGGTGGCGAATTCGACGACCTCCATGCCGCGCTGGATCTCGCCCTTGGCGTCCGACAGGACCTTGCCATGCTCGGCGGTGATGACGGCGGCAAGCTCATCCGTGCGCTCTTCCAGAATGCGCAGGAATTTGTTGAGGATGCGCGCCCGGCGAAGCGGCGGCGTTGCGGCCCAGCCAGGGAAGGCCTTGCGGGCAATGGCGGTGGCAGCGTTCACCTCCGCCGTGGAGGCCAGCGAGACGGAACCCGTCTGCTCGCCCGTGGCCGGGTTGAACACGGCTGCGGTGCGGCCCTGGCCCGCAAGCTGCTGGCCGCCGATGTGGTGGGGAATGGTCTTCGCCATGGGAAATCCTCCTGGAATGCTGGCCACCCTATGCGCGCTTCAATTTTGCACAGCAACGATCAGTATTGCGCTCTGAATGTGCAGAAATTAAAGTAAGCGCATGGATTGGGACCGCATCCGCATTTTCCTCGCCGTCGCCCGTTCGGGCCAGATCCTTGGTGCTGCCCGGAACCTGGGGCTGAACCATGCCACGGTGGGCCGCCAGCTGAGCGCACTCGAGGAGGAGATCGGCACGCCCCTGGTGGAGCGGCAGACCAGCGGCTGCGTGCTGACGCAGGCCGGCGAAGTTCTGATGCACAGTGCCGAGAAGGTCGAATCCGAGCTTCTTCAGGCGGGCACGCGCATTTCGGGCGTGACGGAGGCGCTGACGGGCACAGTGCGGGTCGGCGCACCCGATGGCCTGGGCAATTACTTTCTCTCCCGCACGCTGGGTGCCTTGGCGGAGCGGCACCCGGAGCTGACGATTCAGCTGGTGCCGCTGCCGCGCACCTTCTCACTCTCCCGGCGTGAGGCCGACATTGTGGTGACGTTGGACCGCCCGAAGCAGGGCCGCCTCATAATACGCAAGCTCACCGATTATTCGCTGAGCGTCTATTCCGCCCGGTCCTATCTTGACCGGCACGGGCCGATTGCGGCGGTGGAAGACTTAGACGGCCATCTCTTCGTCACCCATGTCGAGGATTTCGTCTATTCGCGCGCCCTCGACTATGCGGTTGAGCTTGGGCGCCGGATGAAGCGGCACTATGAGTGCGGCAGCGTGGTGGCGCAGATGGAAGCCGTTCGCGCCGGGCACGGCATCGGCATCCTCCATGATTATGCAGCACTGCAGTTTCCCGAACTGCGGCGGCTGCTGCCGGAGTTGCGCTTCACCCGCACCTACTGGCTGATGTCCCACCCCGACACGCATGACACCCGCCGGGTGGCGGAGGTTTATGCCGCGATCACGGGAGCGGTGGGGGAGGCGAAGGGCAGTTTCGTGCTGGGATGATGGCCCTATTGCACCGTGCCCCGCGCATCGACCTTCACCGCGCCCAGGACCTCGCTGCCGCGCACGAAAACGACCTTGTCGAACAGGTTCGTCACCGGGCACACATGATTGGGCGTGATGCGGAGGAGGGCGCCCACCCTCGGCTTGTCGTTCACCCGCGAGATATCGAGAAAGCCGTGCTCCTCCGACATGTTGTAGACGCGGGCGCCGGAGAGGGCGCGCACCTCGCCATAGCCTTCGAGGCCCACGAGATCGCTGGTCAGGGATTTGGAACCGGCATCGATCATCGCGCGGTCACCCGTGGGCACGCTCACCACCGTGGACAGCACCGTCAATGCGCAATCATCGGGCGTGGCGGAACCGGCGGCGATTTGCATGCGGTCGTTATAGATATAGGTGCCCGCGCGGTATTCGCTCGCATGGGAGAGGCCATCGTCTTTCCACATGTCGGGCGTGCCACCGACTGACACAGCAGGCACGCCGATCCCTGACTGCTGCAGGCCATCGCGCGCCGCGTCGAGGAAGCTTGCCATCTGGTCCCGCGCGCCATTTTTCGGCAGCGTCATCAACCCGCCGAAGATGAGGCCCGGTGTGCGGTCGATGGCCTGCGCCAGGGCAATGGCGGCCTGGGGAGTCTGGACGCCATTGCGGGCCGCACCCGTGTCGCATTCGACCAGAACTTCGATCTCACGCCCAGCGAGGCTTGACGCATGCGACAGGCCTTCGAGCACCGCCTCATTGTCCGCCACCACCTTGATGGCGGTGCGCCGGGCGAGCGCGGCGAGACGTTCCAGCTTGTGCTGGCCCACGACATTGAAGGTGAGCAGCATGTCGGTGATGCCGGCATCCGCCATCACCTCCGCTTCGCCCAGCTTCTGCACCGTGATGCCGTGAGCGCCCAGATCAAGCTGCGCCTTGGCAAGCGCTATCAGCTTGTGCGTTTTGATGTGGGGGCGGTTGGAGAGCCCCAGCGCATCGCAGCGCGCTTGCCAGCGGCGGAGATTGCGTTCGACACTGTCAATGTCGATCACGGGCACTGGAGTTTCGAGATCTTCGAGGCGTGAGCCCACGTCCTCGAAGTCAAAATAAGTGAGAATATCCATGGGAGCCAGTCTAGAGCCGCGAGGGGCGAGATGGAATCATTTTGTATTCGCCGGAATGACGGAAGAAAGGGTGTGATCAGCCCTCGGGAGGAAAGCGGCGCTTCAAATCTTCGATGTGTTCGCGGTTGAGGTAACGGGTCGGGCGGCCATGCAGCAGGAGGTAGAGGCGAGCCGTTTCCTCCAATTCCTCAATGGCATCGACGGCGGCGGAGAGGCTGGTGCCCGCGACCACCGGGCCGTGATTGGCCAGCAGCACGGCGTTATGTTTGGCGGCCGCACGTCCCACGGCTTCGCCCAAAGTCTTGTCCCCCGGTGCATAATAGGGAATGAGCGGCAGCTTGCCGACGCGCATGACGTAATAAGCGGTGATCGGTGGCAGCACGTCTTCATGATCGATGCCATCGAGGCAGGAGACGGCGACGGAATGGGTGGCGTGGAGATGGACGACAGCACCTGCCTTGGCGCGCTCACGATACATGGCGAGGTGCAGGAAGCTTTCCTTGGTGGGGGCGTCACCTGCAATCAACTGGCCCTGGGGATCCAGCTTCGAGAGCCTGGCGGGATCGAGCCGGCCGAGCGATGAGCCAGTTGGCGTCATCAGCCAGCCATCGGCGATCTTGATTGAGATATTGCCGGACGAGCCGAAGGTGAGGCGGCGCTCGAACATTGAGCGGCCCATCTCGCAGATGAAGTCGCGGGCTTCGGCTTCCGTCATGCCAGCGCCTTCAGGGCTTCCGTGAAGAATTGAGGCCCGCCGAAATTGCCGGACTTCAGCGCCAGCGCATAGCGGGGGCTGCCATAGGAGAGGCAGGCCGGAACGCCTGGTGCGATCTGCGGGCCGATTTCGAGCGCCTCAACTTTCAGGGCGGAGACGACCGCTCCGGAGGTTTCGCCACCAGCGACCACGAAGCGGCGCACGCCCTGGTCCGCAAGGCCGCTTGCGATGGCGCCAAGGGCGTGTTCAATCATCGTGCCTGCTTGCTCTCGTCCTAACTGCGCCTGAATGGCGGCGACTCTTTCAGGCGGGGCTGATGCATAGATGAGGGCCGGGCCTTTCTTCAGCTTCTCCCGCGCCCAGCCGAGAAGCTCGGCCACGGCTTTTTCAGGCGCAGCAGCGAGTGCCACGGGATCGATGGCGTGGGCCGGATGCTTGGCCGCGAATGCCGCAACCTGGCCCAGCGTTGCGGCGGAGCAGGAGCCCGAAAGAACAATGCCGGGTCCGCCAATTTTTGGCACGGCTGAAGCACCCTCCCGCTTGGGAATGAGCCGCGCCACGCGAAAATTGGCGGGAAGGCCGATGGCCATGCCGGAGCCGCCGGTGATGAGGGCAAGGGCGGACGAGGCTGCACCGATATTCTCGAGATCCTTGTCTTCCACCGCATCGACGATGGCGTGGCGGATTCCCTCAGCTTCCAGTGCGGCAAAGGCCTCGGCAATTGCAGGCGCGCCCTGCTTCACGATCTTCCACGGCACCAGCCCGACCTTGTGCGGCGTCTGCTTCCCAAGCACGCGGACGAGATTGGAGTCTTTCATCGGCGTCAGCGGATGGTTGCGCATGGAAGAATCGGACAGGAGCTCATTCCCGACGAAGAGATGGCCCAGATAGATGGTGCGGCCATTCTCAGGGAAGGCGGGGCAGGCGATGGTGAATGGCGATTGAAGCTCGTCAAGCAGCGCATCGGCCACTGGGCCGATATTGCCTTGATCGGTTGAATCGAAGGTCGAGCAGTATTTGAAGAAGATCTGCTTTGCACCATTGGCTTTAAGCCAGCGGCACGCATCGAGCGACTGCTGGACCGCTTCGGCCGCCGGGATGGTGCGTGATTTCAATGCCACCACGATGGCGTCCGCCTCGGGTGCGGCTGCCTTCGGAATGCCGATGGTTTGCACCGTGTGCATGCCGCGGCGGGTGAGCGTGTTGGCAAGGTCCGTCGCACCCGTGAAATCATCGGCAATGCAGCCCAGGATCATTCTCTACTCCGCCTTGATACGAATGAGAGCATAGGGGCCAAGCTCCACTGAGGAAGGTTTCCTGACGCGCTCGCCATCCCGCCGCAGGATATCAGGATCGGTGGCGAGGGTCTTGAATGTCGCCTCGGACAGGTGATGCACTTCGGCCGGGCCTTTGAGGCCTGATATCTTTACTGTTTGTGCCTCAGGCGAGAGATTGGCGAGCCACAACTCCGTGCCGCCTTCCGCCCGGTAGGCCAGCGCGGCAATGGTGGATGGGGCCGAGGACACAGCGTCGCGCCGCTTGTTGCCGCTTGCCGCCGCAAGCCCCGCCAGAACGTGGTAAGCTGGATAGACCTCTGCTTTCGCGTCATCATCGAACCAGGGCTGCGCATAATCCGCCTTGCGGTAGATGACACCTTGCGGCCCTGTGACAGCACCCAGCGACACCGCATCGAGCCCGCCCTTGGCGAAGGCCGAGACCAGTCCCAGGTTCCACGCTGCTGCGAAAAGCCCGCGCTGCCGCGGGTCCATGTCCGAGAGGCAGACCCGGCCATTGCCGGGGTTGGGGGAGACGACCGCGCCGTAAGGATTGTCACGGCAGGCAATGGAAGAGGGGCCCAACAGATAAGGCGCCTTGCCGATCATATGGCGGGTGGAGGCGATGATGGAGGGCAAGGACTCCAGCGTCTCCATCACCGAAATATCATCCGCTGCGTGGACGATGGGGCAGACGGTGTGGGTGATGAAGTCGAACACGCCCTGCGGCACCGGCTTTCGGTTCAGCTCCGTGAAGAAGGACAGCATGCCGCCGCCCAGTGTGACATCGGGAAACTCCTTGCGCGCTGCTGCCGCCATCTCTTCGTAGCTGGGGCCCCAGGGCCTGGGCGTGTTGGGCTGGAAAGATTTAAGATCATGCATCTGGGTGATGACGATGGCGTCTGGCTTGTAATTCGCCGCGCGGATCTCGCGGGCGATGGCCGCCACTTCATCGGCGGCGGGCTTTTTTGCCGGCAGCACGATTTCGAGAAAGGAAAGTGCGCCCGTCCGCTCGCGAAGTTCGCGGAAGGCGGCGGCGGCTTCGCGCTGGCCTTTCTGCCGCCCGTCGATCTGGCAGACGAGGTGATTTGCATCCATCCCGGCGATGAGCTCTGCCTTATCCAGTGCATGCGCCGCTTCCGCCATGGGCACGCTGACGCCGATGGCCGGGATCATGCCCTTGACGCCGCCTACGTCAACGCTGATGCCGGAGCCCTTGCGCGCGCTCTTCTTCGCCGTGGGCTTCCCCTCAATGGTGACGCTGATCGACTGGGTGAAGGGCTCTCCCTTCTTCAGCGTATAGGGCCAGGGGTCCAGCAGGGAGCAGACATAGGTTTTGTAGGACGCATCCATCCAGTTGCGGTGGTCCTCCATCTCGAATTTGTTGCCCTCCATCAGCACCGTGGCGGTGACGCCGGGCGTCACCTCATGCTTCATGGAGCGGATCTCGAAAAAAGGTTGACCGGGGCTGATGAATTTGGGGAAGCGGCCCTTCTTCTTCTTGCCATCGGTATGGATGATCTCGAGCGGCTCCCCCACCACGCCATTGAGCGGGTGGAGCACCACGAAGCCTGTCCGGTTGGTGATGAAATCCGTGAGCGGCGTTCCGGTGGCGGAGAAGACCAGCGTGCCATTGGACTTCGCCTCGATTTTCGCGGCATACCGCAGGCCTTGCGTCTTGTCCCTGGTGGTGGCGGTGTAACTGATGGTGAAGCTGTCCTTGCCCTGGCGGAGTTTCAGATTCTCGATCGCCGGGGTGTAAGTTCCCCACTCCTTGTCCCGCACCAGAAAGGCGATGCCGCGCAGCACTTCCGCGCCCTTGAAGCGGATGTAGCGGATGGCACCGTTGTCGAACATGGCGGTGAGGGGGCCTGCCTCGAGAATGCGGCGCTTTCCCTCCGGCACATCGGTTCCGGTGAGCTTTACGGCGCGGGTGAGGGCGCTCTTTGCCATGGTCTGCCTCCCAGTGACGTCAGATGACTTGTTCGGTGGTGGGATCGATAATGACGGCACGCGTCATATCAATGTCAATCTCTGTCCGCTCGCCGGGGCGTGACACGTCATGCGCGGCCAGTTCCGCGATGATGGAGCTGCCGCCCAGCGGCATGGTGGCTTGCACGCGGGAGCCCGTGGGCTGCACGAGTTCGATGGTGACGGGCACGCGGGCATGGCCGGGGCTTAACGCCGCGCCGGCCATGGAGATGTATTGCGGGCGCAGGCCGAGGATCACGGCTGTGCCGGCCTTGAGCCCGCTGCGGCCCGGAAGCGCGAGGGCCGTTCCATCCTGCAGCACAAGGCCATTCTCGCCGAGCGTGGCCGGAATGAAGTTCATCTTGGGGCTGCCGAGAAAGCCCGCGACGAAGCGCGAATTGGGCCGCTCGAACAGGTCCAACGGCGAGCCCAGCTGCTCGATCACCCCGTCGCGCAGCAGCACGATGCGGTCCGCCAATGTCATCGCCTCGATCTGGTCATGCGTCACATAGATCATGGTCCGGCCCAGCTCCTGGTGGAGCCGCTTGATCTCGACCCGCATGTCATCGCGGAGCTGCGCATCGAGGTTCGAGAGCGGCTCATCAAAGAGATAGAGGATTGCATCGCGCACGATGGCCCGGCCAATGGCCACGCGCTGGCGCTGGCCGCCCGAAAGCTCACGCGGGAAGCGCTTCAAAAGGTGGCCGATGCCCAGCATCTCAGCGGCCCGGGCCACCCGTTTCTCGACCTCGGCTTCGGGCGATTTCCGTGCGCGGAGACCGAAGGCAATATTGTCCTTCACATTGAGATAGGGGTAGAGCGCGTAATTCTGGAACACCATGGCGATGTTGCGGTCTCGGGGTCTTGCCCAGGTCACGTCTTCGCCGCCGATCTCGACCTTGCCGGAGCTTGCTTCTTCAAGCCCCGCGATGGTGCGGAGAAGTGTGGACTTGCCGCAGCCCGAGGGACCCACGAGCACGGTGAACTCGCCCGAGGGCACTTCGAGGCTAACGCCCTTCACCGCATGGAAGGCGCCATAATGCTTGTGGAGATTGGTGATCTTGAGGTCCGACATAACTAGCCTTTGACTGCGCCCATGGAAATGCCGCGCACCAGATAGCGCTGCATCACCGCGACGGTGAAGAAGACAGGGATGGTGCCCAGCACCGACATGGCGGCGATCTTGGCCCAGAAATTGGACTGTCCGCCGAAATAATGGGTGACCTGGACTGTGTAGGTGGTGACCTCCGTGCGTGTCAGCACCAGGGCGAAGAGGAAATCATTCCAGGCGAAGACGAAGGTGAAGACGGCGGTGGCGAAGAGGCCGGAGCGCGCCATGGGGAAGACGACCTTCCACAGCACCTCCCAGCGCGAACAGCCATCGACCAGCGCTGACTCTTCAAGTTCCAGCGGAATATCCTCGATATAGCCGCGCATCATCCAGATGACATAAGGAAGGGAGAAGGCTGTGTAGAGGATGATCAGGCCCGTATAGGTATCAACCCAGCCCAGCCATACATAGACGAGGAACAGCGGGAAAACGATCGCTACTGGCGGCATCATGCGCTGCGAGATGATCCAGATCGCCAAATTCTCGCCCCCCGTCTTGAAGCGCACCAGGCTGTATGCGGCAATGGTGCCCAGGATCATCGCGAAGACGGTGGAGACGGAGGCGAGGATCAGGCTGTTCCCCACTGTTGCCGCGTCTCCATCCTTGAACAATACCTTGTAATTGGCGAGTTGCAGGGATTTGGGATACCACACGGGCGGGAAGGCGAAGATCTCATCTGGCGTCTTGAAGGAAATGATGAACAGCCAATAGACGGGGAAAACGAAGATGACGGTCAGGACCAGCGCCAGAAGATAGCGGAAGGCGAGCTTGCTGCCGGGGCGGCGGTGAAAGGGAAGGGCGCTCATTTCGCAAGTCCCATGCGGCGGATGGCCCAGGTGACGATGATGGTGAGGATGACGATGACGAGGAACGCAATCGCTGCGGTATAGCTCGTCTCGAACTGCTTGAAGCCTTCCGTGTAAGTGTAGATCGAGATCGTCTCCGTCATTGTGCCAGGACCACCCATGGTGAGCGCCCAGATGATATCGAAGATGCGGAACAGATCGAGACCGCGGATGAGGATGGCGACCGCCATGACGGGCCAGATCGCTGGCAGCACGATGTAGCGGAAGGTGCGCAGGAAAGATGCGCCATCGATCTCCGCCGCATCGGTGAGCGACTTGTCCACATTGGAGAGGGCTGCCAGCAGCACCAGGAACATGAAGGGCGTCCACTGCCAGATTTCGCAGAAGATGATGGCGGGGTAGACGAGCAGCGGGTTGATAGTCCACAGCAGGTTGACCCGGTGGCCCGCAAACCAACCCAGGATCTGATTGATGGGCCCATATTGATTGTCCAGCAGCAGCCGCCATGTGGCGCCCGCCACGATGGGCGAGATGATGGTGGGCAGCACGAGGAGCGAAATGAAGATCTGCCGCCCCGGCATTTTCTCCAGGAAGAGATATGCCATGGCGAGGCCGAAGATCAGCTCCAGCGGCAGGGCGATCGCCGTGATCAGCAGCGTGTGGCCGAGCGATTGCCACAGGCGCAGATCCTTGAACAGCTGCTTGTAATTATAGAGGCCGGCGAATGAGGTATCCGTATCCATCATGTCGATCCGCATGAAGGAGACGACGAGCGAATAGATCAGCGGAAAGAGGCCAACCGCCAGCAGCAGGAACACCGCGGGCGCGATGATCCAGTATTTGAAGTTCCGGTCAGGGTTGCGGAGGGCGATGGCGGGCATGGGGTCCAATATGGGAGAGCATTTCCCTTCGCCCGTTGCAGAGCAATGGGAGAAGGTGGCGCAAAGCGAAGGATGAGGGCCTCTTTCGGCACTGGGACTCGGCGGAGAGAGGCCCTCATCCCCCCTTCGGGGACCTTCTCCCATCGGCTCCGCCGACGGGAGAAGGGGATTGCCGTACTTACATCTTCGGGTAGGCGCCCGACTTCGAGGCCCAGCTGGCGTAGACCGCCTTCTGCTTATCCACCCCGATCTTGTCGGTGATTGCATCCCACTCCGCCGCCGCGGCGTCGGCAATCGCCTTGGGGTCATCTCCGGCCCAGAGCTTGGAGATCATCTGGCGGAGCACCTCTTCATACTTGTCGGTCTGGAGAAGTGACAGGTCGAGGAGGCCGTTGTTGGCGCCCGCTTGCAGGGCGGCGAGATAGTCCTTCGCATCCGGCCAGCGCGAGAGATATTCCGCACTGGTGAAATGCGAATCGCGGAACGGATCACGCAGCGCATAGGGAAGCTGTACGCGCTGGAGCGAGATCGACTCGCTGTTCAGCCACTGGATGAACAGATAGGCCGCGTCCTTGTTCTTCGAGGTGGATGACACGGCAAGGCAGAAGCCCGCCGCTAGTTCCGGGTGCCCGCCCGGCGGCATGGCATAGCCCACCTTGCCGGCGATTGTGGATTTCGGCACCCAGCTCAGCACCTCCTGGTCCGTGCCATAGCCTGCGGCCCAGCGGCCATAGGGCGGCCATGAGATGGTCATCGCCGTCTGGCCCTGCAGGAAGGCGGCGAGGTTCTCAACGAAGCCCCACTGTTCCACGCCCGGCGGCATCCATGCGTTCTCGGCGCGCATGTCGGTCAACACCTTCACGCCCACATCCGAGTTGATGGTGGCCTTCATTGTATCCGCGTCGAAGAACTTGCCGCCCTCGTTGCGGAAGCGCTCCTGGAACATGAACATGGTGTAGGGCGGCTGGCGGAAGAAGCCGGCGCCATAGATGTTCTTGTCTTTCAGGATTTCCGTCAGGGCCGCACCCGTCTCGTCGAACTGGGCCCAGGTGGTGGGCACCACGAGATCCTTGCCGGTCTTGGCCTTGAAGGCTGCCTGCACCGCCGGATCGGCGAAGAGATCCTTGCGGTAATACATGACGAAGATGTCGCCATCATCCGGGAAGGCATAGATCTTGCCGTTCACCATCATTTGATTGTCGCGGTAGGTGGCGGCGATCTTCTGCAATTCGTCGCGGTAACCGTATTTGTCGACATAAGGATCGAGGTCTTCCAGGGCGCCGGCATTGACAAGATCCGGCATCCAGGACGGGATGACGTTCAGCGCGTCATAGGCGGCAGCACCCGACTTGTAGTCCTGCATGATCTTGGTGAACATCTCGGCGGTCGAAACCTCGACGACTTTCACGTCGATGCCGGTCAGTTCCTTCCACTTGGGGCCTGAAAAATTCAGGGGATCGAGCGCCTGAAGGCCTGCTTCCCACACGATGGAAATGGTTTGGCCGCTATATTGCTTTGCGGCGTCGACCGCCGTCTGGGCTGCATCTGCTGCTGCGGCCTGGCGGGCCGCGAAGCTGGTCGTTCCGGCAAGCCCGGCCGCAAGGCCGATCTTGCCCATGTCACGTCTTGTAACCATGTCTTCCTCCCATTGTTGAACGGCGGCATGAGGCTGCCATTCCTAATCCCCGTTGTCCGGGGAATTTCTTGTCTCTTTAGCCGAAGCGCGTGCCGAAGCCCGCGAGCTTGGCCTTGAAGCCTGGCCTGTCCAGTACGTCACGGTTGACGACGCCGCGCGGTGCAATGCCCTTCATCACATCGAGCACGGCCTTGATGTCTGCTGCACCATTGCCGGCAAAACACTGGTCCGTCCAGCATAGGGCGTGAGGGGCGGCGATGATGTTGTCAAGCGCGAGCAGGGGGTCATTCGGATCCGTTGGCTCCTGCTCGAATACGTCAAGACCCGCGCCAGCGATCTTCTGTTCCTGCAATACCTTGGTCAGCGCCTTCTGGTCCACGATGGGGCCGCGCGCGGTGTTGATGAGATAGGCGGTGGGCTTCATCAGCGCCAGCCGCTCCGCATTGACGATGTGGTGGGTGTCAGACGTGAGCGGGCAATTGACGGTCAGCACATCGGCCCTGGCGAAAAGATCCTCGAGCGATACGAGCTCGATGCCGAGTTCGGCCGCGGTTTTGGGATCCGCAAACGGGTCATGTGCGATGAAGCGCATGTCGAAGGGTTGGGCGAGCCGGAACATTTCCGCCCCGATGTTTCCAACGCCCAGTGAGCCCAATGTCTTGCCCACGAGGCCAACACCCATGTGCTCGCCCCGCGCGGCGAAGCCGGGGCCGCCCATGCGGGCGAGTCTGTCCTTCACCATTAGCTTGCCCGTGAGTGCCAGCATGAAGGTGATGATGGAGACCGCGACCGGCCGCCTGACACCATCGGGGGTGATGGCGAGTGCAATGTCATTGGCGGTGCAGGCGGCAACGTCGACCGTGTCATAACCCACGCCGAAGCGCGCGACGACGGCGAACCGTCCATTCTTCGGCACACTCGTTGCGTCAAAGCGATGTGCGAGCAGGATCAGCGCATCGAAATCCTCAAGCTGCTCCGCCTTCAGTGGCGAGGCATTTTCGAGGAACGCCATCTCGACGTGTTTCGCTTCACGCAGCGGGGTGAGATCGAAGTCTGGGAAGGTGGGCGTACCATCGGCTTTGCGGAAGTCGCCCGACAGGGCCACGCGGAAGACGCTCATGAGCGCACCCCCTCGCGGATTGCCTTGGAGGCCGCAGCGAGACCATCGCGCAGCACCCAGATGTCGCCTGAATAGCAGATGAAGTCGAAGCCCTGCTTGTAGAAGGCGATGCCCGCCTCCGTGCTGGGCACCAGGCGGCCGAGGAATTTGCCGTGCTTCTGCGCTGCCGCAATGGTGCGGTCGATGGCGGCGGTGAATTTCGGATGATGGAACTCGCCGGGAATGCCGAGAGAGACGGAAAGATCGAAATGCCCGACCCACAGACCATCCACGCCTTTGACGGCGGCAATGGCATCGACATTCTCAGCCCCTTCCGCCGTTTCGATCAGGCAGATCACCGAGGTGCGGTCATTGGCGGCGGAGAGTGCGTCTGCCACGGGGGCTGCGCGGTAATTGTCATGCGCCATCTGCAGGCCCACGCCGCGTTTTCCGGCGGGGAAATATTTGACCGAGTCGACCATGGCCTGGGCCTGGGCGGCGCTTGAGATCATCGGCGCGATCAGCCCTTCTGCGCCCATGTCACAGGCGCGCGCCAGCATGTCATTCTCCTGGGCCGGCACGCGCACGATGAGCGGCAGGCCTGCCGCCTCGAAATAGCGCACGGCACTTTTCAGCGTTTCGAAGGAGAATCCCGAGTGCTCCATGTCGAAGAAGGCAAAGTCCAGTCCCGCCGCCTTGAGGATGTGGCCGATCCCCGGCGTTGCGAATTCGACGACAAAATTACCGATTTTCGGCTCTTTCGAGCGCGCAAGTTCCTTCAGCCCCATCGGGGCACCTCCCATGAAAGGTCCGGTTGGCTCCGGCCCACACTGATTGACTTATCATACCAGTAGCATGTAAGCAGAGTTGAACGCTATCCGAGGTTTCTAGATGACGTCAATCGCTCTCTTTGGTGCTGGCGGCAAAATGGGCCACCGCCTCTCGCGCAACTTGAAAGACTCCGCGTTTACGGTGCGCCATGTGGAGGTGAGCGACGCTGGCCGCGCCCGCCTTGCCCAGGATTTCGGCATTCAATGCGTCTCTGCCGAACAGGCCTTGAGCGATGCACAGGTCGCCGTCCTCGCCGTGCCGGACACCCACATTGGCAAGGTGGCGCAGTCCATCAATCATCTGCTGAAGCCTGGAACGATGGTCGTGGTGCTCGATGCGGCCGCACCCTTCGCGGGCCATCTGCCGGAGCGGCCGGACCTCACCTATTTCGTGACCCACCCCTGCCACCCGCCGATCTTCAACGACGAGACGGACCCTGACGCGAAGCTGGACCGTTTCGGCGGCATCGCGGCAAAGCAGCACATCGTTTCCGCCCTCATGCAGGGGCCGGAAGAGCATTATGCACTGGGTGAAGAGGTGGCCCGCACCATCTGGGCTCCGGTCATGCGTTCGCACCGGGTGACGGTGGAGCAAATGGCACTGCTGGAGCCTGGCCTCTCGGAAACCGTGGTCGCCTCGCTGCTGGACGTGATGCGCGAAGCGATGGACGAGGTGGTGGCCCGCGGCGTTCCCGCGGAAGCGGCGCGGGACTTCCTGCTGGGGCATATGAATATCCTTGGGGCCGTGATCTTCAAGGAGCAGCCGGGCGTGTTTTCCGATGCCTGCAACAAGGCGATTCAGTTCGGCAAACCGATGCTGATGCGCGATGACTGGAAGCGGGTGTTCGAGCCTGAGGAAATTGCCGCGTCGATTCAGCGAATTACCTGACGGAACATCCGACGGATCCCCCTCACAGGAAACTCTTGCGCTTGCCGCCCTGTTGGTGCTGAAAGCCGCGAGGAGTTTTTCATGCCGGAATTCGTGCAGTCATTGCTGACGGGTGATGCCCTGTGGGCGCTGGGCCAGGTCATCATGATCGACCTGGTGCTGGCTGGCGACAATGCCGTGGTCATCGGCCTTGCCGCAGCGGGACTTCCAAAGGATCAGCGCAACAAGGCGATCCTCGTCGGCATTCTGGCAGCCACCGTGCTGCGCATCGGTTTCGCGGCGATTGCCACCCAGCTCATGCAGGTGCTGGGCCTCATCCTCATCGGCGGCATTCTGCTGCTCTGGGTGTGCTGGAAGATGTGGCGCGAGCTGCGCGATGGCCATGGCGAGGAAGATGCCGTCGAGACCATCACCGGCGAGGATATCAATGCCGACAACGTCATCGGCGCCGCGCCCGGCCGCAAGAGCTTTGCGCAGGCCGCCTGGCAGATCATCGTGGCGGATGTCTCAATGTCACTCGACAATGTGCTGGCGGTTGCTGGTGCGGCACGCGAGCATCCGGGCGTGCTGATCATCGGCCTGGCGCTATCGGTGGCGCTGATGGGACTGGCGGCGTCCTTCATCGCAAAGCTGCTCAGCAAACACCGCTGGATTGCCTATGTGGGCCTGATCATCATCCTCTATGTCGCCCTCGACATGATCTGGCGTGGCATTATTGAAGTCTATCCGGTGGTGACCTGACGAATGAGGAGTGGGCGGCATGAGTGACTATCCGCGCGACATGAAGGGATATGGCCGGGCGATCCCCGACCCGCAATGGCCGGGCGGCGCCAATGTTGCCGTGCAGTTTGTGCTGAACTACGAAGAGGGCGGCGAGAACAATATTCTCCATGGCGATGCCGCATCCGAAGCGTTCCTTTCCGAGATCGTCGGTGCGCAGGCCTGGGTGGGGCAGCGCCACTGGAACATGGAGTCGATCTATGAATATGGCGCACGCGCCGGCTTCTGGCGGCTGTGGCGCATGTTCACCGGGCGCCAAGTGCCGCTCACCATCTATGGCGTGACCACCGCGCTGAAGCGCTCGCCGGAGCAGGTGGACGCGATGAAGGAGGCAGGCTGGGAAATTGCCAGCCACGGCCTCAAATGGGTTGAGCACAAGGATATGTCCGAAGAGGAAGAGCGCCGCCAGATCGCCGAAGCGATCCGCCTCCATACGGAGGTGACGGGCGAACGGCCCTTGGGCTGGTACACCGGCCGCTGTTCCATGAACACGACGAAGCTCGTGATGGAGGAGGGAGGCTTCCTCTATTCATCCGATGATTATGCGGATGATCTGCCCTACTTCCTGAGGAAGCCCGGCGGCGGTCAACATCTCATCATCCCCTATACGCTCGATGCCAACGACATGCGCTTTGCCACACCGCAGGGCTTCAACACGGGCGAGCACTTTTTCCAGTATCTCAAGGACAGTTTTGACTGCCTTTATGAGGAAGGCCGCCGCGGCAGCCCGAAAATGATGTCAGTTGGCCTCCATTGCCGCCTCATCGGGCGGCCAGGCCGCGCCGTGGGCCTGGCCAAATTCATCGATTATGTTCTGTCGCATGACAAGGTGTGGATCCCCCGCCGCATTGACATCGCGCGGCACTGGCACAAGACCTTCGGCACTCTCTGAACGGATAAGAACATGACCATCAGTTTCCACGATCTCTCGAAGATGACGCGCACCGCGCGCGACCAGCTCTTAAAGCGCAGCGAGGCAGATCTTGCGGAATTCGAGGAGAAGGTGAAGCCCATCATCTTCGCCGTGAAGACTGAAGGGGATGCAGCCGTGGCCCGCTTCGCCCGGCAGTTTGACAAGGCCCCGGTCGAGGCTGATGCGCTGGCCGCAACGGACGAAGATTTCGCGCGCGCTGAAAACACGCTGGATCAACAAGTGCGTGAGGCGCTGGAGTTTATGGCTGTCTCGATCCGTAAATTTCATGAAGACCAGAAGCCGCATGAAATGTGGTTTCACGAGATCCGCCCCGGCGTCTTCGCAGGCGACCGCACCACGGCCATTCCTTCGGTTGCCTGCTACATTCCGCGTGGCAAGGGTGCGTTTCCATCCTCCGTGCTGATGCAGGCGATCCCTGCCAAGGTCGCGGGCGTCAAAGAAATCTGCATCATCACGCCACCGGGCCCTGATGGTCGTATCGATGATGCAACGCTCGTTGCCGCGCGCATGGCGGGGGTGAGCAAAGTCTTCAAGGCCGGTGGCGCGCAGGGCATTGCTGCCGTGGCCTATGGCACGGAGACGATCCCCAGATGCAGTAAGGTCGTCGGGCCGGGAAGTCCCTGGGTGGGGGCCGCGAAGCGCCTCGTCTCGCATTTGATTGACGTTGGAACGCCCGCAGGCCCCAGCGAGTTGATTGTGCTGGCGGATGAGACAGCGGATGGCCGCCTCGCCGGCCTCGATCTCATTATCGAATCTGAGCATGGGCCGGATTCATCCGCCTTCCTCGTTACGTGGAGCCGCAAGGTCGCCGAGGATGCGATGGCGGCGATCCCCGAATTCTGGAAGCAGATGGGAGAACAGCGCGTGTCTTATTCGTCAACCGTGCTCGAAGGCCCCATGGGTGGCATCGTGCTGGCGCGGGACGAGGAAGAGGCCATTGCCTTCTGCAATGATTATGCGCCGGAGCATCTGGGCGTTCATTCGGATGAGCCCTTCCAATATTTGGGCCGCCTCCAAAACGCGGGTGAAATTCTGTTGGGCCGGCACACGCCGCCGACGCTCGGCAATTTCGTGATCGGGGTCAACCATGTGCTGCCCACCAGCGGATGGGCCAAGACCGGCTCACCGTTGACTGTCTATGATTTCATGAAGCGCACTTCGGTGGCCTATGTCACCGGCAAAGCCTATCCGGAACTGGCGAAACATGCCGAGGTGATCTCGCGCTATGAGGGCTTTGACGGCCATGCCAATGCCGTGTCCGAAACCCGCGCGATGCTGTTGAGGACCAACCGATGACCGGCCGCAGTGGCGGGCAGATCCTCGTCGACCAGCTGAAAATTCACGGCACCAGCCATGTGTTCTGCGTGCCCGGTGAAAGCTATTTGGCCGTGCTCGACGCGCTTTATGATGCGGAGATCAAGACCATCGTGTGCCGCCAGGAAGGTGGTGCGTCCTATATGGCGGAAGCAGCCGGCAAGATCACGGGCAAGCCCGGCATCGTGATGGTGACGCGCGGACCCGGCGCCACCAACGCCTCCTGCGGCGTTCATGTCGCGGCACAGGATTCAACTCCGCTCATCATGTTCGTAGGCCAGGTCGCGCGTGACATGAAGGAGCGCGAGGCCTTTCAGGAGATCGACTACAAGGCGGTGTTCGGCTCGATCGCCAAATGGGTGGTCGAGATTGACCGCGCCGAGCGTATCCCTGAATTGGTAAGCCGCGCCTTCCATGTGGCGACCCAAGGCCGCCCTGGCCCCGTTGTGATCGCTCTTCCCGAAGACATGCTGACGGATGTGGTGGAGGCAGCGGATGCGCTTCCATTTGCACCCGCTGTGATGAAGCCTGGGCCTGATGACATGGACGCGCTTCGCCGCCGCCTGCTCTCAGCCAAGCGCCCCATTCTGCTGCTGGGCGGTTCCGGCTGGAGCGAGCAGGGTGTCTCAGACATTGCGCGGTTTGCGGAGAATTTTGAACTTCCCGTCGCCGTCAGTTTCCGCCGCCAGATGCTGTTTCCGGCGGACCATCCGAACTTCGCAGGCGACCTCGGCATCGGACCCAACCCGAAGCTTCTGCAGCAGGTGAAGGAATCGGACCTCATCCTGCTTGTGGGCGGCCGTCTCTCCGAGATGCCGTCACAAAGCTATACGCTGCTGGACATTCCGGGCGATGGCGCAAAGCTCGTCCATATTCATCCGGGTGCGGAGGAGTTGAACAAGGTCTATCGCGCCGGTCTCGGCATCCTCGCCGCGCCCCATGCTTTCGCGGCCAGCGCTGCGGACTTGCCGAGGCCCAACAGCGTGAACTGGGCCGGTGCTGCAGAGCGCGCGCATGCCGATTATCTCGCCTGGAGCGACCCCGCGAAGATCAGGACGGCGGGTGAGGTGCAGATGTCCGAAATCATGGCGCATCTGAGAGAGGTAATGCCGGCGGACACGGTTTATTGCAATGGCGCCGGCAATTATGCGACCTGGGTGCATCGCTTCTGGCCGTTCCGCAGCTTCGCCTCACAGCTCGCCCCCACCTCCGGCACCATGGGCTATGGCGTTCCGGCCTCGGTTGCCGCCAAGGCCCTTCAGCCCGGCCGGGAGGTGATCGCCTTTGCAGGTGACGGCTGCTTCATGATGAACGGCCAGGAATTTGCCACCGCGATCCAGTATGACCTGCCCATCATCGTCGTGGTCGTCGACAATGGCATGTATGGCACCATCCGCATGCACCAGGAGCGCGAATATCCCGGCCGGGTGTCTGCCACTGCACTCAGGAACCCGGATTTTGCTGACCTTGCCATTGCCTATGGCGGCCATGGTGAAACCGTTCGGGAAACCAAAGACTTCGCCCCGGCGCTGGACCGCGCCCGCCGGGCCGGAAAGCCGGCCATCATCCACTGCCTGATCGACCCCGAAGCCATCACCCCCGCCCGCAGCCTCTCAGAAATCCGCGAGGCCGCGCGGGCCAAATAGGAAAACTTGACGGCGGGTGCCTCCCGGCGCTCAAATACAGATATGACCACCGCTTCGCGAACCGAGCCCGTTCCTATCGCCGCACATGCAACCTGCGCTGCAGCAGGGGTGCGCGACGGCCTGCGGGCAGCGCAATATTATGTTCGGGATCTGGCCAATGCCGACCGTTTCGGAAAGGGGGAACCGGAGCGCGTGCCCTTCCTCTCGCGTGCCGTGGCGCAGGCTGCGCGCCTGGTGGACCGCCTGATGAATTGCGGTGCCAATCTCTCGATCGCGCTGTTCCTGCCGAGCTGGCGGAAGATGCCGTCACCCTTCACCCCCGGCCTGATGCATGATGTGGCGCGCGGCATCCGGGATGACAGCCTGATCCACAACCCGACTTTTAATGCCTATTTCTTCCGTGCCGCCATCCACATCGCCGGGCGTTATTCGGCTCCACCGTGGCTGATTCTCGAACACCGGGTGGATGCCGCCCGCCGCAGCCTGGGGCCACGCGCGGATGAGTCCGCTCCGGAGAATGAGATGATGGCGCGAATCCTGATCGCGCTTGCCGAGCAAGGTCCCATTGCCCGCATCGGCGCCGTATCCGAGAAGAACCGGTTCTTTGCGCGAGTCGAACCCAATGTGGCGGTTTTCGCCATCGCCTGCGTGGCGCTAATGTTCGCCGAAGAGGGAAGGCCTACCGAAGCTATTGACGAGGATGAGTTCTTCTCCGTTACTGGCGCGCTGATCGGCCCGCGTCTCCCGGTGATTGCGGGCTATATCGAGATCCACGATGAGGCAGGGCTCGCCCGGGAACTCACCGACATCAAGTCCATGTACTGAGGCAAGCCGTTGGGGCGGGCGCCCGGGCGGGGCACAGGATGAAGAAGGCGAGAAGCGGCGGGTTCATCATCGGCGTCGCAGTCGCCGGGCTGCTGACGGTCTTGCGCTGGCTGGACCCGCAGCCATTGCAGGATCTGCGCGCGGCATCCTTCGATATCTACCAGCAGCTTAAGCCGCGTGTGGCGGTTGAAACCCCCGTGGCCGTCGTCACCATCGATGAAGCGTCCCTGGCACAGCAGGGCCAATGGCCCTGGCCGCGGCGCACGCTGGCGCGCCTGACGGACCGGCTGTTCGAGGCCGGAGCAGTCTCCGTCGCCTTCGATATTCTATTTGCCGAGCCCGATCGCCTCTCGCCGCGGGAATTGGCCAAGAGCCTCGCACCGTCGGAGCGCGCGGCCCTTGAGGCCCTGGGAGATGGTGACGCGGTTTTCGCACGATCCATGACGGCAGGGCCCGTATCCCTGGCCTTCGCTGACAAGCCGGGGGAGGGACCCTTGCCCACCCCCAAGGCCGGGTTTGTTGTTTCGGGCGAAGAAGTTGCGAGTGGTCTTACGCAAATTGAAAACGCGATTATGCCGATGCCCGAACTGACCGCTTCGGCGGCGGGGCTTGGACACATCAGCCTCAGCGGAGAGCAGGTTGGCTCCCGCGTGCGGCAGGTGCCGCTTCTTCTGGCGGGCGGCGGTAATCTCTATCCCGCTCTGCTTCTGGAGGCGCTGCGGCTGGGGCTTGGAGCCTCAACCTATATCGTGCAGGCCGACCCGACCTACCCAGGCATCGCACAGTCTCTCCGGGTGGGAGATGTGACGGTGCCGCTGTCCGAAGATGGGCAGTTCCGCTTCTACGCAGCCCCGGGCGATACCGGGCGCTTCATTCCCGCAGGAAGGCTGCTGTCCCCCGCGCCGCTGAGCCTTGACGAGAAAACCAGGCTCGAAGGCGCCATCGTGCTGGTTGGCGTTTCTGCCGCCGGACTGCAGGACATCCGGGTGACACCACTCTCCGAGCCCGTTCCAGGGGTCGCCATTCACGCTCAGATTCTGGAGCAGATCCTGGCCGGGCAATTCCTCAACCGTCCAGCCTGGCTTGATGGTGCAGAAGTGATCGCCATTGCCGCGCTGTCGCTTCTTCTGGCGGTGCTGGCAAGTTTCGTGGGGCCGCTGGTGGCGCTGGCATCGGCGGCCGTGGCGGGCGCCGTCATTCTTGCGCTGTGCTGGTATCTGTTCGCCTCGCAAGGCCTGCTGGTCGATCCGGTGGCGCCACTGGGCGGCGCGCTCATCACCGTCTTCTGCACCACCGCCTTCTGGTATGTGGTGATCGAGCGTGAGCGCCGCTACATCCGCCAGGCCTTTGGACGATACGTTTCCCCCACCTTGCTGGCGCGGATCGAACAGAGTCCGGATGCGCTGAGGCTGGGTGGCGTCAACCGTGAGATCACGGTTCTCTTCATGGATGTCAGGGATTTTACCGCCCTGAGCGAGACATTGGCCCCGCAGGAGACCATCCGTTTTCTCAACAAGCTTCACGGCGCGCTCAGCGTGCCGGTGGTGGAGTGTGATGGGACGCTCGACAAGTTCATTGGCGACTCGCTGATGGCATTCTGGAACGCACCACTCGATGTGGGCGATCATCCGGCCAAGGCGGCGGAAGCAGCCCTGCGCATGCGCGATGCGATGGCGGAACTGAACCGAACGGATGCGCTGGGCTTGGGGCCAGGCCATGAGGTGCGGATCGGCATCGGCATTCACACAGGGGTTGCCTGCGTGGGCAATGTCGGAACGTTGAAGCGGCTCAGCTATTCAGCGGTGGGGGACACGGTGAATACCGCCGCGCGGATCGAGTCGGCCTGCAAGGAAATCGGAACTGATATTCTGGTGTCGGAGCAGACCGCACGGCGCATTCCCGGCTATGGAACGGTCCATGCCGGAAAGGTGGCCCTCAAAGGAAAGAGCGAACCATTCGACGTTTTCTTTCTCCCAGGCCGGAGCGAACCTCAATCATGAATTGATGAAATTGCCTTTTTGTGTTGCTTGACGAGGCTTCAACCGCGCTTGGGCTCTTGAACCGCGCTTGAGCCCATGACTAAACTAAGCACTTCTAAATTGCGCGGAGAAGCTGACGGGCCTCCCCGCTTTTGCTTACATGAGGAGTGACGGCATGACGACTCCCGGCCTCTCGCCTGCGCTGTTCATGAGCGCCATGGTTCTCACTCTCCTGGCCTCGGCTCACCCTCCTCGTGCCGCCGAGAAAGTGGGCGCGGCCGTTGATATTTCGACGCGGGTACAAGGCCAGAATGGCACCCTTTCCAAAGGCGATTCCATATTCCGGGACGAGACCATCCGCAGCAATGCCTCGGGCGTGGGCGCATTCATCTTCATCGACGGTACCAAACTGGCCGTCGGCCCCAATTCATCCGTGGTCATCGATGAATATGTCTTCGGCGGGGGCGGCACCGTCAAGAAGCTCGCCATCGGCGCAACCAAGGGCACACTGCGCTGGATCAGCGGCAAATCGGATCACAAGGCCTACAGGCTGCAAACGCCATCTGGGACGCTCGGCGTGCGCGGCACGGCGTTTGACATCTATATCGGTCCTGACGGCGTCACCGCAGTCACGTTGCTGAGCGGCGCGGCCGATTTCTGCAATGCAGGCGGATGCCAGACTTTGCGCCGGCGTTGCGACTTCATCATAGCCCGTCCCCGTGGGGATATCACCCGACCAAAGGGCATCGTGCGGAACATTGGCATCAAGGTGAACGGCAGTGATGCGTTCCCCTTCCTGTCTGGCAAGGCCGGGCTGCCGCGCGGGTTCGATATAAACTCCACCTGCGCCGGCCTTTCAGGCATCTCGCCCGATACGCCCAATGGAAATTCGGGCGGCGTGTTCAATCCGCCGGCACCGAAGAACGACAATCGCGGCGGCGACGGGCCTGGCACGGACGGCCCCAAAAATTAATTCGCGAATATTCTTCCTTGTGATGCAGACCACAGCAAGAAGAAGGGTGCGGGACTAGGGTCCTCCTATCAACAAAGGAGGAACCACCCGATGCTTACCAAGTCAATCTTCGCTGCCGCCGCCCTTCTCGCCTTCGCCGTGATCCCCGCCCAGAACGCCGAGGCGAACTCCCACGTCAACATCGGGGTCGGCATCGGCCTCGGCGCCGGCGGCTTCTACGCCCCCGGCTATTATGGCCCGGCCGACTACTATCAGCCCTACTACGGAGTCAGCTGCTATCAGGCCAAGAAGATCGTGCGCGGCAGCGGCTTCTACAACGTGACCGCCACCGACTGCTCGGCCCCGAGCTACCGCTTCGTGGCCTGGCGTTCCGGCAACAAGTTCCGGGTGCGCATCAACAGCGCGGGCAACATCACCGGCGTCTCGCCGCTCTGATCAGGCGAGAACGAAAGCCGATCCCGGTACCGTGGCCTTGGCAATCGCCTGGAAATCCCAGGCGATGCCAAGGCCCGGCTCGTTCGATGGAATGGCGTGGCCTTCCGCGATAAGCATCGGCTCCGTCGTCAGTGAATCGATCTGCGGAATATATTCTACCCAGCGGGCATTGGGCACGGCGGCGCACAAAGACACATGAAGCTCCATCAGAAAATGCGGGCAGATGGGTACATTGAAGCACTCCGCCAGATGCGCGACCTTGAGCCATGGTGTTATGCCGCCAACCCGCGCCACGTCCGCCTGCACAATCGAGCACGCCCCACGCTCCAGATATTCCCGGAAATTCAAATGGCTGTAGAGGCTCTCCCCCACCGCCACGGGAATCGTTGTGCTCTGCGAGAGACGCACATGGCCGCTGATGTCATCCGCCGTCAGCGGCTCTTCGAACCAGGCGATGTCGATGGGTGTCAGGCAGCGGGCCCGGCGGATCGCCTCGTCCACGGTGAAGCGCTGGTTGGCATCCGTCATGATCTCGAAGGCAGGGCCAACGGCCTCCCGCACCGCCTGAAGCCGGGCCACGTCTTCGGACACGTGTGGCCGGCCGACCTTTATCTTTGAGCCACCAAAACCCTTGGCCTTGGCCTCGAGCGCATCGTCGACCAAGGCCTGGGTGTCGATGTGGAGCCAGCCGCCCTCCGTCGTATAAAGCGGCACGCGCGACTGGGCGCCTCCCGCCATGCGGTGCAAAGGCTCACCCATGCGGCGGCACTTCAGGTCCCATAGGGCGGTGTCGATTGCCGCCAGCGCCAGCGATGTGATGGCACCCACCGTGGTGGCGTGGGTGAGAAAGTACAGGTCGCGCCAGATCTTCTCGATCTCGAGCGATTCGCGTCCGACCAGTGCTGGCCCGAGCGTGCGGCGGATCAGTTCCATGATGGAAGGTCCACCGGTGCCGATCGTGTAGCTGTATCCCGTCCCCACCGCGCCATCGGCATCATAAATGCGGATAATGGGTGTTTCCTGGCTCACGAAGGACTGGATTGCATCGGTGCGCTTCACCTTGGGCTGCAAATCCACCATCAGAGCTTCCACGCGGGTGATCTTCGCCATCTCTCTTCTCCTCAGCTCACCCGGCACGCGCCGAAGCGGCGGTAGCACGGCCATGGATCAGCCCCATGATGGCGGTGCTCACGCGCTCATAATTCCGGTCATTCTCGACGAGACCTTCGATGCGGCCGTCAACCATCACGGCCACACGATCCGCCACATCCACCATTTCCGTGAGATCCGAGGTGATGAGCAGGACGGCCGTACCGCCTTCGGCCAACTCATGAATGAGATCGTGGAGATAGGCCTTGGTCTTGATATCGATGCCGACCGAGGGCTCATCGATGATGAGAAGCTTGACGCCCGCCGCAATCCACTTCGCGACCGAAACCTTCTGCTGATTTCCGCCGGAGAGGTTTCCAATCGTCTGATCCAGCGACGGTGTCTTCACCTCGAGCTTTCGCAAGATGGGCCCCACCTTGGTTGCAACAGTTCCATCACGGAGGAAGCCAACTGCACTGGCGAGCGTCCGCCACACGGTGATCCCTGCATTGGCAAGAACCGAATGCAGGAGGATAAGGCCCTCGCCCTTCCGGTCTTCGCTGACATAGCCGATGCCGAGGTCCAGTGCTTCCGCCACGGAGCCGATCTTTCGCGGCTCTCCCGAAACCAGAATCTCGCCGCCGGTTTTCCGGGCGAGCCCGAGCACCGCCTTGGCGAGTTCGCTGCGGCCAGCGCCGACCAAGCCATAGAGACCGAGAATTTCACCCGGCCGCACCGAGAGCGAAACCTTGTGGTGCCCGGCGGCCGATGAGTAATCGCGCAGTTCGAAGTAGGGGGTGGCTGCGGGCTGAGGCCTTGGCGCGCGGCGCGATATGCGCTCGGCACGGCCGATCATCATCTTCACCACATCGTCCCGATTGAGAGACTTGAGCGATGCACTGTCACACGCGTTGCGGCCGTCCCGCAGTACGGTGACGGTGTCGCATATGTCGAACACCTCTTCGAGCTTGTGGCTCACGAAGCCGATGGCCACACCCTGGTCCCGAAGCTTCCGCAAGATGCGGAACAGAACCTGCGCCTCGCTGGGGGTAAGCGAGGCCGTAGGTTCATCCAGCAGCAGCACGCGCGATTGAAGTGACAAGGCCTTGCCGATTTCAACCAGCTGCATCTGCGCCACGCTGAGGCGCGAGACCGGCGTCATCGGGTCGATGTCGAGATCAAGCTGCAGCAGCCAGCGTCGTGCCTCCGCAGCGAGAGCAGGGTAGTTGACGGAGGAGAGCGCATGCTTGCCAAGTCTGTCGAGCATAATATTTTCGGCAACCGAGAAGCGCGTGACGAGATTTCGCTCCTGGTGCACTACGCCGAGGCCGCCCGCTGCTGCCTGACGAGGGTTGGCAAAGCGCGTGGGCGTCCCCTCCATGGTGATCTTGCCATGATCCGCCCGGTGGATGCCCGTCATGATCTTGATGAGGGTCGATTTGCCTGCGCCATTCTCCCCTAGAAGCGCATGAACGGAGCCGCCTCGCAGCGTCATCGAAACATCGTCCAGCGCCTTAACGCCTGGAAATGACTTGCTGACCCGTGAAACCTGAAGGGCCGTCATCTCAGCGTGCCTCGTTCAGCTTGGCGACACGGATTTCGCGGAAGCGGTTGATGCCCACCGCCCAGAGGATCAATGCGCCAAGCACGATCTGCACCACGAACGGGTCTATGGCGAACAGCACCAGAGCCTGGGTAATGATGGCAATGATGACAACACCAAAGAAGGTGCCGCCCACGCTCACATGCCCACCCGCCAGTACGGCGCCGCCGATCACGGGTGCTGCAAAGGAGGAGATCAACCAGTCGTCTCCGATAGTGGGCTGGCCGATCTGAAGCCGCGCCACCAGCATCATGCCGGCAATGGCGGCAAGGGCGCCCGAAATCGCGAAGGCCCAGATAATGGTGGCGGTGACGTTGATGCCGGAAAGCTCTGCCGCCGTGCGGTTGCCGCCCACCGCCAGAATATAGCGTCCGATGCGTAGCCGGTTGAACAGATACCACATGGCGAGCGAGGTGATGACCATCGGTACGATCAACCAGGGAATGGGCCCGAAGATCGAGAGGTTGCCAAAATCCTTCACCACCTGTGGCACACCATAGAAGGGCTGCGCTTCGGTGATGCCAAGGTTGATGCCCTTGAATATTTGCAGCCCCGCCAGCGTGATGATGAAGGCAGAGATGCCGGTGCGCGCGATGACGAAACCCGTTGCCGCGCCGGCGATTGTGCCAATGGCAAGGGCGACTACCACAGCGGCGGCGGGCGGCACGCCATAAAGCTCCATCACCGCCACAAAGCTGATGGCGACCAGGCCACCAAAGGCGCCCAAGGCCAGGTTCATCTGGCCGATGGCGATGATCACAAGCTGGCCAAGCGCCACCACCATGTTGACGGCAATGGCCGAGAGCAGCACGAAAATGTTGAAAGAAGAAAGGAAGCTCGGTTGCAGGATCGAGATGCCGACGATTGCGACGAAACACACGAGGGCAGGGCCCACCCAATCATTGTCGAACAACCGGTTCAGGGTGCGGGACATCAAATCAACCCTCTCGCGCGCAACATGGTCTGCCGCAGCCTGTCCGTCAGAACGGCGAGCAGCAGGATGAGGCCGAGGCAGGCCAGGATCCAGAACTCGCCCACGCGCATTAGCAGTAAGCCGCTGGTCATGATGGTGACGAAGGCCGCACCCAGCAGTGTTCCGACCACCGAAACGCGTCCACCCGACAGCAGCGTGCCGCCCAGAACCGGCGCCAGGAAGGCGGGGAGCAGCCAGTCCTGCCCCAGATGGCCAGCCATGGATGGGACTGCGGCCCCCGTTCGGGCCGTCAGCATGAGGCCTGCGAGTGCCGCGAGTGCACCTGTCAGCATGTGGCAGGCAGTGATAATGCGGCCGGTACGGATGCCGGAAAGCTCCGCCGCGCGCGGGTTGGCGCCCGCCGCCAGCATCCGCCGGCCCAGCGTGGTGAAACGGTAGAACAGGCTCAACGCACAGCATACGAAGAGCGTGATGACCAGCAGCACGGACACCTTGCCGAACAGCCGCATCTTGCCAAGTGCCGTGACCTCCGGCGGCAGCGCATTGAAAGCCTGCGCCTGGCTCAGAAAGATCATCACCCCGAAAAAGATGCTCATGCTGGCGAGCGTGATGATGAAACTGTGGACGCCCGAGCGCACTACGGCGTAACCATTGATGAAGCCGAGCATGGCGCCGAACAGGATTGCGGCAGGGACGGCGAGTGTGAGCGGCACCCCATGGGCCTGCGACATCCACCCGAAGGCCATTGCTGCGCAGACGCCGATGGCACCCACGGAGAGATCAAGGCCTCCGGTGACGATGACCGCCATCATGGCAAGGCCGATCATCGTGTCGATACCGACTTGCCGCCCGATGGTGAATAGGCTGAAGGGCGAAGTAAAGCCAGGGAGCGAGACCGCAAATGCGGCGAATGCGACGGCAATGAGTACTGCAAGGCCGAACTCGTTGCTGAGCAGCAGGCGCAACGCGCCGGAGCTGCGCGTGAAGTCCCTGCCTGCGTCAATCGTCTCGCTCACGGAATCAGTCTCATGTTGATGTGGTGTGCGACTTGGACCGTCATTCCGGCGAAGGCATCAATGAAGATCCTCTCCCCCGCATTGCGCGGAGGAGAGGCTGGTGGATTTACTTGCAGTCCATGTAGTCCTTCTCGAAATTCGCGAGAATATCCTTGGTGATGTTGCGCATGGCATCGACATAGGTGTCGACCTGCGCGGCATCCACGAACACCGTGCCCGAGTCGACGAACTTGGCCGTGAGCGCGTTGGACTTCCACGGTGCATCCGCCTTCAGCGTGCAGCCGGTGCGCAGCTTGTCCAGCACGTAGGAGCCTATATAGCCCTGGCCATAGGGGTTCTGAAGCATGGTGCCGTTGAGGTAGCCGTCCTTGATCGCCTGCAGCACAACCTCGTCATGATCGATGCCGACCATCTTGATGCGCTTGTCGCCGATCTTGCGCAGCGCATTGGCAGCGGTGACGGCTGGGACCCACGCCGTGGTCACGATGCCATCCACATTGGCGGCATTGGCTGCGAGATAGGCGTTGATCTTTTCTTCCGCCGGCTGGGGAGCATCGATGTCGGCAATGGCCTGCACGACTTCGACCGCGCCATTGGTTTCTGCCGCGGCCTTGTTCACCGCATCGATGCGGAGCTGCGTGTTGGGATCAACCAAGAAGCCGGTGAAATGCGCGATTTTGCCCTTTCCGCCCATCGCCTTGATGAGTTCCTTGGTGCCGAGATAGGCGGAATTGCCGGTATCCGTGCCCATGCAGAACAGGGCGGGAGTCGGGTCCTTCAGGCAGCCCGCCGTGGCAATCGCCTGCCCACCGTTCTCGGTGATTTCCTGCACCACGGCATTGGTGCCGACGGCATCGCCAGGGAAGATCAGGAAGGAATTATAGCCTTGGGTTAGCAGGCTTTCGAGAAGCTGGCTCTGCTGGGCCAGTTCCCATTTCTGCGGTACGCGGTAGTCCGCCGCACCCAGGTTGAAGTCCTTCATGGCGTCCTTGCCGGCCTGCTCCCAGGCGGCGAAATAGGGGTGGGGACCACCCGGAACGAGCGCCACTTTGGTGCCCGGATCGGCCAGGGCGGGGGTTAAGGCCGCAGCGCAGAGTCCCACTGCAGCGACCAGCTTAGCAACTGTTCTCATGACGTTTTCTCCCATGGGCGGCGGCAGAATTGCGTTGATCTTTGGGCCGCTCACCGGCATGCTAGTATACAAGCCATGATGCGACAAGATTGAAATGGGCATCCCCGCAACCGAAGACGCGGTGGTCCGCCTGCTCGACAGGCGGCTCCCCGCCGCCGACCAGATCTATGGCCATCTCCGAGAAGAGATCATCACCTGCCGGCTGGGCCCCAACGAGGCGCTGAGCGAGAACCGTATCTGCGGCATGTTCGGCGTGTCGCGCTCTCCCGTGCGCATTGCGCTCACCCGGTTGGCAGAAGATGGGCTGATCGACATTTTTCCGCAGCGCGGAAGCTTCGTGGCACCCATTCGCATGAAGCAGGTGAAGGAAAGCCAGTTCGCCCGCACCGCACTTGAGATGGCTCTCGTGAAGGTCGCTGCCCAAAAATGGAGCACCGCCGATGCGGCTGAAGCGCATGTGAACCTCGCGGATCAGAAGCGACATGCCATGGCAGGCGATGCCTGGGGCTTCTATCTGGACAATGAACGCTTCCATCAGCTGATCGCACGGGCAGCGGACCTCGAAGGCGTGTGGAAAACGGTGCAGGGCGTGAAAATGCTGTGGGACCGGATTGGCCATCTCGCCAACCGCGTGCCGGGTCACCGCGAAGATATCATCGCTGAACATGAAGCTATCGTCGCGGCGCTGGACCAAGGTGATTCGGTGGCGGCAGTGAAGGCGATGAAATTGCATCTCCGCTCGGTATTCAACGCCATTGCGCGGCTCCGGCCGCTCCACGAAGATTACTTCACCGATACATAACAGCGTCGTATTGCATCCTTATGATGCATATTGGCCCGGGCCAGCCGCCGAAGAGTGACTTCCGGTTGACTCAAAGGCAATCAATTTACTGTTAGGAATTTGTGTGACATAAATAAGGTGGGAGTTTCGGGGGTAAGTATTTTTCCCGAGTACTTCAGGTTCGGCGTTATCCCCGGCATCTCTGTTCTTTGCGCTTTCGCTTGATCAGATGATCCAGATCATGAGGAACTCCCGTCTTGCCGAACTCCCGATTGCTGACTCGCCCCCGTAAGCGCGGACTAAGCTTGTCCTTCAAGGCCGCAACGGCACTGGCAGCGCTATCGCTTGCCTGCGCGGGGCCTGCCTATCCGGCAAGCAGCCCGCTGGTGCCGCCCGTTCCCACCAAGGTGACGACGAATACCCCGCAGCTGGATACGCCTGGCAGTGGTGGCTGTTTCCAGCAATACACCCAGGCCATTAACACCAATCTTGAGAACGCCAATACGAACTATGGCGCGGCATCCGATCTGGAGGCGACAGCTGCAGCCGGAGATGTGACACATCTTGCAGCAGAGGCAATCGCCATCACAGGCCAGCAAGCTGAGTTTACGGCCCTCGGCACGGCCTTGACGACGACGGCTGGCGCGTTTGGCGACGTTGTGACCGCGGTGAGTGCCACGACGGCTGAGTATACGTCCCTGGCATTTGAATTGGATGCCCAGGCTACAGCATTCGCACTGGGCTCTGCAGGTCTGGACGAAGCAGCAATTGGCGTGGCGGTGCCGTTCGATGCCGGAGGTGCGGCGCCCGGGCTCGTGGCTGCGGGCCTCTCGCTTGATACGGCCGGAGGCGCCGCAGGCACCATGTCTCTATCCATGGGTGCGCTTGGCGCCAGCGCGGATGCCCAGATCCTGGGGCTCGGCGCACTCGGAACGTCAGCAACTGCGCAATCGGCCATATATGGAATTCTTGCGACAACTTCTGCAGCCGAGCTGGTGGCAAATGGAGCTGCTGGAGTAGCGGCCGCCGCCGGTGTTTCCAGCGTCGCGGTGACGAAGGTTGCTGAGGGTTACACTGTGGCGGCGCAGAACCTGAGTACTTACATCGCCGATTTACCGAGCTGTAATCAGGAGTTCACCGGCACCGTGACCGTCGATGCGGGTGGCGTGAACGTCACCGGCGGTTCCATCTTCAACGATGACGTGAGCTTTGTGGCCGATGTTTATGTTGGCGGAACCACCAATACAAGCAAGCTCGAAGCCACTCAGGGCATATCTGCCTACGGTGGTGACATTGTCATTGGCAACCCCGATCTCGAATCCTATTCACCTGGCGTCACCATCGGTGGAGGCGCATTTGCGGGAGCAGGGACCGGCGGCGCACTGGCTACGACGGGAGACGTCAGCGCCATAGCGGTCGGCAATGGGTCCAACGCATCGGCCGTCAACTCCATCGCGCTCGGCAGCGCTGCATCCGCCACCGGCGTGGGCGCAACAGCACTTGGGCTCAACGCGTCTGCCAGCGGATTGGAATCGATTGCTATCGGACCCAGGTCGACGGCGAGCGGTGCGGGCGCCATCGCCTTTGGACGCGACTCTCTTGCGGAAGGTGATGATTCCATTGCCCTCGGCAGCGATGCACACGCCAAGGGCGACAGCAGTCTTGCCGCCGGCAAAGGGGCTGCTGCAGAGGGGGACGATTCCATCGCTCTTGGCACGGATGCGCAAGCCAAGGGCGACAGAAGCCTGGCCGGCGGCAATGGTGCTACCGCTGAAGGTGAGGACTCCATCGCTCTGGGTACTGACGCGCAAACCAAAGGCGACAGCGCATTGGCCGCAGGCAATGGCGCCACTGCGGAGGGTAGCAATTCCATCGCGCTTGGCACGGATGCGCAAGCCACGGGTGACAGCAGCTTGGCCGGCGGCAACGGCGCGGCGGCGGAGGGTGAGAATTCCATCGCGCTTGGCACGGATGCGCAGGCCAAAGGTGACAGTGCGCTGGCCGCCGGGGACGGTGCAATTGCTGAAGGTGACGATTCGGTTGCCGTTGGCCGTGACGCGCAGGCGACAGGCAACAGCGCCTTTGCAGCTGGCCAAGGGGCCAACGCGGGCGGTGACAATGCCGTCGCTATCGGCACGGAGGCTGAAGCCAGCGGTAACGCCAGCATGGCGGCAGGGCAGGGCGCTGCTGCCGAGGGTAACGATGCCCTTGCGCTGGGCACGAGTGCATCGGCCAAAGGAGATTCGAGCTTCGCAGCAGGCGAAAGTGCATCCGCCACGGGAGAGGATTCCGTGGCGATTGGCAGCGACGCCGAGGCGCATGCGCAAGATAGTATCGCAGCGGGAACGGGAGCAGCGGCAAGTGGCGCTGGCGCCATGGCCTTCGGCAAATCCGCGAGCGCGGCGGGAGAAGACTCCGTCGCGCTGGGTCTGAGTGCAGAGGCAACCAAATCGGATTCGCTCGCCTTCGGAAGCGATGCCAGCGCGACCGCCCAAAGCGCTACGGCCTTGGGTGATGGTGCCGGTGCAAGTGCCGAAAACGCGATTTCCATAGGCACCGATGCGATGTCCAGCAGTGAAGGAAGCGTGGCCTTTGGGAGCAAAGCGGAGTCCACCGGACAATCCGCAACTGCCATTGGTGAGGAAGCGGCGGCAAAGGGCGATCGCGCGGTGGCGCTGGGCAACGGCGCTGTGGCGGAGGACGACGAGGGCATTGCGGTTGGTGGCAACGCCTCCGCAGGTGGCCTGGCTTCGATGGCGCTCGGTTGGTGGGCTTCGGCGACCGGAGAAGACGCCGTCGCCCAGGGTACCGAGGCATCTGCAACAGGTGAATCATCCATAGCCATAGGCGACAAGGCGTCTGCAACGGAACTTGGCTCCATCGCAGCAGGCCTCGATTCCTCAGCGGCAGGCCAATCATCCACTGCGGTCGGCCAGAATGCCAGTGCCGCCTCCCTCGGCGCTGTCGCCATGGGACTTGATGCGAGTGCCGAGGCCAAGCAATCCACTGCCGTTGGCGCGGGTTCGCAGGCGCTGGCAGACGGGACGACGGCCATAGGTGCCGGCGCAATGGTCGCATCGGCAGCTGGCACAGGCTCTTTCGCGGGTGGAAACTCAAGCGTGTTGAGCGGCCGCGGGGCGGTGGCCGTGGGCGACAAGAATACCGCCGCCGGAAATGGCGCCGTTGCCATCGGCGATCCGAACACCGCCACGGGCACGGGCGCCACTGCGATTGGCGCGGACAATACGGCCACGGGTGATGGCGCCGTCGCCATCGGCCAGCAGAACAGCGCAACGGGCACATCCGCGGTCGCCCTCGGCAGCAATGCGACGGCCTCCCAGGATGGCGCGGTCTCGATTGGCGCTGGCGCCACGGCATCGGGGACCAACACCGTCGCCATGGGGACCGGTGCTTCGGCCGGGGGTACCAGCACGATTGCCATGGGTGCGGGCGCGTCAGCTTCGGGAACGGGCTCCGCCGCCGTTGGAACCGCGGCAAGTGCACAGGGCCAGAACGCAACGGCAGTGGGAGCCGGCGCGGCCGTAAACGGTCACACTCAATCAACCGCTCTCGGTGCCAATGCCACAGCGACGGCCAACAATCAGATTGTTCTCGGCACCCAGAGCGAGACGATCAGCGCGCCCGGCATGAACTCGTCAACCAGCCGGTCGCGGCAGCTGGGCCCGCTCGGCGTCGTCACCTCCGACAATTTCGGCAATCTCGCGTCTGACAATGGCGCCCTCTATGAGGAACTCGCCACGGTGAAATCAGGCGTGGCAATGTCCATGGCGCTGGGGGACCCCATCCTGACGGGGGATGACCGGTTTGGCGTCAAGGTCAATACCAGCGTCTTCGACGGCTCCTACGGCTTTGGCCTCACCGCGGCAGGCGTGCTCTATGACCGGGACTACAAGGTCATCGTGTCCGGTGGCGCTGGCTGGGCGCAGGCCGACACGTTCGGTTATACTCGCTCGCAGGGCGGCGCCCGCATGAGCATGCAGCTGAGCTGGTAATGGGACGTGCTAAAAACAGTTCTTCTCGGAAACCGTCACGGTCATCAGCGGCCTGGCGCCGATATCGGCATAGCTGAAGGCGATCGCACCTTCTGCCGCCATGAATTGGCGGGCTTGTGCGAAGGCGCAGGTGTTGGAGGTGACGGCGCGGCTGATGTCGGCTTTGGTCGAGTCCGGAATATTCGCAGCTTCGAGAAGAATGATGTTGGTGAAGGTGAGCACGGGATCATCATATTTGATGCCCGTTCTGATGGTGGTGCGGTCAATCATTTTCGGCAGCCCATCTTTCGCTTCCATGAGCTTGAGCGCGATGGCGTTGCGTTTCCGGGAGAGAGGGTCCGACATGGCGTAAAATCCAGATTGGAGCGGTGGTGCTAACAACCACACGGCCAGAGCACCTGCAGCCAGGCCCAGCACCAGCCAGGCTACGGGGCGCAGCCATTGCCGTGGCGGGGGGGCCGCCGAGAGCTGCTTCTCCAGCTCCGTGGCGGGGAACCAGCGGCCCGAGGGCGCCTGCCGGAGCTCAAGGCCGCGCCAATCTGCAAGGGTGGCCATGCCTTCGATCAGGTCCTGAAAGGTCAGTGGGCCCTCGGGGGGGCCGTCTTTCTTCACATACCAAATTGCTTTCACTGTTGATTCCGCACCAATTTAGTTCTCATTTTCTTAGCCCTCCTTCGGGCCAGACGTACAGGGAGGAAAGCTGGTGACGTCCAACTGGGATGAGTTGTCTCCGCAGGCTCGAAACCTCGCCTATAACAATGTGGAGCATGTTGGCCCGGATATTGCCCGGCAGAAGACCGACGAATGGTCGCAGATTTCGCATGACATGCGAGCCCGGTATCCAAACCATCTCGACCTTCCCTATGCCGGGAGGGAGCGCACGAAATGGGATCTTTATCCTGCTGAGAACCCTGAGGCGCCCTGCATGGTGCATATCCACGGTGGCTATTGGCAGCGCGGCAGCAAGGAGATATTTGCCTGCCTCACTCAAGGGCTTCAGGCGCATGGCTGGTCCGCTGCCTTGCCGGGCTACAGCCTTGCCCCCGGCGCTACCTTGACCGAAATCGTCGTGGAACTGCGGCAGGCTTTGAGCTGGCTGGAACAGAATGCTGCCTCGCACGGCATAAGGGGACCTGTGATCTTGACCGGCTGGTCCGCGGGAGGCCATCTCACATCGCTTCTGCTCGACCATCCCGTCTGCCACGCCGGACTTGCCATTTCGGGCGTGTTCGACCTCGCCCATCTCCGCGATTCGCCCCATGTGAATGACAAGCTGAATTTGACCGAAAATGAAGTGCGGAGCCTCTCTCCGATGAGGCTCCCCATGGCTGAAAAACCTCTAACCGTCTCCTATGGCGGGGCGGAACTGCCCGCGATGATCAAGTCGAGCCGGCAATACCAGCGGCGGCGGAGCGAGGCGCAGCTGTGGGGCGATCTGGTGCCAATTCCGGGGGCCAATCACTTTACCATACTGGATCAGCTACGCGATCCGGAAAGCCACCTCGTCAAATCGGTTCTTGCACTCGCCGCCTGAAGCAGGTGTCACATGCGGTGCGGTCTCTTGACGGCACCAGAGCATCGGGGGAACTTGGCTTTACATTTGAGCCAGGCGAAAGGGCAGGGCCGCACGCGGCCTTCAAACACCATGCGGATATTCCATTCCGAGGCTCATCGCGGCCATGCCGGCGCGATGGAGATGCGTTATGACAAGCTCATCCCCATGTGCGAAAGCCCGGACCGGATGGACACGATCCTTGAGGCCTTGCGGGCGCAGGGCCACCAGGACATTGTCGAGGCCTCGAGCTTCGGACTTGAGCCCGTGCTCCGCGTCCACACGCCGAGCTTTGTTTCTTTCCTCGAGAATTGCTGGCCCCTGTGGGAAGCCGAGTTCGGCCCAGGCGGCTTTGCGACGGCCTATATGTTCGGCATGCGCGGCATGGACCAATTGCCCAATGCCAGCGTTCATTCGATGCTGTCCTGCTATACCTTCGATGTCTGCGTGCCGATCGTCGCCGGAACTTGGTCAGCCATCAAATCCGCTGTCGACACCACACTGTCCGCCGCGAGTTTCGTGAAGAACGGTGGCGAGGCTGCCTTTGCACTATGCCGTCCGCCGGGGCACCACGCCTCGTCTGACCTGGCCGGTGGCTACTGCTATGTCAACAACGCTGCTGTTGCCGCACAGATGTTGCTTGATGCGGGCGCGTCCCGGATTGCGATCCTCGATATCGACTACCACCACGGTAATGGCACGCAGCGCATCTTCTACGATCGCAGCGACGTCCTCTATGCGTCGATCCACGCGACGCCGGAACGCGAATATCCGTTTCTGTTGGGCTATGCGCGCGAGACGGGCGCAGCGGCGGGCGAAGGCTTCAATCTCAATCTTCCGCAACCACTCGGCACAACCATCGCGCCTTATCGCGCCGCCTTGCAGCAGGCGGTGGAGCGGGTGAAGGCGCACGGGCCCGATGTGCTGGTCGTCTCCCTCGGTGTTGACAGCTACATCCGCGATCCGGTCGGCGGTTTCGCTCTGGAGAGCGAGGACTTCCTGCGGCTAGGGGCGGACATCAAGCGCATTGGCCTTCCGACGCTGTTCGTCATGGAAGGTGGCTATGCTATCGCGGAACTTGGGCTCAACACGGCCAATGTGATCACCGGATTCTGTAACTAGCCTTCCGTGGTCACCGCGATTGTTTTCTTCATGCGGGCATCGAGGGCTTCCCAATTGGCGCCGAAGATCTCCCAGCCCTGAAGGCTGAACAGGTTGAACATCCGCGCCATGTCCTCATTGGACGTCGGGTAATTTGCCCATTGCGGCGGCGCTTTGAGATCGGAGCGCGACATGAAGTCGGTCGACACATCCAGGAAGCGCTGCTGCGTTTCCTGTTCCAGCAGATAGGCCATAAACAGATCGGAAAGGTCCGAGTGCCTGGTGCCGCGCACCTTCATGAACCAGTTGGTGTAGGAGGCCGTGCCTTCCTGCGGAATGGCCGCATCGAATTCGGCACCATGGACCTTGATGAAGCCATAGGCATCGGCGGAATACATCATCGCAACTTCGGCTTCATCCTGAAGCATGAGGTTGGAAAGCTCGGCCCCATCCTTGTACCATTTGGGCATTCTGAGCTTTTCCAGTTCCAGGAACAGCGGCTCAACTTCGGCCGGCGTGCCGAACACTTCGTCAATACCCGGCTTCGTCTGCGACAGAAGGGCGGGAATGCAGAGGTCCCAATAGAAGGCCGCGGCATCCATGGTGGTCTTGCCGCGCACCTTCGGGTTCCAGAAATTCTTCCAGCTGTCGGGTTTGAGTCCGGCACTCTTCGCTGTCAGCATCCACAAAGACCCACCGCCGAAGGGTACGCCATATTTGCGGGCGTCGCCGCGCATCGCATCGAACCAGGGGTAGACGGCTGCGAAGCCGTTCATCTTGCTGCGGTCGGTCTCAAGGAAAATCTTCTCCGCCAGGCCCGATGAGGTTGTGTATTCATCCGCAATCGTGATGTCGAAGGGTGGATTATCTGCGGGCGCCGCAACGATTTGCGAAACCATCTGGTCCCAGCCGCCGACTGTCTCTGCCTTCGTGCCGTACTTGGCGTTGAACGGATCGATCACCGCCTCACGGAAGCTCAGCTCATGATTGCCGGACCATGACACCACGATCAGCCCTTCACCCTCAAAAGCGGCCTGTGCCGTGGAGACCATGGCCCGCCCGATGATCGCTGGCATGGCCAGTCCGACTGCCGCCTGGCGCAGGAAGTGGCGGCGGGTGCCAGAATACCGCGTGGCCTTGAATGTCATGATGTGTTCCTCTTTCGTCAGCACCGCTTGAAGCGAAGAGTGGATCACTTCATCGGCGTGAATGCAAGTCCCGGCCTGGCATTCACCACAGGGCACCGCCGGTGATCTGGATGTTCTCGGCAGTGATCCCCTTGGCCCCGTCCCCGCAAAGATATGCGGCACGCGAGGCAACTTCGAGCGGCTGGATTATCCGCTGTTGCGGGTTTCGCGCGGCGATGTCCACCATCGCGTCCTCGCGCGTGCGGCCCAGGCCTTCGCGTGCCACCAGCTGATCAACATTGCGCCGCATCAGCTCTGTTTCGACCCAGCTGGGGGAGATCATCACACAGGTGACGCCATGTGGTGCCCCTTCGAGCGCCACGCAGCGCGTGAGCCCAAGCAGGCCCGCCTTTGACGCGCAATAGGCAGGATTGTCTTTCCAACCAACAGAGGCGGCGGTTGATCCGATGTTGATGATGCGGCCCCATTTTCGCTCAATCATGCCGGGAAGAAGGTCGCGGATCATGCGGAAGGCACCCGTGAGGTTGGTGTCGATGATTTTGTCCCACAGCGCGTCTGGATGACCGGAAACGGGCTGCTCGGCCGTCGTGCCAGCGGCATTGACGAGAATATCGATGGGCCCGCAGCAGGACTCGGCTCCCTTGATGAACCGCGTGATGTTTTCCCCGTCCCGAACGTCGAGGTGTCCTGCGAAGATCGAGTTTCCCGCGGCGCCAAGCACCGTCCGCACCTGTTCGATTTCCTGTTGCTCAGGATAGGCCGCGGCATCGCCGAGGCGCGCTGACGCTCCCACATAGGAGCCTACCGCCACGTGAGCACCCTGCCGGACCAGCTCTTGGGCAATGGCAAAGCCCTGGCCCGTGAGACCACCGGTCACTAACGCGGCCTTACCGCGAAGCGGTTTCGCCGCCATGGAGCAGACGTCGTCAATCATGATGAGGCATGCCTTCGTTCGAGACAGTTGAGGCTGGATGCTAGTTGACAGGGCCTGGCTTCGCCAGCGCCCGAATTGCAGCCCCGCGCAACTGTAACGGCGTCTTGACAGGCGGGGCGCGGCACTTATCGTGAATGTGGCCAGTCTCTTGTTCGCGTCGAAAGTGGGGTCGCATGGATCAGCTCGCGTCAACGGTCCGGCATGAGGCCGAGGTTGGCCGCCGTCACACGCTTGACTTTGGCGGACGCACCCTGCTTCTGGAGCTTGAGCTCTTCGCGCTGTTCTTCGCTTCGACCGGGCTCGCCATTGCCGGGTTGATCCCCATGTGGCTTGGCTTCATCGGGAATACGCTGTTCCTTTATGCGCTCTACACGGTGGTGCATGAAGCGGTGCATTCCAATATTTCGTCGCGCCGCAAGTCCTTGCGCTGGGTCGACCCGCTGGCGGGGATGATTGCCTGTGCGCCTTTGTGGCTGAACTATCATCAGCACAAGCGCCAGCACATGGCCCACCATGCCCACACCAATGAGGACTCCGACCCAGACATCTACGCCCGCGGCAGCTTCCTGGGCTGGATCTTCCTGCGGCTGCCATTTGCGCTGCTGAACTATTTCAACCCGCTGCAGCAATATCGTGATTGTCAGCGGTTCAACTGCACGAGGCGTGAATGTGTCTACACTTTCAGCAGCTTTGCGGCCTATGCATTGACTGTCGTGATTCTCGTTGCCGCCGGATATTGGCGCGAGCTGCTGTTCCTGTGGTTCGTGCCATGGTGGATCGGGCAGACGGTGATGCTGACCTTCTTCACCTGGACGCCGCACCATGATCATCACGAAACGGGACGCTACCGCAACACACGCGTGTCGCTGTTTCCCTTTGCCAACATCCTGCTGCAGGGTCAGAATTATCATCTGATCCATCACATGATGCCGGGCATTCCGTACTACCGCTACAAACCCGTGTTCGACGAATTGCGCCCGATCCTCACGGCCAAAGGCGTGCGCATCGAAGGGCTGATCCCGGACCCGAAGGGTGAGACACATCAGGCCGTCAGCGCCGAAGCACCTCAATGAAGCCGGCGCTGACGATTAGCGCCGTGCCGATCGCATCCGACAGCAGGAAGGGCTCTCCCGACAGCAATGCAGCGGAGATCGAACCGAATAGAACTTCCGTCATCAGAAGAATTCCGACGCGTGCCGGGTCGATGCGCTGGGCTGCCCAGAGCACCAGGAAATTAGGCGGCACGAACACGATCAGTCCGAGAAGCGCGATCCACGGCAGCATGGCGGGAAGGTGGCCCGTCTCGGCCAGCGGCAAGCCCATCGCACCCGCGACAACGAGAATGACGGTAGAAGAGAGGACGCCCCCCAGGGCGAAGCCGAAGACAGGCAGTGAAATCCGTTGCGACGGCCGCCGATAGCTCCGCAGCGTACCGGCCGCCCAGAACATGCCGCTCACCAGCGCCACCCAGTCGCCCGCGTTGCGGGGAAGTGGCAAGCCACCCGAAGTTCCGAGGATCGCTGCAAGACCTGCAAAGCCCATGGCCATGGCCAGCAGCCGCAAAGGGCCTAGCCTCTCGCGGAACAGAAGCCAGCTGCCCAGTGCGCTCCATACCGGTGTCAGATAAAAGAGCAGAATCGCGTTGATGACGTCCGTCATCACCAGGCTTACCGTATAGAGCGAGAAGGCCGTGCCCAGCAGCAGGCCATTGACCGATTGGTCGCGCCAGCCCGTCCACGCCTCGCGCTTCAGAAGCCAGGGCAGGGGCGAGGCCAGTGCCAGGGCATTGAAAATCAGCGAAACCCAGGCGCCGCCCACGCCTTCCGCATCGAACCAGCGCAGCGGAACCCAGAAAACGCCCCATATGGCACCGCACAGGGCAACGGCAATGGCAGGCAGAAGATGACGCTGCGCTTCAGATGGGGAAACAACCATGCCGCCCTTATGCCGAACGATGGTCCTCCGCTCAACGCCACTCCGGAGCATGGCCCCCGGATATTTCCTTGACCCCGGCGAATGAGGTTTGATTATATGATCCCTAAAAATCGGATTGGATTCACTGATCCGCGGAGGAAACCATGTCCGGCAAGATCAGCAGACTGAACAATTCGCGCCGCAAATTCCTTAAACGTGCAGCACTCGCCGTTGCGATGCCGGCCGTCATCGGCAGGGCCGCCGTTACGTCGGCCAAGGCCGCCTTCGAGGGGGAAAGCCTGATCGCGGTGTCATGGTCCGGCAATTATGAGCAAATCTTTCGCGAAACCATTATCGAGCCTTTCAACGCCAAGTTCAACACCAAGGCCGAAACGGTGGGCGGCTGGGACCAGATCGTAAGCCAGATCAAGGCTGCCCCGGCTGACAATCCGCCCTTCGACGTCACGGTGGCGGAGGAATATATCTCCTCGTCCGGCCTGGCCGAGGGGCTTTATGTCAAGACTGACCGCTCCAAAATTCCCAATCTCGATGCCGTCTATCCCTGGTTCTATGAAACAAGGCCTGACAAGGCGAAGGAATACGGCATTCCCTTTGGTGGTGGTACCTGCATGCTCCTCATGCGGAAGAACCTGGGGATTGCGCCCGACAGCTGGGGCCTCATGTGGGATGAGCGGCTTGCCGGTAAAGTCACGGCAGACAGCGCTGCCTGGTGGTGGACGCTGTCCGTTCCCGCCGTGATGGACCAGACCTCGCCCGGCCTTGACGAAATGTACGACATGGCGACGGCCGAAAAGCTGTTCCAGCAACTCGACAAGCTCAAGGTGGCGAAATGGTTCAAGGACGGTGCTGAGCAGGCCAATCTCTTGAACCAGGGCGAGGCCGATGCGGCGATGAGCTATTCATCAGATGCCTATACCTTCCTGACGCAGAGCCCGGGGGAATATGTGGCAGCCGTGCCGAAGGAGGGCGTGTCCGCCTGGGCAGACTGGTATTTCAAGGTGCGCGGCACAAGACATAATGACCTTGCCGACCTCTTCATGAATTACCTGCTGGACAAGGAAACGCAGGATCGTTTCTTGTCGAAGTCACTCATCTTTATGGCGCGGAAGGACGTGACGGTGCCGCAGCACTGGGTGGGCTATCCCACCTCCAATGAGGATTATCACAAGATGTTCCAGATCATCACCATGGATGGCTGGGACAAGATCAACGCCAATTATCAGGCCTATGACGATCGCATGAAACAGACGATCGCCAAGACCTCCGGCTGATAGGAAGCGGCCGGAACGCGGCAGTTTTGATCTGGAAAAGGTGAAGGATGAAGGCTTTGACCCTGTTTCTCCGCTCGGGGATGCGCAGCGGCTGATGCAAACGGCAGCCCTCGAACTTCAGAATGTGGTGCGGACATTCGGCCCCGTGGTGGCCGTGGACCACGTGTCGCTCTCCGTCGCCCAAGGCGAATTCGTGACATTGCTGGGGCCTTCGGGCTCCGGCAAGACGTCCACGCTGCGGCTTATCGGTGGTTTCGAAGAGCTGAACAGTGGCGCTATCCGTATAGGCGGCCAGCGCATTGACCATCTGCCGCCCTATCAGCGCGACACCGCGACGATATTCCAGTCCGGAGCGCTGTTTCCCCACAAGACGGTGGCCGAAAACGTGGCCTATGGTTTGCGAATGCGGAAGGTGCCCAAGGATGAGATTACGCGCCGCGTCGCCGAAGCGCTCGATGTCGTGCGCCTGAAGGGCTTCGAGCAGCGCTATCCAGCACAGCTTTCGGGCGGACAGAAGCAACGCGTCGCGCTGGCACGCTCGCTTGCCGTCAGGCCCGCGATCCTGCTCTTTGATGAACCGCTGTCTGCGCTCGACCTTTCGCTGCGCCTGCAACTTCGTGCCGAAATCAAAAGACTGCACGACGAGTTGAAGTTCAGCGCAGTCTACGTCACCCACGATCAGGGTGAAGCGATGGCTATGTCCAGCCGCGTCGCCGTCATGAATGCAGGCCGCATTGAACAGATCGGCCCACCGGAAACCGTGTTCCATGCGCCGTCCAGCGAGTTCGTCTACACGTTCATCGGCGAAAGCTGCTGTCTTCCGCTACGCGTGACCCCAAACAGCATCGAAGACAGAAGCGGAGAAGCAATCGCCCTCACCCTCTCCGAGCGCCCGGCGGAAGGCGAGTGCCGGATCTACGTGCGACCCTCGCGGCTGCGCCTGACGGGTGACGTTGCATCCCTGCCCAACCGTCTCACGGCACGCATTCACTTTATCGAATTCCTGGGCGATGTGTACCGCTATCACATGAAGGCCGGCACATTGGAACTCGCCGCCGATACGTCTGATCCAGTGGGCCGTGCAGTGGGCGACATGATCGGCATCGGCTGGCGCAATGAAGATATGAGGTTGTTCCGGTGACGGAGAAGCCCCATCCGGGGGATGTCCTCTACGATACCGAACGGCGGGCAATGGCGCGGCGCAAGGCCGTGGCGCCCTGGTTTCTCATGCTGCCGGCCCTGGTTCTCGTGTTGGTCTTCTTCGGTGTCCCGACGCTCTTCATGGCGCGGATGAGCTTCAATCTGCATTTCGATCAACGCCTTTTCGTGCAGGGCTTCACCTTCGAGCATTACGTCAACCTCTTCTCGAACCCAGTCTTTACCCATGCGATCTGGACCACGGTGCAGCTGGCGCTGATGGCTTCCTTCGCTACGGTGGTGATCGGTTATTGTTTTGCACTTCTCGTGTGGCTCAAGCCTGCACGCTGGCGGCTTTTGTTCATCGGGCTGGCACTCTGCCCGCTGCTCATATCGGAGATTGCTATTATCTTCGGCTGGTGGATGTTCTTTCCAAAGAACGGCCTACTCAGCTATGCGTTGCTTTCGTCGGGGCTGATTCACGACAAAGTAAGCCTCATGTATACGGAGTTTGCTGCCTTCGTCGGACTTGTCTACGTCACGCTGCCCTATTGCTTTTTCATCTTGCTCTCGATCTTCGACGGGATTGACAAGCGGCTGATCGAGGCCAGCGCCGATCTCGGCGCGCCGCCCTTGAAGACCTTTGCCGAAGTCATGCTTCCACTCACCTGGACTGGGATTCTGGTGGCCTTCTCGCAATCCTTCATCTGGACCATGGGGACCTACGCCACACCATCGGCCCTGGGGCCTGATACGCTGTGGACCATGGGCTTCCTCATCCAGGAACAGATGCTGGGCAAGCACAACTGGCCAATGGCCTCCGCCCTGGCGGTGGTGCTCGTCATCGGTGTAGCCGCGGTCATGTTCATCACCCGCAGCCTTCAATCGAAGCAGATGTCATTCCATGTCTGACGCCCTCCCGCACAGAAGTGTTGAGCCGCTGGTGTTCCGGGCGCTCTCCATCGCCTTCACCATCTTCATCATCGGGTATATTCTGGTCCCGATCCTGGTGACGCTGGTAATGTCCTTCAATGACGCGGCCATGATCCGCTTTCCCATCACCAGTTGGTCGGCCAAATGGTATTATGACTTCTTCGCCAGCGCGCAGTGGACGGATGCGCTCAAGAACTCGATCATCATCGCCTTCGGCACGGCGGTGATCTCCACCAGCGCGGGCGTTCTATGCGCCTGGGCGTTTCAGCGCTTCGTCATTCCCTGGCGGGATGGCTGGTACATTCTCATCATGCTTCCGTTGTTCATGCCGGGCGTTGTGCTGGGCCTGGGCGTTGCGATTGCCTTTGGGGGCCTATCGATCGGCGATTACGCCTTCTACGGCTCGCGTGAATTGGTGATGATCTCCCACTCCTTATGGGCAATGCCGCTGGTCTTCATGCTGATGGAGGCGACTTTCAAGACCATTGATTACCGGATCGTGGAGGCCTCTTACGATCTGGGAGGAGGACCGGTGCGAACCTTCTTCGAAATCGTGCTGCCGATGGTCTCGACCGGTATCATCTCCTCGCTGCTCTTCGCCTTTGTCATCTCGCTCAATGAATTCGTCATGGCTTTGTTTCTGACGGACCGTGACACGCAGACACTGCCGGTGCTGATGTGGTTGAGCCTCAGATCCGCGGGCACGCCGCGACTCGCCGTGGCCTCGGTCATCCTGGCGCTTACCGTCTTCGCTTGCCTCACGCTCATCATGCTCTGGTATGTTCGCCAGCTGCGAAAGGTTACAAGATGAAAATCAAGGCGGCCGTCGTCACGGAAACCGGTGGGCCAGAGGTTCTGCGGCTGGCAGACGTGGAGCTTGCCTGGCCACAAGGGCCGTTGGACGTGCTGGTGGAACTTCGTACCGCTGCCCTGAACCCAGCGGATATTTTCTTCCGCCAACTCGGCGGCTATCTTTCGGGTCCTGATCCCTTCGTACTGGGTCATGATGGCATGGGGATCGTCAGGGAGGTGGGTGCTGCTGTCTCCGCCGTAAAGCCGGGAGACCGCGTCTGCTTTTGCAATGGCGGTATCGGCGGAGTGATGGGGAGCTATGCTGAAGCATCCGTAGTCCCGGAATGGCAGCTCGCCAAGGTTCCGGCCGGAATCGATGATATCACAGCCGCCGCTCTGCCGCTGGTGGCGATCACCTGCTGGGAATCCCTCTATGAACGCGCAGCGGTGCAGCCAGGCGAACATGTGCTCATCCACGGTGGCGCTGGGGGCACCGGTCACGTCGCCATTCAACTCGCCGCACTTCGGGGCGCGCGCGTGGCTTCAACCATAAGCTCACCGGAAAAAGCCAGAATTGTTGAAGATCTCGGAGCAGCACTTACGATCAACTATCGTGACCGCGACTTTGCAGCGGAGGCGCTCAATTGGTCGGGCGGCATTGCGGTCGCCTTCGACAATGCAGGTGCAGATGTGATGCAGAAAACTTACCGCGCAATGGCGCCTTATGGCCGCGTGATCACGCTGATGGGCATTGCCCCGGACGATGCCGATCTCAATGCATATAATCTCAACCTCGCTCTGCACAATGTCATGATGCTGACGCCAATGTGGAAGGGCCTGACAGATCGCCTAAGGCAGCAAGCCCAGATCATGGCCAAGGCTCTTGCCCTCGTGGCAGAAGGAAAGCTCAGACTTCTCTTGTCCGAGACCTTCGTCCTGCCGGATGTGGCAAAGGCCCACGCTTTCCTCGAGAGCGGAAAGGCCGTTGGCAAAGTGACACTAAAGATCAGCTGACTGGGCTTTGAGAGGATTTCAAGACTGCCCCGCCATTGATGACAGGAAGGCCGTGACATCCACCATCCGCTGACCACCGGCGAGATAGGACTCAATCAGTTCATGCAGCCGGTCCCGGCCGAAAGAGGCTTCATGGCCTGCATGCACTTGATCGATCGGAAGTTCCTTCAACCGGCGCAGCGATGCCTCATAGAGGCAGGGGTCTGAATGCCAGGCCGTGTCGATCAGCATACCGTCATAGATTGTATCGCCGCTGAATAGAGTTCGGCTCTGTCGCTCATAGAGGGCAATCGAACCCGGCGAGTGGCCAGGAAGGTGGAAGACATTGAATACCCGGTCGCCCGTATCCAGCACATCACCTTCGTCGAGATATCCTGTAAGGGGGGCCGGAGTGAGGGAAAAATTGCGCAGTTCATACCCTTCATAGGGGAGTGCCGTGAGCAGCTCGGCGCCGAGCCAGCTTGACGCGCAGCTTCGGTCAAGATCGGGTGCAGCATAGTCTTCTGCCTCACTGCGGTGGCCAAGCCTTGTCTCGAACTCATGGGCGCAGCCGATGTGATCGAAGTGGCAGTGCGTACAGACGGCAGCGACCGGCTTTCCGCCAAGGGCTGCGATCTCAGGTTTCAATGGCCTGAGGCCCATGCCGCTGTCTATCAGTAGGTTACGCTCCCGCCCGTGGATCAGCCACATGTTACAGCGCATCCAGGGTGCTACATGGCGTTCCAGAATGCGGCTCAGACCAGAACCCATGCTCCTGATCTCATACCAGGAGTCAGCAATGGCGGGTCCAGCGATTATCCTATCACGATCCAGCATCTCTTAACATCCCGCACTCAGCCGTTTCCTGTTCCATCATAGAAGGACGAGTGGCGCTGTCTAATCTTCCTTACTTCCTGACACCGGGTTGCCTGTGGCGTGAATATCGGTCACAGTGCAAGCTCTATACGGCATGTGCTAGGCCAGTTCCCCACTTCCACACCGGAGGCTGCGCAATGGGAGATGCACGAAAGCTGACCAATAGCCTGGCTTGGGCGGCCTTGCTTATGTGCCTTTCGCTACCGGGCGCTCGTGCAGAGGGCACCGGGCAGTGCGAAGGCACCACAGGTTTCGGCTCTCTCCTGAATGAGGAGGAGTTCTCTTCCAGTGTCCAGGCCTTGCCGCCGGAGGCACTTGCCGGAGCCGCCATTCTTCCCGTCTCGACGCCACGTATCACGCTGCGCAATCTGCCTGCAGTGGCGCAGCAGGGCACGGATGATGATCCAGGTTCCCCTGGAAGTTGTGAGGCGCAATCCTTCGGCTATGGCCTCGGTTCCTACACGGCTGCGCGTGATGTTCTTGGTTTCCGCAAATGGAACCCGGCCCTTCCGCAATACTCGACCAGTGCTGCCTATCTCTATGCGCTCGCCCATCTGGAGGAGAACAAGAGTTGTCCTCAAGGGTCCATGGCGCTTGGTTATCTCGCACAGCTTACGTCCCGGGGCGCCCCCAGCCGTGCACTCGTCCCCTACAAGCCATACTGTAGCTATCTTGATGCGGTGCCGTCACAACCGATGTTTCCGAATCTCTTTCCAGGTATGAGCCGGTTTCGCATTGGCAGTTACGCTGCGCTACAGATTCATGACAATCCCGATGCGATCAACCAGATCAAGGGCTTCCTCCGCAACGGTCAGGCGGTCGCTTTTTCAGGTCTCGTGCTCTGCGGCTATGCGAAAAAACCGGTGTTCGAAAATGGCGTCATCTATGAGACAGGCACATTGCCACCGCCATCTGGCCATGGGCAACTTGTGGTCGGCTATGACGATACGGTCGGCAAGGACGGTTACAAGGGCGCACTCCTTGTACAGAACAGCTTCGGCATCCATTGGCCACCTTCTGGCACCGGCTCCATCGCCCCGCCGGGCATGGCCTATTGGTCCTACTCAACTTTTTCTCAAACCCAGAAGCTCGCGGCTGTGGCCTATCCCCGCAGCGACTGGCTGCTGGGTCTCTGGTTGAAGCCATCTCGCAGCAAGGCGCCATTCGCTGTCATCACAAGATCCTACCAATGGACGCCTGGCGGAGCTTCACCAGAGTCCTATTTAATCCTTGGCCACGGATTCAAGGATCCCGTGAAAATCGAGACCGTCGCATTGACCGAACCCAATGGGTCCAGCGTGATGGCGACGGCCACCTATGGTCAATATATAAGCACAGGTTATAGCTATCTGAAGCGCGGCGATGGCAATGCGTTTCTTGGGGGCATTTACACTGTCAAACTGTCGGGCGTAGACCTGAACGGCACGCCCATCACTTATACGGGCAAGGCCTTGGTCACTCCGCCCAGATCCTCGTCGCGTCCAGGGAAATCCATGGCCGGTGTTGCCATTACAGGGTCTACAGGAACACCGGCAGACCTCAGCGACTGAGAGATTTTCCTCAAACAAGCATCTCGCGAATTTTGCTTGCAAGCTGCTCGAGATCGAATGGCTTTGAAATCATATCCATGTTGTCGCCAAGAAATTCGGTGCGGTCTCTGGCCCCCGCCGCATAGCCGGTCATGAAGAGAACGCCGATGCTCGGGGTCAATTCGCGGGCCACATCAGCAAGCTGGCGGCCATTCATACCCGGAAGTCCCACATCTGTGATCAGCAGATCGAAATCCGGATTGGCGGTGAGCTTCTCTATCGCTGCATTCGCATCCGCCGCCTCGAGTGGCGCATACCCCAAATCACGCAGGACTTCACATACCAGCAGCCGCACGCTCTCATCATCCTCGACCACCAGGATGTGTTCGCCAGATCCGAGCGGCACGTCATGTGAGGCAGCACCCTCTCCTGTACCGTGCTCATCCGCACCACGCGGCAGATAGATAGAAACAGTGGTGCCATGGCCCAGCGAACTGCTGATTTCGGTGGCACCGCCTGACTGCTGCGCGAAGCCATAAACCATTGAAAGGCCAAGACCCGTTCCCTGGCCGATAGGCTTGGTGGTGAAAAACGGATCAAAGGCTTTATCCAGCACGTCCGGCGGCATGCCCTGTCCTGAATCGCTGACTTGGATCACCACGAAATCGCGAGGAGCAGTGAGTGTCAGGCCGGCAACTTCGTTGTGATGCAGAGTGACGTTGCGTGCCGCAATTCGCAGCTCGCCACCTGCTGGCATGGCGTCACGGCCATTGATCGCAAGATTAAGTAGCGCATTCTCAAGCTGGTTTCCATCGGTCACGATAGGCCAGGCATGGTCCAGGTCGAACACGAGTGTCACCTGTTCACCCAGCGTACGGATGAGGAGTTCCGACATGCCGCGAACTAGTCTCGCCACGTCGACCGGGCGTCGGTCAAGCGACTGCCGGCGCGAGAATGCGAGGAGGCGGTGGGTCAGCGATGCGGCACGCTGGGCAGACACCGTCGCCGCATCCATGAAGCGCTCGATGTCATCGAGCCGCCCCGCCTTGATCCGCCGCTTCACGATGTCGAGAGCTCCCATGATCCCGGTGAGCATATTGTTGAAGTCATGGGCAATCCCGCCAGTTAACTGGCCGACGGCCTCCATCTTCTGGCTTTGGCGCAACCGAGCCTCGGCATCCTTAAGAGCCTTGGCCTGCTCACGCTCAACTGTCACGTCACGCCCATAGGCATAAATCGAGATGCCTTCACGCGATGTCGTCCACACGGTTGAATGTGCAGCACCCTTGGCATGCCGCAGCTGCAACTCGAAGCGCTCTGTTCCGCGGGTCAGGTCGGGTAGCGCGGCAGCGACGTCATCGGACCATTCGAAATCAGCCAGGCTTCGGCCGATCACGTCATTTACAGTGTAGCCCAGAGCCTCACGCCAAGCCGGATTCGCGTCACGAATGCGACCATCGAGATCCAGCACGGCAAGCAAGTCGCGCGAATTCTGCCACACACGGTTGAGGTCCTGGGTCCGCTCACGAACACGTTCGGACAGACCCTCGTTCGAGCGCCGCAACCTCTCCTCGATTAGTTTTGACGCGGTTATATCATAGGCCACACCGATGTAGCGCATGCCTGGTCCGGACAGATCACGCACATATTCTCCGCGCCGGGCGAGCCATCGCGGCTCGCCATTGTCGGCACGGGTGATGCGAAACTCGATATGGCTGCCGCCTGCTTCCAGCTGCCCTGAGGTGGCGGCGGCAATGGGGGGATCATCCGGGTGGATCAGCCGGTTGACGGTGGCAAGTGGAAGCACCTTCGTTGGATGAAGGCCCAGCAAGTGGCAGAACTGCTGAGACACTTGCAAGGTGCCGAACCCTTCCCCACGTTCAAATGTGCCAATGCCACCGGCCGTTTGGGCAATGCGAAACCGCTCCTGCACGCGTTTTTGCTCGGTGACATCGACAAGGTGACCGGTGAAACGGATAGGCTCGTCATCCTCGTTGAACAGGGCGCGGCCCTTTGCATGCACCCAGCGCAGGCCGCCATCGGCCTTACGCAGGCGGTAGTCTTTCTCAAACACCTCCGCGCCCGCGAGAATTGCAGCAACAGCGAGACGGATGCGCTTCTGATCTTCGGGGTGAATTCCAAGGAAGAAGTGCGAGGTGGGAACGCCAGCATCGAGCGCCACAGCATCCTGGCCGGTGAGCGTCGCAAAACTAGCGTCGCCACGCAAGGTTCGTGCAGGAATGTCCCACTCCCAGGCTCCGGTTGAACCTGCCGCATCGAGCGTGAGAAGAAGGCGCTGGCGTGCTTCGGCGATCTGTGCCTCAAGACCGGCCAGCGTTTCCGGGGCAATGGGGGAGCGGATGGTCATACAAGCTCCAGATTAGTCGGTGTCCGCAGTGACGCGGGCGATGAAATCGGCAATAAGCAGTCTGAGGGCCGAAAGAGAAGGTAGGTCCATCAACATCGCGATGTAACCACGGATGTTGCAGTCACGGAATGAGAAGTTGATATAGAGAAACAGTACGAGGCCTGCCTCGTCAGGTGTCTCCGAAGGCAGGGCGAACAGATCCTCGCCGTTTCCACGCACCACGTGGGGCAGCGTCATCTTGAGCGGTTGCTGCAACATGTTGGCCATTGTGCCGAGACAATTATTGAGGATGACATTTCCAATCTCGGCGAGCGCCTCGACCTCGAGTTCCGGCAGATCTTCCACAGGCACATTATCGCCAGCCACGGCACGAACTACTTCTAGCGATCGTGACTCGGGGAAAATCAAAAGCGCTCGGCCGGAGAAGGCGCCGCCAAAATCCTGGCGAACGGCGATCAGTTCATCGTTTTCACGTTGGCCAATCAAGGCGGCCGCAGCCTTGTAGGTCACGATCTCTACGGCAGGAACAGAGAGCAAAACTTGCTGGCCTACCATCTTGCGCAAAGCGGCCGCCGCCCGGCTCACCCCGATGTTGACGACTTCCGTCAGGGCGTCGCGCTCGAGTTCGTCGAGGGAGAGTTCGTCAGTCATTTCTGGACCTGTCTCAGGCGCAGCGCTGCCCCGGTCACAAAACCTGCGAGGCCCTCTTCCGTGACCGGTTTGCTGACGAAGGTGGCGTTCACCGCGCGCGCCCGGGCGATCACTTCGTCCTGAATATTTGCGGTGATTATGGCAATCGGCATATGGGGGTGCGCCTGGCGTAGCTCCTCGGCGAGGTCCAGCCCGTCGCGCCCCGGCATATTGAAATCGAGGATCGCGACGTCGATTGCCTCCCTTCCTATCAGTTCCAGCGCTTCGTCTGCATTGCTTGCCTCCAGCCGCGTCCAATCGGGCTTCAGTGCGGCAAGCGTTTTCCCGGCAACGATGCGTGCCAGCTTGCTGTCGTCGACCAAAAGAACCTTGACGGTCATTGTGCTTCGTCTTTCTCCAGGCGTCGATCCGCCGGCTTGTAGGTTGAGATATTGCCGCCATTGATCAGTGGCAGAATGTGAAGGTCTGCAAAGGCGTCACCCGTCCTGCCTTGGATTTGCGGCCTGACGGCCAGAAGTACTTGCCAGAGAGCCGTGTGCAGCTTGCCGGCCTCCATCTGTACGACGCGGCCAGGCTCCTCCAGCAGTGCCGTAAGCAGCGTTTCCGCTTCCTCCACGCCGCAGTCGTCGGAGAGTATAATTCGGAGCTCTTGCACGAGAACCGTCATGTGATCAGCGCTTCCAGGTCTAGGACCAGCGCTACGCTTCCGTCGCCCAGAACGGTGGTGCCAGAGATGCCGGGGATGATCTTGATCAGACCAGTCGCCGGCCGCAGCATGGCTTCCAGCCTTTCGCCGATTGAATCGATCACCAGACCAATTGCAGCGCCCCCCACATTTGCGATCAGCAGCAGTTCGTGGCCGCGGCAAATAGAAGTCCTGCCCAACAGCGTGGCAAGCCGCACCACCGGTACGGTGCGTCCACGCACGATCATGGCCTCTCCAGCCCGCACCTTGTTGATCGCTCTCGCATCGATGCGAAGTGTTTCGATGATTGCATCCATTGGAAGTGCATAGCGGCCGCCGTCACATGTCACGATTATAATACGTGTCAGCGCAATTCTCGTAGGCAGCGACAGCCGGAGAGTGACACCCTGGCCATTTTCACTCTCAAGCGTGACGTGCCCGCCCAGTGCTTGCACATCCCGGCGTACCGAATCCATGCCCACGCCCCTGCCGGACACGTCACTGACATTGCCTGCTGTTGAGAAACCCGATCGGAACAAAAGGTCGATGACGCCGTCATCATCCAGACTGCTACCAAGTTCAGCCGTGATCAGGCCCTTCTTTATCGCTGCCGATCGGACGGCCGCGATATCGACGCCGCCTCCGTCGTCGGAGATCGTCACCTCAATGCGAAAGCCATCCTGGCGGGCGCCCACGGATATACGGCCCCGCGGCGGCTTGCCACGCCGCTCACGCTCGGAAATCTCCTCGATCCCGTGGTCGATTGCGTTGCGTATCGTGTGCAAGAGTGGATCGAACAGTGCATCGACGACCGTCTTGTCAGCCTCAACATCTCCACCCTCGACTTGAAGGTCCACTGGCTTTCCGAGCTGTGTGGATATCTCTCGCACCAGGCGAGGTAGGCGGCGGAGAGTCTCGTTGAGCGGCACCATTCGCACACCGGTTGCCGCGCGGTGCAGACGATGCGACAGCCGGTCTAAATCTTCTTGGGCGGCGGCAATTGCCCTTGAAAGAGCTAGGCCCCCTTCGATCTGCCGCGCCTCGTTGACAAGCCCGGTGAACGCGTTCTTGGCAACGAACAGCTCACCTACAATATTAGCCAGCATATCCACGCGGGCCGCATCAACGCGCACCGTGCGGCGTGCGTGCGGCATCAGCTGAACAGCGCCGGAAGAAACAGGTCTGCTCACCAGAACCGCTTGGTCGGGAAGCAAGCGGAACAGGTTTTCGATTTGACTTCTGGACGCCGCAGATGCGGCCTCAAAAAAGAGATTAGAACGGAATGGGTCAAGATCTACCGCATCAGGCCACGGACTCAGGACGCCGACCTCTACTGCGAGCAGCTGTGGTATGGCTGCCATCAGTGCCACTGGATCGTCGCCGTTGAAAAAGCAATCCGGCCGCGGCTCGTACCGAATGGCAGATTGTGCTTTGGAATGCACTGCGAAGAGCCGTGTCGACCATTCGGGAACCATTACTGTTTCTGCGGGTGCTGTTGTCTTGACGTGACGCGTGGCCAAGGCGGATGTGAGTGCCGCTCCGGTCTCGCCCGCATCGGCGGGAAGAGCGCCGCGCACCGCCACTTCTCTTACGCAGCGGTCGGTCCATTCAATAATGGCGATCAGGGGATCGACCATGCCCAAATCAAGCTCGCCCGCGCGGTTGGCGACGGTAAGGATGTCTTCGGCGGCATAAAGCGTGCGCTGGATGGGCGTGAAATCGAACAGCCCGGCTGAACCTTTCAACGTGTGCACGCCTCGGAACAGGCTCTCGATATGAGGGCGGCTCGTAGGCTCATGTTCCAGTGCCAGCAGGTCGTCAGCAGCCTGCTGAACCAGTTCGCCCGCCTCGACTACGAACTGTTGGAGGAGGTCATCGATCATTGATCACTTGACCGCTGATAGACGACGGCATCTTCGAACTGCGCTGTTTTGAACCGGACGGAAATTCGACCCATTGATTCGGTATGGCCGAGGCAGACATATCCACCCGGCAGCATGGCGTCATGAAGGTGGCCTGCTGCAAGGCTGCGCGCCGCATCATCGAAGTAGATGAGAACGTTGCGGCAGAAAATGACATCGAACTGGCCCTCGGCGGCAACCGAACTACGATCGATCAGGTTGACGGAACTGAATTTTACGGATTGGCGAAGGTCGTCGATGATGTGCCATTGGCGGGCATCTGCCTGCTGGAAATAGCTATCGCGAAGCCGATCTGAAAGCCGCGAGAGTGAGCGTTGATCGAATGCGCCGGCTTGCGCGCGTCGCAGCGCCTCCGTGTCGATGTCGGAGCCGACGATCTCGACATGATAGGCATCGACCAGCCGCCAGTTCTCAAGAAGCCATATGGCGATGGAGTAGGGCTCTTCACCCGTCGAACAAGGCACGGACCAGATGCGGATACGGTCTCCCGGCCGCTTGGACTTGATAATCTCTGGCAGCAAAGACTGGCTGAGGCAGCGCAGTTGGTGTTCCTCGCGATAAAAATAGGTCTCATTCACAGTGAAGCTGTTGATCAGCAGTTCAGACTCTGCGTGATCGGCTAGGAGTCTTGGAAAATAGGCCGAAAAGGTGAGGGCGCCTGTGGCCTGGACGCGCTCAGCCACGCGGCGGTCCACATAGTAGCGCTTCGATTCCCCGAACAGCATGCCGGTGCGGCGGTATAAGAAATCGCACAGACGAACGAGCTCCGGGCCGGTCAGAAAACGACTTTCGCTCGTCATCGCCACGGGCCGATCTCCAGAAGGCGCTCTGCCATGTGTGGAAGCGCTACGATGTCGCTCGCTCCGTTCAGGCGCACCAATTCGCCTGGCATGCCCCAGACAACAGCGCTTTCTTCTGCCTCCGCGATTGTATACCCACCGGCCTTGCGCAACTCTGCCATAGCCGCAGCGCCGTCATTGCCCATGCCGGTCAACAGGATCCCGACCAGTTGGTGCGGACCCATGTGCTGCATGGCGCTCATCACCAGCCTGTCAACGCTCGGATGCCATAGATGCTGCGCACTGGAGGGCACGGGTATCGCGATCAACTGGTCACCGCGACGCGCCACCATCATGTCCGCATCTCCACGCCCGACATAGACGCAGCCGTCTTCGATGGCAGTGGGGGCGTTCACTTCCCTCACCGGCAGCTTGCACAGGCTATCCAGGCGGCGGGCAAATGAGGCGGTGAAAGTCCGTGGCATATGCTGTGCGATCAGGATCGGCCATCGGAATTCGGAAGGAAGACCCGAGAGCAAGGCGTCAAGTGCGGGCGGCCCCCCTGTGGAAGCACCCACCAGAACAAGCCGATGATCTCCACTGTGGCTCAAAGCGGGAGCTACTCGGCCTTCACTGGGCTGCCGCGTTGCACCAGCGTTAAAACGCAGCCGGTCAGCCAGACGGGCGCTCCGCCGGATCCTGATACCCGCTGCCTGGCGGACGCGCTCCTTGATCAAGGGCCCGAACTCCTCGCGATGGAGAGAAATCGTCCCCGTAGGCTTCGCAACAAAGTCAACTGCACCCATCTGCAGCGCTTCCATCGTTGCGTCAGCGCCTTGCTCGGTCACGGCAGATACCATCACCACGGGGCAGGGGTGTTCCACCATGATGCGATCAAGGCAGGCGAGACCGTCCATGGTCGGCATCTCGACGTCGAGTGTCACGACATCGGGATTGAAGCTGCCAATCCTGCTGAGGGCATCTGCACCGTCCCGGGCTGTTGCCACCATGAAGCCCTCCTCAGCTTCGAACAGACCTGCAAGAAATTTACGCATCAACGCTGAATCGTCGACAATGAGAACACGGATCACGATGAAACAGCCCACCCTTCCGCTGTATCAAACTGGGCAAGGACATCACGTTCCGCACGGTGGAGCATCTCCTTGGGGTTGACGATCAGGATCATGTCGCTGCCTGTTGGCACCACCCGGTCGAAGATTTCAGATCCATCCCCGGGCACACGCGGTGCTGGCATCACTTCTGACGCAGGCACGCTCAGAATTTGCGAAACCGCGTCGACGATGAAGCCCAGCTGAAGCTCACCTACGGTGACGACGATTACGCGGCCGCGCTTTCCCTTTGTCTTCACTGAGAAGCGCTGCCGTTGGTCGATGACCGGCAAAGCCTTTCCCCGCAGATTCATCAATCCGGCCACGAAGTCAGGTGCACCGGGAAGTCGCGTCAACGATTCCGGCATGCGCATGATCTCGTCCACCGCCTCGATCGGAATGGCGTAAGACTCGTCCCCAAGGCTGAATACCACGAATTGGATATCATCAACTCTACCCACATACTCTGGCATGGCTGAAATCCTCGTGCTGGAAGGTTGCAGCGCCTGCTCCACTTCGCGGCGGGCAAACAGCCGAGCAGGGGAAAGAATGGAGATGAGCATTCGTTCATTAGCTCTGCCGATGTACTCGATTTCGGCTTCACCGAGGCCCCGTTGCAAGATGCCCGGCACTGGTTCGATGGATGTCTCCGGAAGGCGGCTGATACCATCAACTGCGCCGGTTACTAGGCCGATCCGCGCACCGTTACAGAATGTGATCAGCACGTAATGCCTCCCTCCCACATCGGAGAGGCCCAGCAGTGCCGCCATGGATACGAGCGGCAGAACACCGTCGCGATAGGCCAACATTCCGAGCGTCGGACCGGTTGCACTAGACCTCTCCGTGAAGTCCTCCGGCAGAACCATCACTTCGGAAAGTGCGTCCAGCGGCAATCCATAACGCTGATCCGCAACCCGGAATGTCAACAGCGCCACCTCGGGCACGGCCGTTTCCATCGAGACATGCATTTTTCCACGGCGGACCGAGCGGTCCGGTTCTTCGGGCCTTCCAGGGAAGTGTTCGGCAAGCTGCGCCCCCACATCGAGCGAAGTTGCTGTAAGGTACTCTCCAATGGCATAGACCTGATCAACGAGAAGACCTATCGGAGGAGAATGGCCAACGACCACCACGCGGCCATCCTGACTTGCGCCAGGAGCAGGAACGAGACCAAGCAAGGCCGACACGCGGACGACGGCAATGGCATTGCCGTAATAATTCATCAGCCCTGCAATGGTCGCGGAACTGTTGGGCACGCGCGTGAGAGAAGGGGTGCGGCGAACCTCGAGAACTTCAGCTGCCGGAACGCTGAACTGTTCGCCTGCGACCCCGAAGGACAGATTTGCTTGCGAGGTGGCCATTGTTGGCGTGGCGAGGGCCATCAGTTGCCGTTGGCCGACATATCATCGGCGAGCGAGGCTATTTCTTCGATGGCAGCTGCGAGATCCTCGGCACCGCGCGACTGTTCACGTGCTGCCATTGCCGCTTGTGCAGCAGCTGAACTCGCCTGCTGCGCCGCGGCCGCGATCTCGCCCGTCCCCGTCTGCACTTCGCCGGAAGCTGCAAGGGCAGCGCTGCTCCCAGAAAGAGTCTCCTCAATACCTGCTGAAATAATTGTGACTTCGGAGTCAATCTGCTTGAGACGCTCCAGGATAGCGCCATTTTTCTTCAGTTCAATGTTGGCGGAAGACAGCGTGTGTTCGATTTCACGCCGGACATGCATGACTTGGAGCTGCATGACGCGGATCACATCCTTGACACCATCGATATTCTCGGAGGTATCCTGCGCCAACTTACGGATGTCGCCCGAGACGATGGCAAAGCCTCGGCCCTCGTCACCCGCGCGGGCAGCCTCGACCGAACCGCTGACGGACAGCATGCTCGTCTGGACCGCAATCAGAACGATGCGATCGATGCTCTTCTCGATGTTCCGCGCGGCACTCTCGAGGCTTTCTAGAGTCGTCAGCGCTAGTTGCACATCTTTGCGCGTGTGCTGCAATGCCGAGACGATTGAGCTGACCCCACTTGCCACAGCGGCGAGCTTCTCCCGCATGGTCCGGGTGCGCTTTCCCCCCGCCTGCGAGACTCTTTCAGTCTCGCTCGCAATCCGCTTGATCTGCACCATCGCGGCGTTGGTTTGTTGCGTTGCCGCTGCCTGCGAGTCGGCGCCGCGGCTGATCTGTGCGATGGCCACCAATATCTCCGCTGCTGCGCTGGAGAGTTCTTGCACGGTGGCGGATAATTCCTCAGCGGCTGTACTCACCTGCTCGGTGCCGCTGGCAACGCTACGTCCGGACTGCATCTCTTCTGCCAGCGTCGCGAGAGACTGGGCCGCTTGCTGGCTCTGCTCCAGCGATTGCGCCTGTTGCTCCACCGCGCGCTGCGCCTGGCTTACGGCGGCGGACTGCTCCTCGGCGGCGGCCGCCACCATCTCGGCGCCGCGCCCCGCCTCGCGGCTTGCGGTATCGGCTTCTATGGCAGTGTTAAGGATAGTCTCGCTGTTCACGCCCAGTGCCGAAAGGTCATCACGCACGGTGGCAAGATCCCGAATCAGGGACCGTGCTGTTGCCGTCTGGACCGTTCCGGCCTCCGAAGTTGCGCGCACTCTTGAGCCCAGATCCCGTACTCCATCAGCGATGTGAGCCGAAAGCTGCTCAATTTCACGAGCGCTGCGTTCTGCAACTTCTGCGAGGCTTCGCACCTCGTCAGCAACAACTGCAAAGCCTCTGCCGCTGTTGCCAGCTCGTGCTGCTTCGATCGCCGCATTGAGCGCAAGAAGATTGGTCCGGTCAGAAATGTCGGCCACCATCTGGGTCGTGGCTGTGACGTCCGCTGCCTGCCGTTCCAGCGTCTCAATCACAGCGACTGAGGCGAGCTGGCGTTCGGCAACCTGTTCGATTGTGGAGGCAGAATCTTCCAGGTTTGTTGCCGTTTCTAGCATCGTCACTTGCAAGCTTTCAGTGCGGCGGCGGGTGGCCTCCGCTTCACTGCGTGCCTGCGTGAAGGCGCTGCTCAGCTTGGCAATCGCGGTGAGGGATTGCTGCGCTGCACCTGCGGCCTCCTCGGCACCGGTGGCGATCTGCTCGAGTCCCCGGCGAAGGCTGACGGCAGCAGCTGTTGCTTCTGCCATACCGCTCGCCAATTCTTCGGTTGCTGCGCCAATGCGCTCGGCTGCCTTCTGCTGGCGCTCCCGCACGCGTTCCTGTGTGCGGCGCGCCACGCCGCCCTTGGCGCTATGGCCAATTTCGTCCGCCATCGCTGCAGGCTTCACGACTGTCCGCACGAGTTCTGTCGTCTTCACCAACGCCATGCCACCCCCTCAAAAATTCAACCGGACAATGAGTGAACGGGCGTTTGGACAACCGCCAGTCACGTGCGCAAGCTATGAGCCCGAACAAAGAAAATGCGGATAAAGGCATTAGGTTCCAGACCAAAGAATAATTAGTCTAGTATAGTTGCTTCTGCGGCATGCCTTGCGGAGGAGCGCAGCGGGCGTTCTTTCATCCAAAGGATAAACACAAACGCAATGGCAAACCCAATGGCTGTCGCAGCAAAGATCGACCTGAAGGCGCCCGGCGGCACTCCTGCTGTAGCACTGATGGTCTCGCCGCCCACCTCCGACGCGTTGAGGAGCGCGCCGAAAATTGCAACCGTCACGGCACTCCCAAGCTGCCGGAAAAAGTTCATGGTACCTGTGGCAGTACCAAGTTCATGAAGTTGAACTGCATTCTGAATGGCCACGGTTGTTGTCGGCAGCACGGTTCCAAGGCCCACACTTATGAGGGCAAGTACAGCCTCGAATGCTGTAAGCGGTAATTGATCTGCCCAAAAGGTGAGTATAATCGCACCCATCGTCGCAACGCACAGCCCGATGGTTGGGATCCGCTTGTAATGCACAATGCGGCCCATGAGCTGACCAGCGATTGTCGCTCCCACCACCGTTCCCACCATTAGTGGGATCAATCCAAGTCCAGAGGCGGAAATGCTCAAGCCGCGCGCTGATTGAAAATAGACGGGCAGGTAAATTGAAAGGCCGATATAAGCGCCCATGCCGCACGATGCCGCGACGGTCGCACGGGAAACAACTTTGTTACCCAGAACCGAGAGTGGGATCAACGGTTCACGTGCCCATCTAATCCGCCATACGAACAGAATCCATAGTGCCGCCGAAGCTCCGAGCAGCCCTCCTGTGCGTGGCGAGTCCCAGGCGTAGGTTGTGCCGCCATCATGCAAAGCGAGCATAAGACTTACGGTTGCAGCGACGAGAAGCCCAGCGCCAAGAAGATCAAGCTCATGCGGCCGGTCGTGCCGGGGCAGTCGCTTCAGTGCAGCACTGCTGATGAAATATGCAAGCGCCCCCAATGGCAGGTTGATCCAGAAGATCAACGTCCAGTGCAGGTGCTGCGTGAATACCCCCCCAAGCGTCGGCCCTAGCAGACTGGCCAGCAGGAATACGCTGGCGAAGTATATCTGGTAACGGCCGCGCTCCTTGGGGGCCACGATGTCAGCAACGATTGTTTGCGCAAGCGAGATGAGGCCTCCACCCCCAAGCCCTTGCAAGGCCCGCGCGGCGATCAGCCAGCTCATGGTTGGCGCCAGCGCACATGCCACCGAACCCGCGACGAAAAGCGTGATGCCTAGCGTCAGCGCTGCGCGTCTGCCCTTGATGTCGCTGTATTTTCCATAGAGCGGAGTGACGGCGGTGGCGGTGAGCAGATAGATGCTTGCTACCCATGATATCGCATTGAAGTCGCCCAGATCCGCGGCGATTGCGGGGAGGGCAGCGGCGATAATTGTCTGGTCAAGCGCCCCAAGAAACATGGCCACACCAACGCCAATGACGATGGTGCGGATGTCGAGGTGGGAGAGAGGCGGGTGGGACGGGTTTAGACTCATGGGCAGCGTGTAGCAGCGCTACTCAAACTGGCAACCCGCAAACCCACCCGGCCACGTTCTAGATGGCTGCCTCTTTATCATATCTCATGTCTTCAGGCCGGTGCCGGGCAAGGTCCGTGCATTGATCACCAATCGCTTTCTTATAGGCGGGCCGTTCGAGGCACCTGTCCCTATAGCGCGCAAGGGAAGGGTGGTGATCAAGTATGTCCGTATGGCCTATGATCTTTAAAACCGAGCTCATCATCAAGTCGGCGATGGTAAACCGGTCGGCGACCAGATAGTCCCGCGCTCCGAGTGCGTCTGACAGTTGCCGCAAGCGCAGCTCGATCATGTCGATTACCAGAGGGCGCAGCTTCGCCTTGACATCTTCGTCGTCGATGAAAAAATCAACCTGCGCCAGCATCATGAAATTGGGCTCGATCGTATTGAGCGCTGCAATCATCCAGCTAATTGCCAATGGATGTTCCGAGGCATCTTCCGGCAGAAGCTGCCCTGACCTGGTCGCCACATCAACCAGGATGGCGCCGGTCTCGAACAGAGGCGCCCGGCCATCTTCTACCAATGCCGGCACCTGGCCAAAGGGCTGCTGGCGGCGATAGTCCGGGTCCTGCTGATCTTCCGTATCGAGCAGGCGAACCTCATATGGCCAACCTACTTCATTCAGAACCCATCGCACACGGTGGTCACGCACCTGGCCCTGCGCGAAATCGGGAACCCACTTGAGCGCCGTTACCGTGATCATCGCTTTACCCCGACGATTGAGACGAAAAGGAGCTTCGTTGCCCTAAACGGATCGGTAGCGGCGGAGTTCCTGGCGCTTGCGGAACTTGCTGTATTCCTGATCGGCCAGCACGCCAAACAGAATGACAGAGCCACTGACCGCAAAATTGAGAGAAGAGGGAATGCCTAACAGGTTGACGAGATTCTGCAGCACCTGCAGCAACACGGTTCCCAGCACCACGCCGACGATCGAACCTTCACCGCCCCGCAGCGAGAAACCGCCCAGAACTGCAGCCGCAATGGCGTAAAGCTCATAAAAATTGCCATGCGAACTGGGCAAGATCGAGCGGGTGTACATCGCCAGGAAGATCGCCGCGATCGCTGTCAGAACCGCGCAGAGCGCGTAGGCCGCAATCACAACCCGGTCCGTTCTGATCCCAGAGAAGCGCGCCGCTTCCTCATTCTTTCCAACCGCATAGAGATATCGCCCAAAGACGGAACGGTGCAGCACCACCCACATGATGGCCGCGAGCGCCAACATGAAGAAAAATGAATGGGGTAGGGGGAACGTTGTCACAGCTCCTCCTGTCAGGAACGCCACCAGATCCGTGCGGCCTGTGGTCAGCCATTCAAGTTGTTCGAAGCGCACACCAAAAGGGAATCCCGCAGTGGCGTCCTCCGTATAGAAGCGCGCCACGCCGCGATAGATCAGCAAGCCGCATAGCGTTACAACGAAGGGCTGCATCTGCATCTTGGTGATGAGAAGACCATGTATCATTCCCAGCGCGAAGCCGAGTCCCAATATGATCATCGAGGCAAGCGGCCACGGGACACCTAAATTGGCGATTAGATCGATGAAGATCACGCCCAGCAGTGCAATCATCGATCCTACTGAAAGCTCGATGCCCCCGGTGATGATGACGAAGCCCTGCCCGATCGAGAAAATCCCGAAAAGGCCTACAAGGTTCGCCGTGTTCGCGATGTTGATGGGTGAGACAAAGCGCGGGTTGATGAAAGCAACCACCGTTCCTACCACGATGATGAGGATCAGGAGGCCCAGGTCTTTCTTGATATTCAACATGGCTACCTTCTGTTCAGTTGCGCGGCTTGAGTCTCGCCGTCCGGTTGGAGTGAGCGCCCCACCGCTAGTGCAAGAACGTTTTCTTCGCTGAAGCTGTGCCGAGGGAGCTCGCCAGATATACGGCCTTCATGCATGACGGCGATGCGATCGGAGACGCCGATCACCTCCTCCATGTCGGAAGAAATCATGAGCACCGCAACGCCCTGATCCGCGAGGTAGCGCATGAGCCGGTAAATCTCGGATTTTGCGCCGATGTCCACGCCTCGTGTGGGTTCATCCAGAACGATGATCTTTGCCGTCATCGCCAGCCATTTCGCAAGGACGACCTTCTGCTGATTTCCCCCGGAGAGGAGACCCGCCCGCACTTCCATGTTCGGGGCGCGGATATCAAGGTCCGTCCGGCTGCGTTCGGCCTGGGTTTCTTCGGCCTTGCCTGACACAATGAAGCTCTTTGCATAGGCCTCAAGATCAGGAAGCGTGATGTTTTGGCTTATGGGCAGGTCCAGCACGAGGCCCATGGCTTTGCGGTCTTCCGGCACAAGGAAGATGCCAGCGGCAACCGCATCTCGTGATGACCGCAGCGCGACCTGTGCGCCATCGAGCAGCATTGTGCCCTCCAGTGGACGGTCGATCCCGAAGATTACCCGGGCAAGCTCGGTCCGCCCCGCGCCCACGAGCCCGGCAATCCCAAGAATTTCGCCGCGATAAATGTCGAGGTCGACATCTGCTGTCGGTTTGGCCGGCGTGCGCACGCCGCGGAGCGAGAGGGCAATGCTGCCCCGCGGCACCGCTGGCGCACTGTATCTGAGCGTCAGTTCACGGCCCACCATGAGTTTCACCATCGCATCGTGGGTGATGGCGTCTTCCCGCAGTTGCCCAACCAGCCGCCCGTCACGCAGAACGGCCACACGGTCCGCTGCCTGCACCACCTCATGGAGGCGGTGCGAAATGAAAACGACGGCGATGCCGTGCTCCTTCAGTGCTGCAATGACGTCGAGTAGCTTCCGCGTCTCCGCCAGTGGAAGGCTGGAGGTGGGTTCGTCGAGGATCAGGAGCCGGGAATTGAGGCTCAAAGCCTTGGTGATCTCGACGAGCTGCTGTTCGGCAAGCGAGAGATCCGAAACGAGAGCAGTTACCGGAAAGGTCGCTCCAAGCCGGTCCAGATAGGGTTGCACCATGGCGTGGAGCTTCGCGGTATCGATCAGCTGCAGAATGCCGAATTTTCTTGGTTCGCGGCCAATGAAAACATTGGCTGCAACATCGAGATTGCCAAACAGGTTCAGTTCCTGGTGTACAAAGGCAATGCCGGCCGCCATTGATTCCTTGACGGTGAGTGATGCGTGCTTGGTGCCACCGATCTCGATCGCGCCACGGTCAGGCGAGATGACACCGCCCAATATCTTCATCAGAGTCGATTTTCCCGCGCCATTCTCGCCTACGAGACCGATCACTTCACCTGGGCGTATATCCAATGTAAGGTCGCTGAGTGCAGTTACACCGGGATATGACTTGCTGACGTGCGATAACCGAATGAGCGGTTCGCCCGTTAAGACATCTGGCACAATGAGCGAAGAACTTTGCACGGCAGAAGTGCCTTCCACGGCCTGCCAGAAGCCGGCCGTGGAAGGCTCGTTCCTATGACTTCAGCTTGGCCTGGAAATCGGCCTGAAACTGATCGACATTGTCTTTGGTGATGACGATACCGGGAATGATGAGGATGCCATCCGCCGGGATGCCGCTCTTGTCACCGCTCACGAATTTGGCAAGAAGTTTCATCCCCTGGTAGCCCCATTCGAAGGGCTGTTGAACGACTGTTCCTGCGAAAGAACCCTCCTTCACCGCGCCAAGGGTGATGGGGTCTTCGTCAAAGGCGACGACGGTGATCTGCCCAAGCTTTCCGGCATCACGCAGAGCTTCGTAGATGCGTGGCGGGTTATAGGAGTAAAAGCCAACCATGCAGTTGACTTCCGGATGGGCGACGAGCGTGTCGTCAACATTGGCGCGTGCCCGTGTCTGGTCGATATCATCGCCGCGAACGTCAACGAGCTCGATGTTGTGTCCGGCTACGGCAGACTTGAAGCCTTCAATCCGCTCACGCGCATTGTCAGCACCCGGCAGCCCCACGAAACCCATGCACTTTCCGCCATTTGGCAGGGCTTTCACGGCCACTTCGCCAGCATTCTTTCCGAGTTCGGTATTCGACGAACCAATGTAGGCAACCCTATTGGAATCGGTTGCATCGCTGTCAAAGGTGAACAGGGGTACCTGGGCGGCGATGCGGTTGATCGAGTCCGTCGATGTTTTCGGGTCCACGACCGAAACCGCAATGGCAGAAACCCCCGCGGCCACGAGGTCATCCATCAGGCGTTGCTGGATCGCCGAATCTGCGCGCTCCGGATATTTGAACAGGAGCTCATAGTCGGGCAGTTCCGTCTGCGCCTTGCGCACACCCGCTTCCGCAATTTTCCAGAAGTCGGATGGTCCATTTACAACGAACGCGAGTTGCTTCTTGTCAGCTGCAACCGCCGAAGCGGTTACCAGCACGCTGACGGCCATAGCCGCAGCAATTCCAGCAATTTTCATGGTGGCAGTCCTCCCTTGATGTTGATCGGCGGTGAGCCGGCCGTTTTTTGCAAGACATTCGGACTATCAGGCGTCGTCTTTGGCGCTCCGTTTTGCCGGCAAGGAGAGAGGCAAGGTCCGGGGGCGCAGTTTGTATGTATTACAAATTGAATATTTCAGCAAATGAAAAGCGCATATCATTTTTTGCGAGTCCGGAATGAACTCCGACCATTGTGATCAATGTCACAGCGTCCACTCCGGCTTTGTCTAAATTGATGTGTGAGACCAATCAATCAACAGGAGAAGCGCCCATGCCAGCCTTTCTGAAGCCGCTCATTTTCACAGCCGCTGCTCTGGCGGTCGTCCTGTCCACGGGCGAAGCTTTCGCCGATACACAGACATTCTTTAAACCGAAGCAGTCGGGAAACCGGTTAGACTGGTGCCTGGACTGGAGTACGGGCTGTGGTGCACCGGCCGCCAATGCCTGGTGCAAGTCGAAGGGCTTTGACAAGGCTGCATCCTTCGAGGAAGACCCGGATATTGGCGCCTCTCACCCCACGCGGCTCATCAGCTCCGGCGCCGTCTGCGACCAGGGTTTTTGCGACGGTTTCGCGCAGATTACTTGTGATACGGCGGGTACAAAGACCTTCTCTAACCCGAAGCAGGCAGGGAACCGGCTGGACTGGTGCCTGGGTTGGTCCACGGGTTGCGGGGGTGCTGCAGCAAGCGCTTGGTGCAAGGCCAAGGGCTTTTCCGGAGGCGCCAGCAGCTACACCATTGCCGAGAACATAGGCGGCTCGGAGCCCACGCGGCTGTTCAGCACCGGTGCCGTCTGCGACCAGGACTTCTGTGATGGCTTTGCAAAAATCACCTGCCAGCCCTGACCAAACAAAAACGCGTCCCGTTACCGGGACGCGTTCGAACAACCCAATTGCCGGAATTACCGGCCGGACTTACGCCCGGTTCTTAAGGGCGTAGACATAAGCCTTCGAAATGCCAAGCTCAGCCGCGACAGCGTCTGCCGTCTTGCCGGCCTTTGCGCCGGCAAGGACGGCCTTGCGCAGCTTGGCGACATCTGCCGCACTGCGGCGGGTGGCCTTGCGGGGGGCCTTTTTAGGTGCAGTCTTCCTGGCCTTGGGGGCCGATTTGACAGCGATGGCCTTCTTCGTCTTACGGCTCTTGGTCGGAACCTTGGCCGTTGACTTCTTCTTCGCTTTCCTTGCCACTGGGCTTGGTGCGGGTATTAGATCGCGCGCAGCTGATCGGCGGACAGCTTGCCGCTCTTGCGGTCAGTCGTCAGCTCGTAGGAAACGGCCTGATTTTCATTCAGGCTGCGAAGGCCCGCCCGTTCAACCGCGCTGATGTGAACGAAAACATCCTTGGAACCGTCGTCCGGCTGGATGAATCCGTAGCCCTTGTCAGCGTTGAACCACTTAACTTTGCCTGTAGCCAATGTACTTGCTCTCTTTAGAAATTGCCAATCTTGCAGCTGTGAAGAACAGCCGCGAAGATCAAGACAGCTAAAACCGAGCAATGTCAACTGATTGTCGCAGGAGTCGGGCGTTAGTCGTAAGCCGGAGGAAGCTTTGAGTGGTGCTCGCCCCTCCCGCCGACCGCCCGGTTGCAAATGCGAAGAAGTTCGCCAGTTTGCTGAAACGAGGCGCTCCAGTAGATCGGAAACAATCGGTCACGGCTGGTAAGTAGTTTCCCGGATTGAAGATTTTCGCGATTATTGTAGGACCCGAAATAGTTCCGCTTGGGGGAGTGGTTATGAAATTTGGCGTAAAGCGTGCATTTTCATACAAGGCCTTTGCCTTCGCCCTGCTTGTGTTGGGCATCTCCCCGCACCACGCCCTGGCGCAAGCTTCGCCCCTCTACCGCGTGGTGATTGATGCCGGAAGCAGTGGTTCACGAATCTACCTCTTTGAGGTGACACCCGGCCCGTACCCGATCGTCAAGCAGCTGGCAGCCTTCAAGGGCGTCAAGGGTGACGACGGGCTCGACAACTTCCTGGACGGACGCGGCGGCGTTGAAAAGAATTTGGGGCCTGAGGCAGTCGGCTCTGCCATGCTTTCGCCGCTGCTGCGCGAAATTCAGCCCAAGCTGGACGAACTGAAGGTAAGTCATAAAGACGTGACGGTAGATCTGCTTGCCACAGCCGGCATGCGAAGCGTCCAGAAGCCGATCGGCGAACATGATGTGGCAGCGGTCGACGCCTTCTACGCGAAAGTCCGTGCAGCAATTGAAGTCGAAGGCTTCCCCGCTGGTGAAGTCAGAACGACGGATGGCAGCGCTGAGGAGGGGATCTGGACCTGGGTTGACCTCAATGACCGTTACAGGGATGCCTTCCGTTCAACCAAACAGCCAGTGGGAATTGTTGAAGTTGGCGGCTCCTCGTTGCAGGTCAGTTTCCCGATCGACGGTTTGCCCAACCCGGCAGCGAATGTTTATGAGGTGAAAATCAACGGCAGGTCCTTCTCGGTTTTTGATAGAACCTATATTGGCCTTGGTCAGGATGATGCCCGAAAGGCAATGCGTGTTCTTGATCCGCCCGCGGATGGTGGTAGCCAGTGCTTCCCGACAGGGATGACGGCGGCGCAGGATGAGGGCGATTTTGTCGGCGGAAAGCACATCACCATCAAGGGCACCGCTGTCTTTGACGCGAAAGCTTGCGCCGCTTCCTATGCGCAAATTATCAGTGGTCCTTTTGTCAGGCTCGGAAAACCTGATGTCGCCTCGAGCATCAGTCCTTTCTATGGCATCTCCGCTGCGCGTTACGCTCTCGAAGAAATCGGGGCATCGCCGCAATTGCCGAGCGAAAAGTCGATCGCAGACACCATCGCACGCAAGTGCGCCGTGAAGGATGCTGTTGCCAATTTCAAGATCACCAGCAAATACGCCCAGCGCGCCTGCGCTGGAGCTGCCTATATACAGGCGCTGCTTTACGGCTCCGAAGGCCTTTTCCACGACAAGCCGGAGCTCTTCAAATCCACCATTGCTGACAAGGTCGAGGTCGATCCCGCATCGACAGGCACCATCACGTGGACGCGCGGTTATTTGCTGCAAAAATATGGAAGCTGAAGCCCCCTGACTGGGTGCAGCGAAATTACAGAAAGGCACGGGCTACATGAAGCCGCAGATTCTCACCTCCTCCTTTGGCATTGGGCGGACCGCCGCGCTGCTATGCGCCGCTCTCGCCGTGTCAAGCCTCGGAACCCACGAGGCTCGCGCCGCGGATGCGCCGGCACTCAAATCATGTGTTATCATCGACAATGATTTCGACATCGACGATATGATGGCGATCCCGCTGGTCTTCGGCTCCGAGCACGTGGCTGCCCTCATTCAGTCGGAGGGCTATACACTTCCCGAGGAAAGCGCCCCCGCAGTCGATGTCCTGGTGAACGGAACGGACGGCTCGTCCGGCAGCCGGACGATTCCAATCATCGTCGGAGGCCGGCAGGAGAAAGGCCCCGATCTCAGCCAATGGCCCTGGCTTTCGTTCTTCCGCTCCATGCTCAATCAGGCCAACGGGCTTCTGCCGGCGCCATTGCCGCCGTGGAAGTCCACACCGGACTATCCGCAGAAGCTCGCCGATACGGTTGCCGATTGTGATTCCGTCTCCATTCTGGTGATTGGCACCTACACGTCCTTCATCAATTACTTTCCGCTTCTTCAGGACAAGGTCGACCGCATCGTGATCATGGGGCAGCCGATCAATGACGACTCGTCAACGCCTGGCCGTGAATCCTTCAACTGCAAATTCGATTTCGCAGCCTGCCAGAAGGCCATGACTTTGCTGGAAGGCAAGCCCGCCTTCTTCATAGATGTGCCGCGCTTCGAGGAGTGCAGGGGTGCCACCGCAACAGCAGCACATTGCTACAGCCCGGACTACGCGATGGTGGCAGGCGATGGCAAGACGCCAGGGCTCAAGGAGGAGGGCATGCCTGGCCGCCTCAGGAAGGCTCTGCTGAACGATATTTCATGTCAGTCGTTCTACCCGCCGGCGGACAGGACGAAGCCCTGCACGTCCAAATCCACGTGGGAACCTGCCGCAGTGGCTGCAGGTCTTGGCGGCGAGATGCTGCTGTGGGATCAGTCAGCGGCTATCTTTCTAGTTCACCCCAAGGCCTTCGCGCTGTTTTATCCCAAGGACAACAAGAGTGAAGGTGGCAAGCACTATTCGCCCGTGCTGATCGACAACTCGGATGCCAAAACAGTGGAAGGTCTGCGCGCATTGTGGACGGACCTCACCAACGCGGCCGTCTCCATAAGATAAGGCCTGTCACCGGGATTGTGGCGCGGGCGCGTCACCTCCATGAGGGGAAGCGTGCCCGCCCGTCTCAGGCTTTCCGGCGCCTTGATTTTGCGAAGGTATCAAAGGCAACGGCCAGAACGATGATGACACCGATGATGATCTGCTGGATGTAGGAATTCACATTCATCAGCACCAGACCGTTCAGCAGAACACCAATCAGCAGGCTTCCCACCACCGTCCCGAAGATCGAGCCTGTGCCGCCGAACAGGCTGGTACCGCCGATAACGACTGAGGCAATCACTGTTAGCTCATATCCAGTTCCTGCGACGGCTTCTGCGGAATTGAGCCGCGCCGCCAGGACGAAGGCGCCGAGGCCTGAGAAGAACCCCATGATGATGTAGACGCTGGTGATTATGGCGGTGACGTTTAGGCCGGCGAGTCGTGCGGCCTCCGGGTTTCCCCCCACGGCATAGATGCGTCTTCCATAACGCGTGTAGCTGAGAACGATGTGGGCAATGATCGCCGCCACCAGGAAGATGATCACCGGCACCGGCACCGAGAATATCTTGCCTTGCCCCCACCAGGTGAAGCCAGGGTCGAAGCCCGAAATAGGTCCACCGGCAGCGAACAACAATGCTGCACCCCTGAACACGGACATGCCGCCCAGAGTTACCACGAAAGCTGGCACCTTGAGCCTGGTGATCGCCACGCCCTGCAGAAGTCCGCCGAGCAGCCCGATGGCCACGGCAGCGAGCACCGCGAGCGGCCAGCCATAGCCGATCGTGTTGTCGCCCACGGTAAAGCGGTCCTGCAACCCGCCCTTGGCCACGGCTGCGGCGACGAGCCCTGCAAATGCCAGCAGTGATCCGACCGAGAGATCGATCCCTGCGGTCAGAATCACGAAGGTCATGCCAATCGCCAGAAGCCCGGTGATCGACACCTGCCGCATCACGTTGAACAGATTGACGGAGGATAGGAACCTCGGCTCCAGGATCGTGAAGGCTGCCATCAGCAGCAGTAGGAAGATCAAGGGCGCAAATCGGGCCAGGAAGGAAAACGCATCGAAATTCCTGTCCGTCTTGCGGGCCGTGGCGTCCGTCATTTCCTGCCTCTTCAAGCTGCGTGCTGGGACCCGATCGTCATCAGCGTCATGAGTTTTTCGGGCGTCGCGTCGGTCCCCATGATCTCGCCGGTCACGCGGCCTTCCCGCATGGTGAGGATGCGGTCAGCGAGCGACAGCACCTCGGGAAGCTCGGAGGAGATCACGATGATGGCGAGGCCGGCCTTCGCCATGCCGATCAGCAGATTATGGACTTCGACCTTGGCTCCCACATCGATGCCGCGCGTCGGCTCATCGACGATGAGAACCTTAGGCCGCAGTGCGAGCCAGCGCGCCAGCACAACCTTCTGCTGATTGCCGCCTGAGAGATTGCCGACCAGCTGGTCGCCGGATGACATGCGGATGTTCAGAAGCTCGCGGTATTGATTGACGAGGAGATCTTCCTTGGCAGCGCTGACGAAGCCTAAACTCGCGGAAATCCGCTCGAGGCTTGCGATCGACATGTTCATGCGGATTGCGAGGGAGAGAAACAGCGCCTGCTGCTTGCGGTCCTCAGGCACGAGGCCTATTCCTTGGGCAATGGCATCGCGCGGAGACTTTATGGAAACGGCGCGTCCATCGACGGTCACCTGGCCCTTGTCGAAGGGATCGGCGCCGAAAATGGCGCGTGCCGTTTCCGTGCGGCCTGCGCCCACGAGCCCGGCGATCCCCAAAATTTCGCCCTTGTGAAGGGTAAAGGATACATCATGAAGCTCGATGGCGCTGGGATCCGTGCTCTTTCGTTTGCGCGAGAGGCCGTCCACCGCCATAGCCACATTTTCGGTTCGGAAGGACTGTGTGCGCCGCTCGAGAAGACCCACTTCGCGCCCCACCATCAGCCGAATGATGGCATCGACATTGGTACCCGCGATCCTGCCCCGCCCGGCGTTGCGCCCGTCGCGCAGAACCGTGTAGCTGTCACAGAGTTCGAACACCTCTTCGAGGCGGTGTGTAACAAAGATGGTCGATACGCCGTCCCGCTTCAGCCCGAGGATGATCGTGAACAGCTTTTCGACTTCCGCCCGGCTCAGCGCGCTCGTCGGCTCATCCATGATGATCAGCCGGGACCGCATCGAGAGCGCGCGTGCAATCTCTACCATTTGCTGCTCGGCGACTGACAGATCACGCACCAATGCTTTCGGGCTGCGGTCGAGGCCAACACGTGCACAAAGGGCCTTTGTCTGCTCTTCCAGTCTCGCGAAATTGACGAATAATCCCGATCCAGGTTCTCGCCCGATGAAGATGTTTTCAGCCACCGTCATGTCGGGGGCTAGCGTGAATTCCTGATAGATGGTTGCGATCCCCGCAGCCTGTGCGGATTGCGGGTTTGAAAAGCTCACCTGCTGTCCCGCAAAAGTGATTGAGCCGGCGTTGGGAGCCTGCGCGCCGGAGAGGATTTTCAGCAGCGTCGATTTGCCTGCGCCATTCTCTCCCAGAAAGGCATGGACCTCGGCCTCGTCCACCTCAAAATTCACCTGGTCAAGGGCCCGTACGCCGGGAAAGGACTTTGAAATCCCGGTCATGCGGAGAAGGGGTGCTGGTTCTGCTGCAGTATTCATGAGCACGATTCCGGCCGGATGTTCATCCGGCCGGTTTATACCGTTATGCTTACTTCACTTCGCCAAGGCGTTCGGCGATGTTCAGATTATCCTTGGTCACGGCAACCGGGGTGAGAAGGAGAACCTTCTCGGCAGGCTTGGTGCCATCTTTCAGGAATGCAACCAGCGTCTGCACGCCAAGGGCGCTCTGCTGGCCGGGGAACTGCTCGATCGTTGCGGTGAGGCCGCCATCCCTGACCTGAGCCAGAGCTTCGGGCAGCGCATCGAAGCCGATGATGGTGATGCCGGTCAGGCCGCGCGCCTTGACGGCTTCCATCGCACCCAGCGCCATATCGTCATTGGCAGCGACGATCACCTTCGGCGGTTCGGCCAGCCCCGAAAGGGCGGCTTCCGTCACCGAGAGGCCCTTGTCACGGGCAAAACCCGCTGTCTGCTCGAACACGATCTTGTATTTGTCGCCCGCGGCATCCAGCACATTGTGCAGACCCTTGTTGCGGTCGATGGCGGGTGAGGCGCCGGACTGCCCCTGCAAGTTTATGATAGTGGCGCCATCGGGGTAGAGCGAAAGGATCAGGTTCCCCTGCGCTTCGCCCCCCTTCACATTGTCAGCACCGACATGGGCTAGGATGCCTTCAACCGAGGGCACCCGACGGTCGACGGTTACGACCGGAATATTGGCTTCAACCGCCTGCTGCAGGGCAGGCGCCATGGCGTCCACCTCATTGGGGCTGATCACGATGCCCTTGACGCCCTGTGTGATTGCGGCCTCGATGTCCGCCGTTTGCTTGGGCGACGACACTTGGCCATCACTCTCGATTGCCTCATAGCCCTGCTTCTCGATCTCCGCCTTGAAGGCATTCATCATGTGGACGAAGAAGGGGAAGCTAAGCCCTGGCACCGAGGCCAGGATCTTGTCCGCAGCCAAGGCGGCAGTGGATGTTGAAGCAACGAACAGCGCCAAGGCGCTGCCCACGAGCAGTCTTCTGGTGATGGTCTGCATTTGGGTCCTCCCGGAAAGTTACGTGACAGTGTGTTTTGTTGGCTGTCTTATTGATTTTCGAGCGGTCGAAGCTGTTGGCTGCCGCCTCTCGCGAGGCAAACCTTAGTTTGGGTTTTGGAACATGTCTACCGGAGCGATGGTGCTTGGCCTGAACGCCGCTCCGTCATTGCAAAAACTGCAACAATCGCAAGATTGACAGGCCGCCTCGGTTAGGTGGACAGTGCTGTTCAAGCCGCGGGAACAACCAGACGGCATTATGAGGAGCGAAACGCATGAACAGGATGAAGACCTGGAAATCAGGGGCGTTGGCCATGGCTGCCTTGGCCGCAATGTCACTAGCATCGGCACCCGCGAGTGCCGTAGAATCGACAGACCCCGTCAAGATTGCGCTGTTCGACTGGACCAGCGTGAACATCAACGCCCGGATCCTTGGGGATATTCTGGAAAAGCTCGGCTACAACGTCGAGTATCCGACGAGTGACTATCTCTCGTCGCTGACAACAAGCCTCACCAATGGCGACGTGACCGTGGGCATGGAGTATTGGGATACGACAGCGGGCGAGGCCATGAAGGCGTCCGACGCCACCGGCCAGACCGAGCGCTTGGGCGAGCTTGGTCCCAAGGCCAAGGAGGAGTGGTGGTACCCGGCCTATATGAAGGAAAAATGCCCGGGCCTGCCCAATTGGGAGGCCCTGAAGGACCCGAAATGCGCCGAGGCCTTCTCCACGCCTGAAACCGCACCCAAGGGCCGGTATCTGGGTGGCCCCGTCACCTGGGAAGGCTTTGATGATGAGCGTGTTGTGGCGCTGGACATGCCCTTCACCGTGATCCATGCCGGGACCGATGCCGCCATGTTCGCGGAACTCGATTCCGCCTATCAGCGGAAGGCCCCCATCATGTTGTGGATATATTCTCCGCATTGGGCGCCTGCCAAATATGAGGGCGAATGGGTTCAGTTCCCCGAATACACGGCTGAGTGCTACACAGACCCCAAATGGGGCTCCAATCCCGACAAGGCCTATGATTGCGGCAAGCCCCATGGCGAGATCTGGAAATATTCATGGGCTGGCATGAAGGACAAGTGGCCTCTCGCCTACAAGGTTGCCAAGGCCTATCAGATCGATACCAAAGAGCTCAACAAGCTGTCCGGCCAGGTTGATCTCGATGGCAAGACCATTGAGGAAGTTGCCGCCGCCTGGGTTGATGCCAATGAGGCGAAGTGGAGGGCCTGGGCGCAGTGAATGCTGCCCGGGTATCATGAATGACGACGACAGCCTCGGGCGCGGCGGCGCCGCGCCCAGTCAAGCTGTCCTGCCACAATCTGTGGAAGGTGTTTGGCAATAATGCAGCGCAGTTCCTTGCCTCCCATGGAGGCAAGGCCACTGCGGCTGACCTTGAAAGAGCGCATCTGGTGGGGGCCGTCCGCAACGCCTCGATCGAGGTGCACGAAGGTGAAACCTTCATCATCATGGGTCTTTCTGGCTCGGGAAAGTCGACCCTGGTGCGCTGCCTCTCACGCCTGATAGAGCCGACGGCGGGCGCTCTCGCCCTTGATGGTCAGGACCTGTTGAAGGCAACGCCTGACGAGCTGATCGAAATACGCCGTCACAAGATGGGCATGGTCTTCCAGAATTTCGCGTTGTTGCCGCACCTGAGTGTTCTGGAGAATGTGGCCTTTCCGCTACTCGTCCAGGGCGTGGAACGCAAAGCGCGCGAGGAACGCGCCATGCAGATGATCGAGCTCGTCAGCCTCAAGGGCCGGGAGCTGCGCTTTCCGGCGGAATTGTCGGGTGGCCAGCAGCAGCGCGTGGGCATTGCCCGTTCACTGGCTGTGGAGCCCGAGATCTGGTTTCTCGACGAGCCCTTCTCTGCGCTTGATCCTCTGATCCGGCGCGAAATGCAGGCTGAGCTCATCCGCCTTCAAAGCGTGCTCAAGAAAACGATCATTTTCATCACCCATGATTTCGACGAGGCGATCCGCCTGGCAGACCGTATCGCCATCATGAAGGATGGCGAAATCATCCAGATCGGCAAGCCCGAGGACGTGGTCAGCAATCCGGCCACGGATTACGTTGCCAAATTCACCAGCGATGTGAATCGCGCCAGGGTCCTGTCTGCGGGTGGCATCATGTTGCCCCCCTCGTCGGGTGCTCACGCCTATCGCCGAGTGAAAGCCAGCGCAAAGATCGAGAGCTTCGCGCCCGACATTGTTGACTCCCTCACCCCATTCGCGGTTGAGGACGCCGAAGGTCTTGTGATCGGCGAAGTGACGCCGCGTGCTGTCATCGAGGTTCTGGCAGGCAAGGGCAGGGGAGCGGGCGCTTGACCGATGTGACGGCCACAGGGGTACCATCCACCCGGAAGGCCGAAAACCTTGGTCAGTACATAGTGCTCGCCGCAGTGGCCGTGGCAGCGGCTCTATTCCTGTTCCGGGAGCAGTTGCCGGCCCTGTCAGTCTATCCGGATGGCGCTATCATTCCGTTCAAGGATTGGATCGGCGCCATCATGGCTTGGATGAAGGTGAACCTCACGTGGTTTACCCGTTCGCTGGCCGCGATCATGGACGTACCGCTGCGCTTCGCCTTCAATCTTCTGGCCAAGGGATTCAAGCTGGGCAATGGCGCGGATGCGGCCGTTTTGCCGCGTCTTTCGTGGTTGGGCGTGGTGGGGGTCATGGGCTGGCTCGGCTATCTCTACGGTGGCTGGCGGCTGGCGCTCCTGTGCGGCGGCGGCTTCTTCTTGCTTGCGCTGTTCGGGGTCTGGAACAACGCCATGCTCACCCTGGCGTTAATTGTTATTTGCGTGCCCTTCTGCGTCATCACCGGTCTTCTCACTGGCATCTGGAGCTATTATTCGCCGCGCTTCAACCGCTGGCTCATCACGCCGGCACTCGATCTGATGCAGACCATTCCGACTTTCGCCTATCTCATCCCCATGCTTCTCCTCTATGGCGCAAGTCCAGTGTCGGCTCTTCTGGCCACCGGACTCTTCGCCACACCGCCCATGGTGCGGGCCACACTTCTGGGCCTCAACAAGGTACCCTCCGAGATCAAGGACTTTGCGGACATGGCCGGGTGCACCGGCCGCCAGAAGCTGTGGCGCGTACTCGTGCCGTCGTCCAAGCCCTCGCTTATGATCGGCGTCAACCAGGTGATCATGCTGGCCCTCAACATGGTAATCATCTCCTCGATGATCGGTGCTGGCGGCCTGGGTTATGACGTGCTGCTGGCGCTCCGGGCCCTTAAAATTGGTCAGGCGATGGAAGCGGGCATCGCCATTGTCGTCATCGCCATCGTTCTGGACAGGCTCAGTCAGGCCATTGCGCGGAAACGGCCGGAAATCATTGTGGCAGAAGGGATCTGGGCCCGCCACGGCAACATCATCATCGCGCTGGGCCTCCTGGCGTTGACCACCTTTTTTGCCCTCTTCGTTCCCGCCCTCAGTTCCTTCCCGAAATCAATGACGGTGACGACGGCTCCTTTATGGAAGGCGGGAGTCGACTGGCTGACGCTCAACCTCTTCGACGCGATCGAGGCGGTGCGCGTCTTCGTGTTGCTGAACTTCCTAAACCCGATGCGGAGCGCCTTCGAGGCGCTCCCGTGGTTCGGCGTGCTGCTGGTCATCGTGGCCCTGGGCTGGCGGCTCGGGGGTTGGGGCCTCGCTCTGCTCGTGGGTCTTCTCGGCTTCTTCGCTGCGTCAACCGGCCTCTGGGTTCCTGCCATGCAGACGCTCTATCTGGCCGGTGCGGCAACGCTGGTGGCTTGCGTGCTCGGCATTCCGCTCGGCATGTGGGCCTCTCGCAGTAACCGGATCGAATCCGCGGTCATCCCCATCATTGATACGCTGCAAACCGTGCCGATGTTCTGCATCATCATCCCCGTCGTCATGCTCTTCCGCGTGGGGGACGTGACGGCACTGATCGCTACAGTGGCCTTCGCAATCGTGCCTGCCGTGCGCTATACCAACCACGGCCTGCGCCAGGTGCCCCCGCAGCTGATAGAAGCAGGCCAAGTCTCCGGTTGCACGCGCTGGCAGCTGTTTCGCTACGTGCAGTTTCCCGTGGCACTCCCGGAAATCCTGCTCGGCATCAACCAGACCATCCTGCTGGCCCTCTCGATGATCATTATCTGCGCCATGGTCGGCACGCGCGATCTCGGCCAGGAAATCTTCAAGGCGCTCGCCAAGGCCGATTCCGGCCGCGGGATCGTGGCGGGCCTCGTTATCGCCTTCATTGGTATCATCGCTGACCGGCTGATCACGGCCTGGGTTCAGAAGCGAAAACAGCGCGGGTAAGATAATGCCTTTCCGGCCAGACCGTCACGTTCACATCCTCATCATCGGTGGCGGTGCCATCGGCACCTCGCTTGCCTATCATTTGGCGTGTGACGGCGCAGAGGGCGTGCTGCTGGTCGAGAAAGCGCAACTGACCTATGGCTGCACCTGGCACGCGGCTGGTCTTGTGGGCCAGTTGCGCGGCAAGAAAAACCTCACGCGCTTGATGCAGAATTCCGTTGCCGTCTTCGACCGCCTCGAGCAGGAAACCGGCCAGGCGATCTCTTGGAAAAAGGTGGGCTCGCTCCGGCTGGCGGGAAGTGACGCGCGCTGGAGCGAAGTGCGCCGCGCCATGACCCAGGCGAAGAGTTTCGGTGTCGAATGCCATGTGTTCTCGGCCGATGAGGCGAAAAAGCGCTTTCCCTACATCACGACGGATGGCATCCAAGGTGCGGCCTTCATCCCTGGCGATGGCTATATCGATCCCTATTCCCTCACCATGGCCTATGCCAAGGGTGCACGCCAGAAGGGTGCGCGCATCGAAGAAGCAGTCTGTGTGGAGGAGATCGTCAGTGAGAACGGGCGCGTCGCGGGCGTCGTCACCAATAGCGGAAGCATCTCCTGCGATGTCCTGGTGAACTGCGCTGGCCTGTGGGCCAAACGTGTCGGCAGGCTCGCGGGCGTTGAACTCGCCGCTGGCATCGTCGAGCATCAGTACTTCCTGACGGAGAAGAAGCTCTCCTTTGAGGCCGATCTGACAACGCTGAGAGACCCGGACAATAATTTCTATTTGAAACCTGATACGGGAAGCTTTGCGATCGGCGGCTGGGAGGATGGTTCCAAAGGCTTCTACCGGGGACTTCCACCCTTCTCCTTCGGTCGCGAATTGCTGGAACCCAATCTCGAGCGCCTCGAGCTCTTCGCGCTACCGGCCGCGACCCGGCTTCCAGTGCTGAACGAGATTGGAATTCAGACGATCATCAACGGTCCCATCCCCGTCACGGCCGATGGTGAACCCATCATGGGCAAGGCGCCAGGATTCGAGAACCTCTATGTTGCTTGCGGCTTCACTGCCGGGATCGCGGCTTCGGGCGGTGCAGGCCTCGCCATGTCCAACCTGATCCTTCATGGCGATGCCGGCATGGATCTCTGGCCCTTTGACGTGCGCCGTTTCTCGGATGTGCAGGCTCAGCCCCGCTATCTAGAAGAGCGCGCCATCGAGGCTTACGCCGCCTATTACAAGATCCACTGGCCTGCCGAAGAAGCCCAAGCCGCCAGAAACCTTCGCCTTTCACCGCTGCATGGGCGGTTGAAGGAGGCAGGCGCCGTGTTCGGATCTAAAATGGGCTGGGAACGGCCCAACTGGTTTGCAACGCAAAATGTCGCGGCGGAGGATGTGCCGTCCTTTGAGGGTAAGCCCAACTGGTTTGCCGCCGTCGCGGATGAGCACCGCGCCATTCGTGAGCGCGCCGCCCTCATTGACCAGACCTCCTTTTCCAAGTTCGAAATATCTGGCCCCGGTGCGGAAGACGCGATGCAGTGGATTGCCGCCAATGATCTTTCAGGTTCACCAGGAAAGGCCGTCTACACGCAGCTCTGCAATGAGCGTGGTGGGATCGAGGCCGATGTGACGCTGATTCACACGGCACCCGACCACTTCTATCTTGTGACAGGCTCGGGCTTTGGTGTCCGCGATGCAGGCTGGGTGGCAGAGCGTTTACCGGCGCGCGTCGCCATCAGTGACGTCACCAATAGCCTAGCCGTTGTCAATCTCTGTGGACCCCTCTCGCGCGAAATCCTGCAGCAGGTTACGGATGATGACGTCTCCAACGCCGCCTTCCCCTTTCTCTCTGCACAGCGCATCGGCATCGGCTGCGCCACTGCGCTTGCAGTGCGTGTGGGCTATGTGGGTGAACTGGGTTTTGAGCTCTATGTACCGCAGGAATTCGCGGCCCATGTCTATGATATGCTGTGGGCGGCAGGCGCGCAGTATGGCCTCGCCAATGCAGGCTATCGTGCGATTGACTCCTGCCGCATGGAAAAAGGTTATCTCTATTGGTCGGGAGACATAACGCCGGATTATAATCCGTATGAAGCGGGACTGGGTTTCTGCGTTGCTCTGGGCAAGAAGGACTTTCTTGGCGCAGCGGCCTTGGCGAAGGTGAAGGCTGAGGGCGTTTCACGCAAGCTCTGTTCCTTCACTGTACAGGGCTTCGCGCCTTTCCACGGCGGCGAGGCGATCTTGCTCAATGGTTCAGTCGTTGGCTCAACGAGCAGTGTGGGCTATGGCCATACGCTGGGTCAGACCATCGCCTTCGGCTATCTCCCCGTGGAAGCCGCGGGGGGCGAGAGCTTCGAGATCGAAGCCTTCGGCCGCAGTTACAAAGCGCTGCGGGGTCCCCGTTGCCTCTATGACGCGAAAGCCGAAAGGTTGAGGGGGTAGACAATGGAAGACCAGCATCTTGAGCGCGCGCGGGAAACGCTCCTTGCCATTCCCCGATTCCGCACGTTTGATCGGAATTTCGGCTTGAAGCGTCTGGGTGGCCTTACCAACCTGGTTTTCCAGGTGAGTGACGGTAAGGACAATTATGTACTGCGCTTCCCGGGTAAGGGCACGGAGGAATACATCAACCGCACCAATGAAGCCCAGGCTGCAGTTGAAGCTGCGAATTCAGGCGTCAGCCCGGACGTGCTCCATGCGGATCCTGCAACAGGTGTGATGGTCACACGTTTCCTGGAAGACGCTGTCACCATGTCACCCGCGAAGTTCAAATCGATCCGCGGTGCACCAGCGCGCGCGGGCGAAGTCTTCCGCCGCTTGCACAACTCGGGTGCCACATTCAATTTCCGATTCGAGCTCTTCAGCATGATCGATGACTATCTGAAGGTGCTCACCACCAAAGACATCGACTTGCCCGAAGGCTACCATGATGTGGTGCGTGAAGCTGCCGCCGTGCGCGCGGCCCTTGACACCAATCCGCTTCCGCTAACCGCCTGCCACTGCGATCCACTCTGCGAGAACTTCCTCGATACGGGCAGCCGCATGTGGCTGGTCGACTGGGAATACTCCGGCATGAATGATCCCATGTGGGATCTGGGCGACCTGGCGATAGAAGGCGCGTTCTCGCCGCAGCAGGAGGAAGAGATGATCGCCGCCTATTTCGGCGGTGTGCCCTCACCCTTCGACAGGGGCCGCATCGTTATCTACAAGGCGATGTGCGACCTTCTGTGGACGCTCTGGGGTCTCATCCAGCACGCCAACAAGAACCCCGTCGATGATTTTTGGGTCTATTCCCTCAACCGTTTCGAGCGCTGCAAGGCCCTGATGGCCACGCCCGATTTCGACCGGCACGTTGAAGCCGTGGCACGGGGCTAGGCCCGCTTCTCGCAATACGCCTATTCCGTCGAGCCCTTGCCCTTCCACTGGCAGGGTTCATGGCTTATGGGCTGCGCCAGGTTTGGTATCCCGGGTTCCAGAGGCACATGATTCGTATCGAAAGCGTCAGCAAGCAGAACGGCCACCAGATCCTCTTCATTGAGGCGTCCGCAGCCTTGCACCGGGGTGAAAAAGTTGGGCTCGTCGGTCCCAATGGCTCAGGAAAGACAACGCTGTTCCGGATGATCACCGGGCAAGAGGAACCTGACGAGGGCCAAGTCTCCGTCGATCGCGGAATCTCCATCGGCTATTTCAGCCAGGACGTGGGCGAGATGAGCGGCCGCAGTGCCGTGTCGGAAGTGATGGACAGTGCAGGCCCCGTCAGCTCTGTGGCAGCCGAATTGAAGCTACTTGAAGCGGCCATGTCAGATCCTGATCGTGCCGAGGAGATGGACCAGCTTATCGAGCGATATGGGGAGGTGCAGGCCCAGTTCGAGGAGCTTGATGGTTATGCACTGGACAGCCGCGCGCGCGAAGTGTTGGCCGGCCTCAGCTTCAGCCAGGAGATGATGGATGGTGACGTCGGCGCACTCTCGGGCGGATGGAAGATGCGCGTTGCGCTTGCCCGCATTCTCCTGATGAAGCCCGATGCCATGTTGCTGGACGAGCCCAGCAATCATCTCGATCTCGAAAGTCTCATCTGGCTCGAGCAGTTTCTAAAGAATTATGATGGCATGCTGATCATGACTTCGCATGACCGAGAATTCATGAACCGGATCGTTTCCAAGATTGTGGAGATCGATGGCGGCGAACTCACCAGCTATTCGGGCGACTATGAATTCTATGAGCAGCAGCGCGCCCTGAATGAGCGTCAGCAGCAGGCGCGGTTCGAACGCCAGCAGTCGATGCTGGCCAAGGAGATCAAGTTCATTGAGCGCTTCAAGGCCCGCGCATCGCACGCCGCACAGGTCCAGAGTCGCGTGAAGAAGTTGGAGAAAATCGACCGCGTGGAGCCGCCCAAGCGGCGCCAGACCGTTCTGTTCGACTTTCCATCAGCGCCCCGCTCTGGGGAAGACGTGGCGTCACTTCGCAATGTGCACAAGCGCTATGGCAGTCGCAGCATCTATGAAGGTCTCGACTTCCAGGTGCGCCGCAGGGAACGCTGGTGTGTGATGGGCATCAATGGCGCGGGCAAATCCACGCTGTTGAAGCTGGTCACTGGAACCACCGAGCCTGATGAGGGCCGCGTCAACATTGGCGGCAGCGTGAAGCTCGGGTATTTCGCGCAGCACGCCATGGAACTCTTGGATGGCGAGCACACCGTCTTCCAGTCTCTTGAAGCCGCCTTTCCGCAGGCGGGCCAGGGCTCGCTGCGCGCTCTCGCCGGTTGTTTCGGTTTCTCTGGAGATGACGTCGAGAAGAAATGCCGTGTGCTCTCAGGCGGTGAGAAGGCACGTCTGGTGATGGCGCGGATGCTGTATGACCCGCCCAATTTCCTGGTGCTGGACGAACCGACCAACCATCTCGACCTGCTGACCAAGGAAATGCTGATCAAGGCGCTTTCTGAATATGAGGGAACCATGCTGTTTGTGTCGCACGACCGGCATTTCCTAGCGGCGCTTTCGAACCGCGTGTTGGAACTCACGCCAGAAGGCATTCACCAATATGGTGGCGGCTATACAGAATATGTGGCGAGCACCGGCCATGAAGCACCGGGGCTCCATAGCTAGTGCTAGCGCAATTTCTCAAGCGGCTGGCAGAAGGTCCCGGATTCGGATCGGAAAGCGCCTCACGCGAATGCCCGTCGCATGCCAGATGGCGTTGGCGATGGCGCCCACAGTTCCGGTTATCCCGATTTCGCCCACACCCTTGATGCCAAGAGCGTTCACATAAGGGTCATTCTCGTGCACGGTGATCACCTCAAGCCCCGTGACGTCGGCATTCACTGGCACATGGTATCCGGCGAGATCGGCGTTCATGATGCGCCCAGTCCGGAGATCGTATTTCGCCTCCTCATGCAACGCGAAAGACATGCCCCAGATCATGCCGCCCAGAAGTTGGCTCTCTGCCAGCATCGGGTTGATGATCCGTCCTGCCGCGAAAGCACCGACGAGGCGCGTCACCCGCATTTGGAACAGGTCGGGATCGATCTTCACTTCCGCAAAGACAGCGCCATGCGAATACATCGCATGCTGCGCGGCGGCTTCGGAATTGCGAGCACCGCTGCCGTTCCCCTCAATCTGAACTCCACCGTTCCGCGCAATGATGTCCTGATAGGATTCGCTTCGGCTCTCGTCACCGCGAACGTGGAGTCTCCCTCCTGACGCGATTACGCCCGCATTGCCTGCACCGAACAATGGTGATGCCGGATCGGCCGTGGCAACTTCCGCTAGACGCCTCACCGCATCTTCACCTGCCGCATGAAGTGCGCTGCCCGCTGTGGCTGTGTGGCCTGAGCCCCCGGCGATGCCGCCGTCCGGAAGGTCGGAACGCCCCGAGTGGAAATCCACCTTGTCGAGGGGCAGGCCAAGACTGTCTGCAGCAATCTGGGCAAGCGCCGTCCATGCGCCCTGGCCCATGTCGGCGCCGGCGGTCTCCACCTGGCCAGTGCCGTCGGGACGGAGCACGGCACGTGCCTTCGCCGCGAACATGGGGGCAGGGAACGCCGCCGTGCCCATGCCCCAGCCGGTGAGGAAACCACTCTCGTCACGCATTTCCCGTGGCCGCAAGGGCCTGCTCGACCAGCCGAAGCGTTCAGCACCACGTTCATAGCATTCGCGCAGGGCCTTGGATGAATACGGCTTGCCCGTGCCCGGCTCCGTTTCGGCATAGTTCTTCAAACGAAAAGTGAGTGGATCAAGCCCCGCTTTCTCTGCCATTTCGTCCATGGCGCATTCAAGCGCCGCCGAACCCGGAGCTTCCCCCGGCGCGCGGACAGGACCTGGTGTTCCCGTGTCGATGCGCACGCCATAGTGAGAAGAGCGCAAGGCTCCCGCTGCATAAATTCCCTGCGAGGCATTGGCTGCGGGTTCGACGAAGTCGTCAAAGGTTGAGGTCGTGGCCAGTGCCTCATGATCGAGCACTGTCATCCGCGCATCCTTATCAATTCCGATGCGGATCCTCTGGCGGGTTGCGCCGCGGTGACCTGTGGGACCAAACATCTCGTCGCGCGGCAGCATCAGCTTCACAGGACGGCACATCATGCGGGCAGCGAGGATCGTCAGTATCTGCGCACCGTTGATGATTGCTTTCGATCCAAAGCCGCCGCCAAGATAAGGGCTTCGGATCAGCACATTCTCCGGCGCAATGCCGAAGTAATGGGCAAACATCGCGCAGGAGGGAACGATAGCCTGGTTCGGCATATCGATGGTCAGCTGGTCGCCATCCCATTCCGCGACGATGGCGTGCGTTTCCATCGCATTGTGATAGTGCTCAGGCGTTTCATAAGTTACGTCGACTGCGGCAATGGCAGCAGCATGACCCGCTTCCACATCGCCATGGACCGTCAGGGCCCTCATGCCAAACGCGCCCGTCTCCAATTTGTAGGGAGTGGCGCCATCAAGCCCAATCCGCGGTGGAAGCGCTTCATAGCGCGGGTTCAGCAGTCGCGCACCTTGACGTGCAGCCTCGATGCTTTGGCCCAGCACCAGCGCGATGGGCTGGTTCGCATAGCGCACCTCACGGCTCTGCAGTGCCTCGAAGCGGAAGGAGAACATGAAGTTCTTCGAATCCGGGTCACCTGAAAGCGGTGGCCGGTTGTCCGGTGTGATCACGGCGGCAATGCCTGGGTGTGCCATCGCCGCGGTGCTATCGAGGTGGGTAACCTTGCCCCGCGCAACCGTGGCAGGAACGGTGACGGCGTGGAGAAGGCCTTGAGGATTGTTGTCCGCGGCAAAAGTGGCAGCACCCGTCACTTTGGCAATGCCATCACGGCGTGTAAAGGACTGGCCGGAATTGGAGCCAAATCGCTGCGGGAAGGGAATGGTCTCAGACATGGGCGAGCGCTCCGAAGGGTGAGGCAGGAAGGGCGGGGACCCGGTCAGGGGTTCCGGCTGCGGCAATCGCCAGTGCACGGATGATCGTGCGGCCAGCGAGGTCGATCTTGTAGGCATTGTCGCCGGATGGCCTCGCCTCCTTCAGCAGCATGGTGGCGGCTCGCGCGAAAGCATCCTGACCGGGCACCTGGCCGATGAGGGCGGCTTCGGCTTCTGCTCTTCGCCAGGGCATGGCAGCAACAGAGCCGAGCGCAAGGCGTGCGCCAGTGATCTTTCCATTCTCAAGTGTCAGCGCAGCCGCTGCGGAAACGAGCGCAAAGGCAAAGGAAGTGCGCTCACGAACCTTCAGGTAGCGCGAATGCCGACTGAAGGCAGCGGATGCGGCAGGTACTGTAATTGCGGTCACCAGCTCACCTGGTTCCAGCACAGTTTCGCGTTCGGGCGTGTCCCCGGGCAAGGAATAGAACCTGTCCACGGGAATGATGCGCACGGTATGGGGCCCGCGCACTTCCACGCTGGCATCAAGTGCGGCAAGCGCCACGGCAAAGTCAGATGGGTTGGTTGCGATGCAGTCTTCGCTCCAGCCCAATATGGCGAGGTTTTCATTTACACCATCGCGTGCTGCGCAGCCGCTGCCGGGGGTGCGGCGGTTGCAGGGGCTGAATGGATCCTGAAAATAGGCGCAACGTGTGTGCTGCAGAAGATTGCCAGCGACCGTGGCCGCATTTCGGATTTGTCCTGATGCACCGGAAAGCAGAGCCTCGGCGATGAGGGGTAAAGAATCTGTCACATGGGGGTCGCTTGCCAGATCACTGTTTTTCATCAGGGCGCCAATGCGCAATGCGCCATCCCCCATCAGTTCGATGCGATCCAGTTCTGCAAGGCGGCTGATGTCGATGAGCTGGCCTGGTTCCTTGGCACCGGTCTTCATCAGGTCGAGCAGATTGGTGCCACCTGCTAGAAAAGCGGAGCCAGGCTGCCAGGCCGCCACGGCCTCGCTGACGGAGGAGGCACGCGTATATTCAAAACTCTTCATGCTGACTTCCTTTCGGTGTCTGTCGCCGCATTCATGCGGCGCGTGGCGTCGCAAACGGCCTCGGTGATGCCTACATAGGCCGAGCAGCGGCAGAGATTGCCGCTCATTCCCTCGCGAATGCGTTCCCGGTCGTCGCCCGCCTGGCCTTCCGCAATGAGGCCTACTGCGCTCATGATCTGGCCCGGCGTGCAGTAGCCGCATTGTAACCCGTCATGCGCCAGGAATGCCTCTTGCACAGGATGGAGCTCGCCCTCCCGCGCCAGTCCTTCGATCGTCGTTATGGACGCGCCATCAAGGGTGACGGCGAGTGTGAGGCAGGAATTGATTCGGCGGTTATCGACTAGAACGGTGCAAGCCCCGCATTGCCCGCGATCGCAACCCTTCTTTGTTCCCGAGAGCTGAAGCCTTTCGCGCAGCAGGTCCAGAAGTGTAACCCGTGGGTCATCGAGTGTAACCTTACAGGACCGATCATTGACGGTTAGGTTGATGGAATAGGACATTCGTCCTCCATGAGGTTTACGCTGAATGTGGTCGAAGTTTTTGGTCGACTGCCGGCTGGTGCCGTGCAACGACAGGGTTAGTCCTGAAGTTCGAAAGAGATGTCTGGCACCATTTGCGTTGGTGTGGCTAATATACGGAGGGTGCCTCCGTTTATCAAGGGGAGATTTTCGGTTCGTGAAACCCGGCCACCGCAAGCCTCGTTCTGACGCAGCGGAAAACCGCCAGAAGCTGATTGATGCCGCAAAGGATGTGCTGGGTTCGGGTGGACCCGACGCGAGCCTTGAGGCGGTGGCCAGGCGCGCGGGCGTCGGTATCGGCACGCTCTACCGTCACTTCCCCACGCGTGAGGATCTGTTCCAGGCCGTCTACCGTCATGAGGTCGAACAACTCATCCGGCTGGCGGCGGAATTGCGGGAGCGCAATGATGCGCTGGAGGCACTGCGTGACTGGATGCATGCCTATGTCGAATTGGTTGCCACGAAGCGCGGACTTCTCGGCGCACTTTCGGTGGCCGTTACGGATGCATCCAAGGCAATGTACGCCGAACTCTCCGCCAGGGTTTCGGAAGCCGTTGACGGTCTGATTGCGCCCGCCGCTGAAGCAGGCGAGCTGCGGCCCAACATCAGACCTGAGGATCTGCTACAGGCAATTTTTGCCTTTTGCTATGCCCGGCAGCCGGAAACCGGCTGGAAGGAGCAGGTATTGAGGTTGCTCGACATTTTCATCGATGGGCTAAGGCCAGTTGTCAAACGGGGCTAGGACGTTTCGTCCTGGTTGAGGATCACGAAATCCTTGCCTGATTGGGTGTCGGGCGTGGAAGGAAGGTCGGTTGTCACCAGCAGGAGCCCGATATGCATGCGCTCCGTCATGGCATTCACCACATTGGGTTCCGCACGAATGCGGTCGACGACTGAGGTATCCACCGATTCGGTTTCGCCATGGGCGACCGCATGCCATTTCAGCCCCCCACCTCCGGCATTGCTGAGGATGAAAACATGCTGGCCAAGAGGCTGGTCAACGGGAGTGATTGTGGCAGTACCCGAGATGACCGTATTGCCATTTTGCATAATGGTAATGGTCTTGTCGGCGCTGCTGACGATCACCGAAACGGCCACGGCGTCCCCGTCATCGGGATCATTCGCCTTGGCATTCTTGAGCTTGGCCTCAGCATTGTCGATGTCCTGTTCGGCGTCACCCGTTAGCACCAGTCCCGGGTGGTCGATATCCACCGGGTCGGAATGTGCATCGGCGATGATGACGGCGGTGCCCACATGTGTGACCGTGAACAGCAGCTGCGAGAATTCCAGCGGCAGGCGCACGCAACCATGAGATGCCGGATAACCCGGAAGATTCCCTGCATGCAACGCGATGCCCGACCATGTCAGCCGGTTCATGTTCGGCATGGAGGCATCGTCATAAAGCGAGGAATGGTGGTCCTTGTCCTTCTGGAGGATGGTGAACACCCCCGTGGGCGTCGCATGACCGGGCTTGCCCGTGGAACAGGTCGAGACCGCAATACGGATGCCGTTCCGGTAAACAAAGACGCGTTGGTCGGGGATTGAAACGATTATCGCCACCGGGCCATCCGGTGAGCGCTCCGGATGCCAAGTGTATTGCCCCGGCTTCATATCGGAAATGTCCTCAACCATCTCGGCCAGGACCTTGCCCCCGCCAATCTGCCAGGCCGCAAAAAAGCCCGCTGCCGCAAGAACAGAGCGGCGGGTGAGATATGCAGGTTTCATCGGGAGTCTCTCTTACTTATGTTGCCGCCGAAATTGCACATACCGGGCTTGCCGGTCAAGCTACAGGCGGCGCAGCGGCGGGTCTTTCCGCTTGATCCGTCACCCAAGTGGCGCGCTGCTGGTGTGGAATGCCGTGGCTGCGATCCGACGCATGGCGAATTCCATCCTTTGGCTTAGCCTCTTGCGGCGCTGTTCATGGATTTCCGTTCCCTCGAAGCGCTGCAGCCTAACTATCGCGCAGGCTGGCTTCTGGATTCCGCTAACCCCATAAATGTACCATCTTGAATTACAGTTTATCGCCACCTATCTCTCGCAGGCAACATTCTGTGACGAGGTCACAAATGGCAAACTCGAACCAACACTGACGAGAGGTCTTTCATGAACACGCTCTGGAGCCCGGTTAAGGTCGGAAAGCTGAGCCTCAACCATCGCCTTGCCATGGCGCCGATGACGCGCAGCCGCGCGAAGCCAGATGGCACGCCGGGCGATTCGGCCCCCGAATACTATGCCCAGCGAGCCTCTCTCGGGCTGCTGATCGCGGAAGGCACCCAACCGTCAGAAGACGGTCAGGGATATACCACTACCCCCGGTATCTATACGGACGCCCATGTGAAGGGTTGGAAGAAGGTCACCGAGGCGGTGCATAAGGCTGGTGGCCATCTCTATATCCAGGTCATGCATGCCGGACGAATCTCTCATCCGGACAATACGCCCCATCACCGTCAGCCAGTCGCACCGTCAGCCATTTCCGCAGATCAGCCCATGTTCACCCCCACGGGCATGCAGAAGACGCCGGAGCCTCGTGCCCTCACCACGGCTGAGGTGAAGCAGACGGTCAAGGACTTTGCCTATGCTGCGCGCCGAGCCATTGAGGCCGGTGCTGACGGAGTCGAGATCCACGGCGCCAATGGCTATCTGATCCAGCAGTTCCTGGCGCCCAATGCCAACACCAGATCCGATGAATATGGCGGCTCGATCGAAAACCGCGCCCGCTTCGCATTGGAAGTCGCCGCGGCGGTCGCCGTCGAAATCGGTGCCGACCGCACCGGAATCCGGCTGTCGCCCCTGGGCAATTCAGGCGGTCTTGATGAAGGCCAGGAAGCTCCTCAGCTCTATCGATATCTCGTAGCCGAGCTCAACAAGCTGAACCTCGCCTATCTGCACATACTCCATACGGGCAATGAAGATCTGCTGCGTGATCTGAGGGCCGCATGGAAACATCCGCTTTTGGTCAACCGTCCAGGCGCTCCGCGTGAGGCGCTGGCGCGTGACGTAAAGGAGGGGCTGGCGGAACTGGTGCCCGTGGGAAAGCTGGCGCTTGCCAATCCGGATTTGGTCATCCGGCTCAAGAACGGCGCTCCTTTGAATGAGCCAAATCCCGCTTCCTTCTTCGGCGGCACCGAGGCGGGATATACCGATTATCCCGTTCTGGCGGCCTGAACCGGCAGATCAGGCATTGCGATGTGGGGGCTTGCTGAAGGTAACTCCGGCAAGCCCATCTTCGAGAGAAGCACCAGCGGCGCGATGCCGATCAGCACGATTGTCAGCGCATAGAGCGATCCATCCTCATAGGTGCCGCGCGCCGCTTCGGCATAGAGGGCTGTGGCCAGTGTCTCGAAATTGAGAGGCCGCAACAGCAATGTGGCCGGCAACTCCTTCACGCAATCCACGAACAGCAGAACGCCAGCCGCGGCCAGTGCCGGCTTCAGAATGGGCAAATGAATGTGGCGCAGCGTTCCCCCTGCCGTTTCCCCCAGGTTTCGTGCGGCGCTGTCGAGGGAGCCTGAGATGCGGCTCAAACCTGACTCGATGCTGCCGACGGGGATTGCGAGAAAGCGAACGGCGTAAGCATAGATGAGGGCCGCGCCCGACCCGATGAGAAGAAGACCCGGCCCCCGTCCGAACAGCGCCGTTGAAGCTGCGTCGATCCACTGGTCTAGTGCGGCAAGCGGAAACAGAACGCCAATTGCCACGACCGTTCCCGGCATGGCATATCCCAGGGCTGCACTCCGCAGACAGAATTTGGGGATGGGGCCGGGCCTCACGCGCCCTGCATAGGTGACGATCAACCCTGCGAGAAGCGTGATCAGCGTTGCCACCAGGGCAAAGCTGATGGTGTTGACGACAGACGCCACATAGCTCCACGAGACTCCATCAAACTGGACGCGCTTCGCGGCAGCCATGATCAAATAGGACAATGGTGCGAGAAACCCGATGACAATGGGAATGAGGCACAGGCAGAGTGCGAGGAGGCCTTGAACAAGCGGCAGGCGCCGCGGCAGCAGCGGGGCGTGCCGGAGTGTTGAGTTCGAATAACGCTGGTTCTGCCTCCCCCACCGTTCAATCCCCAAAAGCGCTGTCACGAAAACCAGCATGAACAGTGCAATCTGTGCCGCCCCCGGAAGGTCGGTCCGATTGATCCAGGTGCTGTAGATCGAAACGGTTACTGTGCGCACGCCGAGGAATTCCGACGCTCCGATATCATTGAGGGTTTCCATCAATGCCAGTCCAGCGCCGACGGCAATGGCTGGGCGTGCCAGCGGCAGGGCCACGCACCAGAACACGGCCTTGCGGCTCACGCCCAAAGTCCGGGAGACATCGATGAAGCTTGCCGCTTGCATCAGAAACATGGCCCGCGTGGTAACATAGACATAGGGGTAGAGTACGAAGGACAAGAGGAATATGCAGCCCGCAATCGAACGGATGTCGGGCAGCCGCAATTGCTGCGGGCTCTCATAGCCGAGCACATATCTGATCGCCGATTGAATCGGCCCGATGGGATGCAAGAGATCTAAATAGGCATAGGCGATGATATAAGTCGGAAAGGCTAGAGGCAGAAGCAGCGCCCAGCTGACCATCCGCCGCCAAGGAAAATCATGTGCGGTCACCAGCCAGGCGGCACCCGTGCCCATCAGGATGACCAGGCTTCCAACACCCGCCAGTAGAACGGCCGAGTTCCGAAGCGCCACGGGAAGAACAGTGGCCATCAGATGGCCAAGCACCTCACCGTTGCCTTGCAGAGCAATGCAAATGATTGCCAGGACAGGCGCCGCGGCAAGCAGGGCGATGCCTACCGAAAGTAGCACCCAAATGCTTCGGGGCCGGCGAGGCCGCCAGCCCAGAGTCAATGCTTGTGAAAGCGGCACGCGATCAAGACTCAGTTGTCGAAGCCTACTTTATCAATCAGCTCCGTTGCTGCCTTGCGGTTCTTCACGATCTCCGCCAGCGGCAAGTTGTCGATGGTCACTTCCCCAAAGGAAGCAATGATCGGATCGACCGCAACACCCTTCTTCACCGGATATTCGTAGTTGGCCCCAGCATAGATTTTCTGGGCCTCATCAGATACCAGGAATTCCATCAGCTTCACGGCCTCGTCCCTGTTAGGCGCATTCTTGGCGAGAACCACGCCGTTGATATTCACATGGGTGCCCCCATTCGTGAAGGTGGGCAGCTTCACATTGATGCCATCGCCCCAGGGGCGCTGCTCCGGGCCGCCGCTACCTGAGCGCATCAGCCCCACATAATAGGAGTTCGCGAGACCGATCTTGCAGATGCCGCCGACGATGTCCTTCGCCACGTCACGGTCACCACCGCCGGGCTTTCTTGCCAGATTGTCTCGAAGGCCCGTAAGCCATTTGGCAGTGTCTTCCTCGCCATGATGGCTGATATAGGCCGCCGTCAGCGCCGTGTTGTAGGGGTGCTGGCCTGACCTTATGCAAACCTGCCCCTTGTATTTGGGGTCTGCCAGATCTTCATAATGGATTGTCTCGATATCAAGGTCTTTTGCCGCATAGATCACGCGGGCCCGCCAGGACAATCCGAACCACTGGTCATCCGCGGCACGGAGCTCCGCCGGGATGGCAGATTTCAGTACCTTGGACTGAACGGGCTGCGTTAAACCTTTGTCCACCAGATCGATCAGATTGCCGGCATCGACCGCCATCATGATGTCTGCAGGTGAGCTTGCACCCTCTGCCGCAATCCGCTCGGCCATGCCATCTTTCAGGAACACGACATTAATCTTGGTACCCGTCGATTTGCTGTAGGCTTCGAGCAGCGGTTGCACCAGCTTTGGCTCACGGGTCGTGTAGATGTTCACTTCTGCCGCAGTGGCCTGGGCAGTGCCAAACACCGTAAGCGAGAGCATGAGGGTAGCGAGGTGTCGCATGAGATGTGGTCCTTTCGTTGCAAGCCTCGAAATCCGAGTGGCGTAGTCAACTAATTAACCGAGCGCATTTGTCAACTATTTTCCGACGTGCGTTCAGGCGCCCGAAAGCGTCAACATTACAATTCGTTAATCTGGAAAGGCCAGCACACCTAAGGATGGAACAGCAAGGCTGACCCGCTCTACATCGGGCGGAAGAAGAAAGGGGATGTGCACCGACAGTTCGACGGAACTGTCCCTTAGCCGCACCAGCAGAACCTCTCCTTCACCCCGGAAACTCCGGCTCAGGATCTGGGCCGGCAGGCCGTCCCCGTCCTTCGAAACTGCAATGGACTGCGGCCGCAGGTAGACGGTCACCGCACTGTCCTCGGCCGACTCGAAGGCCGCGGGAAAAACACCCAGCGCGGTCACACAGGATCCGCCGCGGTAGCGTCCGGCGATCTTGTTGTATGCACTGAAGTATTCGGCCGTGTAGCGCGTCGTGGGGTGATAATAGAGCTCATAGGGAGTGCCCACCTGCAGGACGCGTCCCTCCCGCATCAAGATGATGCGGTCGCTGGAGGCGAGAGCCTCCTCCGGATCATGAGTCACGAGAATCGTCGTGGTTCCCAGTTCGCGGAGGATCGCCAATGTTTCAAGCCGAATGCTGTCAGCCAGCCTGCGGTCGAGATTAGAGAAAGGCTCATCCATGACCAGGATGGGAGGCTCCGGAGTCAGTGCCCGCGCCAGCGCCACGCGCTGCTGCTCCCCGCCTGACAACATATGTGGAAACTTGAAACGCAAATGCTGAAGCTTCAGGCGCTCGATGATCCGGTCAAGACGATTCGCCACTTCGGAGGGGGGAAGCTTCCTGATTCCGAAGCGGATGTTGTCCTCCACGCTCAGATGCGGAAACAGCGCATAGTCTTGCAGCATGTAGCCCACATGGCGGTGTTCGGGTTCGACCAGGGATTGGCCGTCAGCAACCATCTTCCCGAACAGCCGCACCGACCCGCTGTGATCGCCATCGATCCCCGAGATGATGCGCAGCAGTGAAGACTTACCGCAGCCCGATGGCCCGATCAGTGCCACGACTTCGCCAGGATAGATACTGAACGAGACGTCCTGCAGCACGCTCACGTCACCAAAGCGGCGTGACACTGCTGAAACTTCTACAGCAGGCTCTCTCACCTTCTCAATCGTCCTCACCTATTTCATCTCGTCCTTTGTTCCGGGCCACTCGTTAGCTGAAGAAAGCTGCGTTTTCCATGCCTGCGCGAAGGCGCAGCGGCAAGGCGGCCTCCCAATCGCCGGAGAAACTCCGAAGCATATGCGCAAGGGGCATTTGCTGACGGCGTGGCAATTCTGCGCGACTGCTCTTATAAGGCTCTTTCCCAACACCAGGCAGACGCAGCATCAGGAAGAGGCTCCCCCAAAATGGAATACCGGCAACTTGGACGTTCAGGCTTCACTGTTCCCGTGCTGAGTTTCGGTACGGGTACTTTCGGCGGCGGCACCGACTTCTTCAAGGCCTGGGGCGATACGGATGCCAAGGGCGCCTCCCGGCTCATCGACATCTGCCTCGATCATGGGCTGACGATGTTCGATTCCGCCGATGTCTATTCGAAGGGCCTCGCAGAAGAAGTGCTCGGCGCCGCAATCAAGGGCCGTCGCAGCCAGGTGATCATCTCGACCAAGGCCACATTCCGTTTCAGCGACGCACGCAACGATGTGGGTTCGTCACGGGCGCATCTCATCGAGGCGGTGAACGGTTCGCTCAAGCGCCTCGGCACCGACCATATCGACCTTTTCCAGCTCCATGGTTTCGATGCCATGACCCCGATGGAAGAAGTCATGGGAACGCTGGACGATCTCGTGACGGCAGGCAAGATCCGCTATACGGGGTGCTCCAATTTTTCCGGCTGGCATCTCATGAAGTCACTTGCCGTTTCCGAGAAATATGGCCTCGTCCGCCACGTCGCCCACCAGGCCTATTATTCCCTGATCGGGCGTCACTATGAGTGGGAATTGATGCCGCTGGGCCTCGATCAGGGCGTCTCGGCTGTTGTCTGGAGTCCCCTGGGCTGGGGGCGTCTCACCGGAAAGCTGAGGCGCGGGGTGCCTCTTCCCGCCATCAGCCGCCTCCACAAGACCGCTGAAAATGGGCCGCCGGTGCCGGACGAGCTTCTGTATCGGGTGGTGGACGCGATGGATGAAATTGCCGCCGAGACGGGAAAGTCCATTCCGCAGATCGCCCTCAACTGGCTGCTGCACCGGCCGACCGTGGCGAACATCATCGTGGGCGCCCGCAACGAAGCCCAGTTGAAGGAAAATCTCGGCACCATCGGCTGGGCACTGACGAAAGAGCAGATTGCAAAACTCGATCAGGCAAGTGCCACCACCAAGATCTACCCCTATTGGCACCAGGAAGAATTCGTTGAGCGCAATCCGCTGCCGGCGTGACACTTTGGGAGTTTCGGCCGGCAAAGAGCAACGCCAGTCCAACCAGTGGGGGGAACCATGATCAGGCACACGGTCGCATTCCGTCTTCGGCACCCGGAGGGTTCCGCTCAGGAAGCTGATTTCATGAGTGCGATCGGCAAGTTGAGGGGTATTCGCGGGGTAGAAAATTTCGAGATCCTGAAGCAGGTCGGGCTCAAGAACAAATACAGCTTTGGCCTCTCCATGGAATTCGCAGATCAGGCCGCCTACCAGTTCTACAATGAGCATCCCGACCATGTGGCATTCGTGCAAACGCGCTGGATTCCGGAGGTCGCGGACTTCATTGAACTCGACTATCTGGCAATCGGGTGATCGGCCGCGCGCCGCAGCATGTGATTGAAATGGGTGAGGAAGCCGCATGAAAATTCCCTCAGCGAAATCCATAAGCCGCCGGAAACTCCTTGGCGCAGGTCTTGCCACTGCCTTGATGGCAAGGGGAGGTTCAGGCGCGGCACTGGCGGACAATACAGCGCCCTTCAGAGCCCATGTCGAACTCACGCGCCGCCGTGTTCTCGATCAACATGCCATTCCGGTACATGGATACAAGATCACGAACACTTTTCCGCATGACCGCACGTCCTATACCGAAGGGCTCGTGATGGTCGACGGTGCCATCATCGAGGGCACCGGCCTTTACGGTCAGTCGCGGCTTCTCCACTGGGATCCCGCGAGCGGCCGGCAGCTGAACGAGATCGCTCTTCAACGGGATTTGTTCGGTGAGGGAATTGCCGTCCTTGACGGTGTCATTCACCAACTCACCTACATCGAGAATGTCCGCTTCACCTACGACCTTAAAAGCTTCGCACGCACGGGCCAGGGCCGCTGCGAGGCACAGGGTTGGGGAATGACCCAGGACGGCAGCAGCCTCATCACCAGCAACGGTTCCTCGGCGATCAGCTTTCGCAATCCCACAAGCTTCGAAATCGTTAAGACGATTTACGTATCAGATGAGACGGGGCCTGTGGGTTTCCTCAATGAGCTCGAATATGCCAATGGCGTTCTCTACGCCAATGTCTGGCAGACCGAATTTATTGTCCAGATCGACCCCGCAACCGGGCGGGTGATAGGCTGGATCAATCTTGCCGGCCTCAACCCTGAGCCACAGGTTCTGGTCTATCCGCTGGTACTGAACGGTATCGCCTATGACGATCGGAGCGGCCGCCTGCTTGTCACGGGCAAATGCTGGCCTCACCTCTATGAAATTGAGGTGCTGCCAGCATAAGGCCAGCCTGGAACGCTCTGCCTGAGCGCCTGCGATCGGCGCTCCTTCAACTGCCATGCACGAGGCGGTCCTGCCGGGCGCGTAAAGCGGCGATCTTCGAATCGGCCGGCACGGCAGCATTGGCGGTGGTGATCAGCGCGCCCTTGGCGATCGGCTTCGTCACCACCGCTCCATGGAGAAGGCCACAGGGTATGGCCGCCGCTTCGCGCGCATCCTCAACCGTCATGATCCAGGCGCGGTAGCAATATTCGCCGATCGCATCAAGTGTATCGCCAGGCTTCATATCCCTTTTTGCCACCGCGCAGACCTCTGCGACGGGGCGTGAGAGCGGCACCATGTCGGCCTTGCCGTAAAGCACGGCCCGTGCGCAGGTGAGCGGCACTTCGAGCGATGTGAGGTGATAGGGCCGGTGGAAGGTGAAATAGGGGCCATGGCCCATCTTCAGATCCTCCATCCGTTCACGCACTCGCGGATGAGACATTTCCGCGATGACGAACACGCCGGGTGCAACGCCCTTGCCAACCGAATAGTCGACCACGCCGCTGCGTGAAAGAACGCCCCCATCCTTTTCCGGCACCAGCACTTTGGACAGCGTATCTAGCGTTGCGGCAGGGCCATGCATGCCGGGGCAATCGGGCACCAGCCCCGTGGCATTGGCAATCGCCGCCATCTCCACCATGGTCTTGGAGCCATCAACGAATTCGACCAGCATGCGCACGTTCATGTTCCGGCGCCTGGCCTCCTCGGCATAGTCATCGGGAACGGCATCGATATTGAGTGGATTGTTCTTCCCCTTGCCAGCAGCCACGATCGGGTGGCCCATGGCGGAGACGAACTCGATCAGCTCCATGCAGGAGGAAGGCTCGTCACCCGCCCCCAGCGAATATATGACGCCAAGACGGTCCGCCTCGCTCTTGAGATAGGCGCCGATGGTAACGTCCGCCTCTACGTTCATCATCACCAGATGCTTGCCGTGTTCCATGGCGCGCAGTCCGATCTCGGCGCCGACGGCGGGAACGCCGGTGGCATCAATGACCACGTCGATGAGGCCCGAATTGATGAGGAGGTCCACATTGTCCGTCACCGCAATCCGGCCTTGCTCCATAGCGGTGTTGAGCTCGTCAGCGGATCTTGCTTCGGTCCAACGGCCCTGTTCGCGATAGGCAATGTCGACGGCCTTGCCGGCAGCTGGCAGGCGAAGTTCCGAAATGGCGCCAACTTCGATACCAGGCATATGTGCAACGCGAGTGACGATGTCGGTTCCCATCTCTCCTGAGCCGACAAGCCCAATGCGGATGGGCTTGCCGCTGTCGGCGCGGCTCTGAAGGTCACGGGCAAGTCCGGTGGGGGAAATGTTGATCGGCATGATCCTCTGTTTCTCCTGCAGGTGATGATAAGTTAGTGCACGGCGCTGCATTGCGGCAGGCGATGGTTGAGTGCGGCCATAGCGTGGGCGATCTCCTGGCGCATCCGCTCATCACTCCAGCCCATGCGCGACACTGCGATGGCCGCAACTTCATTGATGGCGGCAGGGCTCAGAAACCCTTCCATGGCCATGGTCGTGCGGCGGAACAGAAGGTCAGAGAGGCGGCGCACGGGCTCCTCATGGCAGAGATAGCTGATCTCAGCGCTTGAATAGCCCGGCAGTGTTGCCAGCATCGCCTCGGGTTCGGCTCCAATGAAGCGCGCCACCTTTTCGGCGGCCGTGCCGTAGCGCTCCAGCAGCACCTGCGCGCGTTGGGGTGAGACGCCATTGGCTGCCGTCAGCCGTAGCTCCCAGATGCGCTGCGCTTCCAGCGTGGCAGGATAACCGCGGCCGCCACCGATGGGCAAATCCTCCGTCGATGTCAGCCGCGGCCTTCCGAGAAGCTGCAGCACGTCATCCGTTGCCTGTGCGGAGAAGGCCCGGAAGGTCGTCCACTTGCCGCCGATCAGCGAAAGCACCGGGTGCTTCATTCCAGCAATTGGGTCGCGCGCGATGGCGTGGTCCCGGCTGACTGTGCCGATCTCTTGGCCGTCGGAGCGGGGCAGGGGGCGCACACCGCAATAGCTGAGCAGGATCTGCGCGGCGTCCAGCTTGATGCGGGGGAAAATCTCCCCAACGATGGCCAGCAGATATTCCGCTTCCTGTGCGCTACAGAAGGCCTCATCCGGGTCCGCCACGGGAATGTCGGTGGAGCCCACCAGCACATGGCCGAAAAATGGGTAGACGAGATTGACCCGGCCATCGGCAGTGCCGAAATAGATCATGCGGCCCTTGAGGGCCTGGAGAAGCTGAGGATTGTCGACGATCAGGTGAGAGCCCTTCGAGCCCCCCATGTGCCTTGTACGGAGGCCGAGCCCTGAATTCACCTTGTCGATCCAGGCGCCGCCTGCATTGATGATGATATCAGCGGAAACGATCCGTGCCTCGCCGGTGATCTGGTCGGTGAGACGGAGTTCCCCCGGAGTATCGCCCTCCGCCGCGCACACATATGTGCAGAGTGCGCTACCCGGATTGGCCTCAACTCCATCCATCACCAGTTCAAGGCCCAGCCGCTCAGCATGGGTGATGCGGCCTTCGTAATAAAGACCGGCGGCGATGATCCTCTCGTCGAAGGCGGGATATTCCTTCCGCAATTTTCGAGCACCCAGGAAACGGTGGCCGGGCAGGGCGGCGACCTTGCGGTTGTAGGCGTCGTAAATCCTGAGGCCCAGTTCCGTGATGGCTGCACCTCTGTCTTTGAGCTTCGCCTTCAAACCGAGGAAGCGCAACGCGGAAGGGATGATGCTGCCCAGCCAGGAGTGCACGGGCAGCACCGTCTCCAGCGGCTTCACATAATGCGGCGCATTGCGCAGCAGGCGGTTCCGCTCCATCGCCGATTCGCGGACCAGCCGGAATTCACCGGTCTCAAGATATTTGATGCCGCCATGGATAAGGCGCGAGGGCGCGGCACTTGCCCCTTCGCAGACATCGCCCCGGTCGATCAGCAGGCAATTGACGCCCTGCAGGCAGAGATCGCGGAACGTACCGCAGCCATTGATGCCGGCGCCAATGATCAGCACCGGATAATGCGGCTTCACGTCTTCGAGTTTCTGTCCTGCCGGCATCGCGAGGCCTCTCCGTTCAGACGATCGCGACCTTGATGGCCGCGCCCTGCTCGGCAACTTGCAACGCGGTTTCGATATCTTCCAGTCTGAAGCGGTGGGTAAGGAGCGTTTCGAGCTTCAGGTGCCCGCTGGCAATGAGCTGCAACGAACGTTGGAATTGCAGCCGCGTCAAACCGAAAGAGCCTGTCACCATAAGTTCGTTATAGTGAATGGCATTGACGTCGATCTCCGCCTGCACGTCCTTGGAGAAACCGGCAAACAGGCTCACCCGGCCGCGGTACCGCACCAGCTTCAGTGCATCATTCGCCAGTGAGGGAACGCCGATTGCTACGATTGCGACGTCCGCACCCAGCCCGCCTGTTGCCGCCCGCACCGTTTCGATGAGGTCTTCGACCCCCGGATCCAATACCACGTCTGCGCCCTCCGCGAGCGCGGCCTTGCGGCGCAATTCATTGGGTTCGCTGACGATGATGTGCCTGGCACCTGCAAAGCGCGCCAGCTTCACATGCAGAATGCCGATGGGGCCAGCGCCGAGGATCACCACGGCATCGCCAATAGTCACGCCCACACGCTCCTGGCCATTCATCACGCAGGAGAGGGGCTCGGCGAGGGCCGCCGTCTCGAAGCTCATGCCCTCCGGCATCGCGAACACGTTCCCGGCCTCAATCCCGCGCGCCGGGATACGCACATATTCCGCGAAGGCGCCGTCGATCTCGTAGCCCATTGCCGTCATGTTGCGGCACAGGTTCTCCGCACCACGGATGCAGTATTCGCATTTGCCGCAGGCAAATTGCGGGCACACGCACACTGCCTGGCCGGGGTGGAACTGCGAGTGCCCACCGGTTTCCACTACCGTGCCCGCAAACTCATGGCCGAGAATGGAGGGATAGCGGATTCCCGCTGTTTTCCGGCCGCGCAGGATGCGGATGTCGGTGCCGCAGACAGTGGCTGCCCGCACCTTCAGCAGCATGTCTCCCGGTGCCAGCACTGGATCAGCCACGGTGCAAAAGCGAACCTTGTTAACTTTTTCCAGAACTCCAGCCTTCACGGTGAACCTTCCTGTGCCTGCCCAGATAATTGTTCGATAAGCATTTGAACATTTATACTACTAAAAGTCAATATGTTCATACTCTTTAACGGCCACGGTAATACTGCAATGCGGTAAGCACACATAATAGCAGCAGTTTTCATCATAAATCTTCCCCGGGCGGCATTCATCTCTCATTCCATCTCGAATTTTTTGCATTCTTCGAGAACATTTGTATAGACGATCACGAACATTCATACTATTGGTATGCGAAATGTCCGGCACGGGAGGCTCGTCAGAATGTCTGACAAGCAATTCGATTACGCATCCATCGGCTTCTACACATTCGATTGCCTTGGCTGGCCTTTCACTGCCGTGCCTGAAGGCGGCGGCTGCAACATGATCGATGAAATCACACTGGCCGTCTCGGGCGCGGCGGGAACGGCTGCCATTGCTGCCGCCAAGATGGGGCTGTCGACGAGCGCCGTGGGTGGCGTCGGCGAGGACATGATGGGCGAATGGGTGCTGAAGCGGCTCGCCTCCTTCGGCGTTGATACCGCAATGATGCAGCACCGGCCGGAGTGGAAGACCTCCACATCCATCGTCACCACGCGCGGGGATGGCTCACGCCCCGCCCTCCACATGAAGGGCGCCACTGGCACATTCGTGGTTGAAGAAGCGGATTTTGCCAAGGTGGGCAATGCGCGGGTGGTCCATCTGGGCGGAGTGGGCCTGATGGACGCGATGGACGGAGAACGCAATGCCGCGCTGATGCGCGCTGTCAAGGCTGAAGGAGCGATCACGACGGTCGATGTGTTCGCGGGGTCAAGCAATGATCTGCCGGACGTCGATGCCGTTCTTCCGTATACAGATTACTTCATGCCGTCGATCGAGGAAGCCCGCGCCCTCTCCGGTCTTGATGATCTCGCTGATTGCACGAAATTCTTCCATGATCGTGGCGTATCCTGCTGCGTCTTCACCCTTGGCGGTGATGGCGCCTACTACAGCCACCAGGATGGAACGCGATTCCGCGTTCCGGCTTTCGACATCAATGTCAAATGCACCTGCGGCTGTGGCGATGCCTTTGACGCTGGCTATGCCGTTGCTCTTGTCCGCGGTTTCGATCCCGTAACCGCCGTGCGCTTTGCGCAGGCGACATCTGCCCTCAATGCCACGGGGCTCGGCTCTCAGGCAGGGGTTACCTCCTTCGAACACACGTGGGCTTTCATGAACACCACACCCACGAGGGCTTGAAAGCCCTGAAAAACCAGCGATGCACGGCGCGCATCGCGAAGAAAAAAGCGGGCGGCAGGCAGCGCCCGCCCAAGAGGTCAGGGACGCCCTGGGAGCAAGGCGTACCGGCGATTGAACTGCAACCTGAACTGGGAGGACCCCTCATGAAACTGAAGACACTCGGCCTTTTGGCCGGAACGGCCCTGGCGCTGACGACGAGCCTCGCCCTTGGCGCTGGCCAGCAAGATTTGATCAAGCCGATCAACAAGGAGCTGACCTTCGTCTTCATCCCAAAGGTTATCCATCCCTGGTATGACGTCGTGGCCGAGGGCGGCAAATACGCGGTCGATGAACTCGCCAAGGAAGGCATCAAGGTCAACATGATCTGGGACCAGCCGCCGCAGGCCGACGTCGCCGATCAGAACGCCCGCATCGAAGCCAACATCGGCAAGAAGCCCGATGGCCTGGCCGTGGCCTGCCTCGACAAGGCCACCAATGTGCAGCTGCTCGATGAGGCGGTGAAGGCCGGCATCAACACCATCACCTTCAACTCTTTCTGCGACGAGAAATTCCCCTTCGTGGGCCAGAAGAACTCCTATCAGGATGGTTATGATCTGGGTGAATTCCTCGGCAAGCGCCTGAATGGCAAGGGCAAGGTCGGTATTCTCGCCGGCAGCCTCACGGCGTCTGACCACGTTGACCGCATCAAGGGATTCAAGAAGGCACTGGAATCCTATCCCGAAATGCAGATCGTCTTCGAGCAGCCCGACAACGACGTTCTCGAAGAAGCTGTGACCCTGACCGAGAATGCGCTTCAGGCCAATCCGGACATCGCCGCCTTCTTCGGCTCCAACGCCTCGAACCCCATTGGTGCGGCCCGTGCTGTCGACAATGCCGGCCTTTCCGGAAAAGTCGCGATTGTCGGAATGGATGATCTTCCGGAAGCCGTGGATTTTGTCTGCAAGGGCACCATCACCGCCCTCAAGGCTCAGCGCCAGTGGGACATCGGCTATTGGGCGGTGAAGTACATGGTGGCAATCAACGAAAATCACACGATCCCCATGGATCACAACACCGGCTCGCGCTTTATCACCAAGGACGACTGCAAGTAACCACCGGGGGGCAGGGCATGCGTGAGGGGGGTCCTCCACCCTTTGCGCATGCCGCTTCAGAAAGTGAGCTCATGCCGACCTTCGCCTTCGAAGCCCGCAACGTGTCACGCAACTTCGGCGTTGTGCAGGCGTTGAAGAACGTTTCCCTCGGCATCCATGAGGGAGAGGTTCATGCCATCATCGGTGAGAATGGCGCCGGCAAGAGCACGCTCATGAACATCTTCTGCGGCAAGCTGCAGCCCAGCGAGGGCGAGCTTGCGCGGGTTGGGCAGAACGCCGTCTTCCATTCGCCCATCGATGCGCAGAACGCCGGCGTGGGCATTGCACCGCAGGAGGTGAGCCTCATTCCCCAACTCACCGTCTTTGAGAACATCCTGCTCGGAGCCCAGCGCACGAAGGGCATTCATATTGATTGGCGCGCAACCCGCAACGTGGCGGTCGAGCATCTTCATGCGGTTGATGATACGATCGATCCTGATAGTCCCGTCCATCACCTCAGCAAGGCGCAGCAGCAATTGGTGCAGATCGCGCGCGCCGCGGCAACCCATGCCAAGATCCTGATCTTCGATGAGCCGACGGCGGCCCTTACCTACCGGGAAACCGAAAAGCTCTATAGCTACATCCGCAGCTTCCGCAGCAGCGGCGGCTCCGTTTTTTATATCTCTCATCGCCTCGACGAAGTCCTCGCCCTGTCGGACCGGATCTCGGTGTTGCGTGATGGCGCCTTCATCACAGAGCTCAATCCTCGGACCACCACAAAGGAAGAAATGGTGAACCACATGGTGGGGCGCGAGGTCAGCCGCACGGCGCGCCAGTCCCGCCCGCAGTTGGCCAATGCCGAAACTGTGCTCAGGGTCGAAGGCTTGAGCCGGGCAGGGGAATTCGAGAACGTGAGTTTCGATCTCCGCAAGGGCGAGATCCTTGGTGTCTCAGGCCTCGTAGGCGCGGGCCGCACTGAAGTCGCGAAATGCATTTTTGGCCTCACCCAACGCAATGCCGGCCAGATCGAGATTTTCGGAGAGCAACGCAACATCCGCTCGCCCGCGGAAGCCATCAACCTGGGCCTCGTCTACCTGCCGGAGGAGCGAAAGCAGGAGGGCATCTTTCCGCTCCTTTCCATCGCCGAGAACATGGCCATGCCCAATCTGGAACAGTTCCGCTCGCTGCTGCGCATGCGCATGGCAGACATGTTCGCCGAAGTGCAGGACTATGTGAACCGCCTCAAGATCAAGATCGGCAGTCCGAAGGACCGCATCACATCGCTCTCGGGCGGCAATCAGCAGAAGGTCATCATTGCCCGCTGGCTGATGAAGAAGGCGAAGATCCTGATCATGGACGAGCCTACCCGCGGCATCGACGTCAACGCCAAATTCGAGATTCAGCGTGAACTTCGCCGCTTCACCGAAAGCGGACTGTCCATCATCTTCATCAGCTCCGAGATTGAGGAGGTGATCGATGTGTCGGACCGGATCATCGTCATGCACGAGGGCCGCGTGAAGGGTGTTTGCGATGCAGGCGAGGCGAGCCCCGAGCGACTGATGCAATTGGCGATGGCCTAGGAACAAGAGGATTTCGACCCATGACATCGACACACGCGACCGGGAGCACCCCGGTAAAGGCCAAGCGCAACACCAGTCTCCTCGCCCGCTTCTGGCGCTGGGAGGCGAGCGGCATTCTGGTCGCGCTGATTGCTCTCATGCTGGTTCTCTCCTTCGCCACGGAGAATTTCTTGTCTTCGTACAATGCTGCGGTCGTGGCCCGTCAGGCGGCCTTTGTGGGCCTGGTGGCGTTGGGCCAGACCATGGTGCTGCTGGTTGGCGGCATCGATCTCTCGGTAGGTGCTGCGGCAGGACTTTCCGCCATCGCAGGCTCCCTCATGCTCACGTCTCTGGGCATTCATCCATATCTCGTCATTCCGCTCACGATGGCCTTTGGCCTCGGGTTGGGGCTGATCAACGGCATCTTCACCGCTGGCCTCAGGCTCAACCCCTTCATCGTGACGCTTGCGACATGGGAGATTTTCGCCGGCCTCACCCTCGTCATCACAAAGGGCTATCCGATCCGGCCGCTGGGGCCGGATTTCACCATATTCGGCAAAGGTGATATTTTCGGCGTTCCGTTCCCCGTCGTTATTTTCGTGGCCCTTGGTATCTTCCTGATCTGGCTTCTGACGCAAACCCGCTTCGGCCGGAATGTCTTTGCCGTGGGCGGCAACCGCGAGGCGGCGATACTTGCCGGTATTCATGTCAAGCGGGTGGAGTTCATTGCCTTTGGGCTTGCTGGAATGCTGGCCGCTCTGGCGGGCATCCTCTATGCCAGCCGCATGGATGCTGGCCAGCCCTCGGTGGGCGAGGGCTGGCTGATGGGTGCCATCACGGCGGCAATTTTGGGCGGCACCAGCCTCCGCGGCGGTCAGGGCTCGATCATCGGCACAATGCTGGGTGCGCTGCTGCTTGCCGTGCTGGCCAATGGCACGGTGCTTCTCAATGTATCCGGCTTCTGGCAGCGGGTCATCGTCGGCTTCGTGGTGCTGCTGGCCGTGCTGGTCGATCTGTTCCGCCGCCGGGACTAGCAGCGGGCAGGGCATGACGGTGAACAACCATCTGGCGAGCTGGCAGATACCTCGTATAAGCTGTCTCTCAGACGGCGGGTGAGGGCCCGCCCATGCGATTCTTTCCGGGATGGGCAAACTTGGACACGACCGCCAGCCGCAGCGACCTGAACGATGACCTCAAGACCAAGGTCGCCTGGCTCTATTACATGGAGGGGATGACCCAGGACGAAATCTCGAAAACCGTGGGCCTCAGTCGCTCCCGCGTGCTGCGCTTCCTCGCGGCCTCGCGTGAAAGCGGCATCGTCCAAATCAGGGTCACCACCAAGCTCAGCCATTGTATCGAGCTTGAGCGCATGCTCGAAACACGCCACGGGCTCGAGCGGGCCATCGTCATCCCGAAACCCCAGAACGCCGCCGCCACGGGTGACATCATCGGGGCGATTGTCGGCTCCTACATCTCCGGCAACATCCGCGAGAACATGACGATCGGCCTCGGCTGGGGCAAGACGCTGAGCGCCAGCCTGCCATCCATTCCCCAGCAGGAGAGTGCCGGCATCAGCATCATGTCCATGCTGGGCGGCCTCACCCGGGTCAGCGGCGCCAATCCGTCGGAATTCGCATGGCGGCTGGCAGACCGGCTGTCGGCCGAATGCTATCTCATGGCGGCACCCGTCTTCGCGCCGGACCACCGCACGCGTGAGGCGCTATTGTCCCACCCTGGCATTCAGGAAATCTTCCGCCGGGCCAAGCATCTCGACATGGCAATTATCAGCGTCGGCGAATTGTCGCCCTTTTCCACCGTCTCGGAATATCTTCTGCTGGAAACCGAGGAGATCGCAGCACTCGAGCGCCAGGGTGCGGTGGGTGACGTGCTCTGCCGCTTCATCGACATTGATGGCAACATCATTGATCACCCCGTGAATGACCGCGTGGTCGCGGTGGACCCGCGTGACCTCCGCGGGACTAGAAAGCTCGTCCTCGCATCGGGCGGCTGGCAGAAATATGGCGTCATCCGCGGCGCAATGAAACTGCTCCGTCCGCATGTTCTCATCACCGATGAACTGGTCGCAGAACGCCTCGCCGCCGAGTCCTAGGTGTCAACAGGTACGAGCGCCCCAACAAGATCAGGCGGACCAAGGGCTATCCCTGCCGCAAGCGCGAAGCTACAAGGCTGTAAGGTTGGGATGGCTGGATTGGCGATGGAATGGAGATGGTGCGCAAACCTGCAACGTTGAAGGATGTCGCGGCTCTCGCAGAAGTTTCGCGTGCCACGGCAGCACGTGCTCTCAACAGCTATGGCTATGTGGGCGATGAAACTGCCCTGAAAGTTCAGGCGGCGGCAAAGAAGCTGGGCTATAGGGGCAATCGCCTTGCACAGGCTCTGCGCAGCGGCCAGCTGCCCATCGTCGGGTGCATCGTCGGCGATATTCAGAATCCCTTCTTTGCGCACATTGCTCATGATGTTGAGGTGCTCGCCCGCGAGTGCGGATATAATCTCGTGATCGGCAGCAGCGAAGAGGAGGCCGAACAGGAGATTTCACTGCTCGCGAGCCTTCGCGCCCTTTCGATCCGTGGCTTCATCGTCGCCCCCACCTCGACGGGTGACAGTCTCCATCTCAAGAGCTTGATTGCGGAAAACATCCCCCTCGTGATGATCGACCGTGTTGCGGAAGGGATCCGCTGTGACAGCGTCGTGGTGGACAATGAAGGGGGCGCGCGGAAGGCCGTCGAATATCTGCTGGCCATGGGCCATCGGCGGATCGGCCTCCTGCAGGACGATACGCGGATCTTCACTTCGCGGGAGCGCATGAGCGGCTACTTGAAGGCCCTAGCCGGGGCGGGCATCGCCGCGGACGAGCGCATGATCTCGGTATCCCACTCGACGGTGGAGCGCGCCGTGGACGCAACCATACGCCTCTTCAACCAAAAGGCGCCGCCCACCGCGCTCTTCACGGTGGACAGCCTGATGACTCAGGGAGCCCTCCTCGCGTTTCGGTCAATGGGGCTTTCAATTCCGCACAATGTGTCGCTGATCGGCTTTGACGACTTCGATCTGGCAACCTTCACCGATCCGCAGATCACCGTCGTTTCTCAGCCGGTGTCAGAGATCGGGCGTGCCGCGGCGGGGCTCCTCTTTGACCGGCTCTCCAACCTGGATGGCCCGGTGCGCAATATCCGCTTTGAGACCAAACTGACGTTGCGCGGCTCGGTAAGAGCCCTTGCACAGCGCTGATACATCGAGGTTTTTTGCAGATTAGTCCTCACCACTTGCCAAGGGACGAATCTTGTGACTTAATTGTGAGATCGATCTCACATTCAAGAAACGGAAAGTCTGGAATGCTCAACTTCGACAAGGACCGCTATGTGAAAATCCAAAGCGGAGCAGTTGCCATCGCTGAGGTTCTGCCTGCCATGATGCGGGAACTGCTGCAGGGCGGGCTCGAGCGCGTGTTCTTCATGGGAACGGGCGGCGTGCAGTTCCTCACCCTTCCAGCCGTGGAGCTTGCCCGTTCGGCCACCATCATGCCCGTTTCGGCTGCCTTCCCCGCTCAAGTGGTCCTGGAGCCGCCGGCGGGTCTGAACGAAAGGTCGCTGGTGGTGTTGCCGTCACTTTCGGGCACCACGAAGGAGTCAGTGCAGCTCTTGTCCTTCCTCAAGGCGCGCGGGGTGAAGACGCTGTCGCTCACGGGCCACAAAGACACCCCGCTCGGGCGCGACGCCGATTACAACTTCACCAATTTCGCCGAGGACGACACCTCCTCGGAATCTTTCTATCTCCAGACCCTCCTCATCGTCCTGTCCCTGCTGGCAGAGCGTGGCGAGTTCGCGGATTTCAAAGCCGTCGCCGCTGAACTGAAGCGCCTGCCGGAACTGCTGGTGACGGTGAAGGAGAATTATGAGACGGCCGCCGCCGCGCTCGCCTCGGAGATCAAGGACGAGAACTACCACATCTTCACCGGTGCTGGTTCCGTCTGGCCGGAAGCCCATTACTATGGGATGTGCATCCTCGAGGAAATGCAATGGATCCGCACCCGTCCAGTTCACGCTGCCGATTTCTTCCACGGCACGCTGGAGCTGGTGGAGCCGGGTGTCAGCGTTTTCGTCTTCAAGGGCGAGGATGCCTGCCGTCCCCTGGGTGACCGGGTGGAAAACTTCGCCCGCCGCTATACGGACAAGGTCCGCGTTCTCGATGCGGCAACGGCCAGCCTGCCGGGCGTGTCGGACCGGACACGTAGCCTGATTTCGCCGGTGATCCTGGCCGCCATGCTGGAGCGTCTCAGCGCGCATCTGGAAATCCTCCGGGATCATCCGCTGACCACGCGCCGTTACTACAAGCGGGTTGAGTATTGAAACACCCCGCCGGAACCGATGAAGCAAAAAACAACAGAGAGGAAACGACAATGCTAAGGATGTTCTCCAGCACCACCTGCCTCGCGTCGCTTGTCGCAGCGGCCGTCTTATTCGGCAGTGCCAATCTCGCATCAGCCGCAGAGGCGGTTGCCGCGGACCCCAACGCGGCCATCGACTATTCGGGCACTGTCAGTGTGCTGACGAAGTTCGGCCTGCAGCAGCTTTCCCCCTTCTTCGTCGATGCCGCTGCCCAATATGAAAAGCTCCATCCTGGCGTCAAGGTTGAGCTGATCCAGGAAAGCGATGACAGCGTGAAGGGCAAGACCAAGGCCCTCGTCGCCTCCAATTCCTTGCCCGACGTCTATTTTAGCTGGACGGGCAGCTGGGGCGAGAATTTCGTGCGCGGCAACCGCGCGGTGGACCTGACCCCCGTCATCGGGCCGGACACGCCCTGGGGCAAGACGCTGGCCACTGCCGCCGTCTCCGCCTTTACCTACAACGGCAAGCTCTATGGCATCCCGCTCTATCTCGACGCCAAGTTCATGGGTTATAACAAGAGCCTGTTCGCAGCAGCTGGCGTGTCCGAACCTCAGAGCTTCGAAGACCTGCTCGGCGCCTGCGCGGCGCTGAAGAAGTCGGGTGTCACACCCATTTCCTTCGGCAACAAGGAAGGCTGGCCGGGCGTTCACTATGCAGGCCAGCTCCTCTCCTACAATGTGCCGCAGGCCACGCTAGAGAAGGACTTCGTTCCGGCAACGGCGGAGTTCAGTGACCCGGGCTATGTCACCAGCCTCAATCAGTTCAAGCAGCTGATTGACGAATGCTCGGATGGCGCGGGCACCAATGGCTCGTCCTATGCCTCGGCCTTGCAGCAGTTCAGCAACGGCAAATCGGCCATGTATTATCAGGAGATCATCGAATTCGATCAGTCCACGGCAGATGGTGCCCTGAAGCGCGAGGATTTCGGCTTCTTCAAGCTGCCGCCCCCGAAGGACGCCAAGGGTGACGTCAAGTCGATCGAAGGCGCACCCGAAGGCTACATGATCAGCACGGCCTCGAAGAACATTCCCCTGGCCATTGATTTCATGCGCTTCGTCACCTCGCCCGAGAATGGCAAAATCCTCTCGGCACCGCCCTATGGCCAGCCCAGTGCAACGGTCGGCGGCTATTCGGCAGATACCATGAGTCCTGCCGTTGTCGGCGGCCTGCAGGTGATTGCCGACTCGTCCTATCTGATGCCCTGGCTCGACACCGCGAACCCGCCGCGCGTGGCAGCAGCCTGGCTCGCAGGCCTCCAGGCGCTGGTCGGAGGAACGAAGAGCGCTGAAGAGGTGATGGCAAGCGTCAAGGAAGCGGCTGCCGCCTCGAAGTAGGACCGGAGATGACCGCATCGGAAAACCAGCACGGGGGCAAGGCCGCGGCAAGCGGCCTTGCCATTCCGGTGCGGCGGGAAGCAGCAGGGCCTAGCCTGTTCGGCGGCTCCCTGTCGTTCCGCTGGGTGGTGGCTGGCCTCATCCTGCTCATCTGGTTTGTCTATTATCCAATCATCGACAATTTCATCGTCAGTACCAAGAAGCAGGATATCTTCACCGGTGAGACGGAATTCATCGGCCTCGACAACTATCGCCGCCTGCTGGGCGATCCCATCGTCTGGACCGCGATCGTCAACAACACGCTCTATGCGGTGATCTCCGTCATCTTCCAGGTCTTCGCCGCCTTCGTGCTCGCAGCATTGATCGAGGGGCTGGACGCGGAAGGGTGGCGGCGCTTCTGGCGCGCTGTCTATTTCGTGCCATCTGCCATCTCCATCACCGTTACCGGGCTTTTGTTCTACTTCATCTACCAGCCGGATATCGGGCTCCTCAATTCGGGCCTGGCCCAGCTGGGCCTCGCCAGCTGGGCCCGCCCGTGGCTCGGCGATGAGCAGACCACGATCTATGCCATCATTGCCATGAGCCAATGGCAGGGCTTCGGCTATTCAACGCTTCTCTTCGCCATCGCCATCCAGAAGATTCCGCGGGAACTCTATGACGCCGCGATCATGGATGGCGCCGGAACCTGGCGGCGCCTGTGGAGCATCACCTTTCCACTCACCCGCGAGATGACGGGGCTCATGGTCATCGTCACGGTCGCCGGCGCCTTCCAGGTTTTCAACGAAGTCATGGTGATGACCGCAGGAGGCCCCAACAACAGCAGCCAAGTGCTGGGAACCTGGCTTTACCAGCAGGGCTTCATCGAGAATGACTTTGGCTATGGCGCCGCAATCGCCGCGGTGATCTTCGCCATCACGCTGGTGACCGGCTTCGTTCAGCTTTGGTACACAAGGCGCCGGAGGGTGGAGCTGTGAGCGCTGCCGCTCTGCCGCGCGCCGAAAGCCGCCCGGATTTTGCGGCTGTTCTGGCAAAGACCTGCCTCGTCACCTTCCTGGTGAGCCTCGGCATCGTCGTGCTCTATCCGCTGTTGTGGATGGCGCTGAACGGCTTCAAGACCAATGCGGAAATCTTTGGAGATCCCTTCGCGCTGCCGGGTGGTTTCAGCCTGACGAACTATATCGCAGCCTGGAACCAGGGCATCCGCAATTATATCGCGACGAGTGCCATCGTCACTGCGGCCTCTGCCCTCTGCACCGTTCTGATCAGCGCCTGGACGGCCTACGGCCTCACGCGTTCGAGGCTTCCGGGGAAGCCCTTCTTTGTTGGAATCGTGCTCGGGGGCCTCATGCTTAGCCCCACAGTGGCGGTGATCCCGCTGGTGCGGATGATGCAGGATCTGGGCCTTTACAATACCTACTGGGCGCTGATCATTCTCTACACTGCTTTCCGCATCCCCTTCACCACCTTCCTGATCCGCGCCTATATGCTGGGCCTCCCGCGCGACCTTGATGAGGCCGCCATCATGGACGGCGCCAGCGAGGGCCAGATCTTCTGGCGGGTGATACTTCCGCTCTGCAAGCCGGTCATCGTCTCCTGCGTCATCTTGCATGTACTCTTCGCCTGGAACGAATATCTCTTCGCGATGATCTTCACCAGCGGAGCGGATCTGCAAACCCTGCCCGTGGGCCTCACCTCCATCATGGCAAAGCACGGGACGAACTATGCCGTGGTCTTCGCCGCCATGACGCTCTCGGCACTCCCCATCGTCATCACCTTCTTCGCAGCGCAGCGCTTCTTCATCCGCGGCCTGGCCGAAGGCATCGGAAAATAGGACGTGATTGCATGAGCAAGGCCAACCCCAAGCTGATTGCCGTCGGCGACAACTGTCTCGATGTCTATCTCACCAAGGGTTTTCTCGCGGTCGGCGGCAATGCGCTCAATGTCGCCGTGCAGTGGCGCCGGCACGGGTTAAATGCACGCTATTTCGGTGCTGTCGGCCAGGACCCGGAAGCAGCGATCACGCTTGCCGCCATCGCAGCGGCAGGGCTCGAGCCTGGTGACGTCGAGATCCGCCCTGGCCCCTCCGCGGTGACGCTGCTCGCAGATGATGCGGGCGAGCGCCGCTTCCTCCTCGAATCGCTGGGCGTGGGCGAAGACTATATTCCGGAGCAGCGGCGGTATGATGCGTTGCGCAATGCTGATTGGGTGCATCTCGGCACCAACGCCAGCGCGGAACTCGTCCGCCGTCTCGTGGCCGATGATATTTCCTTCAGCATCGACCTGTCGACGCGCCATTTCGCACTTCCGCTCGAAGGCGTGCCGCTGGTCTTCGCCTCCGGCCCCGATGATCCTTTGGAACCCGTGGAGCCGCTTTTCGCTGCCTTCAGCGCCGCCGGCGCACGCGAGGTGGTGATCACCTGCGGCCCGCGCGGCTCCTATCATCAGCTGGGTCACACGCGTGTGGCGGCGGGCGCAGTGCCGGTGGTTGTGCTCGATACCTGCGGCGCGGGCGATAGCTTCATCGCCAGCTTCATTACCGCCCGCGTCCTCGACGGCTTGCCGCCCGCTGAAGCGCTGGCGCGTTCGGCCGAACGCGCGTCTGAAACCTGCACCCATCTCGGCGGCTTTCCCCAGCCGGTGCAGAATATTCCGCAGTGGCTGCTCGGCAAATACGATGGCCTCATTCGCAGTGTGGAGGTGAAAAGCGCATGAGCATGATCACCATGCGCCCGCCCGTTTGCGCGGCAAAATCCGACCGCTCATTCTGGCTCCAGAGCATTGGGGCCGATGCGGTAACCCCGCCCTTTGCAGGCAACGCAGATACGGATATCGCCATCGTCGGCGGCGGCTATGCGGGCCTGTGGACAGCACTCCGCATCAAGGAGCAATCGCCCGAAACGCGGGTAACCATCCTCGAGGCTGATTTCTGCGGCTCCGGCGCATCCGGTCGAAATGGCGGCCAGGTCCACAGCTGGTTCGCAGAGATCAACATGCTGCGCGATCTCGTTGGCGCGGAAGAGGCCCTCATGCTGTGCCGCGCCACCGCCGCGGCTATAGAGGAACTCAATCAGCTCCAGGCGTCCGGCACGATCGACATGGATCTCAGGCTCGACGGCTGGCTGTGGACGGCAAGCTCTCACGCACAGGAAGGCGCCTGGGCCCCTGCCAGCGAACTCTGCCAAGCCCAGGGTGAAACGCGCCTCCTGCCGCTGGGCCAGGCGGAGATCATGCGCCGCACCGGATCGGCCGCTTCCTATGCGGGTGTCGTCGAAGAGAGGGCAGGGACGGTTCATCCGGCAAAGCTCGCCCTCGGGCTCAGGGCTCTCGCGCTGTCAAAGGGCGTCACCATTCACGAGAAAACCCCGGTCCTTGGCATCATCCCGGGTAGCCGTCCAGGCTTGCACACGCCAGGTGGAACGCTCACCGCGGGCAAGCTCGTGCTGGCGGCCAATGCGTGGCTCTCCGCCATCCCGGAACTCCACCCCTATCTCTATGTGGTGAGCAGCCAGATCATTGCCACCGTCCCCGCACCAGAGATCCTCGCACGCATCGGCTGGACCAGCGGCGCCTCGATCTGCGATGCGCAGACTCACGTGCTCTATTACCAGCGCACGCCCGAGGGCACCGTCATCTTCGGGCGCGGCACCGGCGGCATTTCCTATGATGACCGCATCGGTGCGGCGTTCAATCGCGGGTCCGATGGTGGCAGGGACAACATCCGTGAGCTGCACCGCGTCTACCCGCAGTTGAAGGGCGTGCCCGTCGCCCATGATTGGAGCGGTCCCATCGACTGCACGGCGCAGCATCTCCCCGTGTTCGGTCACCTGAAGAACCACTCCAATATCTTCTACGCCATGGGCTTCAACGGCACCGGCATCGCGCAGACACCTGTCGCCGGGCGGATCATGGCCAGCCTCGTTCTGGGGCGGAAGGATCAGTGGAGCCGCTGCGGGCTGGTGGGCCTCGCCAAGCGCACACGCCTGCCCGGAGAGCCATTGCGCTATGTGGGCGCCAGGCTGGTGCGCCGGGCCGTCCGGCACAAGAACGATCTTGAGATCCGCAACATCAGGCCCGGCCCGTTAACCCGCTTCCTTGCCGGCCTCGCCCCCTGAAGATGCACTGCAGAGAGACACTGGAACGATCAACATGGCTGAACTGTCGCTGAGAAACATCCGCAAGTCTTATGACAATATCGAGGTGCTGCACGGCATCGACCTCGATATCGGCTCGGGCGAGTTCATCGTCTTCGTCGGCCCCTCGGGCTGCGGCAAGTCCACCTTGCTGCGCTCGATCGCCGGCCTCGAAACCATCACCTCGGGTGATCTGGTGATCGATGGCGAGCGGATGAATGCGGTGGCGCCCTCGAAGCGCGGCATCTCCATGGTGTTCCAGTCCTATGCGCTTTATCCGCACATGAGCGTCTATGAGAACATGGCCTTCGGTCTTCGCATCTCCGGAATGCCAAGAGCCGAGATCGACGGCAGGGTGCGCCAGGCGGCGGAGATCCTGCAACTCTCGCCCTATCTGCAGCGGCGGCCCAAGGCGCTCTCCGGCGGGCAGCGCCAGCGCGTGGCAATCGGCCGGGCCATTGTGCGAAATCCGAGGGTCTTCCTGTTCGATGAGCCCTTGTCCAACCTCGACGCAGCACTCCGCGCCGCCACCCGCATCGAAATCGCCAAGCTCAAGCAATCGATGCCGGACGTGACCATGATCTACGTCACCCACGACCAGATCGAGGCCATGACACTGGCGGACCGCATCGTCGTGTTCAAAGACGGCCGCATCGAGCAGGTCGGAACCCCCACTGAGCTGTACCGGACACCCGCCAACATCTTCGTGGCCCAGTTCATCGGGTCGCCCGCCATGAACATATTGCCGGGCAAGGTGGTGGAACGCCGGGAAGGTTCCGCCCTGTGCAGCCTCGCATGCGGTGTCTCTGCCGAAGTTGTCTGCGCACCGGGCCAGTTCCTTCAGGATGAGGCGATGAGCATCGGCATACGGCCTGAGAACACGCGGATCGGGGGGGAGGACCCAAGCGAGCTGACCTTCGCCGGCACCATCGACCTGGTGGAACATTTGGGCGAAGTGCAGATCCTCTATCTCGACCTGCCGGGTGCGAAGGAAAAGTTCCTGGTCAAGACGGACGGCCACGGCCTCTTCAGCCGCAACCAGACGGTAAAGTTCGGCGTGGACCGGAAGAACGTCCACGTCTTCCGCTCAAACGGCGATGCCAGCGGATCTCTGTGACGGGAACAATGTCACCGGGGAACACCGGTGGGCGGGGCAGCGAGGCGCATATTGCAGAAATGCCGTGTCGGCATTCACGCCCCTCACTGGCATAATATATTGAATAGCTGCAATATATACTCGATGGTGAACTCATCTCAGGCCAGATCTGCCTGCCACCACACACGCTCCAATGGAAGACTTGATGGCCATGGCACCTGCACGGATCCCTTTTCGCTCACTCCTCGCAGGCGTGGTCATCGCAGTGGTGGGTGCACTTCCCTCCCCGGCACACGCGGCGGGTGACGATGCCTTCTACCTGCCGCCATCGCCGCTTGCATCGGCGGAACATGGCGCCGTCATCAGGTCGGAAGCCTTGACGGGTTCTGCCTCTTTGCCAAGTGCAGCCCGCAATCTGCTCGTGCTCTATCATTCCCGGAACCTTGACGGGCAGGACATCGCGGTCTCCGGCACCATTGCCATTCCGCAGGGCGAGCCGCCGGGAGGCGGCTGGCCCATGACAAGCTGGGCCCATGGAACGACGGGCATTGGCCCGGGCTGCGCACCTTCGCGTGATACACCGTCCGGCCCGGAACATGCATTCCTGGGCCCCAAGCAGAAGCTGATGGATGACTACGTCCGCCGCGGCTTCGTGGTGGTGGCAACTGACTATGAAGGTTTGGGCGCCCCCGGGCTTCATCCTTTTCTCCAGGGTGTTCCGGCAGGCCGCGGCGTGATTGACATCATGCGCGCAGCACGTGAGATCGATCCGGGGATTGGCGCCAGCTACGTCATCATCGGCCATTCGCAAGGCGGCCACGCAGATCTTTTCGCGGCGTCCATCGGTCCCGACTATGCACCTGAACTGAAACTCCTCGGCGATGTGGCCATGGCGCCTGCCTCCCATATTGAGGCGACCGTGGAAGGCATGGCTGCGGCCACGAAACCGTCATACGCTCTGGGCTACGCGATGTATGTGCTGCAGTCCTACGCTTCAAACCATCCCGGGATAGATCTGACCAATATCCTGACGCCGGAAGCACTGGCTCACCTGCCTGAAACGCGCGAGGCCTGCATCACCCGCACGGTGAGCACGGGCTATTGGGCAACAGCGATCCCGAAGGACCAGTTCATTCCCGGCGCCAGCCTCGCGCCAGTATTGGCCGTGGCCGCGGCCAATGATCCGGGCAAGCTCAAGATCGCGGGTCCCACCCTCATCGTCCAGGGCACGGCGGACGATACTGTCCTTCCCGCCTGGACGGACGCCGTCGTGCGCGCGCTCTGTTCACGGGGAAACAGCCTTGACTACACGGTCTATCCCGGAGCCACGCACGAGACGATCGTCAGCCAGTCCATGGAGCAGGTGAGAGCCTTCGTGGACGCCCGCTTCCGCAACGCTCCCGCGCCTGGCAACTGCAACAGTCTGCCTTCCGCTGCGGATTCCGCCAACTGAGGACCACATATGCGTCCTTATGAGACGCCCGCCCTTGGCGTCATCCAGGCTCCTTGACATGTGCCTGCCGGCTCATCGAAGAGCTTACTTTAACAAGCCGCTGTTCAATTTTGACCACCGTACCCTGACGCGCATACGCTACGAAGTTGGAGACAGTCCTTAGTTACCAATGGCTATCTCTCTTACTGAGACCAAGGCTTCACAACAGCCTGATGCGCGTAACACATGTGTCAACGGAGGCCCTCGATGAACATTCGGACACCCTTACTCGCAGCCGCCGTGGCTGCTCTGCTGAGTACGCAAAGCATGGCAGCGGATATCGTTGAGGCCCCCCCGGCTATACCTTCCTGGACTGCGTTTTATCTGGGGGCGGGTGTCGGCGCGGCGTGGTCGGACTTCAACACCTACGGCAACTACTACAGTGAGTGTGGCTGCGAATACTTCTTCGACTTCCGCGACCTTGCTTACAGCGACAGCGAAACAACCTTCCGTGGCATCGGGCAGCTTGGGTTCGATCTGGAGGTCGGGTCCGGCCTCGTTCTCGGTGCTTTTGGCGACGTGAATTTCGGCCAGCAAGCCGGTGTGTCCAACACCTATCACTACCAGGACAGTTACGATTACGATGTCCATGACAAATTCAGTTATGACCTCGGGGCATTGTGGACCGTCGGTGGACGCGTCGGGTTCGGCGCGGAAAACGCGCTTTTCTACGGCTTGGTTGGATATAGCTGGGCCGACTCCGATTCAAAGCTCTCAATCGGCTGTAACGACGGCACCAGCCAATGCTGGCGCACCGCCAAGAATGACGGGCCGATCAGCGGCTGGACCTTCGGCGGCGGCATCGAATACAAGGGCTGGATGTGGGACGCACTTTCGACCTCTATCGAATACCGCTATACCGATCTTGACGCGATCACCGCCACGGTCCGGGACGGAAGTGACTACTACAGAACGAGAGTCGATCAGGACATTCAGCAGGTCAACCTGGTCTTCAAGTACCGTATCGGAATTTAGTTTTCCCGCCGCTGGGGAAAGTTCGTGTCAGTCGCCGGCGTGGTTCAAACCCGCCGATCTCTGACGCGCCGCGTCCGGCGGTGATGGGAACCCCTGGCCCTCATCACGATGATGTATAATTGCGCCCTAAACTCTCTCTGACCACAGTTTATCGCTGGCGAAGCGCGCATTCGCGGCCACGCGCTGCACTTCGGGTGGCGAAAGTGTACCCGACTGAAGAATCGTCAGGCTCGCGTCAAGGCAGTCCTTGAAGTGTCCTGACCAATACGCATTCAGCGCGTATTCATCCAGCAATCCCGTCTCGTAGATCCAGGGCTCGACGAAGAGTGCGTCAGCTCCAGGCATTGGAGTCCCGAGCCCGCGCTTTGCGATGTCATATCCCTCCTCATAATTCTGCTTCAGCCGGCAGAACTTGCTTGCGCCATGGAAAGCCTCCACTCTGCTTGGCTGTGCGAGGGTAGCGCGAAGATAGGCATCTATGATGTCCCGCTCGGAATGGCGTAGCAGCTCCATCATCTGCGCGGCATAGTAGAGGCTGATGAACACTTCGTCCTGCCAGAAACCCAGCCCGGCGCGGGCCAGATAGTGTTCGAGCGCCCTTTTCCACTCCCGGCAGTCGCGATAGCTCTGCGCCAGATAGAACCGGTAGCGCGCGATCAGGAAGGGGCGCGTCTCCGTTTGCAGCGCAAGCTCCAGAACCGCGGCGTCTCGCCGGTATGTTTCAGGGTCCAGCCGGCGCGCACCATCATGATTGCGCCGCATGAGGATGCCCGCCAGAACTCCTCCAGGCCCCGCGCCCTCGCATGTCAGATATTCATGCAGAACCCCCTCATAACGCCAGGGCATTGTGCTGCGGACCAGCTGAATACGTTGATAGGCGATATTGGAATCGCGAATTTCAATCGGGTAGGAGTCAAAGGTCAGCGCCGGCAAGGAGGTTCCCGGCACGATCTCCAACGTGTCGTCAGCGTCGATGATGAGCGTATAGTCGCCCATCTCCCTGGCCAGTGCAAGCGCTTCAGACCGGTTATGGGCGAAATCCTTCCACGGCCGCTCATAAAGTGTTCCTGGAATGCCGTGCAGAAGACTCCGTATGATATCCTGCGTTCCGTCACTCGATCCGGTATCGACGATCGCCCAACTGTGGATCAGGGGCCGAACGGAATCGATGCAACGGCGGATCACCGCCGCTTCGTTCTTGACGATCATGTTGAGGCAGATTGTCTGATGGGCGGCGCTCATTGGCAATCGCCCTCAATGCACGTACTTTTCATCGGGCGAACTCCGAATCGTGATCTGATCGAGGGGCAGGGGAGCCCGCCATCTCGCGGTCGAGACTTGCAAGTTCCTCTTCTGCCTCGGGAACGCCGAGGGAAGCGGCTTCTGCGTACCAGCGGCGGGCGATCTCAACATTCCTTGCGCCTGCCCAACCATGATGCACGTAGCGTGCAACCATAAGAGCCGCCATCGGATGCCCATGAAGGGCGGCTTCAGCATACCAGTGCAGCGCCTCGTCACGGTCTGGTGGCAGATCGCTTCCGGGCTCATGCAGGGCCCCGAGCGCAAACATCGCATCTGCCTGCCCTGCGGAAATTGCGCGCAGGAACCAGGCCTTTGCCAGTTCATGATTGCGTGTCATTCCGCGGCCCTCGGCATGAAACTCGCCAAGCATAAGCTGGGCCTCTGCCATGCCGGCTTCCGCCGCGCGGGCAAACCAGACTGCAGCCTGCCGGTCGTCCTGCACAATGCCACGTCCTTCTGCCAACATGCGGCCATACCAATACTGCGCTTCCACCACGCCTTCGGCGGCCCGCCGAAGCCAATGAACCGCACGCTGGTCGTCGCGTTCGACACCAACCCCCTCTGCAAGGCAGACCGCGAAATTATAGGCCCCGGTGAGATCGCCGCCTTCCGCTGCATCTTCAAACCAGACATGCATCGGCAGCGTTTCTGGGGAAGCGTCGATGACCAAACCCGATTGCATAAGCGATGCGAGATCCGCCTGTGCAGCAGGGTCCCCGGCCTCCGCTGCCAGTTTGAACCAGACCGCGGCCTCATCCGGATCACGCGCCACTCCCGCTCCGGTCAGGTAGAGCATGCCGAGGGACCTGGCGGCCGATCTGTGCCCGCGCTCTGCTGCAATCCGAAACCAGTGCGCCGCTTCGCAGTAATTCGGCGGCAAGGTGCCGCTGCGCCCGTAAATATCGCCCAGCAGTGCAGCGGCCTCATTGTCGCCGCCGAGTGCTGCACGCCGAAGCCAGCTTTCGCCATTCAATTGGTCGGTGGGGCCTCCGCGCCCCTCAAGCAGGAGCAATCCAAGGCGTGCTTGCGCGTGCGTGAGCCCAGCTTGGGCAGCAACGGCATAATGCTCACGCGCCGCCGCTTCATCCTTGGTCCTTCCGATTGCACCTTCAGCACTCAAGCCCAGCAGATAGGAGATCGTCGGCATCCGCGAATGTCCGGCAGCCTTGAGAAGCTGCTCATGAGCAACCTTTCTATCCTCTGGCGTCACGGCGCGGCGCATGAGGCCGATGACATAGCCAATCTGCCCTTGCGGACAGTTTTGCAGTGCAGACTTCCGATACCACTCAAATGCGGCATCGAGATCGCGCAGCGACTCCGGACCATCTGAAAGTATGAACGCAAGTGTTGCCTGCGCTTCCGGCGCACCCGCTTCGGCGGCACGCCGCGCCCAGAAGGCGGCAGACTGGTAGTCCACGCCGCCATCCGTCATCGTGGGAAAGAGGCCGGCATTGCCTGAAAGACTGCCTTGCGGCAATCCGAGGATCAGGAGTTCGGCAAGACGGCATTGCGCGCCGAGGTGTCCCAGTTCGGCAGCGCGATGATACCAGCGGGCGGCCTCGTGCGGCCGGTGCATCACACCTGTCCCCTCGAGGTAATGTTCGGCAACCGCAAATGCCGATTCAGGATCTCCTGCCTCAGCGGCGATCGCAAACAGCGCAAAAGACCGTTCGGGCGCTGTTGCCGCCAGCCGCATGGCCCGTCTCCGCGCCATTCCCGGTGTGCGGAACACCAACCGGTCAAGCGATCTGGTGAGCACATTCAATGCGGTCATCCTCCCGGCTCAAGGTTCGTTCAGGCTGTTGAAGGCAACCGGCACGATCTTGTCGATGAAATAGGAGAGCACGGTGCGTTTCCCGATATTGACCTCAGCAACAACGGGCATTCCGGGCATCAACCGGAAGCCAGGGGGCGTGTTGTGAAGCATGAGCGCGTCGAGCGATATGTCGCCCTTGTAATAGAGCGTATGCGGTCTGTTCGGCAGAACCGATCCAACCGCCTGGCCAGCGAACTCCGGGCTGAAGCTGTCTGGGCTGATCGCGCGCACCAGGCCCCGCGCGCTGCCATATTGCAGGAAAGGCAGCGTATCGAACTTGATCGTAACCGCATCGCCCGGGCTGATATATCCGCTCTCGACCCCGGAGATATCTGCCTCGACAGACAGCGGTGCATCCGCCGGCACCAGCAGCATCAAAGGCTGAGCACTGCTGACGACGGACCCTACGGATACATCTGCAACCGACAGGACAATGGCATCGCGCGGCGCGGTCAGAACCACGAGTTCGTGGTGAAGGGATGCTTTCGCCAGCTCCTGCTGGGCCTGAACAAGCTTGCCGCGCGTGTCGGCCAGTTCCTGCGAATTCTGCCGGTTCCACTGTTCGATGAATGTCTGCCGCCCCGCCTGTTCGGCCGCAATCCTCGAGCGGGATTTGGCGACACTCGATTCGGATGCTGAAAGGGACCCCTGCATGTTCAGCTTGGCGTCCAGGGCCAGAAGCGTATTGAGCCTGCTTCCGAGTTCGCGCTCTTGCAGATTGCTGCGCATGTTCTCGATGTCGGTGGCAACGCTCAGCCGCGCCCGGTAATAAGTGGCTTGTGACAAGTCGCCCTCGATCTGCGACTCTAGCTCTTCGATCTTCCGGTCGTAGTTCTGCAGGATGGAGTTATATTCATTGGTCTGCTGCTGGAGGATGGACCGTTGAAGAAGCTCATGCGCATTCGACGGATCAACGGCATAGGCCGTCCCTGAGGTCACCGCGAGAAGCCTGGCCGTTTTCGCGCTGAGCAGATCGACTTGATCTTCGATGGCTGAGGCATCCGCCGCCGTAAAGGTGGGATTGAGGCGGGCGAGTATCTGGCCCTTGTGCACAATATCTCCTCTGCGAACCTCGATACTCTCGACGATCGTCTGATCGAAGGGCTGCACGGCGATGTTGGGCGAATCTGCGACCAGCTTTCCGCTCGCCGAGACAATCCTGTCCGTGCTGATCAGCGCGCTGGCGGCCAGAACGGAGATAACGAGCAGGAAAACCGAGAGATTGATCGCGCGTGAAGACGCTGGAATGGGCGTGGCGATGAAGGCCTCGGATGGGCTTCCGAACTCCAGCATGGCAAGCGGAAGCGCATTCCTCTTCGCTGCGCTTTCGGCGCTAGCCGCGGGCGGCGGAAGGAGCAAACGCGACATGGGTTTTTCCTTGTGGCTCGAGATGACGGTTCTGCTGCAGCCAGAGTTTGCGGTAGACGGCACAACGTTCGACAAGATCGCGGTGCGGGCCCAGATCGACCACTTCACCGTGATCGAGGACCAGGATCATGTCGCAATCGACCAGAGAGGAGAGGCGATGCGAGACGATAACCATGGTCCGCCCACGGGAAATGCGCTGAAGGTTCGCATTGATCAGCGCTTCGCTTTCGGGATCGAGCGCCGAGGTTGCTTCGTCAAGGATCATGAGCTTCGGGTCGACGATCAGCGCCCGGGCGATTGCGAGGCGCTGGCGCTGACCTCCAGACAGATTGGGAGACCCTTCCTGAATCCAGGTTTCATAGCCCTGAGGCAGGCGCTCGATAAACTCCTCCGCCCCGGCAAGCCTTGCCGCCCGCACGGCGTCCTCAAAGGTCAGGCCGTGGCGGCCAGCGATGATGTTGTCCTTGACCGAGCCTCTGAACAGGAAATTGTCCTGCAGGACCACGCCGAAGCTTTGGCGAAGGTGCCGCAGATTGATCTCGCGAAGGTCGGTACCGTCAATTTTCACGCTGCCGGAGTAGTCACGGTTTATTCCCATCAGCAGCCGCGCGATTGTCGACTTGCCAGAACCGGACCGGCCAACCAGCCCGACCATTGTGCCGGGCGGAATGGAAAAGCTGACCTTGTCGAGGGCGGGAACCTTGGTGCCCTCATACTGAAACGTCACGTCCTCGAAGCTGATGCCGCCTTCGAATTTCGGGCGCAGGCCGTGGCTCATCGCGTGCCTCTCGGTCTTGCGATTCAAGACCCAGCCCACCTGGGCAAGCGACAGCCGCGCTTCCTGAACATCCTGAAGGAGGCGCGCGAGACTGACCAGCGGAGACGCCACCCGGCTCCCGAGCATCATGAACCCGATCAAACCACCCACCGAAACCGGGTCCGCCGAGGTCAATGCAATATACGCACCCAGCACAAGAACGCCGACCTGGGTGTACTTCTCAAACGGCATCACCAGCACCATGGGCCAATTGCTGAGGCGCCCGAGCTGCAGGTTGATTTCACCGACCTTGGCCACCCTTTCGTCCCATTCGGCGGCGCGCGTATCCTCAAGACACAAGGATTTCACCGTGCGTATTCCGTAGATGCTTTCAACGAGCGTTGAGCCCTTGTCAGACTCGGCCTGGATCTGCCTCTTGGTAATGCCCTCAATCGACTTGAGGAAAACAGCGATGATCAATGCGATGCAGCCGGCGGCGGCCAGAACCGTCCAGGCGAGCGTGGCCTGCATGTAGAAGAGGATCGGCAGCAGGAGCAGAACCATGATCACGTCGATGAAGGTCGTCATCATGCGGCCGGTAAGGAATTCGCGGACGCGATAGAGCTGACCGATCTTGTAGGACAGCTCGCCTGCTTGGTTGCGTTCGAAGAAATCGAGCGGAAGGGTCATCAGACGATCGAAAATCGCGAGGTTCAATCGCGTGTCGAGACGGCTCGCCAGGATGACGAGGAGCATGCGCCGTGACCAGGAAATGAGCATCTCAAACACCAGCGCAATGAGCAGGACCACCGCGATCAGCGTCAAGGTGTTGAAGCTCTGATACATCATCACCGTATTGAGCGTGGTCATGATCATCAGCACAGGCAGCGTGCTGAGTATGCTGATTGTGACGGAGCCCACGGCGACATCCCGCAAGATGGTCTTTTCGCCCCAGACGAGCCGCGTGAGCAGTGCGAGGTTGAAGGGTTTCTCCTCGGCGGCATCTCCGCGCGGTGCCCGCACCAAGAGGCATGTGCCGTCCCACACCCGCTTGAGGCTGAGTTCGTCCACCGGCACGTGGGCCGCTCCGGCACGAGCGCGGGGATCGAGCAGCAGAAGGATGCGCTTTTCGCGGTCCCGGCCCACCACCACAGCAGCTCCCCCTCCCGCAAGGAGAAGCAGGATGGGCGCCGGACTGTCAATTTTCAAAAGGTCATGAAAGGAAATGCGGAGGCCTTTGGCCAGAAGTCCCGATTGTTGGAACCAGTCGACCAGTATGGGCATGCTCGGCACACCCTGCGCCGCTGCGCGCTGTGCCGTTTGGGGGTCGGGGTAGACGCCATGGTATCGCGCGATGGTCATCGCGGCGTGGAGGCGGGCTTGAAGTTGCTCGCCACTCTGTTCGGTGCCGTCCTCTTCAATCGCATGGTCTTCAGCTGCCGTGCCAAACGCGGCGTGTGGGACGGTAAGCAGCAACCTTTCACGCTGGCTTGCAGGCGTTGCGGGGAAGCTGGCATCTGTCATGTCGGGGTACCGTTCAGCTATGTCCGGAACAGTGAAGCTGAAGAGACCGGCGCCTGCCCGCCGGCCTCTTCAGGTGACGCCATGTGTCAGTGCCTGGATGCGGTCCAGGCCTGCGCGGAGTTCGTGTAGCCCAGGGGTGCAGTCGCACCCGACGTGCTCAACGGATCGAAGGAAGCACCTGCTGCGCCGGAGCCAGATGTTTCGCTGGTGGAAATCAGCGCGGCCGATCCCTTCTGCGAGATTTCACTCAAGCTGGGACCATGGGCACTGGTCTTGCCCACTTTGCTGGTATCCGCCGTCTTGCCCAAACCAGTCGCCGTGCTGGTCGAGCGGCTGGACGCAAACTTCATGGTGCTGGCGCTGCTGCTGCTGGAGCTCCTGGGCTTGCAGGGTACAACGTGCCCCGCGGGACCCGTAGGCCCCGTCGGGCCAATGGGACCTGTGCTGCCAGTCGGGCCCGTTGACCCGCTTGCACCTGTAGCACCCTTTGGTCCCGTTGCTCCCGTCGAACCTGTTGCTCCGGTCGAACCTGTTGCTCCGGTCGAACCTGTTGCTCCGGTACCTCCTGTCGCGCCAGTTGCACCGGTCGCGCCAGTGGAACCGGTTGATCCCGTTGCACCGGTGGCGCCCGTTGCGCCAACTCCACCTGTGGCGCCCGTCGCACCTGTGGCTCCAGTTGATCCCGTGGCACCGGTCGCACCCGTCGTACCAATTCCTGTGGCGCCGGTCGCGCCAGTGGCCCCAGTCGCGCCCGTCGCACCTGTTGCTCCGACGCCAGTGGCACCTGTCGCGCCCGTGGCCCCAGTCGCGCCCGTGGCCCCAGTCGCGCCCGTCGCACCTGTTGCTCCGACGCCGGTGGCACCTGTCGCCCCTGTGGCTCCAGTCGAGCCCGTGGCCCCAGTTGCGCCCGTCGCACCTGTTGCTCCGACGCCCGTGGCACCTGTCGCACCAGTGGCCCCAGTCGCACCAGTAGCGCCGATGCCCGTGGCTCCGGTCGCACCAGTGGCTCCGGTTGATCCCGTAGCTCCTGTAGCTCCAGTTGCTCCCGTGGCACCCGTGGCACCGGTTGCACCTGTGGCGCCGGTCGTGCCAACGCCCGTAGCACCGGTTGCACCCGTCGCACCCGTCGCACCTGTGGCGCCGGTGGCACCCGTCGCACCTATTGGCGCCGAGATGATCTCGACGGTGAAGTTCATGTTGGTTTGAGGGTCGGTTCCAAGCGTCTGGATCGTTCCGGCCTGATTATAGACGATGATATCGGCAATACTCTGATTGTCCGGCAGATAAACAAGAGCCGAATATGATGCGAGTTGAGGGGTTGATCCGGTTGCCGCCGTGTTCGCAGCGGTCGTGTTGCTGGCGCTGCCGAGTAACGTGTAGGTTCCATCACCATTGTTGTGGTAGATGAACATGGTCGTACCGGCAACATCGCGGCCACTTACTTCAACTAACATGTCATCAACTCCGTTAGTGGGATTTCATTGAGTTTGAATGAGCGCTCGCGCGCGCACTGCCGGAGTTCACCGCTCCTGCATGCAGCACGCCTCCGCCGGAGCATGCTGTGAGGGTGAAACGCTCCAGGCGTCCCTCGCTGGCGGAGTCATCCGTAAGGCTGACGTCCGAGGCTGAAAATTCAGCAGGCAGAGGGAAGGTCACGCTGAACTGCCCAACTTGGATGCCCGGCGGGCGGCCGCGCTCGAGCTGCGTTACGATGTGGCCCGATCCAATGAGCACATAGCTGTCCGCCACTCTGTCATGGCACCAGATATACACGATATTGGCGCCGGGGTTCGGATTGACACCCGCCACGTTGAAATAGCTTTGCTGAGAGGTCTGCATGTCGGACTCCACAATGACACAATCATCCTTATGGAGTTTCGCCGCCCCGATATGGTCAAAGTAGCTCGCATCGCAAAGTTTTTGAGAGCGCGATCAACTCCGCGCACCGTGCAGCCTGAAGATGATGAGACAGGAAAATTGCGTGACCGCGAGAACAACCCTCTCAGGCTTGTCCGGTCCTTGGCGAACGAAGTTATCGCCTGACGTCGCGTTCAATCCAATAAATCGTCGCATCGCACGCTAAGTGGCGTGTCCCTGCGGAGGTGCGGCTGATCGTGCAGGACGACGTTCAACAGCGAACTGTGCACCGTAATTGAACTATTATAGTCAATATATCCCAGGTTCCGGAACTTGTTCATGAAAAAGCTGACACGGCTGCGTGTCGTTCCGATCATATCCGCGAGTGTCTCCTGGCTTATCTTGGCAAGCATGGGGCGGGGAGCGCCGTCACCACCAAAATTTGCAAGCAGCAGAAGCAACCGCGCCAGCCGCTTTTCACTGGAGTTGAACAGCTGGTCGACCAAGTCCGCTTCGACCCGCAGCGTCCGCGTCAAGAGGTAGTGAATGAATCGATCGGCGAAGTCCGGCTTCTCGCGAAGTGCACGAAGCATGGCCGCCTTTTCCAATCTCAGGATTGCGCAGGCGGTGAGTGTGGTTATGGTGGCCAACCGCTGCTCTTGACCGGCCAGACAGGCCTCGCCAAAAAAATCTCCGATGCCGAGAAATGCGACAACCGCTTCCTTCCCCTGTTCGGAGACCACCGTGACCTTTACTTCGCCGGAGCGAATGAAGTGGACAGCGTTGGCTGCCTCTCCTTGAGAAAAAACAAACTGGCCCATCGCATAGTTGGTGACGTTCGGGCCGGTGCCAATCGTTCCTAGATAATCGTCAAGATCAAAAGCTAACTCGTTTGGACTGGACATGTGAACACGCTGTCCTCCTTGTATCTCAACCGCCCATTGTTAAACTGGGTCAATAACTCACACCAGAATGGTCAATATTGATCATCTTTGCGGGGTTTCGTCCACGCACTGGGAGTAGCTACAGGTTGCATACATTCAATTTCTTCAATTAAATTACTTTTCTGCTGATCCAACCTCACCCGATCCACCGTCCAGACCCGGACTTCCTCAGGGCCGTCGCGGATACTTATCTCCCTCGCCAGTGGTCTTGCTGCGGCGCGCCCACAACGTGATATGAGGGCCGGTGGACTGCGGGGTGAGCTGCCGCTGACCTTTCGTCCGGCACCTTCGGGAGACTTGGTTTGTGGTATCAAACCCCGCGGCCATCTCATGTTGCCGCCCTCGGTCCGCGCAACGTGTACGTGACGGGCAGAATGAGATAGATCTCAGCAAAATTCCTGCGTAACAAACGGCGCGCGGCACTCCCACGAAGACACGAGCGGTATTGCATTGAATCATAAGGAAAAAATTTTCGCGGTCGCCCCCATGATGGACTGGACGGACCGGCATTGCCGGGCCTTCCACCGCCAGATCACGCGCCATGCGCTGCTTTATACCGAAATGGTCACCGCGCGCGCCATCCGCCATGGCGACCGGCAGCGCCTCCTGGGATTTACGGAGATCGAGCAGCCGGTGGCCCTCCAGATCGGCGGCAGCGAGCCGGAACTCCTGGCGGAAGCCTCGAAGTGGGGTGAGGATTTCGGCTACCGCGAAATCAACCTCAATGTCGGCTGTCCGTCTGACCGGGTCCAGACCGGCCGCTTCGGCGCCTGCCTCATGGCGGAGCCGGAACTCGTGCGGGATTGCCTGGGGGCGATGCGGGCCGCAGTCCGGGTGCCCGTCACCATCAAGTGCCGGATCGGCATTGATGAGCAGGACGAGGAGGAAGATTTCACCCGTTTCGTGGAAACGGTCATGCAGTCGGGTGTGACCACCTTCATCGTCCATGCCCGCAAGGCCTGGCTCAAAGGCCTCTCGCCCAAGGAGAACCGTGAGGTGCCGCCGCTCAACTACGCGCGGGTCTATGCCCTCAAGAAAAAGCATCCCGGGCTCACCATTCTTGTCAATGGCGGCATCGAAACCATGGATGATGCAGTGGCCCATCTGGACCATGTCGATGGCGTCATGCTGGGCCGCGCCGCCTATCACACGCCCTGGATCCTGCATGAGGTCGACCACCGCATCTATGGCGCCCCGCAAGAGCTGGATGTGACGGCGCTCGACATGGTGGAGCGCATGAAACCCTATATTTCCAAGGAATTGGCGGAAGGCGTGTGGCTCCAGAACATCACCCGCCACATGCTGGGCCTGTTCCACGGCCAGCCCGGCGGAAAGCTCTGGCGCCGTGTTCTCTCGGAAGAGGCCTCGAAGCCAGGTGCTGGGCTGGACGTGCTGGACAAGGCCGCAGCCGAAGTGGCATCACGACTCAAGCCGATGAACGTGGCCGCCGAATAGGGCTCAGCCGCCGTTCAGCGCCTGAATCCGTCCGGCTCGCCCGCCGCGCCTGGTCTTGCGCTTGGTGAGTTGCTCCACCCGGTGGCCAAGCTCTCCCATCACCGCCCGCCGCTCCTCGGGAGACATGCCGAGCCAGCCGCCGATCTCGCCCCGCGTGCGCCCGCAGCCGATGCAAAAACCGGTTTCGGGATCAACCACGCAGATCTTGATGCACGGCGTCTCGATGGCAATCTGGTTGGGTGCATTCATGTTTGAAAACATAGTGATGATCGGGTTCTTTCAAAGCCGGGAAACGCCGCTCGATGGCTCAAAAGCGGCGCATCACGAAAACGCAACCGCCGCCGCATAGACCGCAAGCATCGCCGTCTCCGCCAGGATCTGGCCCGCCCCGCACACATCCCCCGTCTGCCCGCCGATCTTCCGCATCGCCAGCGCGCGCACCATGGCCAGCGCCAGCCCGCCCGCCACCAGCGCCAGCACGCCCGCTTCTGGCGAGAGGACCAGACTGCCGCCGATTCCCGCCCCAATCCCGCCGATCGCCAGCGCCAGCAGCGTGGTGTTGCGGCCGGGCTGGCCCGCGAGCACGGATAGCCCGTTGGCGCGCGCGGGCCTGGTCGCCCACAGCAGATCCACCATCAGGGCCCGCGAAAAGGCCGCAGCACCCGCCACCAGCACCAGAATGGCGATGGGCCGCAGCTCCAACAGCGCCGTCAGCAGCGAAGCGCGCATCAGAATCGTGATGATGAGGGTCAGCGTCCCGTAAGCGCCGATCCGGCTGTCCTTCATGATCTCGAGGCGTTCCTCGCGCGTGGCGCCGCCGCCGAAACCATCGGCCACATCTGCCAGGCCATCTTCGTGAAACGCGCCCGTCAGCATGGCGGCGATGGCAAGGGCGAAGAGGCCTGCAAACAAATCCGGCAGCCGCGCCAAATGGGCAAGCACCAGCGCTGCTGTTGAAAACGCGCCGATCAGCATGCCGACCACGGGAAACATCCACATGGAATCGCGCAAGGGTGGGGGGTCCACCGTGCGCACGAACGGCACCGGCAGGCGGGTCAGAAATCTGAGCGCCGTCAGGAAGGAGGCAAAAGGCCTGAACCGCCCCCGGTGTACGCTGCGAGGCTCGAACGCGTCGCTCATGATAATTGGCAGACCCGATTCCTGTGGTGAATTGAGCTCGTAAATAGGAGCCTTCTTCGCAAATGACAAATGCATCAACCGGATTGCCTTTCGATGATATCCGCAGCCTTGTGAAGGACTTTCCCGGCCCGGACCTTGAGGCCGTGCGCGCCTGCCGTGCGCGGGAAGGCCAGCTCACCAAACCGCCCGGCGCATTGGGCCGCCTCGAAAGCCTGTCGGAATGGCTCTGCGCCTGGCAGGGCCAGCACCCGCCAAAGGCGGAGCGCGTGGTCGTTGCAGTCTTTGCCGGAAACCATGGCGTGGTCGCCCAGGGCGTGGCGGCCTTCCCGCAGGACGTGACACGCCAGATGGTCGCCAATTTTCAGAATGGTGGTGCTGCGGTGAACCAGATCTGCAAGCGGTTCGACTTAGGCCTCAAAGTCTTCGAACTGGCCCTCGAAAAGCCCACGCGGGACATCACCCAGGATGCAGCGCTCGATGAGGCGGACTGTGCAGCCACCATGGCCTATGGCATGGAAGCAACCGAAGGCTGCGACATTCTTTGCATCGGCGAAATGGGAATCGGCAACACCACCATTGCCGCGGCCATCGCCCATGCCCTCTATGGCGGCGAGGCGGAGGATTGGGTTGGCCCCGGCACAGGCGTTGATGCCGAAGGCCTGAAACGCAAGGCGGATGCCGTCCGCCGCGCGGTGGCCCTCCACAAGGCCCATCTGGGCGATCCGCTGGAAGTGCTGCGCCGCCTGGGCGGGCGTGAACTGGCCGCCATGGCCGGCGCCGTTCTCGCCGCACGCCTGCAGCACATCCCTGTCATCATCGATGGCTATGTGGCAACCGCCGCAGCGGCGGTTCTGAAAGCGATGCGGTCCGATGCGCTGGACCATTGCGTGGCAGGCCATCTCTCCGCCGAACCGGCGCACCGCCGCCTGCTCGAACAACTGGGGCTGAAGCCCATCCTCGAACTGGGCATGCGCCTGGGCGAGGGGTCGGGCGCTGCCATGGCCGCAGGAATAGTCAAGGCCGCGGCAGACCTCCACAATGGCATGGCCACATTCGAATCCGCAGGTGTCAGCAACAAGGAGGCGTAGGAGGGGCCATGCGCCTCGAAGCGCTCCTCGAACACGTCCGGGCCTGCCGTGCCTGCGTCGAAAGCCCGGCCGGAAAGCCCCTGCCGCACCCGCCGCGCCCTGTGCTGCAGATGGCGGCCGAGGCCCGCATCCTCATTGCGGGGCAGGCGCCGGGCGTGCGGGTGCATGCCTCGGGGCAGCCCTTCACCGATCCCTCGGGCCAAAGGCTCCGCAGCTGGCTGGGGGTGGATGAAGCAAGCTTTTATGATCCGCGCCGGTTTGCCATCCTGCCCATGGGCTTCTGCTTTCCGGGGCTTGATGCGGCAGGTGGCGATCTGCCGCCGCGGCCTGAATGCGCGCCGCTGTGGCGGGCGCAGCTCATGGCGGAGCTGCCCAATCTGGCCCTCGTCATCTGCCTGGGCGCCCATGCCATGCGCTGGCACATGGGTCCGCTGTTCCCCGGCACGGTGGATGGCGCGGTGCGGGCCTGGCGGAACGCCGCCGCGCTCAGCCTCCCGGTCTTTCCGATGCCGCACCCCTCCTGGCGCAACAGCGGCTGGCTGAAACGGAACCCGTGGTTCGAGGCGGAGCTTCTTCCCGCATTGCAGCTGCGCGTTGCAGCCCTCCTCTGAGCGCGCCTTGAAGCCCCGTGCTTCGCAGTCTAGATGTCCAAAGCACAAAGGATTCAAACCACATGGCCACGCTCACGCAAGACGACGTCCTCTCGGTTCTGAAGCGCATTGCAGCACCTGACGGGCGGGGCAACGTCGTCTCCGCCGGGCTCGTCTCCGATATCGCCATCAAGGGCGGAACGGTGATGTTCGCGCTCACCACCACGCCCCAGCATGTGCGGACAATGGAGATTCTGCGCGGTGCTGTCGAGAAGGCGGTTCTCGGTATTCCCGGTGTCGAAAAAGCCATGGTGGCCCTGACGGCCGAACGCCCGCCGCAGCAGGGGAAAGCGCCTCCGCCAGCGCAGCCGGGGCAGGCAGCCCCGCGCGGCAGCGGCATTCCCGGCATCAAGCATCTGGTTGCCGTTGCATCGGGCAAGGGCGGTGTTGGCAAGTCCACCACCGCCGTCAATTTGGCCTTGGCGCTTCAGTCGCTCGGCCTCAGGGTCGCGGTGCTCGATGCGGATGTCTATGGCCCCTCGATCCCCAAGCTCTTCGGCCTCACGGGAAAGCCCGAGCCCTCCAGCGCCGAAGGCAAGAAGATGAAGCCGATGACGCGCTATGGCGTCGAGGTCATGTCGATCGGCTTCCTCGTGCCTGAGGATACGGCCATGATCTGGCGCGGCCCGATGGTGATGTCAGCCCTCACCCAGCTTCTGCGCGATACCGAGTGGGGCCCGGCGGATGTCATGGTGATCGACATGCCCCCTGGCACAGGCGACGTGCAATTGACCCTCGCTCAGCAAACGCCCCTCTCGGGCGCGGTAATTGTCTCGACGCCGCAGGACCTGGCCCTGATCGATGCGCGTAAAGGCCTGAACATGTTCAAGAAAGTGAACGTGCCGGTGATCGGCATTGTTGAAAACATGAGCTATTTCGTCTGCACGGCCTGCGGCGAGCGCCATGAAATCTTCGGCCATGGCGGCGCCAGGGAGGAGGCGGCCCGGATCGGCGCGCCCTTCCTCGGCGAGATTCCCCTCGACAAGGAGGTCCGGTTGCGCTCGGATTCAGGGGAACCCATTGTGGCGACGCTGCCGGACAGCCTGCATGCCGCCCTGTACCGTGATGTGGCGCGGCAAGTCTGGGCCAGCCTGGAGGGTGGGGCCCTGGCCCGCCCGGCCCCGCGAATCGTGCTAGAAAGCGAATAGTTTACGTAAGTGCGGATTGATGAAAAATTAACCGCATTTGCGCTGATTAGGGTGAAGTGAAAACTGCGGGCGAATCGTACGCGCCCGGGGAGGGGTGAGATGGCCAAACTGATGTGGATCTGCGGCATTCTGCTGTCTGCGGCGGGTATTGCAATCGGCGTCATCGTCCTTGTGGGTCCGGCCCAGACCGGCTTTGCCAGCCTGGATGCCGCTGCCATTCTGCTGGTTGGCGGTATTCTCGCGGTTGGTTTGGGCGGCGTGATTGACGGTCTCCACCGGCTGCCACTGGAGCAGGGCGATGTGTATGTCGCAGCCCCGCCACCCGCAGCAGCCCCTGCAGCATCTGCCGCACCCATTCCGGAATTCGGTCCCCGCGTTGGCAAGGCCGCCGCCGCGGCCGTTGCGGCCACCTCCATGCCGGAGGTGTCCGAACCCACCCGTGACACGATCCAGGCGCTGGAACAGGCCCGCCAGAAAATCGAACAGGCCTTCGACACCAAGAAGCCCTCGCCAGAGCCTGCTGCTGCGCCAGAGCCCGAGCCAGTGCTGGAAGAAGAGGAAGCGATCGTCGAGGAGGTCACCATCGAGGAGGAGACCGTGGACGACGGTCAGCTCTATGTGGTGGAGGAGCGCGTCATCCGCAGCCACCCCGCCCGCGTCCTGTCGGACGGCACGGTTGAGGCCGAAACCGGGGAAGGCTGGATGCGCTTCGAAAACCTCGAGCACCTTGACGAATATCTGGACGCGACCGAACCCGCCAAGGGCTGAGCCTCAGGCAGTTTTCGCGGGGCTCCTCGGCATCAGCTCATAGGGGTGCTTCCATCCCGGCAGCGCCTGAATGCGGTCGAGCCATTTGAGCACATTCACATGCGGCTCCAGCGGCACCGCCAGCTCCTCGCCATAGAACAGATAGCCCACCATGGAGAGGTCCGCGATGGTGGCGCGCTTGCCGATGATGAAGGGCCGCTCCGCCAGATGCAGATCGACGATCTTGAGCGCGCTGACAACGCGGTTGCGCAGGAATTCTGTCACCGGCGTCTCGCCCGTCTTCGCAAACCGGGTGAGGAAGCGCAGCGTGGCGAGGTTCGCCGTGAATTTGTGATTGTCAAATAAGATCCAGCGCCAGATTTCGCGGCGTTCATCATCGCTCTTCGGCCCGAATTTGCGGGTGGCCTCCGCCAGATAATCGAGGATTACGCCGGATTGGCTGAGCGAGCGTCCCTCATGCTCAAGAACCGGCACCTCGCCCATCTCATTGACGCGCGCGCGATATTCAGGCGTTCTGGTTTCGCCGTTGAAGAAGTCGACCCACACCGGCTGCCAGTCAAGCCGGCAAAGCTCCAGCATCAGGGCCACCTTATAGGCATTGCCCGATTCACCCATGCAGTAGAGCCTGTAATCTGCCATCCGCGTCCTCCGCCGAAAGTTGGGGCCGATGTTGCTATCTGACGTCCAATACGCTGGACCGCGCCTTGCGGACGACATCGGTCGCCGTCGAACCGCGCAGCAGGCGTTCGAGTCGCGAGCGCCCCTCGTCCGTCACCACGATCACCTTATAGACAGCACCGCTCTCCACGATCTCCTCCGCAGGCCGGCCGACGGCGATGCGGGTGTCGGCCACATGGATTTTCATCGCCTTGAGCAGCGCCTTGGCATTGGCCACGGCCTCGGCCGCTGCAGGCTTTCCCGCCGCACTGTCAGCAACCGAGAACAGCGTGATGGGCTCTCCGGTCACATCCGCCAGCACCGCCGCGCGCCGCACCGCCTGCATGGAGCGTGAGGTGCCGTCCGTGCAGATCAGATAGCCCTTACGCTCGAAACTGTTCCGCGCCACCAGCACGGAGCAGGGGGCCATGGTCGTCACCGTCTGGACCACGCCTGAATCGAAGAATGCCATGATCTCGCCGCGCCAGCGCGAAGGCTCCCCCATGATGATGAGGTTGTAGGGCCCCAGCTCATACTGGTCGAGAATGCCATTGGCCACATCGGGCGCGGTCTTCAGCTTCAGCACCACGGCGCGGCCTTCGGGACTGCGGAATTCCAGCTTGTTGTCGCCTGCAGGGTCGCCCCAGGCATCGCTGCGCTGCGCCTCTTTCGGCCAATCGGAAACGTCGATTCCCTCTTCCTTCAGAACCTCGAGCGCGCGCTTCAGGTGGGTGACGCCGGGGATCTCGAAACCTGATTCGAGCAGGCTCTCGCGCGCAAGCCGCACCTGCAGCCCGCCTGATTGAAGTCCGGAATCGATCGGGCGCACGAACAGCACGATGAGGTCGCAATTGTCCTGCACGCAATAGCGCGCCGCAAAGCGCACGGTAACGAGGGCTTCCTCCGTCCCGTCAATGCAGGCAAGAATGCGAAAGCGGTTCCGCCGCTGCGCCCGCAAATTCTGCAGCGTCTTCTGGACCGCCGCCTCCTGCCGGTCCGAGAGGGTGGAGCGCTTGAACAACATCACCTCAATCTAGGGAGTGAGCAGCGGCCAGTACAGCACCGAAATCGCCAGCAGCACCACGAAGGACAAGAACATCATCCGGATGCCGACCTTGAAGAAGTCGCTGCCCTTCAGGAAACCCGAAGCATAGATGATGGTGAAGGCGGGCTGGGCCGCAGGCGTCAGATAGCCGAAGGCGGATGAGATCGCCGTGATGAAGCCGGCGTCGATCGGGTCCTGATGCGCCGTCACCGCCGTCTTCAGCACGATGGGCGCCAGCACGGCCACGGCCGCACCTGCCGTCATGGTGTTGGACACGCCGATGGTGAGGAGCGAGATCACCGCATTGAACCCCAGCGCGTCACTGGCGCCGATCTGGCGCATGGCGGCAAACACGCTGTCGGCCACCCAGGCGGCAGCACCCGTGGCTTTCATCTCGACACCAAGCGAGATGGCCGCAGCATAGAGCAGCACCACACCCCAGTTGACGCCGGAATTGATGTCCTCCCAGCGCACCAGGCCCAGGATCAGGAACACGGCCGCGCCGGCAATGGCAATGGTGCCGAGGCCGAATGTGTTGGACAGCGTCACCCAGCCCACGATGGTGAGGCAGAAGATGAAGATCGTCAGCCACTCGGACGCCCGCATCGGCCCCTGCATGGACACTTGCGTCCGCAGCCGCGAGACCGCGCGGGACATGTCGGTGACTTCGGGCTTGAAGGTGAGCATCAGCACCACCGTCACCAGCGGCAGGCGCAAGATGAACATCGGAAAGGCGTAGATGATCCAGGTCACGTAATCCATCAGGTAACGGTACGTCGCGGGATCGGCAGGATTGTAGAAGAAGTCCTTCCAGTAGCTGATGATGATGGCATTGCGCGCGCCGCCCGAAGGCGTGGCCACGCCGGCAATCGAACAGCCATAGGAAATCGAGAACAGCAGCACGGCTGCAAGATTGTGAACCTTGCGCGGGTCATTGGAGGTGAGCGTGATGAGCGTGACACCCACCGGCAGCATCATCGCCGCCACAGTGTGCTCGCCGATGAAGGCCGCGATCACGCCGCACACGGCGGTGATCCCCATGCTGATCGCATAGACATTGGTGCCCGTCATCCGCACGATCCACCAGGCAATGCGCTTGTCCAGCCGCTGGCGCACAATCGCCACCGCCAGCATCAGCGAGCCCATGATGAACAGAACCGAATCCGTCATCAGGCTCTGCGCCACCTTGGTGGGCTCCACCTTGAGCAGCACCACTTCGCCCACGATGATCAGCAACGGCACGGTCGGAAGCGGAATGGGCTCGGTGATGAACAGCATGGTCGCCATCAGGGACATCACCAGCACCACCTGGCCATGGTGGGTAAGGCCGTCAGGCGTCGGTGCTGCCATCAGCAGGAAGCCAACCACCATGGTGATGATGAACCAGCGCCGCTTCCACAGGAAAGCCAGGTCCATGTCGCCCATGAAGGCGAGCAGGCGCTGGTACCCCCGGCGGCGGATGCGCCTCAGGCCAGCGGAAGGTTCATGCGCCTGAAGGCTGTCGCGTGCGAGTGAGAAGGGCTCGGGGCCTGCGGTCATGCAACTGCCCCATGTGGAAAGAAGCCCTCATCCGCCCTTCGGGCACCTTCTCCCATTGCTGCGCAACGGGAGATGGGAGAATGGTCATGATGTCCCTTCTCCCGTCCGCAGGATGGGAGGAGGTGGCCGAGAGGCCGGATGAGGGCCACTTGCCCCCAGTCCCCCTGCCAAAAAGCGGAAATGTTCTTGCGCCCAGCCCTCGCACTTGCCGCAGGGGCGCCCCGCGTGACATTGTCCCGCCGGGCAAGCTCTATGGTGAAGACGTGGTGCATCCGAAAACAGTTCTGGCAGAAATAGATCAACAATTTCCTCAAAGCCTTGCCCGCCTTTTCGAACTGCTGCGGTTTCCGAGCATCGGCACGGATCCTGCGCATCATGGCGATTGCCGCAAGACGGCGGAATGGCTGGCAGCGCAGCTCACCGGGCTGGGCTTCAAGGCGGAGCTGCGGAAGACCACGGGCCAGCCTCTGGTGCTGGGCCGTTATGCTCCGCCAAAGGCTGCCGGTCTTCCGCATGTGCTGTTCTACGGCCATTATGACGTGCAGCCCGCCGATCCGCTGGAGCTTTGGACATCCGCCCCCTTTGCGCCCGAAATCCGCAAGGGCAAGGATGGCAAGGATGCAATTTTTGCGCGCGGCGCGTGTGACGACAAGGGCCAATTGATGACCTTTCTGGAAGCCAGCCGCAGCTGGCTGAAGGTACACGGGTCACTTCCCTTCCGCCTCACCGTGATGATCGAGGGCGATGAGGAGAGCGACCCCGCCCACATCGATAGCTTCCTCAAAGCCCGCGCGCGTGAATTTCCCGCCGATGTGGCCTTCATTTGCGACACGGAGATGTGGGACGGCCGTACCCCCGCCATCAACACCAGGCTTCGCGGCTGTATGGGCATCGAGGTCAGCGTGATAGGCCCAAAAATCGACCTGCATTCCGGTCTTTACGGTGGCCCGGTGCAGAACCCCATCAAGGTGCTGAGCCGCATCCTTGCAAGCGTTCATGATGCCAAGGGCCGCATCACCATTCCGGGCTTTTATGACGGAGTGAAGCCGATCCCCCCAAAGCTCCGGAAGCAGTGGGAGAGCCTGAAATTCCCGGCGAAAAAATTCCTGGGCGAAGTCGGCCTCTCCGTTCCCGCAGGCGAACAGGGCTATTCCGCGCTGGAGCAGATGTGGGCCAGGCCCACGGCGGAAGTGAACGGCATTTATGGCGGCTATCAAGGGCCCGGCAGCAAGACGGTGCTGCCGTCGGAAGCCACCGCCAAGCTCACCTTCCGACTCGTCGAAGGCCAGGACCCGAAGAAGATCCGCAAGGCGTTCAAGGCCTTTGTCAAAAGCCGCCTGCCGAAGGATTGCAAGGTGCGCTTCGATGACAGCGGCGGCGACTCGAGCGGCATCGCCGTTCCGGAAGGAACACCGTGGGTGAATGCGGCACGCAAAGCCCTGAAAGAGGAATTCGGCCGCGATCCCGTGATGATGGGGGCCGGCTACTCGATTCCCGTGGTCGAATCCTTCAAGAAGCATCTGAAGGTGGACAGCGTTCTCGTCGGCTTTGCGAAATCCGACGACAACCCCCATTCGCCAGACGAGAAATATGAAGTGGACAGCTTCCGCCGTGGAATCCGGAGCTGGACCCGCATCATCGCGCAATTTGCAACAGAGTAACTGACATGACCGACCTCAATGCCGTCCTCGACACCGCCACCAAGGAGTTTGATCAAAGCCTCGAACGCCTGTTCAGCCTGGTGCGCATCCCGTCGATTTCAACCGACCCCGCCCACGCCGCCGATTGTGACAAGGCAGCGGCCGCCGTCGTCGCCGATCTCAAATCGCTGGGTTTCGTGGCCGAAGCCCGCAAGACGCCGGGCCGCCCCATGGTGGTGGCGCATTACACACCCAAGAGCGCCACGCGTGAGACGCCGCATCTCCTGTTCTACGGCCATTACGACGTGCAGCCGGCTGACCCGCTGGAGCTGTGGAACACGCCGCCCTTCGAGCCCACGGTGAAGACGGAGAAGGGCGTTTCCCGCATGTATGGCCGCGGCACGTCAGACGACAAGGGCCAGTTCATGACCTTCATCGAGGCCGCCCGCGCCTGGATCAAGACCACCGGCAGCCTCCCCATCAAGGCCACCTTCCTGATCGAGGGGGAGGAAGAGTCGGGCTCGCCCTCGCTCGTTCCCTTCCTCAAGGCCAACGCCAAGGAACTCTCCTGCGATGCCGCCTTTGTGTGCGACACCAACATGTGGGATCCGAAGACGCCGGCCATCACAACCAGGCTGCGCGGCATGGTGCGGGAGGAGATCACCATCACCGGACCCCGGATCGATCTTCATTCCGGCATGTATGGCGGCCCGGCCATGAACCCGATCCGCGTGTTGAGCAAGGTGATTGCCGCCCTTCATGACAAGAACGGAAAAGTTACCATCCCCGGCTTCTACGAGGGCGTGGCGGAATTGCCGCGCGCCACCAAGAAGCAGTGGCAGTCGCTCAAGTTCTCCGAGGCAAAGTTCCTGAAGGATGTGGGGCTGAAGGACGCCGCGGGCGAGAAGGGCAAATCCGTGCTGGAACAGATCTGGGCCCGCCCCACGGCGGAGGTGAACGGCATCTGGGGGGGCTACACCGGTGTCGGCACCAAAACCGTGCTGCCCGCCAAGGCCCATGCCAAATTCACCTTCCGCCTGGTCGGAAAGCAGAATCCAGCCAAGATCCTCAAGGCCTTCCAGAGCTTCGTGAAGGGCCTTATCCCGAAGGACTGCAAAGTGGAATTTGCCGGTGGCGGCGGCAGCCCGGCCACCGAAATCGCCGAGGACAATCCCTTCATCGCCAAATCCGCCAAGGCCCTGAAGGATGAGTTCCGGCGGGACACGGTACTGATGGGCTCCGGCGGCTCCATTCCCATCTGCCGCTTCTTCAAGGATATTCTCGGCATGGATTCGATCCTCGTCGGCTTCGCCTTGACCGATGATGCGATCCACAGTCCCAATGAGAAATACGATCTCGAGAGCTTCAGGCGCGGCATCCGGAGCTGGGTGCGGATCATGGGCGAATTCGGCAGATGAGCCTCGATCCCGTGATGCTGGTCAAACGCTATCACGAAGCCCTGAACGCCTATGACGAGAAGACGGTGGCACCGATGTTTGCACCCGGTGCCATCTATGTTTCCCCCGGTGTGAGCGGCACGCTGGCAGGGCGGGATGCCATCATCACAGCCTTCAGCGCCTATTTTGCTGAGCACCCGGACCAGCTGGCGGTGGATGAGGCGATCGAGCAGATCGCCCCCTTCACCGCGCGCTCCTCCTGGCGGCTTGAGGCGACCAAGGCTTCGACGGGAGAGAAGATCGTGCGGCGCGGCATAGAGACCATCACCTTCGAGAACTCCGGCCTCATTCTCCACGTCGAGGTCGAGGACCTGTGATCGAGCAGCTCACAATCGGCACACTGGTCGTCATGGTCAATGCCGTCATCCAGGCAGAGATGTTCAGCGCCTTCGCCCGCCATCTGGAGAGGATCATCGTCAGCCTGCGCCGCGTCTTCCGCCGCTTCGCCAATACAGCGGCCATCGTCGTCGGCGTCCTCTTCGTGATGCTGGTCCACACCGTCAATGTCTGGGTCTGGGCGGCGACCTTCTATGTCATCGGTGCATTCCAGGAGTTCGAGCCGTCGCTCTATTTCTCGCTGGTGTCCTTCTCCACCTTGGGCTTCGGAGACATCACGCTCGACCACCAATGGCGCCTCCTCTCCGGCCTCACCGCCGCCAACGGCCTCCTGAGCTTCGGCTGGTCCACCGCCTACATGGTGGAGCTCGTCCGGCGCACGGCTTAAGCCTCTCTAGGTCCGTCACTCCGGCGCAGGCCGGGGTCCCGCTTTGGTTCAGCACGCTTTGGTTGCGGAGCGGAATTCCGGCCTGCGCCGGAATGACGGCAGAAGTAAAACACCCCCTCACGACAAGGCGGACTCCGGGCGCCGAACCCAGAAGAAATTTTTCACAATGTCAATCAGCAGAAGGCACGTGCACCCTCTCTAGCCGACATTAGGAAAAAAGTCAATACATAAGATTTTAACCTATCCGGAATCCCGTGATGTGCCCCGGCGCCGCAAGCCCCGGCAAAAGGCGCGGATCGTCCACCGGCGCCAGAATTTCCGTCCGCACCGGAATGATCCCCGCCCAGATGGGCAGCGCGTAATCCGCCTCATCATCACCAGCGGGGCCATTGCGCACCTTGGCGGAGGCTTCGTCGAGGGCAAGCGAGAGAACCGTCGTCGCCTTCAACTCCTTTGCCGTCATCTGGCGCAGCATGTCCCAGCGGCCGGGCCACAGCCCTTCCGTGAAAGCCTTGAGCCTGGCCTCCTTCTCATCGGCATCAACCACCTTGCGGGCCGTTCCCAGCACCATCACGGAGCGGTAATTGCAACTGTGGTTGAAGGCCGAGCGCGCCATCACGAAACCATCGATGATCGAGACGGTCACGCAAACCTCCGCTTCCTCGCAGGCCTCCAGCATGCGGCTGGCGGAGGAGCCGTGCCAATAGAGGTGGTCACCCTCGCGCCACTGCAGCGTCGGCGTCACATAAGGCGCGCCATCGAACACATAGCCCACATTGCAGATGGGCATGGCGTCGAGGATGCCATGCACCGTCTCGGCATCGTATTTGGCGCGTTTGTTCATCCGCTTCACGCGGGTTCTCTCGCTGGGGGCGTTCATGTTCGTCACTCCGGTTGTGCGCCCCGAATGCCTGCGATATGGTCTGGTGGAAAGGTCCAAGACTTGATCGAATGAGCAGACCACTTCTCGGCACATCCGCCAGCGAAATCGGCATCGACCGCGATGACCGTGAGCCGATCCAGCAACAGATCGCGCGGCAGCTCCGCGCGCTTGTGCTCAGCGGGCGGCTGAAACCGCAAACCAAACTCCCCTCAACCCGCGCCCTGTCTGAGGAGCTGGCCGTGGCCCGCGCCACGGTGGTTGAAGCTTACGAGCAATTGTCGAGCGAGGGCTATCTCGAAACCCGGTCGGGCTCCGGCACCAGGGTTGCGGCCGAACTGCCCGAAGCGCTGCTCACCTCGCCGCCGCGCGAGAAGGCAAAGCACATGGCGCGCGGCGGCCCCAAGCGTGAGCCCGCGCGGCCCTTCCGCTCCGGCCTGGTCGACTGGGAGAATTTTCCGCATGAGGACTGGGGAAAGCTCCTCGGCCGCTTCTGGCGAAACCCGCCGGTCACACTGCTCGAACACAATGACCCCTTCGGCTGGCTTCCCCTGCGTGAGGCGATTGCCCGTCATCTCTACGAATGGCGCGGCATCAGCTGCGCCGCGGAACAGGTGATCGTCACTGCCGGCGGTATTGATGCCTTTGACCTGATCGGCCGGGCCGTGCTGCAGCCGGGGGACGAGGTCTGGTTCGAGGAACCGGGCTACCCCACGGCCCGCCGCGTCTTCTCGCTGGGGGGTGTCACCGCCGTGCCGGTGCCAGTTGATGCCGAGGGGCTGGTGGTGGCCGCCGGGCGCGAGCGCGCCGCGAAGGCGCGCGCTGCCTTCGTGACCCCGGCCCGGCAATATCCCACGGGCGTCACCATGCCGCTCGCCCGCAGGCTCGAACTCCTCGACTGGGCAGCGGAAGTGAATGCCACCGTGATCGAGGACGATTATGACAGCGAGTATCGCTATGTGGGCAAGCCGCTTCCGGCGCTGATGAGCCTGGAGGCGAGTGCGCGGGTCATCTACACCGGCACGTTCTCGAAAGTGTTCTCGCCCATCGTGCGGCTTGGCTACATCGTGGTGCCCAAGCCCCTGGTGAAGCGCTTCCGCGAAGAGCGCCTGTCGCATGGTGCGCCCCCGTCGCTCATGGCGCAGCCAGCTCTGGCGGAGTTCATGGCCTCGGGCGCCTTTGCGATCCACATCCGCCGCATGCGCCGCATCTATGCCGCAAGGCGCCGCGCGCTGATCGAAGCGCTGAAGCCCGCTGACGGCAGCCTCTATACGGTTGACGCTTCGCCCGCAGGCCTCATGCTGCTGCTGCGCCTGCCGCCGGGCGTTGCTGACGAGGATCTGGTGCAGCGGCTCGGGCGCCGGGGCATCGAATGCCAGTCCCTCTCCAGCCATTATGCCGGCCGCAGCCGGCGGCAGGGCCTGCTCCTCAGCTTCGCGGGCTTCAGCGAGGGTGACCTGGAAAATGCCGCATCTGACGTGATTGCCGAGATGCGCAGACGTTCATGAGGCGAGCGGGCGCAGCTCTTTCAGCAGCTTCTCGCGGATGGCGCGGATGTAATCGTCGAAATCGCGCGCCGGCTCCACGAAGCAATCTACACCAATGATCACCCGGTCTTCATAATAGCGGGCAAGGTCCGGCATGTCTGCCATGATGGGAAGGCCATTGATCACGATACCTTTGGCATGGGCCATCTGCCGCGCCGCCTCTAGGTCGGTTCCGCCATTGTCCTCGCCATCGCCCGAAACGTCGATCACCCGGCGCTGCCCGTCGATGCCATTCTCCTCGATGAGAGACACGCTGTCGGTAATCCCCGTGGCAATCGAGGTGGAGCTGGCCCACAGCCAGCGGTGAATGAGGCTCATGCGGAATCCGAAGGCCTTCGAGTCCCGCGCCGTATCGAGCCTGGTGAAGGGCAGCACCACGCGCGTCTCCCCGGGGCCACCCCATTGCACCACGGCAACGGCAGCGCCCAGCGGCTTCAGGTTCTCGACCGCCTTCTGCACCTCAGGGTCGCGGAAGGCGCGGGAAAGCCCTTCGACCTGGCGCTCGAACTCCTGCCTGTCCACGCTCGCCGAGGCATCGAGCGCCAGAACCAGCTCCACGGCGACGGTCGGTTCCTGCGCCTGGGCCGGAAGGGCCAGCAGCAACAGGGCCGCAATCCGCGACGCCATGGCGCGTGACAGGCGTGGAGGGAACAGCCAAAACCGCGCCCAGGAGGACCCCATGCGCCGGACACTGATCGATTTCCTTGCCGCCATCTCGCTCACCCTCGCCGCCATCCTAGCACTCGCCTCGGGTGCGGATGCCAGTGGCGTGATGGTCACCAAGGCCTATGCCCGCGCCTCGGCCTCTGCCGCGTCCACCTCGGGGGCCGCCTATGTGAGCCTGATGAACCATGGGGCCGAGGATGACCGCCTGCTTTCGGTCTCGACACCGGCGGCGAAGACGGCCGAAATCCACAAAAGCGAGATCGTGGACGGCGTCATGAAGATGGACCCCGTCGGCGCCCTGGACCTTCCCAGCCACGGAATGCTCGAGATGAAACCGGGTGGCTATCACATCATGCTCATGGGGTTGACCCAGCCTTTGAAGAAGGGCGAAGAGATCGAGATGACGCTGACCTTCGAGAAGGCGGGCGAGGTGAAGGTCAAGATGCCCGTGGGCGGTGTTGCTGCCGGCGGAACGGACTAGCAGCCTGCCGCATTTTGGGTTCTAGGACCGCAAGCCATTGAACGGCCCACCCGGCGCCACAGCCAAGCGCTGTCCCCCGTCACTGCGCAAAATTCCATCACATGTTCATTTAGTTTCGTTTTGCGCAATATTGCGGCGCACAGTAGGTTCGGTATTTTCCATTGACGTTCTTTTGTTTTCGCATAATCTTCCACAATAAATAGAAAAAACATTCATTCCGTGGGAGGATCAGTCTGATGGAACCTCGCAGTTCTGGCAACTGTAACGCGGTGGGAAAGTGGTCCGCGGCTGAGGTTGCAGCATCGGGGCTGCCGCCGTGCTCGAGCTAGTCAACGTCACCAAGTCAGTGGGGGGTCAAACCCACATCCATCCGACCAGCCTGGTGCTGGAGAGGGGCAGCCTGAACGTGCTGCTGGGCCCGACGCTTTCCGGAAAGACCACCCTTCTGCGGCTGATGGCGGGGCTTGAACAACCGACCTCGGGCGAAGTGCGCTTTGACGGCAAGAGCGTGGCCTCTGTTCCGGTCCAGAAGCGCAACGTCGCCATGGTCTACCAGCAGTTCATCAATTATCCGTCGATGACGGTTTATGAAAATATTGCTTCCCCCCTCAGAATTGCCGGTGAAAGCGCTGAGGCCATTGATGCCCAGGTGAAGCAGATGGCGGAGCTGATGCGGCTTACGCCCTATCTCCAGCGTCTGCCCTTGAGCTTGTCGGGCGGCCAGCAGCAACGCACCGCATTGGCCCGGGCCATCGTGAAGAAGGCCAGCCTGGTTCTGCTCGATGAGCCGCTCGCCAATCTCGATTACAAGCTGCGCGAAGAAATGCGCGAGGAGCTGCCGAAGATCTTCGTGGCCTCAGGCTCCATATTTGTTTACGCAACCACGGAGCCTTCGGAGGCGCTGCTGCTGGGGGGCAATACCGCCACGCTGCATGAAGGCCGGGTGAGCCAGTTCGGCAAGACCATTTCAGTCTATCGCCACCCGCGTGACCTGACGACGGCAAAGACCTTCGCCGACCCGCCGCTCAACACCATCACGGCGCACAAGCAGGGTGACCGGTTCTCGCTTGGGGGTGAGGGTGCTGCAAGCATGCTGCCCGTACCGGCTCATCTTGCCCGCATCAAGGATGGCCCTGTGACGCTTGCCTTCCAGCCCCATCACCTGTCGCTCGCCGCTCCCTTCGAAGGCGCACCCCGCTTGCCGGTCAAGACCAGGATTTCCGAAATCGCCGGCTCGGAAAGCTTCATCCACATCACCCATGACCGGTCGCGCTGGGTGATGATTGCGCATGGTGTCTGCGATTTGGATCCGGCACTCGACATCGATGTCTTTGTCGATGTTCGCCACCTCATGGCCTTCGGTGAAGACGGCCGGACGCTGGCGGCGGATCCAGCCAGCGCAACGCAGCACGGCGGGTGAGGGCAGGCGATGGCAAGGATCACACTTGAACACATCCGCCATGCTTACGGGGTTCGACCCAGCGCGCCCAAGGATTATGCGCTGCGGGAAGTGAACCACGAATGGGCCGATGGCGGCGCCTATGCGCTTCTCGGCCCCTCAGGCTGCGGCAAGACAACGCTTCTCAACATCATCTCTGGCCTGGTGCGGCCCTCCGAAGGGCGCATCCTGTTCAACAGCCAGGACGTGACGGAACTTTCGACGGAAGAGCGCAACATCGCCCAGGTGTTCCAGTTCCCCGTCGTCTATGACACGATGACGGTTTATGACAATCTGGCATTCCCCTTGCGCAACAGGCGCGTTCCGGAAGACCAGGTTGATAGGCGGGTGCGTGAAATTCTTGGCGTTCTCGATCTCAGCGACCGCGCGCAGAAGCGGGCCAGCGGACTGACGGCGGATCTCAAGCAGAAGATTTCGCTAGGGCGCGGCCTGGTGCGCTCCGATGTGAACGCCATTTTGTTCGACGAGCCGCTGACCGTTATCGACCCGCACATGAAATGGGTCCTGCGCTCCCAGCTGAAGACGCTTCACCGGCACTCGAAAGTGACCATGGTCTATGTGACCCATGATCAGACAGAGGCGCTAACCTTCGCGGACAAGGTGGTGGTGATGTATGAAGGCGAGATCGTGCAGATCGGCACGCCCGCTGAATTGTTCGAAACCCCCAAGCACACCTTCGTTGGTTACTTCATCGGCTCTCCGGGCATGAATGTGTTTCCGGTATCAGTCGAGGGCAGCAAAGCCCATGTTGGCGGCATGCCCATCGAGCTTGGCTTTGCGCCCCGCATTCCCGCCGGTCAGAAGGCCGAGCTTGGCATCAGGCCGGAGTTCATGGAGATTTCCCGCACCGGCATGCCGCTCCGCATTCAAAAGGTGGAGGACATCGGCCGGCTGAAGATCGTCCGCGCCGATTTCGCCGGCCAGACTGTGTCGATCGTGGTGAAGGAGGATGCCGAAATTCCGGCGGATCCTCACGTCGTGTTCCAGCCGCAGGGTATCAACATCTACGCCAATTCCTGGCGTGTCGGGCGGGAGGGCTGATCCCATGGAGAAGACCTGGAACAACAAAGCCTGGTTCATGGTCATGCCCGCGCTGCTGATCGTGGCCTTCTCCGCGGTCATCCCGCTCATGACGGTGGTGAACTATTCGGTTCAGGACACTTTCGGCAACAATGAATTCTTCTGGGCGGGCACCGAGTGGTTCACGGAGATCCTGGAGTCGGACCGCTTCTGGGGCGCGCTCATCCGCAATCTTAGTTTTTCCGTCATCATCCTGCTGATCGAGATTCCCTTGGGCGTCTTCATTGCGCTCAACATGCCGCGGCGGGGCATCGCCGTGCCCTTCTGCCTGGTGACCATGGCCATGCCGCTGCTCATTCCGTGGAATGTGGTCGGCACCATCTGGCAGCTGATCACCCGTTCGGACATCGGCCTGTTTGGCTACGCGCTTGCGCAGATCGGGATTCAGTTCAATGCGGCGGGTGACCCGCTTCACGCCTGGATCACCGTTGTGGTGATGGATGTATGGCACTGGACCAGCCTCGTGGTTCTGCTGGCCTATGCGGGGCTGGTGTCCATCCCCGATGCCTATTACCAGGCCGCGCGCATTGACGGCGCCTCGCGCTGGTCGGTGTTCCGCTACATCCAGCTGCCAAAAATGAAGCGCGTGCTGCTGATTGCCGTTCTGCTGCGCTTCATGGACTCCTTCATGATCTATACCGAGCCATTCGTGGTGACGGGCGGTGGCCCTGGCACTTCCACCACCTTCCTGTCGATTGACCTTGTGAAGATGGCGATCGGCCAGTTCGATCTGGGGCCCGCTGCCGCCATGTCCATCATTTACTTCCTGATCATCCTGCTCCTGTCATGGATCTTCTACACGGTCATGACGAGCAGCGATGCCACCAGTTGAGGCGCCGGTGCAATGACCCTGGAACACGCAACAGCAGCAGTCGCAGGGCACCAGCCCGCCGTTCAGCCTCAAGTGGCTGTCGGGCGCGTGAGCCACGGCAGAAGCAATCTCTCCTGGCTTGTCTGCGCGCTCTATATCGTCTTCCTCATGGTGCCGGTCTACTGGCTGGTAGTGACGAGCTTCAAGAACAACGTCGAAATCACCAACAGCTTCTCGCTGATCCCGCGCGAGCCCACCTTGCGCAATTACAAGGTGATCTTCACGGACCCATCCTGGTACACGGGCTACATCAACTCCATGATCTACGTGGTCATGAACATGGTGATATCCGTGGTGGTGGCACTGCCCGCGGCCTATGCCTTCTCGCGCTACCGCTTCCTTGGTGACAAGCATCTGTTCTTCTGGCTGCTCACCAACCGCATGGCGCCGGCGGCGGTGTTTGCCCTTCCATTCTTCCAGCTCTATTCGGCCTTCGGCCTGATCGACACGCATATTGCGGTGGCCCTCGCGCATTGCCTGTTCAACTTGCCCCTGGCCATCTGGATCCTCGAAGGCTTCATGTCGGGCGTGCCCAAGGAAATCGACGAAACGGCCTATATTGACGGCTACAGTTTTCCCCGCTTCTTCCTGAAGATTTTCATTCCGATGATTGCGTCGGGGATCGGTGTCGCCGCGTTCTTCTGCTTCATGTTCTCCTGGGTGGAATTGCTGATTGCCCGCACGCTCACGACGACAGCGGCAAAACCCATCGCCGCCATCATGACGCGCACCGTCTCTGCGTCCGGCATGGACTGGGGTGTTCTGGCGGCTGCGGGTTCACTCACGCTGATTCCGGGCGTGCTGGTGATCTGGTTCGTGCGCAACTACATCGCCAAGGGCTTTGCCCTCGGCCGCGTTTGAGGAGGGCAGTGATGAACTTTGCATGGATGGCCTGGACACTGCCGACGGCCCTTTTCTTCGTGACCATTCTCATCCTCCTCATCGGCATGGGGGTGTGGGAATATGTCTCGCCGGGAGGCGCGCCGCACGTCGGCATTCTTGGCTTTGAAACGACGCGCGGCGACAGGCTGTTCATCTCGCTGCTTGGAAGCGCTTTTATCAATATCGCTTGGTTGGGGTTCACAAGCCTCAATCTGTGGTGGGCCGTTGTCTTGTCCCTGATCTACGCAGTTCTCGTGTTCAGGTACGTCTAGGCAGCGGCTAACGGGTGGCCACTTGCAACCAGCCACTCTCTGTTGGTGCAATCGCAATAATGTGGAGGAAACAATGCGAAAGCAACTATTCGTGTCGACCGCCTTGCTCGCCATGGCGCTCTGTGGCCCGGCCTATGCCGGAATGGACGAAGCCAAATCCTTCCTTGATACGGAAATCAACGGCCTGTCCTCGCTGTCCCGCGCGGACCAGGAAAAGGAAATGCAATGGTTCGTGGATGCCGCAAAGCCATTCTCCGGCATGGAAATCAAGGTGGTCTCGGAAACCATCCCGACCCATGAATATGAATCGAAGGTCCTCGCCAAGGCCTTCGAGCAGATCACCGGCATCAAGGTCACCCATGACCTGATCGGCGAAGGTGACGTGGTCGAAAAGCTGCAAACCCAAATGCAGTCTGGCGAGAACATCTATGACGCCTATGTCAATGACTCGGACCTCATCGGCACCCATTGGCGCTATCAGCAGGCCCGCAGCCTGACGGACTGGATGGCCAATGAAGGCAAAGACGTCACCAACCCGATGCTGGATGTGGATGACTTCATCGGCAAGTCTTTCACCACAGCACCCGACGGTAAGCTCTACCAGCTGCCTGACCAGCAGTTCGCCAACCTCTACTGGTTCCGCTACGACTGGTTCAATGACGAGAAGAACAAGGCCGATTTCAAGGCGAAGTATGGCTACGACCTCGGCGTACCAGTGAACTGGTCCGCCTATGAAGACATTGCCGAGTTCTTCACCGGCCGCGAGATCGACGGCAAGAAGGTCTATGGCCATATGGACTATGGCAAGAAGGACCCGTCCCTCGGCTGGCGCTTCACCGATGCCTGGCTCTCGATGGCCGGCAATGGCGACAAGGGCATCCCGAACGGCCTGCCGGTCGATGAGTGGGGTATCCGCGTCAACGACAAGTCTCAGCCAGTGGGCTCCTGCGTGGCCCGTGGCGGTGACACGAACGGACCGGCCGCCGTTTACTCCATCACCAAATACCTCGAGTGGCTGAAGAAATACGCGCCGCCGGAAGCCCAGGGCATGACCTTCGGCGAGGCGGGGCCGCTGCCCGCGCAGGGCTCGGTCGCTCAGCAGATCTTCTGGTACACCGTGTTCACGGCTGACACCGTGAAAGACGGCCTGCCGGTGGTGAATGCCGACGGCACGCCCAAGTGGCGGATGGCACCGTCGCCGCATGGCGTCTATTGGAAGGACGGCATGAAGCTCGGCTACCAGGACGCTGGCTCCTGGACGATCCTCAAGTCCACGCCCGATGATCGCGCCAAGGCCGCCTGGCTCTACGCGCAGTTCGTGGTGTCGAAGACTGTGGACTCCAAGAAGAGCGATGTGGGCCTCACCTTCATCCGTCAGTCGACGCTGGACAACCAGCACTTCACCGACCGTGCGCCGAAGCTCGGTGGCCTGATCGAGTTCTATCGCTCGCCGGCCCGCCTGCAATGGTCGCCCACCGGCACCAACGTTCCTGATTATCCGAAGCTGGCACAGCTCTGGTGGCAGAACATCGGTGACGCCTCTTCGGGCGCCAAGACTCCGCAGGAGGCGATGGATGCACTCTGTGCCGAGCAGGAGAAGGTCCTGGCCCGCATCGAGAAGTCTGGCGTTCAGGGCGACAAGGGCCCGGTTCTCGCCGAAGAGCATGACTTGGCTTACTGGAACGCCGAAGCCGTCAAGGCAGGCCACCTCGCGCCACAGCTGCCGATTGCCAACGAAAAGGAAAAGCCGATCACCGTCAATTACGATGACCTGATCAAGTCCTGGCAGAAGTAATCTTCGCCGCTTGCGCGAATGACAGCCACCGCGTGCCGCCCGTTCCGACGGGCGGCACGATTTGAATCTATGAATTGGGTTTGCACAAGCAAAACGAAATGCCAGCCTGTGCTGGCAAGACGGTGCGAGTTGGGAGCTGATCTCAATTGACCGTGTAACGCTCTAGGCCGCGGGCGGCTCCTCACCCTCGGGCGGCTCCCGCAGCGGTTTCAGCGCCTCGTCTTCCGCGCGGATCCGCCACCACAGAACGGCGAGATTGAGCAGGCCGAAGATCACCGCATACCACCACATGCCGAAAGCCACCGGCAGAATGAAGATTTCGCCGGCCACGACCATGTAGTTCGGATGACGGAAATATTTATAAGGCCCTTCGCCGACGAGGGTTTCCCCCGGTACCACGATGATCCGCGTGGTCCAGCGGCTGCCGAGCGCCGCGATGATCCATCCGCGCGCCGCCTCCAGCACGAGATAGGCGAAGATCCACGGCATGGAGACCGTGGGTGCCTTGTAGATCACGAGATACCACAGCCCCAGAAGCCACACGGTGTGCAGAGCCACGATGAAGGGATAATGGTTCGAGCCCAGCTCGAAGCCGCCGCGCGCGATCAGCTTCTTGGTGTTGCGATGCGCGATATAAAGCTCGACCAGCCTTTGCAGCGTGACGAGCGACAGGATCGTGATGTTGAGCCACATGTGCTTGCCTCAGTGCAGCATTGTGATGAAGCTAGCGGAAAATCCCGGCCCGAGGGCAGAGATGAAACGCCGGCCGGTGGAGGGGTGATCAAGTTCATGCGCCAGGACAAACAGAACCGTCGGCGCGGACATGTTGCCATAATCCCGCAGCACCGCACGTTCGCTTTCAAGCCGGCCTGGACCCGTGTTGAAGGCCTCCTCCAGCGCCAGTATGACCTTGGCGCCACCCGGATGAAAGCAGAAGCTGTCATTGTCCCCCAGTGTCAGGCCATGGCGGGCCAGAAATCCATCCGCGGCCGGGCGCAGGTCCGCCGTTGCGAGATCGGGTATGCTGCGTGAAAAGATGGCGCCGAAGCCCTCATTGTCCATCCGCCAGCCCATGATGTCCGTCGTGCCGGGCCAGGTGTGTTCGCCCGCATGCTCGATGATGCCCTTCGCATCTCCGCGCGTTGACAGAACGGCCGCTGCCGCACCGTCACCGAAGAGCGCCGTTGCGATGATGTTGGACTTGGACATTTCATCCGGCCGGAAGGCAAGCGTGCAGAGCTCGATCACCACCAGCAGCACATTGGAACCGGGCGAGGCATCCGCCAGCCGTGCTGCAAGGGACAGGCCCGAGACGCCGCCCGCACAGCCGAGGCCGAACACCGGCACGCGCTGCACATCCGGGCGGAAGCCGAGATCGCTCATCACGCGCGCTTCAATCGTGGGTGTGGCGACTCCGGTCGATGACACCATCACGATTGAATCGATTTCTGAGGCGGCAAGGCCAGCCTCGGCCAGCGCTGCTGCGGAGACCCTTGCAAACAGCGCCGATGCGCCGCTGATGAAGGCCTCCGTCCGCTCGGGCCAGCCGCGATCTTCGTGGAACCAGTCATAGGGCATCACCGAAAAGCGGCGGTCGATCCCTGAATTGGCGAAGACGGGCATCATCCGCTCGAAATCCTGGTGGCGGCCAGCGAAAATGCCGGTTGCCTCCCGGATCACGTCGGCTGTGCGCATTTCATGCGCGGGCACCGCCGTGGCGAGGCTCAACAATCCGGCCATTCTGCATGTCTCCCTTGTCGTCAGCCTGCTTGCGGTTCCGTAGGGAAGGCAGGCATAAGCCTAACAGCTTACGCGAGTTACGCCGTGGAGATCACTGAAATTCCCTTGCTCTTCGCTGGCGGCTTGCTGGCGGGCTTCATCAATGTGATGGCGGGGGGCGCGGGATTCATGACCTTCCCTCTGCTGCTGGCGGCGGGAATGACCGAAATCGAGGCCAATGCCTCAAACTTCGTGGCCGTGCTCCCGGCCAATGTGGTGGGCACATTCGTCTACCGCCGTGAACTGGCCAAGGTGCGAAAGCACCTGGGCCTCCGCCTTTTCCTGGCAGCTTCAGGCGGCGTGCTGGGTTCCTGGATCCTGATTCACACAGGCCAGGCGGCCTTCGAGAAGGTGATCCCCTGGCTCCTGACCTTCGCCACCGCATCCTTCGCGCTCGGACCCTGGATCAAGAACAAGCTCGAGCGGGACTTTGCCTTCGACGGGACCCGCTGGATGTGGCTGTCCTTCGTCCTCGAATTCATCGTCTTCGTTTACGGCGGATATTTCGGTCTGGGCATGGGGATCGTGATGTTCGCGATCTATTCGATCTTCTCGCACATGACCATTCACCAGGCGAATGCCATCCGCAACGTCACGATCACGCTGATGACGGTGATCTCGATCGCGATCTTCGCCAATGCGGGCGTCATCCGCTGGGCGCCTTCGCTGGTGATGATGTCGGGTGCCATGATCTCGGGTTACTTCACGGCCAAGGTGGCCATGCGCATCCCGCACCACTGGGTGCGCCGGGGAATTCTCATCTGGGCCGTCTGCCTTACGGCGCTGGCCTTCCGGCGCTATCTTTGAGGTCCCGTGCCCGCAGCGCCTCGCGGTGCGCGGCATAAAGCCCGCAGATGACGATCAGCACCATGCCGGCGATGGCAATCCCGTCGGGGAATTCGCCAAACACCAGAATGCCGGAGACGATGGCGAAGATCATCACTGAGTAGCGGAACGGGGCGGTGCCAGTGAGCTCGCCCACCCGCAGCGTGGCGACCATCAGGAGATACCCCGCCGAGAGAAAGCAGGCGGCGAGTGCCAGGAGGCCCACCTGCCACAGTTCCGGCCATTGCACACCTTGCACCAGCGCAAGGGCCGCACCTCCGAATGTTACAAAGCACGCGTTGGCAAAGGCCACCACGAACACCGGAATGCGCGCCGGGATCCGCTTCGTGAGAATATCCCTCAACGCCACGAAGAACACGATCAGCAGGGCCAGCAGTTCATAGAAGTTGAAGCTTGCGACCGAGGGCTTGACGATCAGCAACACGCCGATGAAGCCCCCGACGATGGCAATCATCCGCCGCCAGCCCACGTCCTCGCCCAGGAACATCATGGAGAGCAGGGCCACCGCCAGCGGCACGGCCTGCATGACGGAGGTGAGGTTGGCGATTGGCATGTGGACGAGGGCGGTGACGAAGGCGATGGTCGCGAACAGGTCACAGCTCGAGCGCAGCAGAATGCTTCTCTGCCGGATTTTGGGGAGTTCCGGCAGCAGGCCCTGCCAGAAACAGATGAAGCCGAGCAGCAGCATCGCCATCACGCCGCGAAGGGCAATGAGTTCTCCCACGGGCAAGCTCTCACCCACGATCTTCACAATCGTATCGTTGCACACGAAGGATGCCATGGCGCAGACCATGAGCAGTCCGGCACGAAGCGCTGTATTTTGCGGCAGGCGAAACATGGGCCTGCCTAGCGCATTCAGCCTGCGAGAGGAATTGTCTTCTCCCGCAATAACTGTGTGCGCTCAACCAAGATCAGCTTGCAGCAGGTGCTGACACAAAGCGGGACCCCAGCTTTCGCTGGGGTGACGGAACATATGGAGTGAAAATCTTCCAGTGGCCTCACGATACCGCGCGCGGCTCTTAAGCGGGAGAGGACGGTTACCCTCCCGTCACACTCATATGCCGGGCCACGGCCGGCTTGTTGTGGCGGCGGTCGATGATGAAGTCATGCCCCTTGGGCTTGCGGCTGATGGCTTCGTCAATCGCGGCATTGAGGAGGTCATTCCCCTCGGACGCGCGGAGCGGCGCGCGCAGGTCGGCGGCATCTTCTTGCCCCAGGCACATGTACAGCGTTCCGGTGCAGGTGAGGCGGACGCGGTTGCAGCTCTCGCAGAAATTATGGGTGAGGGGGGTGATGAAGCCAAGCCGGCCACCGGTTTCCTTCACCCGCACATAGCGCGCAGGGCCGCCAGTCTTGTAGGGAATGTCCTCCAGCGTGAACTGGTCGAGAAGGCCCGCGCGCACGACCGAGAGCGGCAGATACTGGTCCGTCCGGTCACCGTCGATGTCGCCCAGCGGCATGGTTTCGATCAGGGTCAGGTCCATACCCTCCCCATGCGCCCAGCGGATCATCTCGGGGATCTCTTGATCGTTCACGCCCTTGAGGGCCACTGCATTGATCTTGACCTCGAGGCCCGCAGCCTTGGCAGCGCGAAGGCCTTCCTTCACCTTGGAAAGGTCGCCCCAGCGGGTGATCTGGCGGAACTTGGCATCATCCAGCGTATCGGCGGAGACATTGATCCGGCGCACACCATGTGCCGCCAGCTCCCCGGCAAAGCGGGCGAGCTGCGAGCCATTGGTGGTGAGCGTCAGCTCCTCCAAGGCACCGCTTTTCAGGTGGCGGCTTAAGCTCTCAACCAGCGTCATGATGCCCTTGCGGACAAGGGGTTCACCCCCGGTCAGGCGGAGCTTCTTCACGCCCTTGTCGATGAAGGCGGAGCAGACGCGGTCCAGTTCCTCAAGCGAGAGCAGGTCCCGCTTCGGCAGGAAGGTCATGTCCTCAGCCATGCAATAGACACAGCGGAAATCGCAGCGGTCCGTCACCGACACCCGGAGATAGCTGACGTGGCGGCCGAATGGGTCGATCAGGCTGGGGTGCTGCAAGCTCATCCGCTATATCTGGCCATCTACGACGAAAAGGTCAACCTGCGCTTTGCGCGTCCGCCAATTGCCGCCGGCTCGGCAGGAACATGGCAAGCAGCCCGATGACCGGCAGGAAGGAGCAGATGTGGAACACAAAGCCGATCGAAGTTGCATCCGCCACCATGCCGAGGAGGGCGGCACCCGCCGCAGCAATGCCGAAGGCCACACCGAAGAACAGCCCTGAGATCATCCCCACGCGCCCAGGCATCAGCTCCTGCGCATAGACCAGCATGGCGGAGAAGGCCGAGGCCAGGATGAAGCCGATGGGAACGGAGAGCACCACCGCCCAGAAATGATTGGCATAGGGAAGGGCCAGCGTGAAGGGCAGTGCGCCCAGCACCGAGAACCAGATCACGGCCTTGCGCCCGATCCTGTCGCCGATGGGGCCACCCAACAGCGTGCCCGCCGCGAAGGCTGCGAGATAGACGAAGAGATCGACCTGCGCCTCCTTGGCCGAAAGGCCGAAGGTGCCCATGAGGTAGAAGGTGTAAAAGCTGCTCAGGCTCGAGGTATAAACGAATTTCGAGAACATCAGGCAAAGCAGCACGGTGAGGGAGGTGACGACCATGCGGCGCGGCAGCGGCTTCGCCGGGGGCGCTGCCCGCCTGGCACCGCCCTGGGGCGAGAGATGATGCGCATACCATTTCGCTGCATAGCTCAGCACCGCCACGGAGATGAGGGCCATGGCCGCGAACCAGGCAACACTCGTCTGCCCATGGGGAATGACGATGAAAGCCGCGAGGAGAGGGCCGATCGAGGTTCCGAAATTGCCGCCCAGCTGGAACAGGGACTGCGCGAAACCGAAGCGCCCGCCGGAGGACAGCCTGGCGATGCGCGAGGCCTCCGGGTGGAACACCGAGGAGCCAATGCCGATCAGCGTGGCGCCCAGCAAAACCATGGCGTAGCTGCCCGCAAGGCCCAGGATCACCAGGCCCACCAGTGTAAGTGCCGGTGCGAAGGGCAGCGAGAAGGGAATGGGCCGCTTGTCCGTGTAGAAGCCAATCACGGGCTGCAGCACGGAGGCCGTGGCCTGAAACGCCAGCGTGATGAAGCCCACCTGCGCAAAGCTCAGATGGTGGATCTCCCGCAGCAGCGGATAGATGGACAAGAGCAGCGCCTGCAGCGTGTCATTGATCATATGCCCGGCCGACACCGCGAGAAGCACGGCATAGGCCGCACTCTGGGCAGAACGGGCAGCAATCGGGTGGGTGGTGGCCATGGCCCAAGCACCTAGCCGGAAACCAAGGGCATGGCCAATGCCGAGCGGACAGGTTGGCTATGACTTCAAGGGACAGTCTTGAGAGCCGGACACGCGGTCCCCCACCCCTTCCCCCTTCTGGGGAGGGATTCACCCCGCCCGGGCCGCTGCCAGGAGCCAGTCCTTGAACAGATCCAGCGCCTCGGAGCGCCGGCCGATGCCGGAGGCGGGTTCGATGATCGAATAGGCGTAATCATGCTTGATCTCGATCTCGAACAGCTGCACCAGGCGGCCGCTCGCCAGATCATCCGCAATCAGGCTTCGCGGGCAGAGTGCGATGCCTTGGCCCGCCAGTGCCGCCGCGCGCAGCAGGTTGAAATCCTGGAAGATGGGTCCAGGCGAGGGGCCTGCATGCCTGAGGCCCGCATGGCGCATCCAGTTCTGCCAGTCGAGGCGGTCCGTATCATGCAGCAGGGGCTTACCCAGAATGGCCTGCGGCACGTCGAAGGGGCCCTGCTTTTCGAGATAGATCGGGTTGCAAATGGGAACCGTCGTGCCCGGCAAGAGCCTGGTGCTGCGGCAGCCCTCCCATTCTCCGGGGCCCCACAGCACGGCGATGTCCACTTCGTCGAAGTCGAGCTTCAGATTGGCGAAGGCATAGATCACCTTGACCGAGACTTCCGGGTGGTCCTGAAAGAACTGGGACATCCGGGGGATCAGCCAGATCGTCGCGAAGGAGGGAAGGGCTGCGATGGTGAGGGCCGGTCCCGCCTCGCTGTGCTGCAGCCTTCGGCAGGCCGCCGCCATGATGTCGAAAGCCTCGGCGAGGGACCGGGCGAGTTCCTGCCCCTTGAGTGTGGGAACGGTCTGCCGGCCCAGCCTGTCGAACAAGGTAAGGCCGAACCATTGCTCGAGCTGGCGCACCTGGTGGCTGACGGCGGATTGCGTGACGTTCAACTCCTCCGCCGCGCGCGAAAAACTGCCTGAGCGCGCTGCCGCCTCAAAGCAGCGCAGAGCGTTGAGAGAGGGCAGGCGGGACAAGGGGCGGAGCTCCATGAGAAAAACTCATAGAGTATGTGAGGGATCATCTTTTGACACAAGCCCCCTTCCGGGAACTTATTCCCCCCATCCACGCCAACCGGAGACGCCACGCACATGTCCCTCGACCGCCCCGCACTTGTCGATTACCGCAACAATGGCAAGAGGCCGAAGCCCACCTTTTCCGCGGGCGAAATGCAGCGCCGGCAAGATGCGGTGCGGGGCTGGATGGCGAAGGCCAAGGTCGATGCCTGCCTGTTCACCAGCTACCACAACATCAATTACCTCTCGGATTTCCTCTATTGCTACTTCGGCCGCAAATATGGCCTGGTCATCACCAAGAAGCAGGCGACGTCCGTGACCGCGGCAATCGACGGCGGCCAGCCGGCCCGCCGCACCTTTGGGGACAATGTCACCTATACGGACTGGTCGAAGGAAAACTATTTCCTGGCGGTCAAGGGCCTGGTGAAGGGTGCCAGGCGAATCGGCATCGAGTTCGACCATGTGAACCTCGATTTCCGCACGCAGCTTGCTGATGCCTTTCCCGGCGTCGAGTTTGTTGACGTCGCCGCGCCGTCCATGCGGCTGCGCATGATCAAGAGTGCCGAGGAAATCAAGCACATCACCAAGATGACGCGCATTGCGGACATCGGCGGCGCCGCCGTCGTCGAAGCCATCGCCGTGGGTGTGCCCGAGCATGAAGTGGCGCTTCATGCAACGCAGGCGATGGTGCGCGAAATTGCCAAGGTCTGGCCCAATGGCGAGCTGATGGACACCTGGACCTGGTTCCAGTCCGGCGTGAACACCGATGGCGCGCACAATCCCGTCACCTCACGCAAGATCAGGCGCGGCGACATCCTCAGTCTCAACTGCTTCCCGATGGTCGCTGGCTATTATGTGGCGCTCGAACGCACCCTGTTCGCCGAAACCGCATCGAAGGAGCACATCAGGCTGTGGGAGGTGAATTGCCACGTGCATGATGAGGGCAAGAAACTCCTCGTGCCCGGCGCCAAATGCTCGGACGTGGCCAAGGCGCTGAACGAGATTTATGCAAGCCACGATCTTCTCAAATACCGCACCTTTGGCTACGGTCATTCCTTCGGCGTGCTCTGCCATTACTATGGCCGCGAGGGCGGCCTCGAACTGCGTGAGGATTGCGACACGGTGCTGGAGCCCGGCATGGTGGTTTCAATGGAGCCGATGATCATGATCCCCGAAGGCCAGAAGGGCGCGGGCGGCTATCGCGAGCATGATATTCTCGTGATCACCGAGAAGGGCAACCGCAACATCACCGGCTTCCCCTATGGTCCCGAACACCTGATCGTGAAGGCGGGCGGCGGCAAGGCGGCCAAGAAGAAGGCGCCTGCGAAGAAAACCGCCAGCAAGAAGCGCTAAAATACAGCAGATCCGGCAGGGCCGCGCAGCCAGAGGGGCTTCACATCCTCCGGCGCGCGGCCTATGATATTTTTTCAAGCCGACCATAAATCAGGAAGCGTGGGGAAATCGGGGAATGGCCAAGGACGTTCCGGCAAGCGATGCGATGGTGCGCTTCGCCAATGTGCAGAAGAGTTATGACGGTGAAACGCTCGTCGTAAAGAACCTCAATCTGGACATCGCCAAGGGCGAGTTCCTCACCATGCTCGGTCCCTCCGGCTCCGGCAAGACGACGACGCTCATGATGCTGGCAGGCTTTGAGCCCGCCACCCACGGCGAGATCTACCTCAAGGACCAGCCGATCAACAATGTGCCGCCGCACCGGCGCGGCATCGGCATGGTGTTCCAGAACTATGCGCTGTTCCCGCACATGACGATCAATGAGAACCTGGCCTTCCCCCTGCAGGTCCGCAACGTCCCAAAGGCGGAGACGGAGGAGCGCGTGGCCAAGGTCCTCAAGATGGTGGAACTGCCGCAGATGGGCAACCGCCGCCCTGGCCAGCTCTCGGGCGGCCAGCAGCAGCGCATCGCGGTTGCCCGCGCCCTGGTCTTCGAACCTGACCTCGTGCTGATGGACGAGCCGCTGGGCGCTTTGGACAAGCAGCTTCGCGAACAGATGCAATATGAGATCAAGCATATTCATGACCGGCTGGGCGTCACCATCGTCTACGTGACGCATGACCAGTCGGAAGCGCTCACCATGTCCAACCGCATCGCGGTGTTCAATGACGGGATCGTGCAGCAGCTTTCAACACCTGCTGACCTTTATGAGCGCCCGGTCAATTCCTTCGTGGCGCAGTTTATCGGCGAGAACAACAAGCTGAAGGGCACGGTTGCGGAGATCGCCGCGGACAACGTCGCAACCGTCAAGCTCGAGACGGGCGAAATGGTGAAGGCGCTTGCCATCGGCCCGCGGGAGAAGGGCGGGCGCACGCTGCTCTCCGTCCGTCCGGAGCGTGTGGAGATCAACCCGAATGTCGCGACGGCGGATGTGATTCTCAGTGGGCGCATCGCCGAACTCATCTATCTGGGCGATCACATCCGCGCCCGGCTTGAAGTGGCAGGCCATGATGACTTCATCGTCAAGGTGCCTAACAAGGGTGCTGCGAATGATGTGGCCGAGGGGCGCGAAGTGAAAGTCGGCTGGAAGGCAGCGGACTGCCGCGCGCTCGATTACGCCGAGTTCCGGCATTGAGGTGAGGAGATGGCGGCCAGGCGCGGGTTCAGGACCATCGCCTGCTGGCTCGCCGGCCTGCTGATCTCCTTTGGCTTGCTCCTGCCGCTTCCCGCAGGTCGGGCCCAGGATTATGAGGTCGATCTGGCGCTGGTGCTGGCGATTGACTGTTCCTTCAGCGTCGATTCCCGCGAATTCGCCCTGCAGATGGAAGGCCTGGGCCGCGCCTTCATGCGCGATGAGGTGAAGCAGGCGATCGCCCATGGTGTGCGCCAGCGCATTGCGGTCACGGCGGTGCAATGGTCGGACGATCAGAACCAGAAGATCGTTCTGCCATGGACCATCATCTCCGGCGGGGCCGATGCCGACGAAATGGGCCTGATTCTCATGAACATCCGGCGCGAACTGGCCGAAGGCGGCACGTCGCTGTCAACCGCCCTCACCTTTTCAGGAGCACTGCTGGCGTCCGCCCCGTCAGCCGAGCGCCGGGTGATCGACGTCTCGACCGATGGGCGCAACAACTCAGGCCCGCCCGTGGCCCCGTCGCGGGACCGGCTGGTGGCGCAAGGCATCACCATCAACGGACTCACCATTCTCAACGAATGGCCAACGCTCGACACATATTTCGAGAACAATGTGGCGGGGGGGCCAGGTCATTTCGTCATCCCCGCCAATGATTATGATGCCTATGGCGAGGCAATCATGCGCAAGCTCTTGCGTGAAATCACCGGTCCGGGCATCACCTGAGGCGGGTTTTCTCAATGCGAGTGCGTTCATGACCAGTTTTACGCTGAACCCCATGCCCGAAATCCGCTTCGGCGCGGGAAGGCTAGCGGACATTGTGCCCAAGGCGGAAGCGCTCGCCGGGCGGGGTGCTGCGCTGCTGATGGTGGCGGACCCCGTGCTGCGGCCCCTCGGCATCACGGCGCTGGCGCTCGACCTTCTGACCCAGGCAGGCTTCGAGACCCATGTCTATGAGGGCTTCGCAGGCGAACCCCGCGCCCAGGACGTGGATGCCGCCGCTGCGCTTGCAAGGCAGCACGGCACGAAGCTGGTGATCGGCCTTGGCGGCGGTTCGGCCCTCGATACGGCAAAGCTCGCGGCCTGCTGCGCAGCCTCGGGGCTTGCGGCATCCGCCTACGCACTCAGTGCCACGCCGCTTCCCGCGAACCGGCTTCCCGTCATCGCCGTGCCCACCACGGCTGGCACGGGGTCAGAAGCAACTTCGATCTCGGTGTTCAGCGATGCCAGCAAGGCCAAGGTCTGGGCCTGGGGACCGGAGCTGAAGCCGGTGGTTGCGATTCTCGATCCGGAACTGACCGTCGCCCTTCCGCCCGCTGTCACGGCCGGAACGGGGCTTGATGCGCTGGTCCACGCCATCGAGGCGGCCACCAACAAATATGCCAATGCCGAAAATGATCTCTATTGCCTCGAGGCCATCCGCCTGATCTCGGCCGCACTCGAGAAGGCGGTCCATGATCCGCGGGACATTGCCGCGCGCGGCGCCATGCTGCTGGGCTCCTGCTATGCAGGGGTCGCGATCGACAATTGCGGAACGGCACTGGCCCATAACATTTCCCATGCCGTGGCCAATCTCGCAGCGATCCCGCATGGCCGGGCCACGGGCCTTGCGATGCTGGCCACCATCGATTGGGTGGCAGAGGGAAACCGCACAGGCTTTGCCCGCGTCGCGCAGGCCATGGGTGGCGATGATCCCCACGCCGCTTTCGACCGGCTGGTGCGTGCCAGCGGCATCCGGGTTGCGCTGAAGGAGGATCTTGCGGGCATCTCTGCCGAGGCCCTGGCGCGCGATATGGCAGCGCCCGCCAATGCGCCGATGCGAAAGTCCACCAGGCGTTATCCAACGGATGAAGATCTGCCGCTCCTGGCGGAGCGCTTCCTCACGCTCGTCTGACTGTGCTGGAGAACCGCCCGTGAACAGAGATCTTCCCGAGAATGCCCGCTGGCTGGTGGAGGCCATTGCGCGTGCCCTTCAGCCGCGCCACGGCACCGGCGTGGCCGAGGTGCTGGCTCGCCTGGCCGACCAGGATGTGAGTGATGGCGCCTTCCGTGCACCTGAGCCGGCAGGACTTCCCGTTCTCGCCCATTTGCCGCAATCGATCGGCGAGACCTTGCTGCTCGATGCCGATGTGGCCGCCGCCATCGCCGCGGTGGAGGAGGAATTGTGCTGGCGGCAATCGTCCTCTTATAGCGACGCGCTGCTGGGCGAAGGCTTCACGCGGAACTATGGCTGGGCGGAGATCATCGGTCCTCACGGCTTCTTCGCCGGTGACGATTTTCTGCTGGGCCTTCTGATGCTGGGCCCGAACCGCCACTACCGTGACCATTTCCACCCCGCACCTGAGCTTTATTGGCCGCTCACCTCGGGTAGCCAATGGAGCATCGATGGTGGCGATTTTGCCGAGGTGCCGCAGGGCGCCACCATCTGGCATCCGCCCATGGCACTGCATGCAACCAAGACCAGCGAGACCCCGCTGCTTGCCGTCTGGTGCTGGACGCGGGATACTGGCACGCCAGCGAAACTCGCGGGTCCATGACGCTGCTGCGGTTCATCCTCATTGCCGCCGCAACGGCCTATCTGGTGATCCTGCTCGTCATGTATCTGCAGCAGCGGAACCTCCAGTATTTTCCCAGCCGCCTGGGCACGCCGCCAGGTGAACTGGGCCTTCGCGGGGTCGATGAGGAGCGGATTTCCACGCCCGATGGCGAGACCATCGTGCTGTGGTACGCGCCAGCGAAACCTGGCCTTCCCACCATTCTGTTCTTTCACGGCAATGCCGGCGAACTCGCAGGCCGCGCGGCGCGCATGGCCTTCTATCAAGCGCAGGGCTTTGGCGCGCTGTTCGTGTCCTACCGGGGTTATGGTGCCAGCACCGGTGCGATTTCGGAGCAGGGGCTCATCACAGATGCACGCGCCGCCTATGAATTTCTCGTGAGCCGCGGCGTTGCGCCCGGGATGATTGCGGTGGTGGGCGAATCCCTCGGCACCGGCGTTGCCGTGCAATTGGCCGCACAGGCGCCGGTGGGCGCTGTGGCGCTGGAAGCACCTTACACGGCGACTGTGGACGTGGCCGCAGACATCTACTGGTGGCTTCCCGTGCGCTGGCTGATGAAGGACCAATTCCTGTCCCGCGAAGTCATCAGCAACGTCACCGCGCCCTTGCTGGTGCAGCACGGTGCGGCTGACCGCATCATCCCCGCCGCCCAGGGCCAGCGCCTCTTCGCGCTCGCCAATGAGCCCAAGCAGCTCGTCATCATCCCCGGCGCGGGGCATGACGTCATCGGAAGTCCCGAGGTGTGGTCACGCGAGCTGGAATTCTTCCGTGAACGGATCAAACCTCAGTAACCCGGCGGCGGAACGAAGCCGCCATATTCCTTTTCCAGAAGTTCTGCGAAGCGGATGGACGTGTAGTCGCCATATTGGCGGGTGATGATCTGAACGCCTGCGGGCAAGCCTTCAGGCGTGAGGCCCATGGGGGCGACGGTTGAGGGGAGCAGGAAGCAGCCGGAATAGCCGGCCCAGAACAGTTGGTCCGTGGTCGGAACACGCTTGCCATTCACCGTGATCTTGCGCTCGTGGCGTTCGCCCGCATGATCATGCGGGAAGGCGGCAGAGGCGGCGGCGGGGCAGATCATCACGTCCCAGTCCTCGAAGAACTGGTCCCACAGCAGGCGCATCTGGTGGCGGCGTTCATTGTATTTGAGCCAGTCCCGATGCGGCAGAACGTAGGCGCGCAGCATCTTTGTGAGGTAGCTGTCATCCAGCGGATCGGATGCGGCGACCTTGGCGGAATTGGCGGCAAACTCCTGGTCGGACTGGCGGCGGCTGGTGGCAGAGCGCAGGAGCGCGATATAGACGTCCATCGCCTCCTTGGTGGAAAAGCCGGGGCGCGCGGTGGTGGAGAGTGTCTTCACGCGCTTGCCCAGGAACTGGGTGAGCTTGCCGAGCAGGTCTTGCACGGGCAGATCCACTTCCGACTGCTCATCGGTGACCATCACCGCCACGCGGAATTGCTTGAGGGTCTTCTGCGGCGCAGGCGGGAGCGCCAGGCGGTAGCCGCGCGCCTCGGTTTCGACCGGCCCCGCGATCACCTTCATCATCGCCGCCAGATCGCGAGCGGAGCGCGCAAGCGGGCCTGCCACCGTGATGTCACCCGGCTGCACCACGCCCGGCAACAAATGGCCCTGATAGGGAACGACCCCATAGCTGGGCTTGTGGCCATAGACGCCGCAATAATGCGCAGGGTTGCGGATGGAGGCGCCGATGTCCGAGCCGATTTCAAGCGCTGACATGCCGGTGGCGAGGGCCGCTGCCGAACCACCCGAAGAGCCACCGGGCGAGCGGGTTACGTCCCACGGGTTGTTGGTGGTGCCATAGATCGCATTGTAGCTCTGCCAGTCCGCCAGCATCAGGGGAACATTGGTCTTGCCGTAGATCACCGCGCCCGCCGCCGTGAGGCGTGCGATCGCCACGGCATCGGCTGACGCGATGTTGTCCTTGAAGTGGGGGTCCCCCCAGGTGGAGGGGAGGCCCGCCATGTCAAAGCTTTCCTTGGCCGTCATTGGCACCCCGTCAAACGCACCGAGGGGCTTTCCGGCCTTGAGGCGCCGGTCCGCTGCCGCGGCTGCCTTTTTGGCACGCGGAATATCCGTGGTGATGACGGCGTTGAGCGCGCCATTATGCCTCCGGTACTGGCCGAGGCAATCCTCGAGCAGGGCTGAAGCCGTGGTCTTTCCGGCCCGCAGCAGGCGGGCGAGGTCCGTGGCGGAACGGAAGTGTAGGGGTAGGCTGGCCATGCATGTCTCCTGTCCCCATCAAGCCTAGCCTCGCATTCCAGAACTGCAATCCCCCCTGCTGACGGGGCAGCCTTGAGCGTATAGAGAGCCACGATGGACCGCCGCAGCCTCATCATCGGGTATTCGCTGGTCGCGTCTGGCTCCGCGCTGTTCGCGTCCAAGGCGATTTTCATCAAGCTCGCCTATCTGGAGCGCTATGATGCGCTGCTCATCCTCGCTTGGCGCATGGTCTTTGCACTTCCGGTGTTCCTCTTTGTCGGCGCCTTCGAACTGGTGAGGCGCAGGCGTGCCGGGGTTCCCCTGCCGCGCCGCAATGCCGTGCTGGGGGCGATCGGCATCGGCCTCATCGGCTATTATCTCGCGATGATCCTGGATTTCGGCGGGCTTCTCTATGTGTCTGCCCAGCTGGAGCGGCTGGCGCTGTTCACCTATCCGATCTTCCTGATCTTCATCGGCGCCGGCTTCTTCGGCATGCGGCTGACGCGCACAAGCCTCATTGCCGCTTTCATCTCCTATCTGGGCCTTGCTGCCGTGTTCGCCACGGATTTCTCCGCCGGCGGCTCCAACATCACCTTCGGCACGGCGCTGGTGCTGGGCTCCGCCGTGAGCTTTGCGATCTATCAGCTGATGGCCAAGCGCTACATCAGCGACATGGGCCCGACGCTCTTTACCTCCGTGGCGCTCTCGGCCGCCGCCGTCACGACGCTGCTGCACGTCTTCATCGTCCGCGGCCACCTCGATACCTCGATGTCGGCGCATTACTTCCTGCTGGCGGCAGGAACGGGGCTCTTGGCGACGGTGATTCCGTCCTTCTTCGTCAATGCCGGCATGGCGAGGATCGGTGCGGCCTCGACTGCGATGATCTCGAATGTCTCGCCGCTGCTGACCATCTATTTCGCGGTGGTGCTGCTGGGAGAAGCCTTCACCCTCTCCCACGCGCTGGGCACCGCGCTGGTGGTGGGAGGCGTTGGCTATCACACCTGGAGAGAGCTGAAGGCCCCAGCACGGGCGTGAGTCCTTTTTCATGTGGGCTTGAAACGTGTATCACGACATGATACATACCATCATGATTGTTGGCACCAAGGGCAAGCTGGCATCTGGCGCAATGCGGGACCAGTTCGGAAAGGGGTTCCCCGCTGATCTCGTCAGGAGAACCCGTGCCATGCTGTCCGCATTGGAAGCAGCAGTTGTTCTTGAAGATTTGCGGTTTCCGCCTGGCAATCACCTTGAAGAACTCAAAGGAGGCCGCGCAGGCCAACATTCTGTTCGGATTAACGATCAGTGGCGGATCTGCTTCAGATGGACCGATCAAGGGCCAGCCGATGTTGAAATCGTTGACTACCATTGAAGGAGACACATTCATGTCTTTGCTCATGACCCCATCTCACCCCGGCGACGTGCTGCAGGAGCTTTATCTGACGCCGCTCGGGTTGAGTCCCATCTCTCTGGCGCGCCGTATTCATGTGCCGCGCACCCGGATCGAACGGCTGCTGCGAGGGGAGACGGCTGTCACCGCTGACACCGCAATGCGCCTCGCGAGGGTCTTTGGCACGACGGCGGAATATTGGCTGAACCTGCAACGCGGCTGGGACCTGGCGCGAGCGCGCGAAACGATTGATGTGTCTGGAATAGAACCGCTCGCGGCGGCGTGAAGGCGAGGCGGCCAATGTTCTCTCCCGAGGTTGCGGGAGAGAACAATCAAGCAAGGTCAGCTCACATTATCCGGCAGCACTTCCTTGCGCTTGGCCATGAATTCGGTGAGCTGGTCATCAATGCCCTGGTCCAGCGGCGGCGCCTCATAGTCGCGCAGCATCTGCTTCCAGCGTTCATTGGCGCGGACGACGATGTCCTTGCCGCCTTCATCGCGCCATTGCTCGAAGGAGTTGTTATCCGCCAGCTGCGAGCGCCAGAAGGCGTTCTCGAAATTGGCCTGGGTGTGCGCGCAGCCGAGGTAATGGGCACCGGGGCCCACTTCGCGGATGGCGTCCATCGCCTGGCCGTTCTCGGAGAAGTCCACGCCTTCGGCGAACTTCTGGTACATGGTCAGCTGGTCGGCATCCATGATGAGCTTCTCATAGCCCGATGCCAGCCCGCCCTCGAGCCAGCCCGCGGCGTGGAGGCAGAAATTGACGCCGGAGAGAACGGTCGACCACATGGTGCTGGCGCTTTCATAGGCCGCCTGCGCATCAGGAAGCTTCGATCCGCACAGGCTGCCGCCGGAGCGGAAGGGCACACCCATGCGGCGGGCGAGCTGTGCTGCACCGAAAGTGACCATGGCGGGCTCAGGCGAGCCAAAGGTGGGCGCACCCGACTGCATGGACATGGACGCCGCGAAGGTGCCGAACACCACGGGCGCACCTGGGCGGCAGAGCTGGGTGAAGGCGATGCCGACGGAAGCTTCCGCCAGGATCTGCGTGAGCGTGCCGACGGTCGTCACCGGCGACATGGCACCCGCCACGATGAAGGGCGAAATCACGCAGGCCTGGTTGGCGCGCGCCAGAACCTTGAGCGCACCCAGCATTACGCCGTCCCACACCATGGGGGAGTTGGCGTTGATGAGCGAGGTCATCACGCAGTTCTGGTCCACGAACTCCTTGCCGAAGACCATCTCCGCCATGGCAACGGAATCCGCCGAGCGTTCGCCCGCCGTCACCGAGGCCATGAACGGCTTGTCGGAATATTTGATGTGGCTGTAGATCATGTCCAGGTGGCGCTTGGCCACCGGAATGTCCACGGGTTCACACAGCGTGCCGCCGGCATGATGCAGGCTCGGCAGCATGTAGACGAGCTTGGCGAAGTTGCGGAAATCCTCGATCGTGGCATAGCGGCGGCCCTCATCGAGATTGCGGATGAAGGGCGGGCCGTAGACGGGAGCAAACACGGTGTTGTTGCCGCCGATCATCACGCTGTTCGCGGGGTTGCGTGCATGCTGCATATATTCGCGCGGCGCGGTCTTGATCAAAGAGCGGACAAGCCCCTTGGGAAAGCGCAGGCGGAAACGCCGGGGGTCGGTGGCGGAGACCTTCACATCGGCGCCGGCGTCCTTCCACATGGCGACCGCTTCTTCGTCTTCATAGAAGTCGATGCCGGTTTCCTGCAGCACGATTTCGGCGTTGTTCTCGATCAGCTCCAGCTGCTCATCGGTGAAGGGCTCATAGGCCTTGATGTTGCGGCGGATGAAGCCCGCGTGCTTCACAGTGGTCGAGGTGCGCGCGGCGCGGCGGGCATCAGCACCACCACGGGCGCGGCGGCCGGACGGGGGAGCAATATCGGGCTGGACGTCGGTCATGGATCAAGCCTGTTGAGAAGTTTTCACCTGAGGGGTGGTTTACGCTCAACCGAGGCTGGAAGCGTGAGAGGAAACGTCAGGCCGTGGCCGGGAAACGACGCCCTAAAACGTCACGCGCAGGCTCTCCAGCCCATGGAAATGATAGGCATTGCGGTAGCGCGGGCTCTCCGCCAGCGCCAGCTTCGGAAAGCGTTGGAACAGCAGGGGAAGCGCAATCTGCATTTCGAGCCGTGCGAGGGGCGCGCCGATGCAGAAATGGATACCAGCCCCGAAGCTCACATGAGGGTTCGGGGTCCGGTGGGGCATGAAGCGGTCAGGCTCGGGAAAGCGCGCAGGGTCCCGGTTGGCGGCACCCAGCATGAGGCCCACGCTCTCGCCTTTCTTCAAATGTAGTCCAGCATATTCAACGTCTTCCAGTGCATAGCGGGTAAAGAGGTGGAGCGGCGCATCGTAACGAAGGCATTCCTCGATGTGCGTTTCGCCGATCATTTCACGGATATCCTGTTCGAGCAGGCATTTGATGCCGTTTCCCAGGGCGTGAACCGTCGCCTCATGGCCCGCGTTCAGCAGCAAGATGGCGGTGGTGACGAGTTCATCTTCGGATAGCTTCGCACCTTGCTCCTCGGCCCTGATGAGTTCGGAGAGCAGGTCTTGCCCCGGCTCCTTCCGGCGGCGGGCGATATAGTCCCGCATGAAGCTTGAGAATTCGACCGTGGCCTTCACAGCGCGGTCTTCCACGCCGCGGTCACGCCTTGCCTGATACATCGCGACCATATCATGGGACCAGGCGAGGAGCTGCTGCGCCATCTCAGCTGGCACTCCCAGAAGATCGCAGATCACGATGACCGGGATGGGTGTTGCATAGTCGTTGAGAAGCTCCGCTTCGCCCTTATCTTCGATGCGGTCGATCAGGCCATTGGCGAGGCTGGCGATGGCGGGCCGCAGCCGCTCCACCTGGCGGGACAGGAAGGAGCGGTTGATGAGGCCCCTCAGCCTGGTGTGGACCGGTGGCTCCAGCTCCAGAAGCGAATGCGATTCAAAGTCATAGAAGGGTTTCATGTGGCTGGGCGTGGCCGGCCAGCCCAGCTCCTCGCGGCTGGCCACATGCAGGATCTGGCGGCCGAAGCGCCGGTCCCGCAGCAGGGCGTTGACGTCCTCGAAACGGGAGAAGCACCAGATTCCATAATGTTCCCAGCGAAACACCGGGGCCTCGGCCCGGATCGCGTGATAAGCGGGGTAGGGGTTATTGAAGAACGCCGGGTCGACGGGATCGAGAAACACGGTTGAGCGGGTTTTATCAATGCGCATGGCTGCCATCTTCCCGCGAAGTCGCCTAATCTTTCAAGTCCGGCTATGAAGCGGCAAAGGGCGAGGGAATATCATGAAGGTCTATATCAGCGTCGATATCGAAGGTTGCGCCGGAATTACCCACTGGGACGAGGCCGGCAAAAACCATGCCGACTGGGCCGAATTCCGCGAGCAGATGACGCGTGAGGCCGTGGCCGCAATCGAGGGCGCGCAGATTGCAGGGGCAACCGAGATTCTGGTGAAGGACGCGCATTCCTCCGGCCGCAACCTCATCGCCTCCATGCTCCCCGGAGATGTCAGGCTGATCCGCGCCTGGATGGGCCACCCCTTGTGCATGGTACAGGACTTGGACGAGAGCTTCGATGCCGTGATGATGATCGGCTATCACAGCGCGGCCGGGTCTGAGGAGAACAGCCTCGCCCACACGTTGTCCCATGATGCGGCCGAAATCCGCATCAACGGCAGGCGGGCCTCGGAATATCTGATCCATTCGCTGGCCTCCTCCATGCTGGGCGTGCCGACGGTGTTCGTCTCCGGCGACAAGGGGCTGATGACGGAGATCGAGGAGATAAACCCCCATGTCGGGCGTTGCGCGGTGAAGGAGGGGCGGGGACAGTCCACCATCTCCATGACGCCCAACGCTGCCTGCAAGGCCATCCGCGAAGGGGCAGCTTCCTCCCTGCGTGGCGACCTCAAGCAATCGCTGCTGGCAATACCTGAGCACGTGATCGTGGAGATTGCCTATTCCAACCCCGTGCTGGCGGCGCGTCACCGGTGGTACCCCGGCATGGAATATCTCGGCAACCGCACTGTCCGCTTCGAAAGCAATCATTATTTTGACGTGCTGCGCATGCTGAATTACGTGACCTGATGCGCGACACCGGGAAACTCTCCGTCGAATTCATTCTGCTGGTGGCGTTGCTCAACGCCATGGTGGCGATGTCGATTGACACCATGCTGCCGGCCATTGGCTCGATTGCACATGAATTGGGCGCGGTGGATCCCAACAGCCGGCAATTCATCATCACCACCTTCTTCGGCGGGCTGACACTGGGCACGCTGATCTATGGGCCGTGGTCGGATTCGCTGGGCCGCAAGCCCACCATCGGCTTTGGCCTCGCCATCTACGCTTTGGGCACGTTGATCTGCCTGTTCTCGTTCAATTTCCCGATGATCCTGATTGGCCGCTTCATCCAGGGTTTCGGCGCCTCTGCCCCGCGCATCGTTTCGATTGCCATGGTGCGTGACGGCCAGGCGGGTGCCGCCATGGCGCGGGTCATGTCCTTCGTGATGATGGTGTTCATGCTGGTGCCCATGCTCGCCCCCTCAATCGGCACACTCGTTCTCATCTTCGCCAACTGGCGCTTCATCTTCCTCGGCTTCCTCGCCGTGGGCGTCATCGCCGGGCTGTGGCTGTGGCTCCGGCAGGATGAAACGCTGCCGCGCGACAAGCGCACGCCGCTGGCGGTTTCAAACCTGCTCTCCGCCGCGGGCGAGGTGCTGCGGAACCCTATCGCCATGGGTTACACCGTGGCAGCGGGCACGATTTTCGGCGCCTTCATCGTCTATCTCGGAACCTCCCAGCAGGTGTTCGCGGAGCTTTATGGGCAGGGGCCCTATTTCGCCTTGTGGTTCGCCTTCTTTGCGTGCGGCATGGCGCTGGCGATGCTGGCCAATGCCCGGCTCGTCATGCGGCTTGGCATGCGCAAGCTCTCGAAGCTGTCGCTCAGGGTCTTCGTGGTGCTCGCCGTTCTGTTCCTTTGCGTCAGCCTGTTCTACAATGGCCTGCCGCCCTTGTGGATGATGGCGGCCTATCTCTTCGTCAGCTTCTTCTGCTCCGGGCTTCTATTCGGCAATTTCAACGCGATTGCCATGGAGCCCATGGGGCGGATCGCCGGCATGGCGGCGGCCATCATCGGTTCACTGTCCTCGCTCATCGCCATTGTGACGGGGGGCTACATCGGCCAGCTCTATAACGGCACCGTCATCCCCATGGTGGCAGGCTTCGCGGGGCTGGGTCTCGTCACCTTCGCCGTCACCGAATGGGCGGAGCGGCACCGGAGGTGAGGTTTCTTGACCTTGCCGAAGCCTGCCAAGTTCTGATAGCAACGCGCCCGTGTCCAAGCATTATTCAGCCTTAGCCCTCGCGCGCCATGCCCTGCAGCCGGACCTTCCCTGGCCGCGGGCCTGGGAGTCGCCTGAACCCAGATCCTCTTACGACGTGGTGATCGTCGGCGGCGGAGGCCACGGCCTTGCCACCGCCTATTACCTTGCCAAGAACCACGGCATCACCAATGTGGCGGTGATCGAGCGGAGCTACATCGGCTCCGGCAATGTGGGCCGCAACACCACGCTGATCCGCTCCAATTACATGATCGGCGGCAACACCGCCTTCTTCGAGCATTCCATGAAGCTCTGGGAAGGCCTTTCGCATGAGCTGAATTTCAACTGCATGGTCTCCCAGCGCGGGCAGATCGTGCTGGCGGTCAGCCCGTCGCAGATGGATGTTTTCGCGCGGCGCGGCAACACAATGCGGCTCAACGGGATCGACGCCGAATTGCTTGATGCCGGCGAGGTGCGAAAGCTTTTGCCCTATCTCGATTATTCGGCGGAGGCACGCTGGCCCATCTATGGCGCCATCATGCAGCCCCGCGCTGGAACGGTGCGCCATGATGCCGTGGCCTGGGGCTATGCCCGCGCGGCATCCGCACTCGGCGTCCACATCATCGAGAATTGCGAGGTCACGGGCTTCGTGATCGAGAATGGCCAGGTCTCGGGTGTCGACACATCCAGGGGCCGCATCAATGCGGGCAAGGTCGGCATCGCGGTTGCGGGTCACACGTCGCATGTGGCGAAGATGGCAGGCCTCAAGCTGCCCGTGGAAAGCCACATCCTGCAGGCCTTCGTGACGGAGCCGGTGAAGCCCATCGTCGATCACGTCGTGTCCTGGGGGGCTGAGCTCTTCTATCTCTCGCAGTCTGACAAGGGCGGCCTTGTTTTCGGCGGCCACATTGATGGCTTCAACACCTATACCCAGCGCGGCCAGTTCAACCGCATTCAGACCGTGGCGGAATGCGCGGTCTCACTCATGCCCTTCATCTCGCGGCTCAGGCTGCTCCGCCACTGGGGCGGCATTCAGGACATGACGCCGGACGGCAGCCCCTTCATCTGCCGTACGCCTGTGAAGAACCTCTATCTCAACGGCGGCTGGTGCTACCAGGGCTTCAAGGCAACGCCGGCCTCGGGCTGGACCTTCTCCCACACCATCGCCCGTGACCAGGAACATGAGCTCGCCCGCGATTTCTCCCTGGACCGCTTCGCAAAGGGCAGAGAGCTCGATGAGTTCGGCCTCGGCAATTGGACCTACAAGCAATGATGATCCCATGCCCCTGCTGCGGAGAACGTGACGTCTCCGAATTCCGCTATGGCGGCGATGCGTCCAAGCAGCGCCCCGCGCATGGAACGGGCGATCTTGAAACCTGGCATGACTATGTGTTTCTGTTCGAGAACCCCAAAGGTCCGCATACGGAATATTGGCAGCATGTGCTGGGCTGCCGCCGCTGGTTCAAGCTTGCCCGCAACACCGCAACCAATGAGATTGAGGGCGTGGTGCAATGAGGAATTTCCGCAGGCTGCCCCAGGGCGGCCGCATTGAGCGCACGAAGCCCGTCTCCGCCCGCTTTGACGGCAAGGTTCTGAACGGCTTCGCGGGCGATACGCTGGCCTCCGCTCTGCTTGCCAGCAACAAGATGCTGATCGGGCGCAGCTTCAAGTATCACCGTCCGCGCGGCATTCTTTCCGCCGGCATCGAGGAGCCGAACGGCCTTTTCACCATTGGTGAGGGCGCCTCGGCTGAACCAAACGTCGCCGCCACGGTGACGGAACTGGTGGATGGATTGGTGGCGCAATCGCAGAATGCCTGGCCATCACCTGCCTTTGACCTGATGGCGGTCAACTCGATTCTGAGCCCGCTGTTCCAGTCCGGATTCTACTACAAGACCTTCATGGGCCCCACCAAGGGCTCCTGGATGTTCTATGAGCCCTTCATCCGAAAGGCCGCGGGCCTTGGCCGTTCCTCCGATCTTCCCGATCCGGACCGCTATGACATGCGCTTTGCCTTCTGCGATGTGCTGGTCATAGGCTCCGGCCCGGCGGGCCTCGCGGCGGCTTTGACGGCGGGCCGCAGCGGCGCCCGCGTGGTGCTGGCGGAACAGGACCGGGCGCTGGGTGGAAGCCTGCTTTCGTCGAACAATGCCGAACAGGAGGCCTGGCGTCTGGCCGCGGTTGAAGAGCTCGCGAGTCTTCCCAACATCGAAGCCTTCACCCGCACGGTGGTGCAGGGGCTCTATGACGGGAACCTTGCCATTCTGGTGGAAAACCGCAGCCACGCCCACCCCGATGCGCGGAAGGGCGAGGCGCGGATGATTCTCACCCAGCTTCGCGCCAAGACCATCGTGATGGCCACTGGCGCCATCGAACGCCCGCTTGTCTTCTCCAATAATGACAGGCCGGGCGTAATGCTGGCCTCGGCCCTCCGGACCTACGCCAACCGCTATGCGGTGGCGCCCGAAAGGCGCGCCGTGATCGTCACCAACAATGACACCGGCTATGACGCGGCCCTCGACCTGGCAGCGGCGGGCGTTGCGGTGACGGTGGCGGATCACCGCTCAAGCGTCTCTTCGGAGGTGCTCGCCCGCGCCGGAGCCAAGGGCATTGCCATCTTCCCCGGAACGGGAATTGCCGATGTGGAAAGCGCCAAGGCAGTCACCCGCGTGAAGCTTGGTGGTCTGCACGCTGTTTCAATCGAGTGTGATGCGGTTGGCATGGCTGGCGGATGGTCGCCGGCCGTTCACCTCTCCTCGCACGGCGGCATCAAGCCGAAATATGACGAGACGGTTGCGGGATTTGTGCCGGGCGGCTTTGCGCCGTCGCATTTTGGCGCAGGCGCCATGATGGGGACGTTCGGTCTCTCTGCCGCCGTGGCCGAGGGCGCCAATGCTGGTGCCTCCGCTGCTTCAGCCACAGGCTTCGGCAAGACGCGGCCCCTCTATGCGCCTGAACACGTCAGTGACCGCAGCTACGCCATTCTCGCAGACTGGACCCCGCCCACCAGCGCCAAGGGCAAAGCCTTCGTCGACTTCCAGAACGATGTGACCATCAAGGATGTGAAGATCGCGCATCAGGAAGGCTATCGCTCGGTCGAGCATCTGAAGCGTTACACCACGCTCGGCATGGGCACGGACCAGGGCAAGACCTCCAACATCAACGCGCTGGCCCTGATGGCGGGCTATCGCGGCATCACGATACCTGAGGCCGGCACCACCACATTCCGCCCGCCTTACGCGCCGCTCACACTGGGTGCGATTGCCGGGCGCACGAAGGGCGCTCACTTCCGCCCCGTTCGCCGCTCGCCGCTCCATGACTGGCATGAGAAGAACGGCGCCACCTTCATTGATGCCGGGGTCTGGAAGCGCGCCTGGTATTACGCGTGGGCGGGCTCGACCCCCGAGTCGGCATATGTGGAGGAGATGGAACTCGTCCGCAAGGGCGTGGGTCTCGCGGATGTGTCTACCCTGGGCAAGATCGACATTCAGGGGCCCGATGCGGCGGAGTTTCTGAACCGCGTCTATGTCAATGGTTTCGCCAAGCTCCCCGTCGGCAAGGTGCGCTATGGTGTGATGCTGAATGACGATGGCATCGTGCTGGATGACGGCACCACGGCGCGCATCTCGGACACGCAATTCTACATGACGACGACGACGGCGCAGGCCGGCGAAGTTATGTCCTGGCTTGAATATCTGCTGCAATGCCACTGGACGGACCTCAATGTGCAGGTGGCATCGCTGACCGATGAATGGGCGGGCATGGCCGTCTCGGGCCCCAAGGCGCGCGAAGCCTTGAAGCTCGCTTTTCCGGACGCTGATCTGACCAACGAAGGCTTGGTCTATATGGGCTGCAGGGACATTGCCTTTGAAGGTGTTCAAGTGCGCCTGCTGCGCATGTCATTCTCCGGCGAGCTTGCCTATGAAGTGCATGTGGCGGCGGATTATGCGATCAGCCTGTGGGAGCATATTCTCAAGGCGGCAGCGCCCACCGGCATCAAGCCCTATGGGCTCGAAGCGCTCGCCAGCCTGCGAATCGAGAAGGGCCATGTGGCGGGGCTCGAGCTCGACCATCGTAACACCCTCGATGACCTGGGCTTGGGCAAGATGGCCGGCAAGGAGAAGGATTATGTGGGCCGGGCACTCCGCTTCCGCGAGGATTGCCAGAGCCCGGAGCGCTGGAGCCTCGTCGGCCTTGAGCTGATGGAGCCGGACAAGAAGCTGCGCGGCGGCGCCATTCTGTTTGCCGCCAACGACGAGATCAAGGGCCATGGCCGCGGCTATATTACCTCCGTCACCTGGTCGACGGAGCTCAACAAGTTCATTGCATTGGGCCTCTATCACGGCGGCTTGAAGCATGAGGGGGAGGAAATCATTGCGGCCTTCCCCCTGAAAAACGAGCAGGCGCGGCTGAAGATCGTCTCCCCCCACTTCATCGACAAGGAAGGGGCCCGCCTCCATGCTTGACCGCCACTCAGCGCTCGCCTCCGTAAAGCCTTATGCGAGCAGCAGCTTGACGATTGCGGAACGTCCGGGCTTCGTCCTTACCCAGGTGGCAGGACTCGGACCCGATTTTGAATCGAAGCTCACGGCAATCCTGGGGCCACTTCCGGCCAGCGTGAACGTGTCACAGGCGAACGGCAATCACACCATCTTTCGCATCGGACCTTCCCAGTTCTGGATTGTGGGGCCGGAAACGGATGCAACGCCGAGCATGCTTCAGGGGCACTGCGCCGTCACACCGCTCAGCCACGCGCGGGTGCGTATCGCGCTCAGTGGCGCCTCCTCCCGCGCCGTTCTCGCCATGCTGATGCCCATCGACTTTCATCCGCAGGTCTTCACGCCGGGCGCCGTCGCCCTCACCGGGCTGCACCACACGCCGGTCACCGTCCACTGCACGGGCGAGCACGCCTTTGACATCTATGTGCTGCGCACCTTCGCGCGCGATGTCTGGGATGCGATCACCGATGCGGCGCTTGGCTTCGCAGATAGCCGGTAAGCTGCAGGAGCGCTGCTTTCCGGGCTTTGGTGCTGGGGTAGATGGCGCAATAGTCATGCCCAAGCGGCAGTGCATTTTGATCCAGCATCACGAGGTCTCCCTTGCGGAGCAGTTCCTGCGCCAGGGCGCGCTGGCCCAATGCGATGCCAAGGCCCCGCCGCGCAAAATCAAGCGCAATCTGTGAGGAGCCGGCGCGGTGGCCCTTTGAAGTGTCAATGCGGCGTGCGGGCAGGAAACTGGCAAACCACTCCTCCCAGGAGGGGTGTGAGGCGAAATCCTCGCCCCAGCTCGTGTGAATGAACAGGCTGTCATCAGCCGCAGCCAGGGACAGGCGCGCGGCGAGGGCCGGCTGGCACAATGGCAATACGGCGTCGCGAAACAGCGGCACGCTCTGGAGCCCTGGGTAGTGGGCGCTGGCATAGCCAATGCGCAGGTCGATCTCGCCATCTGCAAAATTCACCGGATCGTTTTCGATGCGAAGGTCGATGCGCAGGGCGGCCCCTTCGCTGAACGCCGCGAAGGCCGGCATGAACCAGCATTCGGCGAGCGAAGGGATGACGCTCACGGCGAGCTTCGCACGGCTGCTGCCAGCCAGCACGCGCTGGGTGAGGGCGGCAAGGTCCTCCAGCGCCGGGGTGATGCCGGCGTGAATGGCCTGGCCCGCATCCGTCAGCACGATCCGGTTGTTGAGCCTGGTGAACAGTTTCCGCTTGAGGAAGCGCTCGAGGTTCCGCACCTGCTGGCTCACCGCCGCTGGGCTCACATTCAATTCGGCAGCGGCCGTCACATAGCTCCCCGTCCGGGCGGCCGCCTCGAAATATTTCAATGCGTTGAGCGGGGGGAGTTTGAGCATGGCCACAACTCTGCATCAGAAAAACTGAGTCAGACTAACATTTTGACGGCTTGCAGCAAGCCTCTCCTGTGCCCACTGTGTGGGCGGCAGGGAGAACGCCGATGCGACACATACTCGATCTTGACCGCTATCCGCTCGATAGGCCCGGCAGCCCCGAATGGCATGCGCTGGTGGCCAGGTGCCGCAGCGATCTGGCGAAGGATGGCATGTTCAACCTCGAGGGCTTCGTGAAGGCTAATGCGCTGGCACAGGCCAAGGCCGAGATCGGCCCGGTGATGGAGACGCTGTCCTTCACCCACAAACGCCGCCACAATATTTATTTCAGGAAGGAAATTCCGGGCCTTCCCGCGGATCATCCCGCTCTCGCTTTGTGCGAGACGGTAAACCACACCGTCTGCGCCGACCAAATCAGCCATTCGGTTCCGGTGTGGATCTATGAGTGGTCGCATTTCATCACCTTTCTTGCGGCGGCGATGAACAAGGACGCGCTGTTTCCCGCGCGCGACGATCTCGCGCGGGTGAATGTCATGGCTTATCGCGACGGCGAGGCACTGAACTGGCATTTCGACCGCAGCGAGTTTACGACGACGCTGCTGCTCCAAGCCCCCGATGGCGGCGGGGAATTCATTTACCGCACCGATCTGCGCAGCGAGGATGACCCGAATTACGATGGTGTCGCAAAGCTGCTGCGCGGTGAGGACCCGGAGGTGAAGAGCCTGACGCTGTCTGCAGGCACGCTCAATGTGTTTCGGGGAAAGAACACGGCGCACAAGGTTGGAACGGTGAAAGGCGCGCGCGAGCGGCTGATTGCAGTTTTCTCTTACTTCGACCGGCCGGGCGTGGTGTTCTCACGTGAGGATCAACTGGGGTTTTATGGCCGGACGGCGTAAGTCCTCATCGCGGACTTCACTCTACCTCTTCACATCCGCCACAATGGCCCCAGACATTTCGGCAAGCTGACCGAACCCGATTTCGAACACCGCGTTCGGTGTGCCCCCAGCCGCCCACAGGGTGGGATACGCCTTCAAGTTTTCATCCAGAAACACCACGCAAGAAGATACATGCGCAACGGGCGGAACGCCACCCACCTCGAAACCCGTCGCCTCTTTCACAAACTCCGGACTCGCGCGTTCGATCTTCTCACCCAGCAGCGTCCTGATCTTCTTCTCGTCCACCTTGCTGACACCCGAGGCGATCACCAGCACCGCCTTGCCGGTCTGGCTACGGAAGAGGATCGACTTGGCAATCTGCGCGAGGCTGCAACCGATGGCGTCAGCAGCCTCCTGCGCCGTATGCGTGCTCTCGGCGAATTCAACGACGATAAAAGAGGGCCCCAGCGCCTCCTGAACGCGAAGAGCGTTGGGGTGCGATGAGGCCCGCATGCTTTAGCTGCGCATCCGCTTGCCTTCCGGGTCAAACGGCGGCTCGATGATGATGGTGGCCTTGCGGTTGTCGCCGATGATCTCGATCTCGAAGGCGCCTTGGCCCGTGTCGCCTGCAAGCTCCACCGGCACATAGCCCTGCGCCATCGACTTCTCCACATAATGCGCGTAGCCGCCGGAGGTCACCCAGCCCACGACCTTGCCCTTGTGCCAGATCGGCTCATCGCCCAGCACATCGGCATCCGCCGCATCGACGATGAAGGACACGCGGCGAAGCTTGCCGCCGGAGCGCTTTTCCTCCATCGCCGCATCACGGCCGATGAAGTCATTCTTGGTCAGGTCGATGAAGCGGTCCATTTGGGCTTCGAAGCCGCCGTAGATGGGGCGGAGCTCACGGAACCAGGTGGGAAAGTTCTTCTCCAGCCGCATGCACAGAAGCGCCCGCATGCCGAAGTTGACGATGCCATGTGCTTCACCGGCACGCATGATTTCCTGATAGAGGCGGCGCTGATATTCCGGCCTGACCCAGATTTCATAGCCCAAGTCACCCGTATAGGTGACGCGGTTGATGAGAGCCGGGCAATGCGCGATCTCCATCGACCGGTGATCCATGAATTTGAAGGCGGCGTTGGACACGTCCTCATCGGTCAATTGTTGCAGCACATCGCGGGATTTCGGGCCCGCAATGGAAAGACCGACGAGGCCCATGTCGAGGCGCTCGATCTTCACGGTGCCATCCTTCGGCAGATGTTGCTCGAACCAGCGCATGTGATATTTCTGCGCTTGCGACGAGCCCCACATATAGAAGCTGTCATCGGCTGCCTTGGCGATGGTGAAATCGCCAATGAGCTTGCCCGCGGGATTGAGCATGGGCGTCAGGATGATGCGGCCTGTCTTCGGCATCTTGTTGGTCATGAGGCGCGAGAGGAAAGGCTCGGCACCCGTGCCGGAGAAGCGGTACTTGGCAAAATTCGCAATCTCGGTGACGCCCACACCATTGCGCGTGCCCATCACTTCCGCTTTCACATGCGCAAAGTCATTGGAGCGGCGGAAGGAGACGATATCCTTCGGCTCCACACCCTTGGGCGCGAACCACAAAGGCGTTTCAAGGCCCCAGCTGTCGCCCATCACGGCACCTTGAGAGATCATCACGTCATAAAGTGCTGTCGTCTGTTGCGGGCGGGCGGCGGGAAGCTCCTCATTGGGAAAGCGGATGGAGAAGCGCCGGGAATAATTCTCGCGCACTTTCTCATTGGTGTAGGTCCGTGTCGCCCATTCGCCGAAGCGCGCGCAGTCCATCGCCCAGACATCGAAGCCTGGATCGCCATTGACCATCCATTGGGACAGCGCGAGGCCAACGCCACCGCCCTGGCTGAAGCCCGCCATGACGCCGCAGGCGAGCCAGAAATTCTGCACACCCTGCACCGGGCCGACGATGGGGTTGCCATCCGGCGTGAAAGTGAAGGGCCCATTGATGACGCGCTTGATGCCGGCCTCCGCCAGCGCCGGGAAATGCTTGTAGCCAAGCTCGAGATTGGGCGCGATCCGGTCCAGGTCCGGCTGCAGCAATTCGCGGCCAAAGCCCCAGGGCGTGTTCTTCGGGCTCCACGGCACGCAGGCGCGCTCATAAGTGCCAAGCACCATGCCGGAACGCTCCTGGCGCATGTAGATTTCGGATTTGAAGTCGATGATGTGCGGCAGCTCGTGTCCGCGCTCCTTGTTATAGGCAACGACTTCCGGCATCTCGTCGGTCACGAGATACATGTGCTCCATGGCAAGCACCGGAAGCTCGATCCCCACCATGCGGCCAACCTCGCGCGCCCACAGGCCACCGCAATTCACCACGTGCTCGGCGTGGATATTTCCCTTGTTGGTGATGACGTCCCACGTGCCGTCAGGCCGGTGCTTCAGTTCTTCGACGCGTGTGTCCTGATAGATTTCCGCACCGCCGATGCGGGCGGACTTGGCATAGGCATGCGTCGTGCCTTCCGGGTCCAGATTGCCGTCAGCAGCATCGATCATGGCGCCGACGAAATATCTCTCTTCCAGCAGCGGGTGCATCTTCTTGGCTTCGGCCATGGAGATGATCTCGGTCTCGAGGCCTAAGTACCGCGCGCGGGCATGCGCCATCTTCAGCCATTCCATCCGCTCATGCGTGTCGGCGAGGATGAGGCCGCCCGAACGGTGAAGCCCGCAGGCCTGGCCGGAAATCTTCTCCAGCTCGTTATAAAGGGCGATGGTGTAGCCCTGCAGCTTCGCCACATTCGGATCGCCGTTCAGCGTGTGGAAGCCGCCCGCCGCATGCCAGGTGGAGCCGGAGGTGAGGATGTCACGCTCGACCAGCACCACGTCCTTCCAGCCCGCCTTGGTGAGATGATAGAGCACTGAACAGCCGACGACACCGCCGCCGATCACCACGACACGAGCCTGGGTCTTCATGAGAATGTCCTTGTAAAATGCGTATTTCGCCGCGTGTTTTAGCGGGGCGGCGCAAGCCCCGCAATCGTTGCAGCGGGTGAAAAGAATTCATCGCCAAAAGAAATGGCCCCGCCTCGGGTGAGGCAGGGCCACTTGGACAGTTCAGAATGCGAAATCTTAGATCGCGTCCTTGACTTCCTTGGCGGCGCGGAAGGCAAGCTTCTTCGACGCCTTGATCTTGATGGCCTCGCCAGTGGCGGGGTTACGGCCCATGCGGGCAGGGCGCTTCTTGACCTGGAAGATGCCGAGGCCGGTGACGCGCACCTTGTGGCCCTTCTTCAGGTTCTTGACGGCGAGCTCGACGAAGGCGCCGAGGAATTCGGACGCGGCCTTCTTCGACATCTCATGCTTTTCCGCCAGTTCGGCGGCGATTTTCGAAAGGGCAATCGTCTGGATCTTGTCGTCAGCCATTTTGGTCTCCTTATTGAGGTTAGGCTGGGCGTGAGCGTTAACGCAGCTTTCGATTCGTGAAAACCCATATTTTTCGAGGGTTTTTCCAATGCCGGGCCAAAAAACCCTTGTGAAACGGGCTTCCACGTTCCATGAGGCCTTCTGGAATTCGAGAAATACTATTAAAATCAGAGACTTATTGAGATACTCTAAGTCGAAGGAAGCTTGCCCGGAGCTTGCGTGGCGATGTCCAGATGGTTCTTGAGGGGAATGGGCGGCAGCGCATGTTTTGTGGAAAACATATCGAGATTGGCCCGCCGCTGCGCTTCCAGCGATTCGCCGGACATGTTGCGGGCATGAACGCGGATGGCCACGACAGGCCTCTGAACGTGGGTCAGCTCATGTCCGGCCCGGGCGACGCGGAGATACCAGTCCCAGTCCCAATAGAAAGGCAATGCCTCATCGAATGGCCCCAGCGCATCATGCAGGCTGCGGCGGTAGACGACGCCGGAAATGAGAATGGTATTGTCGCGCATGAGCGTGTCCGCGTCGGCGTGAAAGGCAAAGGGCAGGTTCGGCCGCCCATCCTCGAAGGCCATGATGCCATCGGCATAGCAGAACCCCGCCCCTTGCGCGAAAGCCTGCGCGACGGTGCCGAAATAGCTGTCGTCGATGAACCAGTCGTCATCATCGAGAAAGCAGATGCAATCACCCGCGGCCTGCGCAATGCCCAGGTTCCGCGCCGGAACGGGGCCGCGGCGCCGATTGTCGAGAACGGTGATCGATGGGTGAAGGTGCCCCACTGCATCGGCGGCACCTTCACCGTCATCGACAACGATGATTTCCTTGGGCGCGGCGCTCTGGGCCAGCACGCTGGAGAGTGCCTGTTTCAGGAAGTGCGGGCGGCCGCGCGTGGGAATGACGATGGAAATGCTGCTCATGCTGCCGTTACGGTTAGAGACCACTGAAAGATTGCCTGCTATACCACTCTTCCATGATTGCGGCGCTGCAGATGTATGATTGGCCCGAACTTCGGGCTGCAACGGACCAGTGGTGGCAGGGGATCGCCCGCCATCTTGCCGTGGATATCCCGCTCTCCCGGCTGCCACATGCAATTGAAGCCTGGCAGCGGCCGGACCTGCTTCTCGCCCAAACCTGCGGTTATCCCTTCACCCATGGCCTGAAGGGCAGGGTCAAGCTGGTGGCAACACCCCATTATGATGCCGACGGCTGCGATGGCGCCAACTACCGCAGCATCCTTTTCGCGCGCGAGGCGAGGCCCTTGCGCGAATTCCGCGATCTGCGCGCCGCGGTGAACACGCCGGACTCGATGTCCGGCATGCTTGCCCTGAAGCTGGTGTTTGCATCCTACGCCGATGGCGGGCGTTTTTTCGGCAGTGTGGTTGAAACGGGAAGCCACCTGAATTCGCTTGAGGCCGTTCGCGAGGGGCGGGCAGATCTCTGCGCCACGGATTGCGTCTGCGTGGCGCTTGCAAAGCGGCACCGCCCGCAGGCCCTCGACGGCCTGGTGGAAATCGCCCGCTCTCCCGCCGTGCCGGGGCTGCCGCTCATCACCCAGGCTGGCGATGTCCAGTTGCTGCGCACCGCTCTTCAAAAGGCATTTGCCGATCCTGACCTGGCGCGCGCGCGGAAGGATTTGTTGCTTTCGGGATATTCGGTGCTGGATCCTTCCGCCTATGACCGCATCATTGCGCTGGAAGCGGAAATGGAAAAACAGGGCGGCCTCGCACTTCTCTGATCAGTGCTTCGTCTTGGATTGACCGGGAACCGTCTCGTCCGGCGAGGGGCGGGCCTTCACGAAGTCTTCCTTCGTCTCGCAGTGAAGCGCCAGCGCATGCAGCTTCGGAAACTTGTCAACGGGGAAGACATCCGGCACGCGCATCTTCATGTAGCCCACGAGGCAGCCCGTGGTGATGTCAGCCTGCGTAAACTTGTTGTCGTGAAACCACGGCGCGCCGCACTCATGCTCCAGCTTCGCAAGCGCTGCCGCAATCTGCTGCATCATCCGCTTCTCGAAATCGCGGTTGATGTGCTTGTCGATGTGGAACAGGCGCTCAAAAAACAGCGCCACGCATTTGTCCGCCGTACCCAGCGCCAGCACGATGGCCTGCAGCACCTTGCGCCGCTCCGGCCCATGCGGCGGCGTGAGCGCCCGGGCAGGCCCCGCCATCTCATCCAGATGGTCAATGATGGCGGAGGAATCGATCAGCGTTTCGCCCGTTTCGAGAATGAGGGAGGGCACCCGGACCAGCGGATTGATCTTCTGCACCTCATCCACATTGCGGAAAACCGAAATGGGATTGCGCGAATAAGGCATGTGATAGTGATGGAGCGTCACCGCCACGCGCCGCACGAAGGGAGAGTCGAACTGGCCCACGAGGATCATGTGGTTATCATCGCGCAATCAGCCAAGCCGCTCAAGCGCTCTTTCGGGGCCGATCAGGGGGAGGAGCTGGGCCAGTTCCGGGCCGTGGCCGAGGCCGGTGAGGGCAAGTCGGAGCGGCATGAACAGGGGTTTGCCCTTGCGGCCGGTCGCCGCCTTGACGGCATCCGTCCAGGCTTTCCACGTGCCGGTACCCCACGGCTCAGGCGGCAGAAGGGAGCGAGCCGCTGCGATGAATTCCCGATCTTCTTCCGCCACGGCGGGCGTCACATCGCCGGTGATGACCTGGTGCCAGACGCTTGCATCGGAGAGTCTTTCGATATTACCACGAATGGCGAGCCAGAAGGCCTCCGAATCCTGCGGCAGGCGGTGCTTCACGGCCTCCCACGGCAAATGATGCAGCAGCTTCGCGTTGAGATGCAGCAGTTCAGCCTCGTCGAAGCGTGCGGGTGCGCGGGAGAGCTTGCCCAGGTCGAAGCCCGCGACGAGTTCAGCATAATCAGCACACGGATGAATATTGTCCGATGTTCCGAGCAGTGCGGCATGGCTCACCACCGCCATGGGCTCCAGCCCGCCTTCGCGCATGGAGGCGATGGAGAGAGAGCCAAGCCGCTTGGACAGGCCTTTGCCGTCAGCCCCGGTCAGCAGGCTGTGGTGGGCATAATGCGGAACGTGCCCGCCCAGGGCCTCGGTGATCTCGATCTGGACGGCCGTATTGACCACATGATCCTCACCGCGGATCACATGGGTAATCTCCATGTCAATGTCATCGATGACGGAGGGCAGCGTATAAAGGTAGCTGCCGTCCTCGCGCACCAGCACGGGGTCTGAGAGGCCGGTTGTATCGATATGCTGGGGCCCGCGGATAATGTCATCCCACACAACGATCCGGCCATCGAGCCTGAAACGCCAATGGGGTTTGCGCCCCTCGGCCTCAAAGGCGCGCTTCTCCTCATCCGTGAGCTTCAGGGCGGCGCGGTCATAAATGGGTGGGGCGCCGCGCGCCAGCTGGCGCTTGCGGCGCCGGTCCAGCTCATCCGCGGTTTCAAAGCAGGGATAAAGCCGGCCATCTTCGCGCAGCTTCGCTGCAACCTCATCGTAGCGGCCAAAGCGTTTGGACTGCCACTCCACCCGGTGGGGCTTGATCCCGAGCCAGTCCAGATCGGCGGCGATGCCATCGGCAAATTCGGTCGTGGAACGCACCGTATCCGTATCATCATAGCGCAGCACGAACTGGCCGCCCGATTTCAGCGCCATCAGCCAGTTGAGAATGGCGGTGCGCGCATTGCCGATGTGAATGCGCCCCGTGGGCGAAGGTGCGAAGCGGACGGTGGTGGCCATCTCAGCGCCCGTCCCGGAAGCCGTTGGTGATGGGATAGCGCCGGTCGCGCCCGAAATTGCGCCGCGTGATCTTGACGCCCGGTGCCGCCTGCCGCCGCTTGTATTCCGCCACATAGAGCATGTGCTGCACGCGGCGCACCAGCGCTTCCTCATAACCGGTCTGCGCCACGATATCAGCGACGGGGATTTCATTTTCGACCAGGCCTTCGAGGATCGCATCCAGCACCTCGTAGGGCGGTAGCGAATCCTGGTCCGTCTGGTTCTCGCGCAGTTCCGCCGTGGGCGCCTTGGTGATGATGCGCTCAGGGATCACATGGCTCAAGCCATTGCGCCAGGCGGCGAGTCGGTAGACCTCCGTCTTGTAGACGTCCTTGATCGGGTTGTAGCCGCCATTCATGTCGCCATAGAGGGTCGCATAGCCAACCGACATTTCGGACTTGTTGCCCGTCGTCAGCACCATGGCGCCAAACTTGTTGGACACGGCCATCAGGATCACGCCTCGGGTGCGGGACTGCAGGTTTTCCTCGGTGACGCCGGGTGGAGTTCCTTCAAACAACGGTTTTAGCGCCGAGAGGAATCCTTCAACCGGCTCCTTGATCGGAACAACATCATAGCGCACGCCAAGAAGCCTCGCACATTCCTCGGCATCCACCAGACTGTCTCGGCTGGTATAGGCATAGGGCAGCATCAGGCAATGGACCTTGTCCTTGCCCAGCGCATCCACAGCCATGGCTGCGACCACGGCGGAATCAATGCCGCCTGAAAGGCCCAGCACTACGCCGGGAAAGCGGTTCTTCAGCACATAGTCGCGAAGCCCCAGCACGCAGGCCTTCCAGGTTTCCTCTTCCTTCTCAGGCAGTGGCAGCATTTCGCCGGGCACGCAGCGCCAGCCATCGTCCTCGCGCCGCCATTCGGTGAGCGCAATCTGCTCCTCGAACATGGGCATCTGCCAGGCCAGCGTTCGGTCGGCGTTCAGAACGAAGGACGCGCCGTCGAACACCAGCTCATCCTGGCCGCCCACCTGGTTCAGATAGGCCATCGGCAGGCCCGTTTCGGTCACGCGCGCGACCACGAGGTTCAGCCGCACGTCATCCTTGTTGCGCTCGAAGGGCGAGCCATTGGGAACGAGCAGGATTTCGGCACCGGTTTCAGCCAGCGTTTCGCAGGTCTCATCCGTCCAGATATCCTCGCAAATCGGAACGCCGAGCCTCACGCCCTTGAAGGAAATGGGGCCAGGGGCGGGCCCTGAATTGAACACCCGCTTCTCGTCGAACACGCCATAATTCGGAAGGTCGAACTTGTGGCGGATCGTCTCGATCCTGCCGTTGGCCAGCAGCGCCACGGAATTATAGAGGTGGGAACCCTCCCGCCACGGCAGCCCCATCAGGATCGCAGGTCCCGTCACCGTATCCTTCGCCAGCTCTTCCACCGCCACCCTGCAGGCCTCCACGAAGGAGGGCCTGAGCACCAGGTCTTCCGGAGGGTAGCCGCAGATGAAAAGCTCCGGAAACAGCACCAGATCGGCCTCTGCAGCCTCTCTGCACGCCTCTCTCGCCCGGGCGAGATTGGCGTTGATTGCGCCGAGCGTGGGGTTGAGCTGTGCGAGCGCGATGATGAGTCTGTCGGTCATGACCGGGGGTCATAGCGGATGCAGGCCAGCCCTTCAATTGCGCGGCGTTGACGGGACGTCCCAAATGCGCATGACTGCCGGGATGATCCTGAATGCGCTTCTGACCGCCCGTGACCCCGCCCATGCAGCACTTTTGGCACCTGGCCGGGCGCCCCTCACTTATGGCCTCTTTGCCTCGCTCTGCGCCGAAACGGCGGCGAGCCTGCGTGCCCTGGGGCTTGCCCGCAACGACAAGCTCGCCATCGTGCTGCCCAACGGGCCGGACATGGCGGCAAGCTTCATCGCCTGCGCCTGCGCGGTGACGGCAGCCCCCCTCAACCCGGCCTACCGCGAGGAGGAGTTCCATTTCTACATGGAAGACCTCCATGCAAGGGCGCTGCTGGTGGAGGAGGGGAGCGCCTCCCCGGCGATTGCTGCGGCGCACCGATTAGGCATTCCGATTCTGACGCTGAACTCCGCGCGGGAAGCAGGCGCCTTCTCCATCACGGGGGAGGCGGCGGGTCCGCCGCTGCCGCAAGATCTGGCGGAGGGGACGGATGTGGCGCTGGTGCTCCACACCTCCGGCACCACGTCGCGGCCGAAGATCGTGCCGCTCACCCATGCGAACCTGCTGGCCTCCGCCAACAACATCTGCTCCACGCTGAGGCTCACCGAGGAGGACCGCTGCCTCAACATCATGCCGCTGTTCCATATCCATGGTCTGGTGGCCGCGATCCTGGCGACGCTGGCGGCGGGTGGCTCAGTCTTCGCCACGCCCGGCTTCAATGCGCTCAAATTCTTCGGCTGGATGGAGGAGGCCCATCCCAGCTGGTACACGGCGGTGCCCACCATGCACCAGACAATCCTGCAACGCGCGGAGCGCAACCACGCGATCATCGCATCCAATCCGCTGCGCTTCATCCGCTCCAGCTCGGCATCGCTTCCGGTCCCCGTCTTCCACGCCCTGGAGGAGGCGTTCCACTGCCCCGTCATCGAGGCCTATGCGATGACGGAGAATGCCCATCAGATGACATCGAACCAGCTGCCGCCGGGGCTGCGCAAGCCCGGCTTCGTGGGCCGTGCGGCAGGGCCAGAGGTGGCGGTGATGTCAACGTCCGGCAAGCTGCTGGGCGCTGGCGAAGAGGGCGAGGTCGTGACGCGCGGACCCAATGTCACACCGGGCTATGAGAACAATCCAAAGGCCAATGATGATGGCTTCGCCTTCGGCTGGTTCCACACGGGCGACCAGGGCTTCATGGATGAGGACGGCTACCTCAAGATCACCGGCCGGCTGAAGGAAATCATCAACCGTGGCGGCGAGAAGATCGCCCCCATGGAGGTCGATGAGGTGCTGATGGAGCATGAGGCCGTGGCCCAGGTCGTGACCTTCGCCATGCCACACAATTTGCTGGGCGAGGAGGTGGCCGCAGCCATCGTGCTGCGTGAGGGACGCCATGTGAATGAGCGCGAATTGCAGGATTTTGCCAATCAGAGGCTGGCGGGCTTCAAGGTGCCGAAGCGGATTATCATTCTAGACGAGATTCCGAAGGGTGCCACCGGCAAGCTGCAGCGCATTGGCCTGGCGCAGAAGCTGGGGCTTACATGACAAAGATCTGCGTGTTCGGTGCAGGCGCCATCGGCGGCTATGTCGGCGCAAAACTGGCCTTGAAGGGGGAGGCGGATGTGTCCCTCGTGGCGCGCGGCGCCCATCTTCACGCGATCAGAACGTCCGGCCTCACCCTCAGGCAGGGCGGTGAAAGCCACCTGATCCATCCACGCGTGACGGATGATCCAGGGGAGCTGGGCCCTCAGGATTTCATCATCCTCACCCTCAAGGCCCATGGGCTTTCAGGCATCATCGACCAGCTGATGCCGCTTATCGGCCAGGACACGGCCATTCTCTTCGCCCAGAACGGCATTCCCTGGTGGTACTTCTATGGCACAGGCGGCCCGCTCGAAGGAACCAGGCTCGAGAGCGTGGATCCGGGCGGAGAGCTGTGGAAACGCATCGGTCCTGAACGCGCGCTGGGCTGCGTGGTCTGGCAGGCCGCCGAAATGGAGGCGCACGGCATCGTCGCGCACCGCTATGGTGAGCGCATGCCGCTGGGCGAGCCCTCGGGCCACAATTCAGACCGCGCCGCAGCTCTGAGCCGCCTTCTTACCGAAGCAGGCATCAAGAGCCCAGTGCGCCCCAACCTCCGCAACGAGATCTGGCTCAAGCTTTGGGGCAATCTGAGTTTCAATCCGGTCAGCGTCCTGACCGAAGGCACCCTCGCCGAACTCGCCGCCGACCCCGGCACCCGCAGCGTGATCCGCACCATGATGGAGGAAGCCCGTGCCGTGGCCGAAAAGCTCGGCATCACCTTCGCCGTGACGGCGGAAGAACGCATGGACATGGCCGCAAAAGTCGGCGATCACCGCACCTCCATGTTGCAGGATGTTGCAGCGGGCCGCCCCACGGAACTCGATGCACTGCTCGGATCCGTGATCGAGCTCGGCCATCTCGTTCAAATGGGCACGCCGAGCTTGCAATTGGTCTATGATCTCTGCAAATTCCGCAGCCGAAAGCGGGGCTGAGGCCCGGTATGGAGACGCGCAGATGAAACTCGATGATTTCAAGCCAAGCGACAACGTCGAGGACCGGCGCGGACAAGGCGGTGGCATGGGCTTTCCGGGCGGCGGCGGACGGGGCGGCATCCCGATCGGCGTGGGTCGCGGCGGCTTCAGCTTCAAGACCATCCTGTTCCTGATCGTCGTCTATCTCATTTTCCGGTTCGTCTTCGGCGTCGATCTGATTCAAATCCTCAATGGCGGCGGGGGATCGGTTGGGCCGACGACCGGTGGCACCAGCTATGAGGACACGACAACTCCCGGAACGCAGACGGGCGGATCCACCACCACCACGAACGGCAGCAACGGCAGTCTTGCCGGGGATGACGGCACAATCTTCGTCAAGAAGGTGCTGACGTCCACCGAGAGCTTCTGGTCCGATTTCTTCAGCAAGCACGGCGAAACCTATAAGAAGCCGACGCTCGTGCTGTTCCGGGGCTTCGTGCAGTCGGCCTGTGGCACCGCGCAATCCGCCATGGGACCGTTCTATTGCCCGGGCGACCAGAAGGTCTATATCGACCTCTCCTTCTACAAGGACCTGCGTGACAAGCTGGGCGCACCCGGAGATTTCGCCCAGGGCTACGTGATCGCGCATGAGGTCGGCCACCATATTCAGAACCTCGTCGGCACAGCTCAGAAAGTGCAGGCCCAGCGCTCGCGCGTGTCAGAAGCGCAGGCCAATGAGCTTTCGGTGCGCATGGAGCTCCAGGCGGATTGCTTCGCCGGCATGTGGGGTAAATACATGCAGGACACCAACCATCTTGATCCGGGCGACATGGAAGAAGGCCTTCAGGCGGCCTCCGCCATCGGTGATGACCGCCTCCAGAAGAAAAGCCAGGGCTATGTTGTGCCGGAAAGCTTCACACACGGCTCTTCCGAGCAGCGCATGCGCTGGTTGAAGCGCGGCCTTTCCACCAGCGATATCAATGCGTGTGACACGTTCTCCGCCAACAGTCTCTGAGCTGACGCAACCTGGGCGTGATCGTGCATTGATTGACTGAGGTCAAAGCCCGCCCACCTTCTTCCCGCCTAATTATGCGCCATTGATGAATGGTGTCGATTTTTGGAGGGACGAATGACCAGCAAGATCCTGTGTGCAACCGATGGCACGGAACATTCCGCACATGCCGTGGAACTGGCAGCGCAACTGGCGGCAAAGTTTGGCGCCAAGCTGTCGATCTGCACTGTGAATGTGGCACATGGCGGCAGCCGTGGCCCGCTCATCTACACGCTCGAAGATGACCAGGTGCAGAAGATTCTTGATAACGCCGCCGCCATTGCCCGCAAGGCTGGTGCCGGCCACGTCGAGGAGCTGGCGCTGAGAAGCCGGGAGGCCGCCTCTGCCATCGTTCAGTATGCGGAAGAAAATGGCTATGACCACATCGTGGTCGGCACCGGAGACAAGCGCGGCGTCTCGCGCCTCGTGCTCGGCTCCGTGGCGGCCGATGTGGCCGGCCGCGCCCATTGCAACGTGACGGTCACGCGCTAAACGCTGCCGCACCCCGTCTTGTGCATCCTCCTGGCTTGGCGCAAAAAGCACCAAGCCAGGGAGCATTATGCACGTGAAAGATGACAGGGTGATCCTGCGCGGCCTGTTCGAGGCCGCCGTCGAAACCGCCAATCCCGCAAAGGCCGTGGCGCGAAACCTGCCGGAGAGGCCCAAGGGCCGCACCGTGGTCATCGGCGTGGGCAAGGCGGCCGTGGCCATGGCGAAGGCGGTGGAGGACAATTGGCAGGGTCCGCTTGAAGGCCTCGTCATCGCCCCTCATGGCTATGCCCATGATCTCAAGAAGCTGAAGCTCATCCATGGCAGCCACCCCGTGCCGGATGAAACGAGCCTTGCCGCCGCCGAACAGGCGCTGGCCCTCGCCTCCACCCTGGGGCCGGACGATCTTTTGATCGCGCTGATCTCAGGCGGCGCCTCCGCGCTGATGTCGAAGCCCGTGCCCGGCATTTCGATTGCGGAGAAATTCGGCCTCGTCAAAGCCGTTCTCAAATGCGGCGCCAATATTGCGGAGCTGAACTGCGTGCGAAAGCAGATCTCCGCCGTCAAGGGCGGCAGGCTCGCCCGGGCAGCCGGCCTCGCGCGCATCCACACGCTGGCGCTGTCTGATGTGCCGGGTGACGATCCGGCGATCATCGGCTCCGGCCCCACCGTTCCCGATCCCACCCGCAAGGCCGATGCACGCGCCATTCTCGAACGCTACCGGGTGCCGGTACCTCCCGCCATCAAGGACTGGCTCGATAGCCCTGATGAAGACCGCTCCATCCTCAGCCAGAACACTGAAACCCGCGTGATCGTTTCGCCACATGAATCCTTCCGCATCGTCCGGCAGCAGGCGGAAGCCATGGGGCTCAACGTGCTTTATCTGGGAGACCGCATCGAAGGCGAAGCCCGCGACATTGCCAAGATGCATGCCGCAATCGCTCTTGAAATTGCGGACCGGAATGCGCCCGCGCGAAAGCCCTGTCTGCTGCTGTCCGGCGGCGAAACAGCGGTGACGGTGAAGGGCAACGGCCGCGGCGGACGCAACGTGGAATTTCTGCTGGCGCTTGCCATGTCACTTGCAGGTGACCCGCGCATCACGGCTCTTGCCGCGGATACCGATGGCATTGACGGTATGGAGCCCATTGCGGGCGCGTTGATCGGACCCGATAGCCTGGCGCGCGCGCGGGCGCTTGGCCTCGACCCCGCGTCCGTCCTCGAAAACAACGATGCCCACAGCCTGTTCGAGTCCTTAGGAGACCAGCTCGTCACCGGGCCCACCCACACCAATGTCAATGACTTTCGCGCCATATTGATCAGGTGAGGCTTGGCCAAGAGTGAGACGGCGCTGATCGCAATCGCCTACCGCTACTTCATGGCGGTGGCGGAAACGGGTTCCGTCCGCGCCGCCTCCCGCGCCTTGAACGTCGCCGCCTCGGCGATCAGCCGCCAGCTCATGCAGCTTGAGGCCTCCCTGGGTGCCACCCTGTTTGACCGGTCGGGCCGTGGCCTCAGCCTCACCCCGGCAGGTGCGGTGCTTCTGCGGGGGCTTCGGCAGGCAAGCCAGGGTCATGAGAATACGCTGGACGAGCTCTCGGCCCTCAAGGGTCTGAAGCGGGGTCTCTTGCGCACCGCCACGGTCGAAAGCGTGTCGGTTTCCATGCTGCCGGACATGCTGCTGGATTTCGCAGGAAGCTTCCCAGGAATCGAAGTGGCCGTTGCCGTGGCGGGCTCGGAAGCGGTCACCAGCCTTGTCCGCGAGCATCAGGCCGATCTGGGCTTCACCTTCAACCCGTCATCTCTTGAAGGACTTGAGGTGCTGGCCGCGCGTGATCTGCATCTCGGCGCGGTGCTGGCGCCCGCGCATCCGCTGGCCAGATCCGGCAAGCTGTCGCTATCCGATTGCGCCGCATTTCCGCTGGCGTGGCCCTCCCAGGGCCTGAGCCTCCGCGCCATTCTGGACAGTGCGCCGGCCGCCCGGAAGCTCCGCCCGGCCTTTGAATGCAACTCGCTCCGTCTCATGGCCTCGCTCGCAAGGCGCGGCAGCTGCATCGCCTTCCAGACGGTGATCGGCATTGAGCAGGAACTGGGCACGGGCAAACTGGTCTTCGTGCCCCTGACCGACAAGCGGCTGCCGGTGGACCGGCTGCTTCTGGTGGCGCGCGCAGGGGCGGCCAGCCGCCCCGCGGCGGAGGCTTTCGTCACGCTCGCGCAGCGCCATCTTCCCGAACCATGAGCTGCGCGCATTTTGCGCACGCACTGTTCCCTTTATTCTTCTTTTGAGAACGGGTTACCCATGTTAGCGTTTGCAACATAAGGGCCGGCAGAGCCCACCAACAGGGGCGAGCAGAGGAAACGCGCACAGCATGGGCCGCTTGACGACGCATGTACTGGACACGGCTTCGGGAAGGCCCGCCGCAGGCCTCCGCATCGAGCTGTTCCGGGCGGGTGAGGCGGCAGTACTCAAAACCATTCTCACCAATACTGACGGCCGCGCCGATGGCCCGCTCCTCGAAGGTGATGCGTTCAGGCCTGGCCAATACGAACTGCTCTTCCATGCCGGGGACTATCTCCGCGCCAATGGCGCGGCTTTGCCAGAGCCTGCATTTCTGGATGTGATCCCCATCCGCTTCGGCATTGCCGATGCTGCCGCGCATTATCATGTGCCGCTGCTGCTCTCGCCTTACAGCTATTCAACCTATAGAGGGAGCTGACCTCCTGGTGACCACGCGACACGCCATCCGCTTCCTGCGCCGCGGCAAGATCGTGGAGCTAGACGCCGTGCCGCCGATGCGCACCGTGCTGGATTACCTGCGCCTCGAAGAGCGTTCGCGCGGCACCAAGGAAGGCTGCAATGAAGGTGACTGCGGCGCCTGCACCGTGGCGCTCGGGCAATTGCGCAAGGGCCGCGTCGAATATGAACCCGTAAACGCCTGCATTCTTCTGGTGGCGCAGCTTGACGGCAAGGAGCTGGTGACGGTTGACGACCTTGCGGATGGTGAGCTTCATCCGGTGCAGCGGGCCCTTGTTGATACGCATGGCTCGCAATGCGGCTTCTGCACGCCGGGCTTCGTGATGTCGCTCTTCACGCTCTATCAATCTGGCTCCGCTCCCACACGCGACGAGATCGCCACTCACATCGCCGGCAATCTCTGCCGCTGCACCGGCTATCGCCCCATTATCGATGCAGCGCTGGCCTGCTGCACGGGACGTGCTGCGGACCGCTGGGCTTCGGGAGCCGCCGACGCCGCGGCACAGCTGTCGCGCCTCAATGATGGTGCGGATGTTTTTGTGGGCAACGCGGAGAGCTTCATTGCCCGCCCGGCCCGCCCGGAGACGCTGGCGCAGCTTGCAGCGGAGCACCCAGATGCGACGATCGTGTCCGGCGCCACCGATGTGGGTCTGTGGATCACCAAGCAGATGCGGCACTTGCCGAAGATCATCCTGACGGGTGGAGTCGAGCCGCTCCATGCCGTGGCGGATCAAGGCAGCCACATCGCCATCGGTGCTGCGGCGACCTATGCAGAAGCGGCCCCGGCGCTTTCCGCCATTGACCATGATTTGGGCGACGTCCTGCGCCGCTTGGGCTCCACGCAAGTGCGCGCTTCCGGCACGGTGGGCGGCAACATCGCCAATGGCTCTCCCATCGGCGACATGCCGCCGATGCTGATTGCACTGGGCGCCAGCCTCACGCTGCGCCACGGCGAGGCAGAGCGCACACTTCCGTTGGAGGATTTCTTCATCGCCTATGGCAAGCAGGATCGCGTGCCGGGCGAACTCGTCTGGCGCATCGATGTGCCGAAGCTCAAGACTAATGAAGTCTTCCGCGCCTACAAGATTGCGAAGCGTTTCGATCAGGACATCTCCGCCGTAATGGCCGCTTTCCGTTTCACATGCGATGGCCTGCGCATTGCCTCCGCCCGCGTCGCCTTCGGCGGCATGGCGGCAACGCCGAAGCGCGGCAAGGAAACAGAGGTAGCACTCACCGGTGCATCGCTGGATGATCCCGCCACATGGGAAAAAGCCATCGCTGCGCTACCGCAGGATTTCCAGCCGATCTCCGACATGCGCGCCTCAAGCGCTTACCGCATCGGCGTGGCGCAAGGGCTGCTCCGCAAGGCGCTGCTGGAAATTTCCGGCGAAACCGCCACCCGCGTGTTGGGTGAGAGAAGGGCAGTCGCCTGATGGTGATGGCCCGGCGCACGATCGAGACAAAGACCGTCGGCAAGGTGCTGGCGCATGACAGCGCCGCACTCCATGTGCAGGGCTCAGCAATCTACGTGGACGACATTCGGGAGCCCGAAGGCCTGGTTCACGTCTATCCTGGCTTTGCGCGCGAAGGGGCACTTGGTGCAATCACCTCGCTCGATCTTGAGGCCGTCCGCTCCGCCCCCGGCGTATTGGCGGTGCTCACTGCGAAGGATATTCCCGGCCTCAATGACTGCGCGCCGGTGTTTGGCGGCGATCCCATCCTGGCCGATGGCCGCATCATGTTCCATGGCCAGGTGATCTTCGCCGTTGTCGCGGCAACGCGTGACGACGCCCGCCGCGCGGCGCGTTTGGCCAAGATTGAAATCGCGGCGGAACAGCCTGCGGTCACTGTGGAAGACGCGCTGGCCAAGGGCACCAGCGATGTGGGCGAGCCTTATGCCTTCGTGACGCGGGATGCAGCGAAGGCCATCTCCGCCGCACCCCACCACATCCAGGAGAGCTTTCGCATCGGCGGCCAGGAGCATTTCTATCTTGAGGGTCAGGTGAGCCTCGCCGTGCCGGAGGAGCATGGCGCCATCACCATTCATTGCTCCACCCAGCACCCCTCCGAAGTGCAGTTCCTGATTGCCCATATGCTTCATCTGCCCGCCGCCATGGTGACGACCGAATGCCGCCGCATGGGCGGCGCCTTCGGGGGCAAGGAATCCCAAGCCGCGCAATGGGCTTGCCTCGCCGCTTTGGCCGCGCGCGTGACGGGCCGTCCTGCGAAATGCCGGCTGGACCGCGACGAAGACATGATGCTGACGGGCAAGCGCCATGACTTCCGCGTCGACTATCAGGCGGGCTTTGATGCGAAAGGCCGTGTCCTCGGCATTGATGTCGATTTCCTCGCCCGCTGCGGCTATTCGCCCGATCTCTCCAATGCGATCTGCGATCGCACCATGTTTCATGCGGACAATGCCTATTTCTACCCGGCCGCCCGCATCGCCACGCGCAGGCTTCGCACCAACACGGTGTCGAACACCGCCTTCCGCGGCTTCGGCGGACCGCAAGGCATGCTGTTTGCCGAGCGCCTGATGGAGGTGATCGCCATCCGCACGGGGCAAGACCCGCTCGATGTACGGAAGCATAATCTGTACACGGAGAAGCGTGGCACCACGCCCTATGGCATGAAGGTTGAGGACAATATCGCGCTCGCCATCATGGAGGAGCTCGAGACCTCTTCGGACTATCGCGCGCGGCGCAAGGCCATCGTCCGCTTCAATGCTGAAAATCCTGTGCTGAAGAAGGGGATTTCCCTCACCCCCGTCAAATTCGGTATCTCCTTCACCCTCACGCATTTGAACCAGGCAGGCGCCCTCGTTCATGTCTATACCGATGGTTCGGTGCATCTGAACCACGGTGGCACGGAGATGGGGCAGGGGCTCTACACCAAAGTGGCCCAAGTGGTGGCGGAGGAGTTCGGCATTGATGCAAGTGCCGTCCGCATCACCGCCACAACCACGGGCAAGGTGCCGAACACTTCCGCCACCGCTGCGTCCTCAGGCGCTGATCTGAACGGCATGGCCGCCAAGGCTGCGGCGGAGACCATCCGCAACCGCCTCGTCGATTTTGCGGCAAGGCAGTGGAAGGTGGCGAAGAGCCGGATCAAGTTCGAGAACGGCCAGGTGATGATCGGCAACCGCTCGATCGCTTTCGGAGATCTGGCGCGCCAGGCGCACATCGCCCGCATCTCGCTGTCCTCCACGGGCTATTACGCAACCCCCAAGATCTTCTGGGACAGGGCCAAAGCCAAGGGCCGCCCCTTCTTCTATTTCGCCTATGGCGCGGCCTGCTCGGAAGTGACCATCGATACGCTGACGGGTGAAATGAAGGTGGACCGGGTGGATATCCTTCATGACGTGGGCCGCTCGCTAAACCCGGCGCTCGACATTGGCCAGGTGGAAGGCGGCTTCGTGCAGGGCATGGGCTGGCTCACCACGGAAGAACTCGTCTACGACGAACAAGGCCGCCTGCGCACCCATGCGCCCTCGACATATAAGATTCCCTGCGCGCCGGACGTGCCTGCGGATTTCCGGGTCAAGCTGTTCGAAAGCCGCGGCAACAAGGAAGACACGATCTACCGCTCCAAGGCCGTTGGCGAACCGCCGCTAATGCTGGGCATTTCCGTCTGGACGGCGATTTTCGACGCCATCGCGAGTGTGAAGCCCGGCGCCATCCCGAAGCTCGATGCGCCCGCAACGCCGGAGGCCATTCTGATGGCGGTGAAGGGGCTTCAGCCATGAAGACATGGGGGCTGATCGCGCGCGCATTGGAAGCGCAAGGCTCTTGCGCGCTGGTCTCCGTCGTCAAGGCCGAGGGCTCCGTCCCGCGGGAGGAGGGGGCCCGCATGGTGGTCACCGCGCGGGGCTTTCACGGCACCATCGGCGGCGGCACGCTGGAATGGAAGGCGCTGGCGGAAGCCCAGCGCCTGCTTGGAAAGCTGCGCCAGGTGAAGATGCTGACCCAGTCCTTAGGGCCAGATCTCGGCCAATGCTGCGGCGGCCGGGTGACGCTCGCCATTGAGAGTTTCGATGGTAAATCGCTTGCAGAGACGCGCCAGCTGGCAGCACGGGAGTTGCAAGGGCCTTTCACCCTCACCACCCGCCTTCCCGGCATCACCGAATGCTACGGGCAGCAAGGCCGCCATGTGCTGGTCTTCGGCGCAGGCCATGTGGGCCGCGCCCTCATCCTGGCGCTCGCACCCTTGCCCTTTGACGTCACCTGGGCAGACCCGCGCCCCGAAGCCTTCCCGGGCGCCATGCCGCAGAACGTGACCGGCTTTTCCGGCGATCCGCTGGCGGCCGTCGCCGCTGCCCGCGATGGTGCTATTGCCTTTATCATGAGCCACTCCCACGCGCTCGATCTGGAGATCACCGATGCGGCGCTGCGCAACGCCAGAATCGCCCATGTCGGCCTCATCGGCAGCGCCACCAAGCGCGCCCGCTTTGAGAGAAGGCTTGGCGAGGCCGGAGTTGAGCCGGCACGCATCTCCGGGCTGATCTGCCCCATCGGGATCGGCGGCATCCGCTCCAAGCATCCGGCGGCCATTGCGGTCTCGGTTGCTGCCCAGCTGATAACGCTCGATGAGGCATTGTCAGCCGCGGGAACAGAAGGCATGTTGGCCAGCAGGAACGCAGGCTAACGGCATGGAATATCTCCTCGAGGCGCTTCACATCACCAAGGTTTTCGGCACGCTGAAGGCCAATGATGACGTGACCCTCAAGGTGAAGCCGGGGGAAATCCACGCCTTTCTGGGCGAGAACGGTGCAGGCAAATCGACCCTCGTCAAGATGATCTATGGCGCACTGCAGCCCAGCGCCGGCGAATTCCGCTGGATGGGAAACCCCGTCACCATTCCCAGCCCCGCTGCGGCACGGAAGCTTGGCATCGGCATGGTGTTCCAGCACTTCTCCCTGTTCGAGTCCCTGACCGTGGCGGAGAACATCGCGCTCGCCATGCCGGGCGCTTTCGACATGAAGAAATTGGCGGATCGCATCGCCAAGGTTTCGCGCGATTACGGCCTGCCGCTGGAGCCTTTTGCGGTGGTGGCGGACTTGTCCGTGGGCGAGCGCCAGCGCATCGAGATCGTGCGCTGCCTGCTGCAGGAGCCGAAGCTCCTGATCATGGATGAGCCCACGGCGGTGCTCACGCCGCAGGAGGCTGACCAGCTGTTCCGCACGCTGACGAGGCTGGCGGGCGAAGGCTGCGCCGTCATCTACATCAGCCACCGTTTGGAGGAGGTGAAGCGCCTCTGCCACACCGCCACCATCCTGCGGCATGGCAAGGTGGTGGCCAATATCGACCCGGCGGAGCAAACCCCCGCCAGCCTGGCGCGCCTGATGGTGGGTGGCGACATTCACGTGATCCGCCCGGCGCGGGACGACATGAAGGGAACGGCGCGCCTAAAGCTCGATCGTTTGCGCCTGCCTGCCGATGGGCCCTTCTCCGTCGAACTCAAGAACATCTCGCTCGATGTGAAGGCAGGCGAAGTCGTCGCCATCGCCGGGGTTGCGGGCAATGGCCAGTCGGAGCTCTTCGACGCGATCTCCGGCGAGCGTTCGCTTGCCGCCGCATCAATGATCGTGATTGACGGGAAGCCGGTGGGCCATGATGGCGTCAACGCCCGCCGCAAGGCCGGAGCCGCCTTCGTGCCGGAGGAGCGGCTGGGCCATGGCGCGGTTCCGGGCTTCACACTCTCCCAGAACATCGTGCTCACACGGCACTCTTCGGATGCCTCGCTGGTCAGTTCCGGCATGGTCAGCAGCGGCGGTGCTGAAAAGGTGAGCCAGCGCGTCATCAAGGATTACGACGTGCGGAAAGGAAAGCCCGACCCGGAAGCACGCGCCCTGTCTGGCGGCAATCTGCAGAAATTCGTGATGGGCCGGGAGCTCGACAGGAAGCCTGGCGTGCTGGTGGTCAACCAGCCCACCTGGGGGGTTGATGCCGGCGCCTCCGCCACCATCCGCCAGGCGGTGATTGACCTCGCCCGCCAGGGCTCGGCCGTGCTCGTCATCAGCCAGGATCTGGACGAGATCTTCGAAATCGCGGACCGCATCGCTGTCATTTCGCGCGGGGAATTGTCGGAAGCCTATCCGGCGGCGGAACTGACAGCCGAAAAGATCGGCCTCCTCATGGCCGGGGCCCATGAACTGAAGGAGACCGCCCATGCGGCTGGTGCTTGAGAAGCGGGCAGAGCATTCGGCGAAGATGGCGGTGTTCTCGCCCATCATCGCCATTGCATTGACCCTCATCACCGGCGGCATCATCTTCGCGCTCCGCGGCCTCAACCCGTTCGAAGCGCTTTACGTCTATTTCGTCGAGCCACTCACAACGTCTTGGTCGATCGAGCAACTGATCATCAAGGCAACTCCGCTGGCGCTGATTGGCGCGGGCCTTTCGGTCTCCTACATGGCCAATGTCTGGAACATCGGCGCGGAAGGCCAGCTCACCGCGGGTGCCATTCTGGGCTCCGCCATTCCGGTGTTCTTCCCCGATTTCCAGTCGCCGCTGACGCTTGTCCTGATGCTGTCGCTCGGCGTCATTGGCGGCATGGCCTATGCATCAATTCCGGCCTTTCTCAAGAACCGCTTCGGCACCAATGAAATCCTGACGAGCCTGATGCTGGTCTATGTGATCCAGCTCATGCTGGACTGGCTGGTGCGCGGGCCCTGGCGCGACCCCAAGGGCTATAATTTCCCCAAGACCATCGCCTTCTCGGATTGGCAATTGCTGCCGAGCTTCCAGCTGATCCCGCCGTCGATCGGGCCGATCTATATCAATCTCGGCGCCATTTTCGCCGTCATCGCCGTCATCGCGCTCGCCATCCTCATGGGCCGCACCCTCAAAGGCTTCGAACTCCGCGTACAAGGCGTGGCCCCCCGCGCCGGCCGCTTTGCCGGCTTCTCGCGGGAGAAGACCGTGTGGTTCTGCTTCCTGCTGTCAGGCGGCCTCGCGGGGCTGGCAGGCATCTGTGAGGTGATGAGCACGGTCGGCCAATTGCAGCCCGGAATTTCGCCGGGCTACGGCTTCACGGCCATCATCGTGGCCTTCCTCGGGCGGCTGAACCCGATTGGCGCACTGCTGGCCGCCTTCGCACTGGCGATCAGTTATTTAGGTGGCGAATCCGCGCAAGTGGCGCTCGGCATCTCGGACAAGACGGCGCGGGTGTTTCAGGGCATCCTGCTGTTCTACATTCTCGCCTGCGACTCGCTCATTCTCTACCGTTTCAAATTCATCGGAAAAGTTCCGCAGCTGGCGGAGGGCCGGGCATGAGTGACCAGCTTCTCTCCGTCATCCTCACCATCATCACCGCGTCCACACCGCTGCTGCTCGCGGCCATTGGCGAACTGGTGGTGGAGCGTTCGGGCGTGCTGAACCTCGGCGTGGAAGGCATGATGGCGGTGGGCGCCGTCTCCGGCTTCGGTGCCGCGCTGATGACGGGCTCGCCCTATTTGGGTGTGCTCGCTGCGCTGATCGCGGGTGCCACGCTCTCGCTGCTCTTCGGTTTCCTGACCCTCACCATGGTGTCGAACCAGGTGGCCACAGGGCTCGCCCTCACGCTTTTGGGGCTTGGCCTTGCCGGGCTCATTGGCGAGAGCTACGTGGGGCAGCCGGGCGTCCATCTGGACCGCATCCACATTCCGGGTCTCACGGACATTCCGTTCATCGGGCCCATTCTCTTCGGGCAGGATGTTCTGGTCTATCTCTCCTTCCTCATCGTCGCCGGCACGTCTTACGTCATGTTCCGCAGCAAGATGGGCCTTATCATCCGCGCCGTGGGGAACAGCCACCAATCCGCCCATGCGCTGGGCTATTCGGTGATTGGCGTGCGCTATCTCTGCGTGATGTTCGGCGGCGCCTGCGCGGGCCTCGCGGGGGGCTATCTGTCGCTCGCCTATACGCCGCAGTGGAACGAGAACATGACGGCGGGCCGCGGCTGGATTGCGCTGGCCCTCGTCGTCTTCTCCTCCTGGCTGCCCTGGCGCATCGTGGTTGGCGCCTATCTCTTCGGAACGATCACGGTGATGGGATTTTCCGTCCAGGCCTATGGCATCGGCATCCCGTCCCAGCTTCTTTCAGCCCTTCCCTATATCGTGACCATTCTCGTGCTGGTCGTGATATCGGGCAACAAGGCCCTGATGCGGGCCAACACACCGGCTTGCCTGGCACAGCCTTTCGTGCCGGACAGATAAGCCTTATGACAGCATCACCACGGCCAGCAGCCAGCTGGGAGCAAATGATAACAAGGCTGCGACAATGGGTTTTGGACAAGGAGAACGGATAGAATGAAAACTTGGATGGCACTGGCAGTGGCCCTGGCGCTTGGCGTCTCGGCAACGGCCGCAAACGCAGCGGACAAGCTTAAGGCCTGCTGGATCTATGTGGGTCCGGTCGGCGATTTCGGATATTCCTACCAGCATGACCAGGGCCGCAAGGCCGTGGAAAAGGCGCTGGGCGACAAGGTGGAAACTGCCTTCCTCGAGAACGTGGCGGAAGGCCCCGATGCCGAGCGCGCCATCGAGCGCTTCGCGCGCGAGGGCTGCAAGATCATCTTCACCACCTCCTTCGGCTTCATGGACCCGACCATCAAGGTCGCCGCGAAATATCCGGATGTGAAGTTCGAGCACGCCACCGGCTACAAGAAGGCAGACAACGTCGCCATCTACAATGCGCGCTTCTATGAAGGCCGCTATGTGATGGGTGAGATCGCTGCCAAGATGTCGAAGACCGGCACGGCGGGCTACATCGTGTCCTTCCCGATCCCTGAAGTCGTCATGGGCATCAACGCCTTCATGCTCGGCGCCCAGTCGGTGAACCCCGACTTCAAGGTGAAGATCATCTGGGTCAACTCCTGGTATGATCCTGGCAAGGAAGCGGACGCCGCCAAGGTGCTGCTCGGCCAGGGTGCGGACATCCTCGTCCAGCACACGGATTCGACCGCTCCCCTTCAGGTGGCGGAAGAGCAGGGCAAGCTCGGCTTCGGCCAATCGTCCGACATGATCAAATTCGCGCCCAAGGCCCAGCTCACCGCCAACACGGATGATTGGGACCCCTATTATGTCGCGCGCGTCCAGGCCGTGCTTGATGGCACCTGGAAGTCGGCGGACACATGGGGCGGCATGAAGGACGGCATGGTGGTGCTCTCGCCCTTCACCAACATGCCGGACGATGTGAAGAAGATGGCGGAAGACTCCGTCGCCAAGATCAAGTCCGGCGAGTTGCTGCCCTTCAAGGGCCCGATCACCAAGCAGGACGGAACCACCGTGGGCGAAGCTGGAAAGCCGCTGCCCGATGGTGAGCTTCTCGGCATGAACTATTACATCAAGGGTATTGACGACAAGCTGCCCCAATAAGGCAGGCCCCGGCAACCCGCGCCTGCCGGAGGACTGATCCTCCGGCAGGCGTCTTCATGAGAGGCCCATGCTCGAACCCTTCCTTGGCGACTGGCTGAATTTCCTCATCCGCTGGGGGCACCTCGTCGCAGGCATCGCCTGGATCGGCACCTCATTCTATTTTGTCGCCCTCGACTTCTCGCTGAAGACGCGCGGTGATCTGCCGGAAGGCGTGCGCGGCGAAGCCTGGGAGGTGCATGGCGGTGGCTTCTACCATGTGCAGAAATATCTCTCCGCACCGGGGAGCCTTCCCGCCCATCTCACCTGGTTCAAATGGGAGGCGTACCTCACCTGGGTTTCGGGCTTCTTCCTGCTGGCCGTGGTCTATTACTTCAACGCCAGCGCCAATCTGATTGATCCGGCCGTGGCCGATCTCAAACCTTGGCAGGCGATTGTCATCTCGATCCTGTCAATCGTATTGGGCTGGGTGATTTACGATGGGCTGTGCCGCTCACCTCTCGGCCGCAACACCGGCGCGCTGGCGGCAGCCGTCTTCGTGCTCATCCTGGGCTTTGCTTATATCTTCACGCATCTCTTCTCTGGGCGTGGCGCCTTCATCCATGTGGGCGTTGTCGCCGGCACCATGATGGCGGCCAATGTCTTCATGGTCATCATCCCGAACCAGCGGAAGATCACGGCAGCGCTGATCAAGGGTGAAACGCCAGACGCGCGCTTAGGGGCCATCGGCAAGCAGCGGTCGCTCCACAACACCTATCTGACGCTGCCTGTGCTGCTGATGATGGTGTCCAACCATTTCGCCATGCTCACCAATGCGCCCAATGCCTGGATTTTGGTGGGCCTTGTCTTCATCGGCGGTGCCGCACTCCGTCACTTCCTTGTGCGCCATGAGGTGGGTGATCCGCTCGCGAAAATCGCCTGGACTCTCCCTATCATCTTCGCAGCACTGGGCGCAGCCTGGTGGCTTTCAGCCGCGCCGCTCCTGTCGCTCGATTGGGCGAACCTGTTGATCCGCTGGGGACACATGATTGCCGGCATCGCCTGGATCGGCACGAGCTTCTATTTCGTGGCGCTGGATTTCTCGCTCCGGAAGGAAGCGGGAATGCCCGCAGGCGTCGGCGGCGAAGTGTGGGAGGTGCATGGCGGCGGCTTCTACCACGTGCGGAAGTATCTCACAGCACCTGAGACGCTCCCCAAGGATCTGATCTGGTTCAAGTGGGAGGCCTATCTCACCTGGGTCACGGGCTTCCTGCTGCTGGTCGTCCTCTATTATCTGCAGGCGGATAGCTATCTGATCGATCCCAACATCATGCCGCTCACGCAGTGGCAGGCGGTGAGCATATCGATCGGAAGCTTCGTGATCGGCTGGGTGCTCTACACCGCCCTTTGCCGCTCGGCCCTAGGCCGCAATACACGTGTGCTGGCGAGCCTCCTCTTCCTCATGCTGCTTGCCTTCGCCTGGGGCTATACGCATCTCTTCTCCGGCCGTGGCGCCTTCATTCACATTGGCGCGCTGATCGGCACCATCATGGCGGCCAATGTGTTCATGGTCATCATCCCGAACCAGCGCAAGATCACCGCCGCGCTGCTCAAGGGCGAAAAGCCTGATCCAGCACTTGGCCTCATCGGCAAGCAGCGCTCGTTGCACAACACCTATCTCACACTCCCCGTATTGGCGATGATGATCTCCAACCATTTCCCAATGGTCACGGATCAATCCCACGCCTGGGCGGTGGCAGGGCTCATCATCATCGGTGGCGGCCTCGCACGCTATTTCCTGGTGCGCACCGAAGTTGGAGACGGGCAAGCCGATCTCGCCTGGTCGCTCCCATTGATCGGCGCGGCACTGGCGCTCGCCCTCATCATTACAGAGCCGCAGAAGCTGCTGCTGTTCCAGGGCGAGGTGGCGGATGCGGAAGCCCTCTCTATCGTACAGACCCGCTGTGCCGCCTGCCATGCGGAACACCCGACGGACGCCACCATCAAGACAGCGCCGAAGGGCGTGCATCTCGAAACCTTGGCGGACCTCAAGCGCTACGCCGCGCAAATTAACGTGCAGGCGGTGCAGAACAAGGCCATGCCGCTCGGCAACCGCACCGGCATGCTGGATGAGGAACGCGCCAAGCTAGGCACATGGATCGCAAAGCAATGATGAGCCTCAGCACCGTCAACAGCCTGACCCCCCGTGCCTTTCTGGAAGCTTTCGGGGATGTGGCCGAGCATTCCCCCTGGGTCGCGCGCGAGGCAGGAAGCGCCATGCCCTTCGCCACCCGCGATGACATGATCTTGAGTTTCGAGCGTGCCTTCCGCGCCGCCAATCATGATGCGCAGCTGGCGCTGGTCCGCGCCCACCCGGATCTGGCAGGCAAGGCGAAGCTCACGGAAGATTCGACCAAGGAACAGGCCGGTGCGGGCCTCAACACGCTTGACGCCCAAGAGTTCGCCCACTTCACCGATCTCAACACACGTTACAAGCAGCGCTTTGGCTTTCCCTTCATCTTCGCCGTGAAAGGCGCTACCAAGCACATGATCCTTGAGAGCTTCGCCGCGCGTGTGAGCAACACGCCGGAGGTGGAATTCCAAACGTCGCTCGCCCAGATCTGCCGCATCTTCCGCTTCCGTATTGAAGAGCGGGTCTCGCCATGACGCATGTCATCAAAGGCCAGACGCTGAGCTTCGCAGAAGACGATACGCCTCGGCACGAAGCCCGTGGAGCCGTTGCCGTGGGCGATGACGGCACCATTCTCTGGGCCGGCCCACAATCACTTCTGCCGCAGGATTTCCTGCAGGCGGACGTCACAGACTATGGCGAGATGATCGTGATGCCGGGCTTCATCGATGCCCATATTCATTTCCCGCAATACCGCATGCTCGCGGCCCCCGGCAAAGACCTGCTGGACTGGCTCACCCGTTTCACCTTCCCGGAAGAAAGCCGCTACGCTGATCAAGCCTATGCGGCAGCAGCGGCGGAGATCTTCCTTGACCGTCTGCTGCAACACGGCACCACCTCGGCGCTGGCCTTCTGCTCCGTTCACAAGAGCTGCGCTGATGCGCTGTTCGCCGCAGCCGATGCCCGCGGCATGGCGCTCATCACCGGCAAGACCATGATGGACAGGAACGCCATTCCCGCCGTTGAAGACACGCCCGAAACGGGCGCACGCGAGACGGAGGAACTCTATCGCGCCTGGCACGGCAAGGGGCGGCTTCGCTATGCCGTCACCCCGCGCTTCGCCATCACCTCCTCAGATGCGCAATTGAAAATCTCCGGTGAACTGCTCGCCTCGCTTCCTGGCGCGCTGATGCAAACGCATCTTTCCGAAAGCCCGGGCGAGATCGCCATGGTGGCAAGCCTGTTCCCCAAAGCCAAGGATTATACGGACGTCTATGATCATTTCGGCCTGCTGAGTGATCGCAGCCTCTTTGCCCATGGCATTCACCTGTCGGAGCGGGAATGCGCGAGGCTGTCGGACTCAGGCGCAACCGTCGTGCACTGCCCCACCTCCAACACCTTCCTCGGCTCCGGCCTCATGTCCATGCCCTACCTGCGCAAGCCGGAGCGCCCGGTGCATCTCGGCGTTGCGACTGATGTGGGCGGCGGCACCAGCTATTCGATGCTGGCAACACTTGGCGAGGCCTACAAGGTGCAGATGCTTGCAGGCTATAAGCCAAGTGCTGCGGAACTCTTCTGTATGGCCACGCGCGGAAACGCCCGGCGCCTAAAGATCGATCACGATACGGGCGCCATCGAGCTCGGCAAGTTTGCCGATCTCGTGGTGCTGGACCCCCACGCAACGCCAGTGCTCGCCAGCCGCCAGGAGGTTTCAACCTCGCTCGAGGATGTGCTCTTCTCGCTGATGATCCTCGGCGACGACCGCGCGGTGAAAGCCACCTATGTGAAGGGCCGCAAGCTACACGTGCGCGCCTGAGTTCAATCCGCCAGCGTGAACCCGCCGTCCAGCCACACTTCCTCGAGATTATGTCCCGGCCCCTTACGGTCGATCACCAGGAAGCGGCTGCCGGCATCATGCACCAGCAGAGGGTGGTGCCAGACGTTGCGGGCATAGTTCACGCCCTGGAACCCCGTGGCAGCAAACAAGCGGTAGCTCGCAAACTCATGAACGTCCGCCGCCACCAGCACCAGCCAGGGCCGGTTCTGCAGCGGCAGGAACATCTGGCTTCCCAGCGGGTGGCGCTCCATCAGCCTGATCGCAACGGGGCGCGGCCGCGGCTGGCCGAGAAACAGGCTCACATTGGTGGCCCCGCCACCCGCTGCCACATCCACATTCATGAGGTCGTTGAAGCGCTGCGCAAAGCCCTGGTTGATGGTGATGGGATCGGCTCCGTCCATCTCGATCACCTCGCCGAAGGGTGCGAAGCCGGATTTTGTCAGCGGTTCAGGCGAAAGTAGCCGCATCGCCTCACACGATCCGGCAAGAGATGCTGCCGAACGCCCCATAGTCCACCGTCACGGCGTCTCCTGCGGCAATCGCCATCGGCACGATGCAGGTGCCGGTGGTCACGAACTGCCCGGCCTTGACGCCCCCGCAATAGGCAGAGGCCTCATTGACGAACCAGGTGAGGGCCTTTCGCGGGTCGCCCAGCACCGCCTTGCCGGTTCCCTCGGTGACGAAGGTGCCGTTCTTGAAACCCTTCACCGCATGGCCTGAAAGATCGGTCTCGCGCCAGGGCGCATCGACAGCTGGCCCCAGCACCAGCCAGGAGGCGCAGGCGGTGTCGGCGATGAGCTGTGCCGCGCCAACCTTGGTGAAATCCGCATAGCGGCTGTCCGGCACCTCGATCGAAAGATGCATCGAGCCCACCGCATCAAGTGCCTCTTCCTGCGAATAGGGCTCTGCCCGTGCCGGCAGATCCTTCGTGAAGCCGAAGGCGAATTCCGCCTCCGCCACGCGCATGATGTTGTCGCCCAAAGGAACAGCAGCGCCGGGCTCCAGCAGCCTGCTCTTCAGGATGCGGCCGATGATCGGCCCCTCCACATTGATGTGCTTCTGGCCTGCCTCGCTGGTGGCGGCGATCTTCCAGCCTGCCACATCGCTGCCGCTTCGCAGCGCCACCTGGGCTGCTGCATCATAGCCTTCTGCACGGCTCAGCGGGCGCATGCCCTCCGGCAGTTCGGCGATGCGCGCCGTGGCAGCCCAGTTGCGCAGCAGCAGGTCTGCGGCGCCGGCAAAATCCCTCATTCCTCAGTCTCCCAGTTTCTGGATGATGTCGACATAGCGCGGGTGATCGCGCAGCATGTCGAGGTCGCTGTCATGCAGCATGAACTCCTGCAGCGACTTGAGCGTGTGGGGCCCCATGATGCGTTCAAGACGGTCAAGCGCCAGCTCCTTCTCGCCCAAGATGGCGAAGGCGCAGGCAATATTGTAATGCATGTAGAAGTCGTCAGGCTCGATGATCATGGCCCGCTCGGCCCAGTCCTTGGTGCGCTCGGTCTCGCCCAGCGAGGCCAGAAGCCCTGCACCGAAGGCCAGCGCATCTGCATCATCCGGACGTTCGGCAATGGCGGCCTCGGTGCGCGTCAAAGACTGGCGCGCGGCACCGCGGGCTTCTTCCAGCTTGCCGAGAGACTGGTAGCACATGGATTGAAGGCCCAGCGCACGGAAGTCGTCGCTCTTGAACGCGGCCGCCTTGCCGAAAAGCTCCGCCGCCTTGCCATATTGCCCGCGGTTGAAGCAGTTGCGGCCATAGAAGAAATAGGCCTCGAACAGATCGGGCTTCAGCGCAATCGCCCGATCGAAACTCGCCTCAGCCTCCTCGTAGCGGCCCGCCGTATAAAGTGCGAGGCCCTTGGAGGCATGGGCCTCGGCCAGGCTCGAATCCAGCGCCAGCGCGCGCTCGCTCTGCTCGAAAATTTCGTTGGTGGTAATGGTCGTGTCGCCCGCATCGAGAAGATGCGAATTGCAATCGGCTATCCCGGCGTGGGCCGCGGCATAGTCGGCATCGATATCGAGCGCGCGCTGGAACATCTGCCGCGCAAGCCGCAGGTAGCGCCTGGTGTGCCCCCGGTGGAAGAAACTCCGCCCCATCAGGTGGAAGCGATAGGCCTCGCTGTTGAAAGTCGGCCGCTGGCTCAGCGTTTCGCGCTCCTGCGGCAGCATCTTGAGGCGCAGCGCGTCTACGATGGCATGCGAGATATCGTCCTGCAGCTCGAAGATATCCTCGAACTTGCGGTCATAGCGTTCGGCCCAGACATGGCCGTTGCTGCGCCCATCGATCAGCTGCGCGGTGATGCGCACCCGGTCATTCACCTTCCGCACGCTGCCTTCCAGAATATACTGCACGCCCAGGCGCGCCGCCACCCGGTCCAGGTCCTCGCTCGAGCCCTTGTAGGTGAAGGCGGTGTTGCGCGAGACCACGAACAGCGCGGAGATCTTCGAGAGATCGGTGATGATGTCTTCGGTGATGCCATCACTGAAATAATCCTGCTCCGGGTCTCCGCTCATGTTGACGAAGGGCAGTACCGCAATCGAGGCCTGATGAGATTCGCCGCCGCGCCGCCGCGCGGGCCCCAGCGCGCCGGCAGCTACGCGCCAGGCTTGCGTCAGCCCCGAACTGTCCTTGAGCTGGCGCTTGCCGGCATCCTCGAAGCTCAGCGGCAGATTGCGGTGCACGTGCTGGAACACGGTTTCGGACACGAAAATGCTGCCGGGCTCGGCAATGGCCTGCAATCGGGAGGCGACATTCACGCCGTCACCAAACACGTCATTCTGCTCGACGATCACATCGGAGAGGTTGATGCCGATGCGGAAGCTCATGCGCTTGTCATCCGGAATATGGGCGTTGCGCGCTTCCGAAGCCTGCTGCATTTCGGCAGCGAAGCTCACTGCATTCACCACGCTGCCGAACTCCGCCAGGAAACCGTCTCCCAGCGTCTTGACGATGCGGCCGCCGGTCTTGACGATCAGCGGATCGATAATGGAGGCCTGCCGCTCCATCAGCTCGGCCAGTGTGCCTGCTTCATCGCGCTCCATAAGGCGCGAATATCCGGCCACATCCGCCGAAAGAATTGTGGTGAGACGCCGTTCCAACCAAGCACCCCCGCCCGCCATCCTGGGCTTGGGCTCCACGTTACGGTGAACGCCCGCGCTTAGCAATTTGATTTGGCATGCGTATTTGCATTCCAGCTGGGCCCGTCCTTGACAGGCAAAGGTGCCGGACACACTATCGGGCCCTCATGGAGTAAGGAACACGCAGGCGTGTATGCCCGGCCAAAGACGATCGAGGAGGCAGCTGAGGCCATGTCCGCCGAAGGTGCGCTCGCCATATGCGGCGGAACCGATGTGTTCCCCGCTCATGCCGGAAAGCCGCTGACGCGGCCGCTCGTCGACCTGTCACGGGTCGAGGGGCTGGGCGGGCTGTCGGAAACGGCAAACGCTTACCGTTTTGGCGCTGCCCTGACGTGGAGCGGGCTCCTCAAGGCCGATCTTCCGCCAGCCTTTGACGGCCTCCGCGCCGCGGCGCGTGAGGTGGGCTCGCTGCAGATCCAGAACCGCGGCACCATTGCCGGCAATCTGTGCAATGCCTCTCCGGCGGCGGATGGCGTGCCGCCGCTCCTCAGCCTTGATGCGCAGGTTGAAATCGCCTCGGCTTCGGGCCGCCGATTGCTCCCGCTCGGCGCCTTCATCACCGGCTACCGGAAGACGGCCCTTGAGCCGGGTGAAATCGTGACCGCGGTGATCGTGCCGAAGCCTCCGCGCAAGGCGCGATCTGCCTTCATCAAGCTGGGCGCGCGGCGCTACCTCGTGATCTCCATCGTCATGGCCGCGGCAGTGGTGGAGCGCGCCGGAGATGGCCGCATCACGCGGGCCGCCATCGCCATTGGTGCTGCCTCCCACGTGGCCCGGAGGCTCCCCGTCCTCGAGGCGGAGCTCCTCGGCCAAGCGGCGGGAACGCTGCCGTCTTCTATTCTCGAACCGCGGCATCTCGCGGGGCTTTCGCCCATTGATGATGTGCGGGCCACGGCGGCCTACCGGCTGGAGGCGGCGCTCAGCGCCATTGGTGAAGCACTCGACATCGCCGCGGGAGCGGCCTGAGGTGATCGCCTTCGAACTGAACGGCGTGCCCGTCACCAGCCATGATGCGCCGGCGGCCCGTCTGACCGAATTGCTGCGCAACAGCCTGGGGCAAACGGGCACCAAGAGCGGCTGCGATGCGGGTGATTGCGGTGCCTGCACCGTGCTGGTTGATGGCGAACCCGCCTGTGCCTGCCTCGTGCCCGCCGCCCAGGCGGAAGGAACACGCGTTGTAACAGTGGAAGGGCTGGCCTCACAAACGGCCAAGGGCGCTTTGCTGCAGAAGGCCTTTCTGGCGCGCGGTGCCGCCCAGTGCGGCATCTGCACGCCGGGCATGCTGGTGGCAGCGGCCGCCCTGCTGGAGCGTGAGAAGAACCCCACGCGGGACATGGTCGCCGATGCTCTGGGTGGCGTCCTCTGCCGCTGCACCGGCTATGCCAAGATCATTGATGCCGTGCTGGATGCAGCAGCCGGAACCCTTGCCGAAACAGCAGAGCCGGAGCAGGGCTCAGCCGTGGGCGCGCGGATGGCAAGGCTTGACGGCGTCCCCAAGGTCACCGGAGCGGAACGCTTCGGGGCAGACGCCATTCCCGCCGATGCACTCTGGGTCAGGGCCATACGCTCTCCCCATCACCGCGCGGGATTCGCCTTTGGCGATATCGAGGCCTTCGTCGCGGCGCATCCAGGTATCGTCCGCATACTGACGGCCGCCGACATTCCGGGCCGCAATATCTTTGGCGTGATACCGGCCTTCGCCGATCAGCCGGTCTTCGCCGAACGGGAAGCCCGCTTCCGGGGTGAGGCCGTGGCGGCCGTGGTGGGGGAACAGGCCGCCATCACAGCACTCGATGTTTCGGCTTTTCCGGTCACCTGGGAGGAGCGCCCCCCGGTGCTCGGCATCGAGGCCGCATTGGCCGCCGCAGCACCCCAGCTCCATGCGGCACGCCCCGGCAACATTCTGGTCAGCGGCCGTGTCGTCCGAGGCGATGCCGCACAGGCCATTGCCGGGGCGGCGGTCACCGTTGCGGGCGAATTCGAAACCGCCTTCGTGGAACACGCCTATATCGAGCCCGAAGCCGGCTGGGCGCGGCGTGTGGGAGACCGGATCGAGATCACCGCCTCCACCCAGGCGCCCTATCTGGACCGGGACGATACGGCCGCCATCATGGGCCTGCCGCCGGAGAACATCCGCATCATCCCTTCCGCCTGCGGCGGAGGATTTGGGTCCAAGCTGGATCTCTCCGTACAGCCCTATGTGGCACTGGCCGCATGGGCCACGGGGCGGCCGGCCGCCATGGTCTATTCCCGCAACGAGTCCATCCAGTCCACCACCAAGCGCCACCCCGCGCGCATGCGCTCAGCCATGGCGGCCACGCGGGAAGGCACACTCCTCGCCATGGATTTCGAGGGCGATTTCAACACGGGCGCCTATGCCTCCTGGGGGCCCACCGTTGCAAACCGCGTGCCGGTCCATGCCTCAGGCCCTTATCTTGTGCCGCATTACCGCGCGCTCACCCGCGCGGTCCTCACCCATTGCGTGCCGGCCGGCGCCTTCCGCGGCTTCGGCGTGCCGCAAACCGTGGTGGCGCAGGAACAGCTGCTGGACATGCTCGCCGAAAAGCTCGGGATCGATGCGCTTGAGTTCCGCATCCGCAACGCCCTCACGGATGATACCCCCACCGTCACCGGCCAGGTGATGGGCGATGGCGTTGGCATCCGCGATTGTTTCGAAGCGCTGAAACCGCACTGGACAAGTACCCGGCATGAGGCTGAGGCCTTCAACGCCGAAGGGGGCCGTTTCAGGCGGGGGGTTGGTGTGGCGGGCATGTTCTATGGCTGCGGCAACACTTCGCTGCCGAACCCGTCCACCATCCGCTTTGGCCTCAAGCCCGATGGCAGGCTGGCGCTGCACCAGGGCGCTGTCGATATCGGCCAGGGTTCGAACACCGTGATCAGCCAGATCGCGGCAGATGCCGTGGGCCTGCCGGTGGCGTTGATCGATCTGATCTCACCCGATACGGATCAGACGCCGGATTGCGGCAAGACCTCCGCCTCGCGCCAGACGTTCGTGACGGGCACGGCGGCCGAACGCGCTGGCCGCTCCCTCCGCCGCCTGCTGCTGCGGCTCGCCAATGCGGGGGAGGGCGCGCGGCTGCAACTGTCCGGCGGGAGACTGCTGGTGCATGACCAGAGCGAGATCCGCACCGTCGATCTGGCAAGCCTGCCACGCGATGCTCACGGCTATGTTCTGTGTGCGGAGGAAAGCTTTGATCCGCCGACCTCGCCCTTGGACAAGGACGGTCAGGGTGTTCCCTATGCGGTTTATGGGTTTGGCGCGCATCTGGCGGAGGTGGAGGTCGATCTCCGTCTTGGCTTCGTCAAGGTACGCCGGATCGTCGCCGCGCATGATGTGGGCCGCGCCATCAACCCGATGCTGGTCGAAGGCCAGATCGAAGGTGGCGTGGCGCAGGGAATCGGCATGGCGCTGATGGAGGAGTTCACCCCGGGCCGTGGCGAAAACCTGCATGATTATCTCATCCCAACCATGGGTGATGTGCCGCCGATTGAATCGATCCTGATCGAGCGCGCATCCTCTGCTGGCCCCTTTGGTGCCAAGGGCATTGGCGAGCAGGCGCTGATCCCCACCGCACCGGCAATCCTCAACGCCATCGCCCATGCCACGGGCGCCCGCGTCATGCAGACACCGGCAACGCCGGAGCGCGTGCTGGACGCCTTGCGGGCCAGCGCCAGGCCATGAGCCGCGTGCAGGCGCGCATGCTGCCCGATGGCCGCAGGCTGCACCTCAACGACGGCCCCATTGACCTCATCATCGGTGCAGATGGTACAGCGGAAGCTGTGGCGCTCGCCTTCGATGCAGCGCAGATCCGTTTCGCCACTGTGCTGGATGAGCTGTGTGCCGAACTCACGCTGCTGCGCCGACCCGTGGGGCCCATGCCCCAGGGCGTGATCGCGCGGCGCATGTGGACGGCAACAACTCGCGTTGCGGGGAACCACTTCATCACTCCCATGGCGGCCGTCGCCGGCGCGGTCGCGGATGAAATGCGCGATGCCGTGTGCGCTGCTGCACCTCTCACCCGCGTCTTCGTCAACAACGGCGGCGACATCGCGTTCCATCTCATGGCGGGCGCCGCCTATGACGTGGGGCTGATCAGCCGGCCAGACCGCCCGTCGCTCTTTTCCACTGCACGGATCGAAGCCGAAGACCCCGTGCGCGGCATTGCGACGAGCGGCTGGCGCGGCCGCTCCTTCTCGTTAGGGATTGCGGACGCGGTGACGGTGCTGGCCGAAAGCGCTGCCACGGCGGATGCCGCCGCAACCCTCATTGCCAATGCGGTCGATCTGCCGGGTCACCCCGCCGTCACCCGTGTTCCCGCGCAGGATCTTCAGCCGGACAGCGATCTGGGCTCTCGCCCCGTCACCCGCGCCGTGGGGCCCCTCACGCGCAAGGAAATTGCGGCAGCGCTCGGCTCTGGTGTAGCCTTCGCGGAAGCGCTCATCGCAGAGAGGTGCATCGTTGCCGCCGCCCTTCACCTGGCGGGCGAAAACCGGATGCTGGGCAACACGCTGGGGAGGCTCAATGCCAAAGGTCAAGGTCAGGAAGTTCCTCGTCTCGGTTGAGGAAATCTATCATGAGGGCGGACCCGTGGCGGAGGTGCCGCCGCGCCGCGGTGTGGTGCTCGCAGTGATCGAGAACCCTTATGCCGGCGCCTTCCACGCGGATATTCTGCCCTTCATGGAGGATCTGAAGCCTCTGGGCCTCGAGATGGCCCGGAAGCTTCTCGCAGCGCTTGGTGTGGATCCGGCTGCCATTGAAGGCTATGGCAAGGGCTCGATCACGGGCGAAGCGGGGGAACTTGAGCATGCCGCCCTCTGGCACGCCCCCGGCGGCTATTCGATGCGGGAGGTCTTGGGCGGCGCCAAGGCCATCGTTCCCTCGACCAAGAAGGTGGGAGGCCCCGGCACAAGGCTCGATGTGCCTGTCACTCATGTCAACGCCTCCTATGTGCGAAGCCACTTCGATGCGATTGAAGTCGGCATCACCGATGCGCCGCGCGCCAATGAAATGGTGCTGGCGCTGGTGATGACCACCGGCCCCCGCGTTCACGCCCGTTCAGGCGGCCTCGCGGCAGATGACGTCAAGGGAGAGGATGGTTTGAGATGAAAGCGAAGATCCGCAAGATCATGACGGTTGTCGATGAGACACTGAGCGAGCAGGGGCAGGAGGTGTTACCTCCCGTCCGCCGCGCCGCTGCGATTGCGGTGATCGCCAATCCCTTTGCCGGCAAATACCAGGAAGACCTCTCGGAGCTGATCGACATCGGTGAGGAGCTGGGCGCCCTTCTGGCTGAGCGCGCTGTGGCCGCCCTTGGCATTCCGGGAGAGCAGGTCGAGGGCTATGGCAAGGCTGCGGCGGTTGGCGAGAATGGTGAGCTCGAACATGCCGCTGCCATTCTCCACCCAAAGCTTGGCGCACCGTTCCGCAAGGTGCTTGGCAAGGGGGCCGCTCTCATTCCCTCCTCCAAGAAACGCGGCGGCCTGGGCGTGGTGCTGGACATCCCCCTGGGTCACAAGGACGCCGCCTTTGTCCGCAGCCATTTCGACGGGATGGAGGTCCGGGTGAATGATGCGCCCCGCGCCAATGAGATTCTGGTGGCCGTTGCGGTCACCGTCGGCGGGAGGCCCTTGCCACGGGTGGGCGGTCTGAAGGCCTCGGAGATCAAGGGAGAGGATGGATTGAGATAATGCCCAAAATTGCTGCAGAAAATGCAAGCTTCTTTCTAGAATTCACAAAGAAGTTTTTCTACGACTATTGAGATAGGTAATTTCCTCATGGCAACCTCTCCGGGAATCGTCTAGGTTTTTCGCTGAATACGTATTCAGCAGCGGATAGCAGACGATGATCGTAAGTGCTTTTTCGGCCGAACTGCGCAGGCAATGTGCCAAGTTTCCGTCAATTTCAAAAGTCTGCGAAGGCACCGGGATCAACCGGCAGCAGTTCAACAAATATTTGGCGGGGCAGGCCTACCCCAGCGCCCGCAACATGCGAAAAATCTGCCACTATCTCGCTGTCAGTGAAGAGCAAATGCTCTCAGGGAATGCGAATGTTCATGGGAATCAGCCCGTAGAGGCGCGCCCTCAGGCAGGATACGGCTTTTACAATACCTTGGCTGCAATCGATCTGGAGAGTCAGGATCTTCCGGATGTGGAAGACGCGGGCGAATGGCTGTGCCGCGGACCCCGTCCTGCCCGGCCAGCGCCACTGCCGTCGGGCCATTTCGAGTGCTATTTTCCGCTCCACCCGTCATCGGACCTGCTGCTGCGCTCTTTGATTACACTGAAGATGCAGGCCGGGCGGATGACATTCGTCCGCCGCACGCATTTCAACATCTGCGATGGTGGAGACCGTTTTGCCTCGCGTGCCAAGCATCAGGGGATCGTGGTATCCGCATCCCGGGAAACCTTCCTGATCGGCAGCAACACCTTGCCGCCTCACCAGCCAAGCATCCTTTCCTTCCAGACGGAACCCGTTGCCGGGCGCGTTTACTACACCGGCCTTGCCCTCACGCGAGGGCCCGAAAGCCAGATGGCCACGACGGTTATTCTTCACTATCTGGGCACTGAGAAGTTTGCGCGCAATACACTTGCGAACCTTGGAACGGTCAGCCGCTCCGATCCCTCGCTGGATCCGATCGTGGCGCGGCTGACGCAGGCGCAGGCGGAAGCCGGGCAGAGCCACATTCAGTGGCTTGATACAAGGAGCCTCCTGACAGGGTCCCTGGCAGGAGGCTCAAATCTGGCGCAGTCAAAGGCCGGCCACCGCCTCGTCGGCTAGTTTCGCTTGGTCCCGGCCGGTTCGACCTCGAGGCCCTGGCGCGCACAGCCCATGGTATAGGCTTCGTAATAGACGCTCTCGATCATCCACACGAGGCCGGTGTGGCCTGAGCGCATCGCCGCCAGCCGGAGCTTGCGGGCCTGGTCTGCAATGAAGCGGGCCGTTTCCACCGGGTGCAGCCGGTGCTCGCCGATCACCTCGGGATCAAAGGCCTTGTTCAGCAGCGCATCAAGCCTCGCGCGCGTGGATCCCGCGTCGAGAGCCTTCTTCTCCGTCTTGGATTTCGATTTCAGTTCAATCACTTTGCCCTCCTGGCAACTGTTACGCAGTTGTCAGATGTCACGCCTTTCAGGCACGCACTCTGCCAGCCGGAGCGGAGAATGGCGGACATATTGAGATGTGTAAATTTCTCAACTTCGCGAAGGGAAAAGATGTTTTACCCTTCGCATAAAAGCGAAGCGCAGAACTACTCACCAGTGGTGATCTAAGCTCACGCTGCAGCGCGGAAGCTGCGCCGGTTCACCGCCAGGTTCTCGAACATGGCACGGCTGATCCGTTCCGTCCGCGTCAGCTGCAGCCGGGACTGCGCCTTGACGCGCTGATAGGCGCCAGGCCCCATCGCCTGGTCCAGCCAGGAAAGATATTGCGGAATATGCGCCCAGCGGTCGATCAGCGCAGGGGTAAGCTCGCCATGAAACTGCGTGGCGAGAATGTCCTTGCCGACGGACATCACCTGCACCGGGCTCACCGCGGAAGAGGCGAGCACCTCGGCTCCTTCCGGCACACGGGTGACTTCCGCATGGTGCCACTGCATCACCTTGATTGACGAGGGCACCCCTTGCGTCAGCGGGTGGGCCAGGCCCAGCGCATTGAGCTCGACCTTTCCGAAACCAACTTCTGCCGCCGATGCCAGGCCCACTTCCCCGCCCAGCGCCTGCGCCAGAAGCTGAAGGCCGAGGCACACGCCCATGAACGGGCGGTTGCGGTTGAAGGTCCACTCCCGGATCGCCGCCACTTCATCAACGAGCCAGGGGTGGGAGCCCGTCTCCCACACATCCATCGCCCCGCCCATCACCAGCAGGAAATCATAGGGTGCGAGCGAGGGAATGGCCTCGCCCTTGTGCAGCATCACCACATCAAGCTCTGCGCCCTGTTCCGCCAGAAAGCGGCCGAACAGGCCGGGCGGTTCGTCATCCATGTGCTGAAAGGCAAGGGCGCGTCGGATCACGGTCGTGTTCCCCAAGGCAAGAGTGAAGGCGCGCACATAAGGCGTTCCGCGCGATTCACAAGTGAATTTTTCGCAGCGTTGCTTTAGCGGGGAATTGCGAAGAGAGTGTTGCAACCATGACACGCCTCCGCCTCGTGCTGTCCGCACTGCTGCCTTTTGCCATCGGCTACTTCATGTCCTACCTGCTCCGCGCGGTGAATGCCGTCGTGGCGCCGGATCTGGTGGCCGATCTCTCCCTCACACCTGCCGAGCTGGGCCTGCTGACGGCAGCCTATCTCGGTGCCTTCGCGCTGTTTCAACTGCCGCTGGGCGTGCTGCTGGACCGTTATGGGCCGCGCAAGGTGCAGTCGGCGCTGCTCATCGTCGCCGCGCTTGGTTGTGTGGGATTTGCCCTTGCTCCCAATTTCCTGGTGCTCTTCATCGCCCGCGCCGTGGTGGGCCTGGGCTTCTCGGCCGGCCTCATGGCGAGCTACAAATCGACCGCCACCTGGGTTCCCTCCGAGCGCCGCTCGCTGGCCAACACGGCGGTGATGTCCGTTGGTGCCCTCGGCATGGTGGTGGCAAGCGAGCCCACGGAATTTCTCGTGGGGCTGATAGGCTGGCGCGGCAGCTTTGCGGTGTTTGCTGCCGTCATCCTTTTGTCGGCAATCCTCGTCTTCGCCGCCGCCCCGCGGGCCGATACGATCAGGGAAGCCACACCTCTCAAGACCCAGTTCGGCCAGATGCTGGCCATCCTCAAATCATCCACCTTCTGGCGCATCGCACCGCTGCTTGGCCTCACCTCCGGCGTCCAGATCGGCATTCAGACTCTGTGGACCGGCCCCTGGTTCCGCGATGTGATGGGCCTCTCGCGCGAGGAGGTGGCGCGCCATCTCCTCTATCTGGCCATCGCCTTCATGGTCGGCATCCTGTCTGTGGGGGTGATCGCGGACAGGCTGGGCCGGCGCGGCATTTCACCCGTGCAGGTGATGCTCGGCTTCAACATTTTCTACTTTCTCGCGCAGGTGATCATCGTCTTTCGCATCACGTCTCTCGCCCTTCCTGCGTGGCTGGTCGTGGCGGCCTTCGGGCAAGTGGCTGTGCTGGCCTATCCATGGTTTGAATCCCATCTCGGGCGGGAAGTGGCGGGACGCGCCAATGCCGCCATCAACTTCACTCTCTTCATCTGCGCCTTCGGTTCGCAATATCTCGTGGGCCTCATCATCGGGCTGTTCCCGGGGAGCAGCACGGGCTACAGCCCGCAAGGCTATAGCTGGGCGATCGGCATCTTTCTGGTGGCGCAGTTCGTGGCCTATGGATGGTATTTCGCGGCCGCGCCGGAGCGGGCAGCAAGCTTGGAGAAGAACCGATGATCAATCCCGTGATTGCGGAAGTCACCCGCGGCGGCATGGTCGAAAGCCGCCACCGCGGCGCCTATGCGGTGGTGGATGTATCTGGCCACGTGACGGCAGCCGAAGGCGGCATTGCCGCCGCTGTCTTTCCGCGCTCCGCCGTCAAAGCCTTCCAGTGCCTGGCCCTGATCGAGAGTGGTGCTGCAGATCAATTTGGCCTCACGCCCGAAGAAATTGCGCTGTGCTGTGCCTCCCACAATGGCGAGCCTGAGCATGTGCGCGTGGCGCGCGCGATCCTCGCCAAGGCCGGAAATGTGGAGAGCCTTTATGAATGCGGCGCCCATTGGCCGGGGGATGAAACAGCCCGCTTCGCGCTCCTCCGCCATGGCGAGAGCTGCGCTGCCGTTCACAACAATTGTTCCGGAAAGCATGCTGGCATGCTTGCGCTGGCCCGGCACTTGGGGGCTGATCCCCATGGCTACACGGCACCAGACCATCCGGTCCAGCGCCTGATCGCCGAGACCATGGGCCGCATCTGTGACGTTGATTTGAGCCAGCAGCCTGTTGGCATTGACGGCTGCTCGGTGCCCACCTGGGCCATTCCGCTGAAGAACATGGCGCTTGGTTTTGCGCGCTTCTCCAACCCGGAATTTGCCGCGGGCCGCCGCATCATCGAAGCGGTCAGGGCGCATCCCTTCATGGTGGCGGGCACGGGTGATTTCGATACGCGCATCATGGAGGCCATTCCCCGCCTCTTCATCAAGACCGGGGCGGAAGGCGTCTATTGCGCCTGCATTCCGCATGCAGGCTTGGGCGTCGCCCTTAAAATCGATGATGGCGCATCGCGCGCATCAGAGGTGGCAATCGCTTCCGTTCTCTCCGGGCTCGATTGCTGGACGCCGGAGGAGCGAGCCACACTCCACTCCTTCCGCCACCATGAACTTTCCAATTGGCGAAAGTTGGAGGTGGGCGAGGTGAGGGGCTTGCAGCTGTAAGCCAAGCGTCACATTCTGTGGCCATTCTGCCGGCATCACGGGAGCTCACCATGAAACGACGTCTGCTGCTCACAGCGATTCTCACCGCAGCCCTGCCATGGGCCGCAGCTGCACAAGCGCAGCAGACGGAGCTCACCATCATGAGCTTCAACATCTATGGCGGCGGTGCCAATGACAGTAAGCCTGTGGATGAGACCGCCGCCGCCATCAAGGCTGTGGGCGCGGACATCATCGGCGTACAGGAAACGCGGCTTGAGGGTGATCCGTGCACGGCGGAAATCTGCCCGCCCAAGGGCGAGAGCGTTGCCGCAAAGCTCGCCGCAGCCCTGGGCTATCACTATTACGATCAGACCAAGGTCAATGATGCGCTCTGGGCCAATGCCATCCTGAGCCGCTATCCGATTGGCCCGGCAACCCCCAACGATCTGGGCGTCTCAATCGACGTGAACGGCCGCAAGGTACACGTGTTCAACATCCACCTGGATGACTCGCCCTATCAGCCCTACCAGCTTCTCGGCATTGAATATGGACCCTATCCCTATCTCAAGACACCGGAAGAGGCAGTCAAGGCCGCTGCGGACACGCGCGGCCCCGCGCTGAAGCTGCTGTTCGCGGATATGGATGCCGCGGGCCCTGACGATGCCGCCTTCGTCTTCGGCGATTTCAATGAGCCGTCCCACAGGGACTGGACGGACAGCGCCGTAAAGGCCGGGCTGCAGCCGCTCGCCGTGCCCTATCCCACGGTCATGGCGATTGAGGAGAAGGGCTTCGTTGATACCTTCCGCGCCATCTACCCCGATCCCGCCACGAAGCCCGGCTTCACCTGGACGCCCACGTCTGAGCCCACCGCCAAGGACGACCACCACGACCGCATCGACTTCGCCCTCGCACGCGCGCCCAAGCTCGACGTGCTGTCCGCAGGGATCGTGGGGGAGAAGGCTCCGGAGGCTGACATCGTCGTCACCCCCTGGCCCAGCGACCACCGCGCCACCATGGCGAAGGTGAGGTTCTAAAGGTCGAGGCCACTATTCCCCCTACCCACAAGGGGGAGGGAAAGGCAATTCCGCTTCTCAGGACTCTATTCTGCGGCCCGTTGCGCATAGCCGAGCTTCTGGTTCAGCTGTTCCAGCAGGGCGAGTGCCGCGTCGGGGATCACGGTTCCCGGCGGGAACACGGCGGCAGCACCCATGTTGAGCAGCGTCTGCACATCCTCGGGCGGGATGACGCCGCCCACCACGATCATGATGTCTGAGCGGCCGGCCTTGTCGAGTGCGGCTTTCAGCAAGGGCACCAGGGTCAGATGCCCGGCGGTGAGGGTGGAGACGCCCACGGCATGGGCCTTCTCCGCCACTGCCTGCTTCGCCACCTCTTCAGGTGTGGCGAACAGCGGCCCGATCACCACATCGAAGCCCATGTCGGTGAAGGCGGAGGCAATCACCTTCTGGCCGCGGTCATGCCCGTCCTGGCCCACCTTGGCGACGAGGATCCGGGGCGCCCGCCCGTCAGCCTCTCGGAAGGCAGCAACGGCATGGCGCACGCGCTCGATCTTGTGCTTGTCCTTAGGCGTTGCGGCGTAAACGCCCTTGGCGGCGCGGATCACCGGCGTGTGGCGGTTGAACACCTCTTCCAGGGCGAGTGAGATTTCACCCACGGTAGCCTTGGCCCGTGCGGCATCAACCGCCGCCTCAAGCAAATTTCCCTGGCCGGTGCGCGCGACGGCTGAGAGCTTGGCCAGCATGGCCCGGGTCTCAGCCTCATTCCGCTCCGCCCGAAGCCGCGCGAGCTTTTCGATCTGGCGCGTCCGCACGGCGGAATTATCGACCTTCAGAATGTCGATCACCGCATCATCCGCCGATTGATGGGTGTTGACGCCGATCACCGCCTGCTCGCCCGTGTCGATGCGCGCCTGGGTGCGGGCTGCGGCCTCCTCGATGCGGGCCTTGGGAATCCCTGCCTCAATGGCCTTGGCCATCCCGCCCATCGCCTCGATCTCTTCGATATGCGCCCACGCCTTCGCCGCGAGATCGGCGGTGAGCCGCTCGACAAAATAGCTGCCGCCCCATGGGTCGATCACTTTGCAGGTGCCTGCTTCCTGCTGCAGGAACAATTGCGTGTTGCGGGCGATGCGGGCGGAGAAATCGGTGGGCAGTGCCAGCGCTTCATCCAGCGAATTCGTATGGAGCGATTGCGTGCCGCCCTGCGTTGCAGCCATCGCCTCGATACAGGTGCGCGTCACATTGTTGAACACGTCCTGCGCGGCAAGGCTCCAGCCGCTCGTCTGGCAATGGGTGCGAAGCGATAGGGAGCGTTCGTCCTTGGGGTCAAACCGCTTGATGAGCTTGGCCCAGATCATGCGCGCGGCGCGCATCTTCGCCACTTCCATGAAGAAGTTCATGCCGACGGCCCAGAAGAATGACAGCCGCGGTGCGAATTGATCAATGGTGAGGCCCGCCGCAACGCCGGCCTTGGCATAGTCCAGCCCATCCGCCAGCGTATAGGCGAGTTCGAGGTCCGCCGTGGCCCCTGCTTCCTGCATGTGATAGCCGGAAATCGAAATCGAGTTGAACTTCGGCATCCGCTCCGAGGTATAGCGGAAAATATCGGATACGATCTTCATCGACGCCGCGGGCGGATAGATGAACGTATTGCGAACCATGAATTCCTTGAGGATGTCGTTCTGGATGGTGCCTTGCAGCTTTTCAGGCGGCACTCCCTGTTCCTCACCCGCCACGATATAGAGCGCCATCACCGGCAGCACGGCACCGTTCATTGTCATCGACACCGACATCTTGTCCAGCGGAATGCCGTCGAACAAGGTCCGCATGTCATAGATGGAATCAATGGCCACACCTGCCATCCCCACATCGCCCGCAACGCGCGGATGGTCAGAATCATAGCCGCGGTGTGTGGCGAGATCGAAGGCGATGGAGAGTCCCATTTGCCCCGCTGCAAGGTTGCGGCGGTAGAAGGCGTTGGAATCCTCCGCCGTGGAGAAGCCCGCATATTGCCGGATGGTCCAGGGCTGGGTGGTATACATGGTGGGGTAGGGGCCGCGCAGGAAGGGCGCAATGCCGGGCCAGGTGTGCAGGAAGTCGATGCCCCGCATGTCCTCCGGCCCATAGCTGCACTTCACATGCAAGCCTTCAGGCGTCTCCCAGTCCCCGGTCGAACATCCGTCCACGGAGGATGTGCTCAGCGCGATCCTGGCAAAATTCGGAATGCGGCTCATCACAGGGCCTCCGTTTCGGGCGGGAATTCCTGGGCCAATGGATAGGCGCTGGTGCCGATCACCGGCAGATTGGCAGTGGAGGAGGGGTCAGGCACCGGCCACCGGCCTTCCTCCGCCTGCTGGAACACGGCCCATGCCTTTTCGCAAAGCCCTTGGGCATAGGTCTCGATATAGCCCGCACCAAGTGCGGGGTCTCCCACGCGCCAGAGGTTTGCTTCATCCAGCAGCACGCTCTGCACATTCCGCGCCACACGGCGGGCGAATGGATTGGGCAGGCCCTGCGCCAGCGAGAAGGGCAGCACGGTGATCGAATCGGCTCCCCCCAGACCCGCGCCGAACACGGCCGCAGTCGCGCGCAGAATGTTGGTGTGCGGGTCCTTCACCGCCATCATCCGCCAGGAGGTTTCGGCATGAAGCTTCAGCGGATAATCGGGGAGCCCTGCGGCGTCCAGCACCCGCCGCCACAGAAGCCGGATCGCCCGGAACTTGGCCATGGTCGCAAACATGTCCTGCGTGGCGCTGAGCGTGATCGAGACCGCCCGCACCAGATGGACATCATTGAGCGTCTCCAGCACACGCATGGCCGAGACGGCCTTGGCGAGTGTGGCGCCCAGTTCCTGCGCCTCCGTCGCACCCTGCTCGTGCCAGGGGCGGCCATCAGCATCCATGTAAGGCCCGGCATACCCGCGCCGCGCCAGCTCCGCGGCATCGGCGGCAGAGGTGAGCGCGAAGGAAATGTTGAGAAGCTCGGGCGCAATGGGCTGCCCGGCAATCAGATCAGCCAGCGCCATGGATGCGCTGCCTTCTACCTTGAGGGCCACGGCGTGGAGATGAACATCCTGCAGCACGCGGGCGAGCCGTGCGGGCGCCAGTCCGAAACCCAGCGCTGAGGCTGCATCCGCCGTCACCAGAACCAGCCCCGTGGCCCCATTGGCAAGATCGTCCAGCGCCTGCGCATTGGCGCGCGCCGGATCGGGATGGTCGACACGCTGATAGAGTGTCCAGGGCGCTTGTGCGGCCCGTGCGGCGCGGGGCCCGTCCTGCTGGCCGTAGATCGGCTCCAGCCTGATGCCGTCCGCCGTGTGGCGCACCAGCTTCTCTTCGAAGGAGGCGCCTTTCAGCACCGCCTCCACGCGCTTCATCCATTGGGCCCGGGTGGCATCGGCAAATTCAGCGGCGAGCTTCAGATCAGTCATGGCGATCCAACATGTTGCACCTGCGAAATCTCTAGCGAAGACCAGGTGCCGCTGCAAACCGCCCTTTGTCTAATCCCCCTCAGACATAGCCCGAAAGACCGGGAATGGAGCCCGCCACCTCTTTCACCAGCTGCGCACCTGCGTTCTCCTTGGCATAATCGAGCGTCGTGGTTCCCAGCGCCTTGATCTGGTCCATGGACAAGCCTGCGGCGGTGAGTTTGGAGACGGCCGCCAGCGGCCCTCCCATCATGCCACCCGCCATCATGCCGAGGAGCCCGCCACCGCCACGGCCCGCGCCATCGCCACCCTGCTTGCGTGCAAGTTCCGCCGCTCCCGGCAGCTTGTCGAACAGCTCCTGAACCTTGTTCTGGTTTCCTTGCGTCTGGATCAGCGTGAGGACGATGCCTAAGGCCTTTTCCGCCTTGTCGGGCGGCAGCCCCGCCGTTGTTACGATCCGGCCGATCAGCTCCTGCATCATATCCTCATCCGTTCAACCGTTGCGCTCATCGCTGCCTTATAGCAAGAAAGGGGCATCGACAGCGATTTATCGGGGAACTGCCGCGCCATGTCCGAGACAGCTATTTTCCTAGGCCAAAGCGAAAAGCGCGAAGAATTGTTCCTCGCTATGGCCAACCGCCATGGCCTCGTCACCGGCGCCACCGGCACCGGCAAGACGGTGACACTGCAAATCATGGCGGAAGGCTTCACCAATGCGGGGGTTCCCGTCTTCGCCGCCGATGTAAAGGGCGATCTCTCCGGCATCGCCATGGCCGGAGAGCCCAAGGACGCGTTGATCGAGCGCGCCACGAAAATGGGTTTCGATGATTATGGCTTCGAGGCAACGCCCACCATCTTCTGGGATCTCTTCGGCGAGCAGGGCCACCCGATTCGCACCACCATCACCGACATGGGCCCCTTGATGCTTTCCCGCCTCATGGGCCTGTCGGATGCGCAGGAAGGTGCGCTCAACATCGCCTTCAAGCTGGCGGACAAGGAAGGCCTGGCCCTTCTGGACCTCAAGGATCTGCGGGCGCTGCTGAAGGACTTGGGCGATCGCGGCAAGGAGTTGACAACCGAATATGGCAATCTCTCCGCCCCCACCATCGGCGCCATTCAGCGCCGCCTGGTGGTGCTGGAAGAGCAGGGCGGCAACAAGTTCTTCGGCGAGCCCGCGCTCGACATCAAGGATCTGATGCGCACAACGCCCAACGGCAAGGGCTACATGAATGTGCTGGTGGCCGACAGGCTCATCAACTCGCCCCAGCTCTATGCCACCTTTCTTCTGTGGCTGATGTCCGAACTCTTCGAGCGCATGCCGGAGCTGGGGGATCCTGAAAAGCCCAAGCTCGTGTTCTTCTTTGATGAGGCGCATCTGCTCTTCTCCGAAGCGCCCCCCGGCTTGGTCCAGAAAATCGAGCAGACGGTGAAGCTGATCCGCTCCAAGGGCATCGGCATTTATTTCGTCACCCAGAACCCGCTCGATGTGCCGGAAGGCGTGCTGGCGCAAATGAGCAACCGCGTGCAGCATGCGCTCCGCGCCTATACGCCGCGCGAACAGAAGGCAGTTGCCACCGCCGCCTCCACCTTTCGCCCCAACCCCGCCTTCAAAACGGAAGAGGCCATCACGCAGCTCGGCAAGGGTGAAGCGCTGGTCTCCGTGCTCGATCTCAAAGGTGTGCCCACCATGGTGGAGCGCACGACCGTCCGCCCGCCCTCCAGCCGCATGGGCCCCATCACCCCGGAAGAGCGCCAGAAGCTCATCAAGAACTCGCCCGTCTATGGCGTCTATGAAGAATCTGAAGACCGCGAATCCGCTTATGAAATCCTGACCAAGCGCGCCGAACAGCGCAGCGCGGCGAGCGAGCAGGAGAAGGCGGACAAGGTGGCGGAAAAACAGGCGAGGACCGAAGCCCGCACCACCTCCACGCGGGAAACCGCAACCGACCGCTTCGTCAAGAACATGGCCAGCACCGCAGGCCGCCAGATCGGCAACATGCTGATCCGCGGCATTCTGGGCGGGCTGAAGTGGAAGTAAGAGCCCTCATCCTTCCCTTCTCCCGTCCGCAGGATGGGAGAAGGTGCCCGAAGGGCGGATGTGGGCTTCTCTCCATCTCCTCCGGCGTCAGATAATCTCGTCCTCATCGGCAAGCGAAGCAGCTTCCTCCGGGTGCTGACGAATGCTGGCGAGCGGCATGGCGCGGGCGATGTGGAACACGGCATCGCCCCGGTTGACCAGCGGAAGGTTGGTGCTGCCAACGATGATGCCGTCGAACTCCGCAAACAGCGGCAGCGATGCCTGGCCCAGCGGGTCTGCCACAACACCCACAATTTCGCCCTTGCCCACCCGGTCCCCGCTCCGCCTTGTGGTGTGGAGAATGCCGCTTTCGGGTGAGCGCACCCAGGCGCTGGCATCCGAGAACACCGTGCCGCTTCCCGCCTTCCGTGGCTGCGGTTCCGTCATGCCGAGGTAAGCCATCACGCGCAGCGTTCCTTTCACCGCGGCATCGATGGCGTGTTCATCGAAGCGCAACGCTTCACCGCCTTCATAGAGCAGCACCTTCACCCCGGCTTCACCTGCGGTGAGCCGCAACGATCGTTCGCGCAGCTTGGAAATCAGGATCACGGGCGGCGCAAAGGCCTGCGCCAGTTTCAGAAGCTCCGGCTCTTCCGGCGCCAGGCGCACCTGCGGCAGATTGGTGCGGTGGAGCGCCGCCGTGTGGAAGTCGATGCCAAAATTGCTCTTGAGCACCACCTCGCGGAAGAAGATGTCCGCAACGAGACTCGCGAGAGAGCCACGGTCAGAGCCGGGAAAGCAGCGGTTCAGGTCCCGCCGGTCCGGCATGTAGCGCGTGTGATTGAGAAAGCCGAAGCTGTTGACGATGGGTACGGCGAGCAGCGTGCCCCTTAAGCCGTCCAACGCCGGATGGGTGAGGATGCGGCGGATGATTTCCACACCCTGGATCTCATCGCCATGGATGGCGCCGGAGAGAAACAGGACGGGCCCCGGTGCCTCTCCATGCACCACATGCACAGGCAGCGTCACATGGGCGTGGTTGGAGAGCGTGCTGACGGGCAAGTCCACGGTGGCGCGGCGCCCGGGCTGCACGCGCGCATCGCCGAGCGTGAAGTGTCTCATCCCTTGCCCTTCGTCTTGGTGCGGCCGGGCTTGGCGTGGCGCTCCACAAAACGGATGATGGCGCCGGCCACATCAATGCCCGTTGCCTTCTCGATTCCTTCGAGGCCGGGCGAGGAATTGACCTCGATCACCACCGGGCCATGGGCGGAGCGCAGCAGGTCCACGCCGGCAACGTTCAGACCCATGGACCGCGCGGCCTTAAGCGCCGTCGACTTCTCGAGTGGCGTCAGCTCGATCATGTTGGCGGAGCCGCCGCGATGCAGGTTCGAGCGGAAGTCATCCTTGGCACCTTTCCGCTCCATCGCGGCCACCAGCGTGCGGCCCACGATGAAGGCGCGGATGTCGCGCCCCTCCGCTTCCTTGATGAACTCCTGCACCAGAATCGCAACATTGGCGCCGTGAAAGGCTTCAACCACGGACTTTGCGGATTTATGCGTTTCGCTCAACACAACGCCGATCCCTTGCGTGCCTTCGAGCAGCTTGATGACGACGGGCGCTCCCCCCACGATATCGAGTAGGTCGTCCGTGCGCTTCGAATCATGCGCAAAGGCGGTGACGGGAAGTCCAACCCCGTCGCGCGCCAGCAGTTGCAATGAGCGCAGCTTGTCGCGCGAGCGGCCGATGGCAACCGATTCATTCACGGGGTAGACCCCCATCATCTCGAACTGGCGCAGCACCGCCATGCCGTAGAATGTATGAGAGGCGCCGATGCGCGGGATCACGGCGTCGAAGCCATCGAGCGTCTGGCCTAAGTAGCGCAGCTCGGGATTCTTCGACGTGATGTTCATGTAGCACTTGAGATAGTCGATCGGCACCATCTCATGTCCGCGGCTTGCTGCCGTTTCCATCAGGCGCTGGTGGGAATAGAGCTTCTGGTTTCTCGTCAGCAGCGCGATCTTCATGGTGTCTTGCGTTTCCGGGCGGAGATGAGGTTCGTCTTCGTGGGGTGAACCAGAAAGGCATGGCCGATGCTGTTGCGGCCCAGCAGCATGGCAACGCCCATGTCGGTCCGGTCCGTGAGCGTCACGTCCATGCGCAGCGTGATCTTGCCGATGCGCACATCTGTTTCCACGACAGCGCGGGTTTCGATCTGGCCGTTGGAACTTTTCACCCGGCGCATGCCCTTGAGCGGCAGCCGGCAATGGTGGTTGCGCCGGCTGAGCGGCAGCACGAAGGTCACGTGAAATTCATCGCGCTCGATCTGGGTGGCGTGAAGGGCAGCGGAGCGCGCGCCTGTGTCGATCTTGGCGGAGAAGGTGCCAACTCCCAGACGCGGCAAGCTCACCTTCTCCCGCCAGCCGATGATGGTGGGCTCCCCGTCCTTCGCCTGCTTTGGCCGCGCGGTGCTCATGTGGGGAGCTTAGAACAACCCGCGAAGCGCCCACAATGCAATCCTCGGGGCCTCAATCGAGCTTGATCGTCTCCGCAATCTCGATCCCGAAGCCGGAGAGGCCGACGTAGTGCCGGTTCGAGGACGAGATCAGCCGGATCGAACTCACATTGAGGTCCCGTAGGATCTGCGCGCCCAGCCCCACGTCCCGCCAGCTCTGCTGGCGCTGGGCGGCGCTGCCGGTCTTCTCCGCACCTGCAAGCTGGCCCGCGGGAACGCCCGCCGCACCTTCCTGCAGATAGACGAGAATGCCGGAGCCCTCGCGCTTGAACACATCGAACACCTTGGTGAGGGTGGGCCGCGTGCCGAACACGTCCTCCAGCACATTCTCGCGGTGGAGGCGCACCGGCACGGCCTTGCCCGAGCTCACATCGCCGAATACGAGAGCCAGCTGCTCCACCTGGTCGAAGGGGGTGACGAAGGAGAAGCCCCGCGCCTTGCCGATGGCCGTTTCCACATCGAACTGCGCGGTCTGTTCCACCAGCCGCTCGCGGCGCTGGCGATAGGCGATGAGATCCGCCACGGAAATGATCTTGAAGCCGTGCTCGCGCGCGAAGGCGAGAACCTGCGGCCCGCGCTTCACCGAGCCATCGTCATTGACGAGCTCGCAGATGACACCGGCCGGGTGGAGCCCCGCGAGCTTCACGAGATCGACCGCCGCTTCCGTGTGGCCAGAGCGCATCAGCACGCCGCCGGACTTGGCGACCAGCGGAAAGATGTGGCCAGGGCGCACGAAATCATCTGCCACCACATTGCGGTTGGCGAGCGCATGGCAGGTGGCCGCGCGCTCCTTGGCCGAAATGCCGGTGGTGAGGCCTTCCTTGTAGTCGATCGTCACGGTGAAGGCCGTGCCCATCGGCGCATCGTTCAGCGCCACCATGGGGTCAAGCTTCAGGCGCTTGGCCTCTTCCGCGGTGATCGGCGTGCACACGATGCCGGAGGTGTGGCGCACCATGAAGGCCATCTGCTCGGGCGTGATCTTGGCGGCAGCGCCGATCAGGTCGCCTTCGTTCTCACGGTCGTCGTCATCGACCACCACAACCATCTGACCTTCGGCAATCGCCTTGATGGCCTCTTCAACGGTGTCGAGCGTGTGTTCTTTCATCGGGGGATCTCCAAAATCGGCAGGCCGCACCTTGTTGCCCGTGGCGGCCGCGATCTTGTTCGCCAGCTCCAGCGACGGCTGGGCGCCGGCGGCAAGCTGCGAGACCCGGCCCTGGGTGATCCCCAGCTGCCGGGCCAGTTCGGATTGCGATGTGCCGCTATTAACGAGCCACTCGGAAAGCTTCATGAAAAATTATTAGCACTGCTAATAACTCTCTGCAATCCTATTCGCCCCAGGTTTCTTCCAGGACTCGCATCCAGTTGTCCGAGCACAGCTTCTTGGCCAGCGCCTCGCCATAGCCATGGGCGCTCATGGCTTCGACCAGCCGGGGCAGCCCCGTCACATCGCCGATCTGCGCGGGGATTCGTGCGCCGTCGAAGTCCGAGCCCAACCCCACATGGTCTTCACCTGCGATCTTCATCAGATGGTCGAGGTGGCGGAGCATGGTGTCGAGCCCGCTTTCGCTGCCCCAGCGGCCATCCGCCCGCAGAAAGCCATTCGCGAAATTGAGGCCGATCATGCCCTTGCTGTGCCCGATGATGCGGATCTGGTCATCCGTCAGATTGCGGGTGGAGGCGCACAGCGCATGGGCGTTGGAATGGGTGGCGACGATGGGCGCGGTCGAGTGCCGCGCCACGTCCCAGAAGCCCTTCTCATTGAGGTGCGAGACGTCGAGCATGATCTTCAGCTCATTGCAGCGCCGCACGAGTGCCTTTCCGGCCTCGGTGAGGCCAGCGCCAGTATCGGGGGAGCCCGGAAAGCGGAACGGCACGCCGGAGCCGAACGCATTGTCCCGGCTCCACACGAGCCCGATCGAGCGCAGCCCCGCCTTGTGCAGCACATCGAGGGACTTCAGATCCTTGTCGATTGCCTCTGCACCTTCGATGTGGAAGATCGCGGCCACCTTGCCGGCGGCCGTGGCCGCGCGGATTTCGCCCGCGTTCCGGCACACCTTGAAGCGGCCTTCGGAGTGTTCCTCGATGCGGAACAGGAGGGACGCCATGCCAACTGTGGCGGAAAGTGCCGCAATCTGCCCCACCTGGTTTGCCGGCGGCGGGTTCATCTCCTCGTCGTCGTTGAATTCCTCATCCTGCGGGCTCGGCGCGAAAATGGCGAAGAAGCCTCCGGCAAAGCCGCCCTTGATCATGCGCGGCAGATCGAGGTGCCCCTGCCCATCGCCATTGATGAAATCGGAAACGGGATCTCCCGCCTTCTTGCTCCACAGCCGGAGCAGCACGTCATTGTGACCATCGAAAACAGGAAGCAAGATTGAGGCCCTTTCCAATCGAAAACGGCCGGGCGAGGCCCGGCCGCACAATGCGTTCAGTCTAGCAGGCCATCAGGCCTTGGAGAACATCTCGTCGACGTAATCCCAGTTGATGAGATTGTCGACGAAGGCTTCGAGGTATTTCGGGCGCAGGTTGCGATAGTCGATGTAATAGCTGTGCTCCCACACGTCGCAGCCGAGGATGGGCGAGGCGCCATGCATCAGCGGGTTCTCGCCATTGGGCGTCTTGGTGATGACGAGCTTCCCGTCCTTCTTGGCGATCCAGGCCCAGCCGGAGCCGAACTGGGTGACACCCGCCTGCACGAAGTCGGTGCGCATCTTGTCATAGCCGCCGAGATCGGAGTCGATCGCGGCCTGCAGACGGGCGGGAATCTTCTTGCCGCCGCCATTGGGCTTCATCCAGTTCCAGAAATGCAGGTGGTTGTAGTGCTGCCCCACATTGTTGACCAGGGGAGCGATCTTCTCAGCAAAAGCAACCTTGCAGATTTCTTCGATGGACTTGTCCGCGAGCGGGCTGTCCTTCAGCGCGGCGTTGCCATTGGTCACGTAAGCCTGGTGGTGCTTGTCGTGATGGTACTCCAGCGTCTCCTTGGACATATAGGGGCCAAGCGCATCATAGGCGTAGGGCAGGGGCGGCAGTTCAAGGGCCATCGTTCGTTCCTCCGTGTTGAGGGCCTTATCTAGTCCGTGCCGCTTGAACGTGCAAGGAACCCCGCTAGGATCGCCACCGGAGGAACGACATGCCAAAACCACACATCATCACATTCGACGCGCACGCAACGCTTGCACCATGGGAGGATTTCCCGGAAGGCGAGATCATTTCGGGCACATCGAAGCACAATGGCCTGACCCTGTTCGAGGACAAGGAAAAGGGCCTCACCGCAGGTGTTTGGGAACAGGGCGCGAACGAAAGCCGCTGGATCGACTATCCGGTCAATGAATTCATGACCGTTCTCGAAGGCGAAGTGGTGATTGTGGAGAAGGACCGCAGCACTTCCATCAAGGCGGGCGAAAGCTTCATCATCCCCAAGGGCCTGCATTGCCGCTGGACGCAACCCGGCCATGTGCGGAAATTCTTCGTGATCTTCGAGGATGCCTCAGGCCTCGCCAATGAAGGCCCGCTGCACACGATCAAGATCGATCCTGCCGTGGCACTCGCACCCTCAACGCCACCGGCGCGAGACATGCTCCTGTCGGAGGTGCCCACGCAGCACACGCATCAGTATTTCGCGGATGCGACCGGCCAGCTGAACATCGGCGTGTGGGACACGACGGGCTATCACCGCAAGCTGATCGACTTCCCCCGCCATGAGCTGATGCATCTGCTGGAAGGCGCCGTCAGCTTCAAAGACGATCAGGGCAACGCCCAGCACTTCAAGGCCGGCGACACCTTCTTTGTGCCGCTGGGCACGCCCAACAGCTGGAAGTCCGAAGGCTATTTGCGCAAGATCTATGTGATCTTCCAGCCCAAGGCATAATGACGGAGGCTAAGGCCCCAGCCGCTTCTCCATGAACACGCTGTTGGGGTCATCCGCCGGATAATCTCCGAAGGCGCCGCACTCCACAAAGCCGAGCCGCCGGTAAAGCCCCAGCGACTCCGGCTGGTGAATGCCGGTCTCCAGCCGCGCGATCATCCGCCCACTGATGATCGCCTCCTCCTCGATCCGCTGCATGATCTGCTTGGCAAGGCCCAGGCCGCGTGCCGCGGGTGTGACATAGATGCGCTTCACCTCTGCATAGCCGTCATGCAGCCAGCAGCCGCCGATTGCGATCACGTCCTCGCCGCGGAACGCCGCGAAAAACCGCATCTCTGGCTGGCGCAGCGTTTCGATGTCGAGCAGGTGATTGCTCTCCGCGGGGTAGAGCGGCAGCAGATACTGGTCGAGTTCCTCCACCATCGCCTTCACCGGCTGATGGGCAGGATCGGCGATGGTGATGAGGATGGTGCTCACTGGAAGGCCTGAAGGCCGGTCTGGGCGCGGCCCAAAATCAGCGCATGAACGTCATGCGTGCCTTCATAGGTGTTCACCGTCTCGAGGTTCACCATGTGGCGGATCACGTGATATTCTTCCGAGATGCCGTTGCCGCCGTGCATGTCCCGCGCCATGCGGGCGATATCCAGCGCCTTGCCGCAATTGTTGCGCTTCATCAGCGAAATGGCAGGGGGCGCAATGGTACCGCGCTCCAGCCCGCGGCCCAAGGCCAGGCAGCCCTGAAGGCCCAGTGCGATTTCCGTCTGCATGTCCGCAAGCTTCTTCTGCACCAGCTGGTTGGCGGCCAGCGGCTTGCCGAACTGCTTGCGGTCCAGCGTGTATTGCCGGGCGCGGTGCCAGCAATCTTCCGCCGCACCCATCACACCCCAGGCAATGCCATAGCGCGCCTTGTTGAGGCAGCCGAAGGGGCCGCCCAGGCCCTTGGCATTGGGCAGCAAGGCGCTGTCGGGCACCTCCACATTCTCAAGAACGATCTCGCCGGTGATTGACGCGCGCAGCGAAATCTTGCCCTCGATCACGGGGGTCGAGAATCCCTTCATGCCGCGCTCGACGATGAATCCGCGGATCACGCCATCCTCGGTCTTACCCCAGACCACTGCCACATCGGCAATGGGGGAATTCGAAATCCACATCTTGGCGCCGTTCAGCACATAGCCGCCGTCAACCTTCCTGGCGCGGGTCTTCATGCCGCCAGGGTCCGAGCCCGCGTCAGGCTCCGTCAGGCCGAAGCAGCCCACCCATTCGCCGGTGGCGAGCTTGGGCAGATATTTCTTCTTCTGCTCTTCCGAGCCATAGGCCTCGATCGGATGCATCACCAGTGAGTTCTGAACGCTCATGGCGGAGCGGTAGCCGGAATCGACCCGCTCCACCTCGCGCGCCACCAGGCCATAAGCCACGTAGCCGAGGCCGGAGCCGCCATAGTCGGCCGAGGTCATGACGCCGAGGAAACCCATTTCCCCCATTTCATTCATGATCTCGCGGTCGAAGCGTTCCTCGCGGAAGGCGGATTTCACCCGCGGCTGCAGCTTGTCCTGGGCGAAGGCGCGCGCGGCATCGCGGATCATCCGCTCTTCTTCGGTGAGCTGGGATTCGAGGTCCAGCGGGTCTTCCCAGTTGAATTCGGCAGCGGCCATGAAACACTCCTTGGATTTGAGCCTAGAGAGCAACGCCCGGCGCAATTGTCAATTCGGCGAAATGACAGGGTTCCCTGCGCTCACCGCACAAGCGCCGAGAGGGACTTGAACGCCGAAGTGCCGGCCTTCCCCAGAAGCTCGAACACCACCATCTCTGTGTTGACGACTGCCACGCCGTTCTGCCGCATCCGGTCCAGCGCCAGGGCGTGGGAAGACGGCGCGCGCGATGCCATGGCATCTGCCACCGCGAAGACGCCAAATCCGGCAGCGGCGAGGTCCACTGCCGTCTGCAGCACGCAAACATGCGATTCGATGCCGGCCAGGATCACCAGGGGCCGGCCACCCTCGTGATGGGCGATCAGATGGTCCTTGATCGCCTTGTCCCGCCAGCAGGAAAAGGCGAGCTTCTCGAACACCGGGGCAGCGCCGAACTCGTCCTTGAGGGCCGCAATGCTGTGGCCCAGCCCCTTGGGATATTGCTCGGAGACTGTGACGGGCAGATCCAGCGCCTGTGCCGCCTTCAGGAGAAGGGCGCAGCGCTCTGCCACCTCGGCGCCACCTGTCATCGCAGGCAGCAGCCGCTCCTGCATGTCGACGAGGAGGAGAGTGGACTTCGCCGCCTCAACCAGCATCGGCCCGCCCCGTCACCTTCAGCCCGAAGGCATAGACGAAGGCCACTTCCTTCAGCCGGTCGAAGCGGCCCGAGGCACCGCCATGGCCCGCACCCATATTGGTCTTGAGCAGGAGGAGGTTATCGTCAGTCTTCAGTTCACGGAGCTTTGCCACCCATTTCGCTGGCTCCCAATAGGTGACGCGTGGGTCCGTGAGGCCCGCTACGGCCAGGATGTTCGGATAGGCCTTCGCCTCCACCCGGTCATAGGGCGAATAGGCCATGATGTTTTCATAGGCCTGCTTGCTCTCGATGGGGTTTCCCCATTCGGGCCATTCGGGCGGCGTCAGCGGCAGCGTGTCATCTAGCATGGTGGAGAGAACATCGACGAAGGGCACCTCCGCCACAACGCCGCGGAACAGTTCGGGCGCCATGTTGGCGATGGCCCCCATCAGCATGCCGCCCGCACTGCCGCCCTGGGCCACGATATTGCCCTTGGTGGTGTAGGCTTCGCTGACCAGGAATTCCGCGCAGGACATGAAATCACGGAAGCTGTTCTGCTTGTGCTCCATCTTGCCATGTGTGTACCAGCGCCGGCCCTTCTCCTGGCCGCCGCGAATATGCGCGATGGCATAGATGAATCCACGGTCCACCAGTGACAGGATATTGGTGTTGAACCCCGCGGGCATCGAAATGCCGTAGGAGCCATAGCCATAAAGCCAGAGCGGTTCCGAGCCATCGAGCTTGGCATCCCGCGCATAGAGCAGCGTGATGGGGATCGTCTCGCCATCATGCGCGGGCGCGAACAGCCGCCTGGTCACGTAATGCGAAGGGTGATGCCCGCTCGGCACCTCCTGCTGCTTGCGCAGGATGCGGGTGCGGCTCCGCATGTCGTAATCATAGACCTGCGCCGGCGTCGTCGGCGACGAATAGGTGAAGCGCAGCGTATCCGTCTCGAATTCGCGCATTTCGCCAAAGCCCAGCGAATAGGCCTCTTCGTCAAAGGCAATCGCATGCTCTTCGCCCGTGAGAAGGCTGCGCACCACAATGCGCGGCAGGGCATTCTCCCGCTCCATGCGGATGAGCCAGTCCTGCAGCACGATATATGACACGATGAAGATGCCGGGCCGGTGCGGAACGAGGTCGATCCAGTTCTCCTTGCGCGGATCGTTCACCGGGGCGGTGACGAGCTTGTAGTCCTCGGCACCGCCTTCATTGGTGCGGATAAAGAACTGCTCTCCCCGGTGTTCGATGTCATATTCGATGCCGGCCTCGCGCGCCGCCACCAGGCGCGGCGCCTCGTCAGGCTTTGCCGCATCGATGAGCCAGAGTTCGGACGTGTCGTGATCGTGAATGTCGATCACGATCCACTTCTCAGAATTGGTCTTGGCCACGCCGGTGAATTTGCCCGTGTCCTTTTCCTCATAGACGAGCCGGTCATCGGACTGTGCGGTGCCGAGGCGGTGGTGATAGGTCTTGAGCGGCCGGTGGTTCTCGTCCTGGAGCGTATAGAAGAAGCTCTTGCCGTCAGCGGCCCATGTGGCTTCGCCCGCGGTGTTCTCGAGAATGTCGGCGAGGTCCTTCTCCGTTCCGGCTTCGCGCACGCGAAGCTCATAGAACTCGGAGCCATTGCCATCGAAGGACCAGGCGAGAAGGCGCTGGTCCGGCGTCAGGTCGATGCCGCCGAACTGGAAGTAATCGCGGTCCTTGGCCAGCGCATTGCCGTCGAGCAGCATCTGCTCGGGGCCTTCGAGCCCGCGGGGTTTCCGGCAATAGCGCGGGTGCTGGCCGCCCTTCACATAGGAGGAATAATAGTCGTAAGGCCCGTCCGGCGCGGGAACGGAGGAGTCATCCTCCTTGATGCGGCCCTTGAGCTCCAGGAACAGCTTTTCCTGCAAGGCCTTGGTATCGGCCATGACCGCTTCGAAATAGGCGTTCTCGCCATCGAGCACCGCGCGGATGTCCTGCGGCAGCTGGGCAGGGTCATGCATCACCTCCTGCCAGTTCGCAGCCTTCAGCCAATGATAGTCGTCGCGCTTCTCATGGCCATGCCAGGTCTCGACCCGCGGGCGCTTTTCCACCCGCGGGGGCTTCACTGATGATGCGGTCATGTTAGGCCTTTTCGTCCGGCTTGAAGGCCATGGCGGCCCCGTTCATGCAGTAGCGCAGCCCCGTGGGTTTGGGCCCATCGGGGAAGACATGGCCCAGATGGCCGTTGCAGTCTGCGCAGTGGACTTCCGTGCGGCGCATGAACCAGGAGCGGTCTTCCGTGGTGCCCACTGCATCTTCGCTGATGGGGGTGAAGAAGCTGGGCCAGCCGGTGCCGGAATCGAATTTTGCATCGGATGCGAACAGCTCCTTGCCGCAGCCCGCGCAGGTGAACACGCCCTGGCGCTTTTCGCGGTCCAGCGGGCTCGTTCCGGCCCGCTCGGTTCCGTGTTCGCGCAGCACGCGGTAGGCCTCGGGGGACAGGCTTTGGCGCCATTCGGCGTCGGACTTCTCGATCTTGGTCATCGTGGAACTCTCTTTCTGCGCCATAATGTGGGGCATCGGGCGTCAAAAGTGAAGCGGCGGCGGCCCCCGCTGACGGGGACGTGAAGGGATTGATTAATATCAGCAGCGCGCTACATTCGAAATTTCAATCTGAAACCTAAAGTTTTAATCAAAACGTCAGAGTTCCGTGATCTCTGGATGACTTGCAACAGGATGTATTCCGTTCAGCCATGTGCCTAGGCAGTACCACGAGTTCCGGTGAAGGGAAGCTGTCGCCCGAGAATCCCCCGCCCTCGTCTGCCCGCGGCACAGCGGATGCGTTCCGTCTGCTCGCCCTTCGCCTCAAGGGCCTGCCCCCGGCCGAGCCTGAGGCACCCCCGCCGGCCCCGCCCCAGCTTGCGGACATTCGAGCCCCCCAATTAGTAATCGAACTGCCAGACATTACAGAGGTGGCGCAACCCGCAGAGCCCCCTGTTGTGGCCGAGGCCACAGAACTCAGCCCGATTGAAGACTCCGCAAGTTCCGGCGCAGCGCTGGAAATCTCCCGTGAGCTGGAAGTATCCCGTGAGCTGGAAATATCCCGTGAGCTCGAGATTTCCCGCGAACCGGAAATCGCCCAAGAGATTGAGAGCGAGCGCGAGCGTGAAAGAGACCGTGAGCGGGACCTGGCCCGCGAACTGGAACTATCCCGCGAGCTGGAAAGGGCGCGTGAGCGGGAAAAGGCCCTCGAACAGCAGATCGCCCAAGAGCGGGAGAGAGCCCGGGCACTCGAGATCTCCCGGGACCAGGAAATCGCCCAGGAGAGAGAGACGGCCCGGAAGCTGGAAACCTCGCGCGAGAGCGAAAAACCCCGGGAGCCGGTGAGGCTCCGGAAGGCTGAGCGGCCGAAGGAGCCTGCGGAGACGCCACAGGCTGCAACAAAGCGGGGCCAGCCCGTTCTCACCCCGCAGGAAGAGGCTGCCAATCTTCTGCTCGAGACCATTTGGGGCGCGGTGGACCTGCCGCTGAACGAGAAGGCCCTTGCCGGAGACACGCTGCTGCTGCTTCTGCCTCATCTGCGGGACAAGCAGCTTGCGACCCTGGCAGAGCGGGTGTCCGGCATGGCGCAGCCCCCGGCACTTCTGGTCTCACGCCTGCTTCAGGATGCCCGGCCAGAAATTGCCGGCGTCATTCTCGAGCGTTGCCCCAATCTGCGCGATGATGACATGATCGCGGCAACATCCCTTGCGGGTCCTGAGTGGCTCATCCTGCTGGCCCGCCGGCGCGGCGTGTCTTCTGCCGTGTCCGATCATCTGGTGGCCTCGGCTGAACTGCTGACACTGATTGCACTCTTGCGGAACAATGAGGCACAGATTTCCTTCGACGCTTTTCGAAGGCTTGCCACCCTCGCGGTTCATCACACCTCCCTGCAGCCACCGCTCGCAACCCGGGCAGACCTTCCGCTTGCGGTGGGGCTTGATCTGTTCTGGTGCCTGCCGCCCGAACTCCGCCGCGTCATCCTCACCCGCTCCATGTCCGATTCAAGCTCGCTCAATCGCATCCTGACCATCGCAACGTCCGCCACCGTGGGGGCAAACCCCGCGCCTGAGGCCGAAGACAGCATGCCGTCAACGGAAGAGATCGATGAGGCGCTCGACCCGCTGTTCAAGGGCAGGCTCGATCTTGCGGCACCGGCCCTGGCCCGGCTCGCCGGAATTTCTGAAAGCACCGTGCGCCGCATCCTGGCAGATGAGGAGGGGGAAGCGATCGTGGCCCTGTTCAAGGCGCTGGGCCTCAGCCGCCGCCGCTTCGAAAGCGTTCTGGACATGGTCCGCGCTTCAACCGGCCTGGTGAACCCAACGCGTGCTGGCAGTGAGTTGAAGGCGGTGTTCGACGCGCTCTCCTACAACAAGGCCCGTGTGCTGCTGATTTATTGGAACTGGTCCACGCGCAAGGAAGGTCCTTACGCGCCGCCTGCCTGAATCGCTTGTTGAAGCAGGTGCTCTCCCTTAAACAATGGGCCGCAGTTGCGTTGAGGAAGGCCCCCGCACCCATGGACATGAAAACACCGCTGATCGAACTGGCAAGCCAGATCGTGGCAGCCTACGTCGGCCGCAACACCGTGGAGCAGGCCGAACTGCCGAAGCTTATCAAGGAAGTGCACCGCGCGCTTGAGCAGGCGGCCACACCGGCCGTCCCCAGCGATCCTCCTGAGCCCAAGCCCGCCGTCTCTATCAAGAAATCGATAACGCCGGACTATTTGATCTGCCTCGAGGACGGAAAGAAGTTCAAGTCCCTGAAGCGCCATCTGCGCACGCATTTCAGCCTGACGCCCGATCAATACCGTGAGAAATGGGGCCTTCCCCCGGATTATCCCATGGTTGCGCCAAACTATGCCAACTCGCGTTCCAAGCTCGCCAAGAACATGGGGCTTGGCCAGAAGCGCAGCCGCTAAGTCGAACAAATAATTTTTGACAGTGCTGACTCTTGCGGATCAGCCGTTCAGGATTCATAAACAACTCATCGGTTGGGGCATTGATTCGGGAAAAGGGCGGCGTTGGCTATGGGGTCCGTCAACATAGCGTTCAGGGCACAGCTCGTGGTGCCGGAGCAACGTCAGCTATATGATTACTGGCTCGCGCGCGGCGAGGGCAGGGTGATGCCGACACGCGCCGACATCAACCCCGCAGACATCCCGCGCCTCCTGCCCTTCGTGAGCCTGATCGACGTGGGCGGCCAGCTGGAACACTCCAAGGTGCGCCTGGCGGGAACCCGCCTGCGTGACGTCTTCGACCGGGAAATCACCGGCCTCAAGATCGAGGATCTCGACTTGGGCCCCAAGCGCGAATACTGGATGACGGCCTACCGCCACACGGCGGCGGATGGAAAGCCCACCCAGGGCATCGTGCGTGGCCCCCGGGTGAACAAGGAACATCTCGTACAGTACTGGATGCGCCTGCCCCTGGCTGGCCCCGAAGGTTCCGTCTGCATGATCCTCGGCCTCGACTATTTCCTCTCGGGCCTTGAGGACGAACAGCGCCAGGCGAGCGCGGGTTAGAGCATCGGGGGGGCATTTGGAATCGGATTTCGTTTCCCTCACCTTGTGGGGAGTGGACCGCAGCATGGATGCGTTTGAAAGCGCGAGGCTCCAGGCAGCCGACTGCCAATCGCGCACTGCAATCTTCTGCAACTGCTCTTAAGTCTGTTAACCATATTCAGGTATTGATTCCTGTTTTGTTCTCACCTAGCTTCAGGGGCGGTTAGGAGAGTATTCATGCGTGACATACCCGGGAAGTTCGCCTCCCTGTCAGAACATCGCCCGCCCAGGCCCGATGCAGGGCCGCAGGCGAAACTTACCATCAATGAGGGCGAAAGCCCGCTCGCCTGGCTGCGCGCCAGGCGTGGAAAAGACGGCGCAGCGATGATCAGCGAGGTGCAGTTCCTCGCGGGCGAGCGGCTGCGCAACGATTTCGAACGCTCCATGCTGCAACGGCGCATCACCACCAATTGGGGCATGGCCACCGCCGGCGGCAACACCGCAGCCGAGATGAGTGACGCCGCACTGGCGGCGCGGGAACGCTACATGAAGGCGCTGGAAGCAGTCGGGCCCGAACTGGGCTCCATCCTCACCCAGGTATGCTGCCTCTCCGCCGGAATGGAACAGGCGGAGCGCCTGCTCAACCTGCCGCAGCGCAGCGGCCGCGCCGTGCTTGGCCTGGCGCTCACGGCGCTCGCCCGGCACTATGGGCTTTCAAACCGCGGGGGCTCAGCGTGAAGCGCCGTCTGCGCATCGGACTTGATGCGCTGGATCATCGAGGCGAAGCCGTTGGACCGCTGCTGGGTGAGATGGCCGGACAAGCCGAGCCTGCCCAGAACCTCACCTGCGTCGGTGCTCAGGATCTGCTGTGCGGTCTTGCCCGAATAGATCATGAAGGCGATGGCGATCAGGCCCTTGACGATCAGGGCGTCACTGTCCCCCTGAAAGGTCAGCACCGGCTCTCCGGACGCGTCATCAACCGCAGAGGTGATCCACACCTGGCTGGCGCAGCCTTTCACCTTGTTCCCTGGCGCATGGTCTGTGTCCGGCAATGCGGGCAGGTCACGGCCGAGTTCGATCACATGGCGGTAGCGATCCTCCCAGTCGTCGAGGATTTCGAAGTCGGCGAGGAGATCGTCGATGGCTGTCACGTTGGAGCTTTCATGTTTGGCCTGGCGCCGCGTGTGAGATAGGCCCCGAAAGCCCCAATCTCAACCATCTTGTCACTCGAGGGGCCGCCGCCATGGCGCGATGAGGTCATCGAGTTGCAATGTGGACTGGCCCTGGGGCGGACCCCCAGGCGGATCCGGCACCGGGCCCGAAACGGTGAGGGCGGCAAAAGGCCCTTGCACGTGAGCAGCAGGCGGTTCTGGCGTGTCTTCAAACGTCCAACCCCACAGAAGGCTTGCGGAATAGAGCGCCTTGGCCTCGAGCTTGCCGCCCAAATAGGCCGCAACGCCGCACACCTCCGGCTGGCGGCTGCAGAAGGACCAGGCATCGGACGCCGCAGATCCTGCAGACGAGATCACTTCGAAGGTGGAGGGACCTGCAGTGTCTTCCCCCGTGGCCGAAGGATCCTCCGGCGGGGAGGGCAGGAACAGGCCCGCCGCCCCAAGCACAATCAATGTCCGGAAAAGACGCATACCCTTGAATTCAATTCCCCAACGTCACCAGTGAATTAGCAGCAGAGCGTTGACTGGCTTTGAAGAGCTTAGGATTATTTTGTGTTAAGACCGCCGCCACATGGGGAAGCCTTCGGGTTTCGGGTCAGGCTGGAAAGGCTGCGTTAACCGCAATGGGTGCAAGTTTGGCAAGGGCGGGGAACATCTCGTGGTGAGTCCCGGAAAGAAAGTGAATTCGGGTCGGCGGATGCGTGAGAAGGTTGTGAAGGACGGCCCAAAGGGCAGGATCGTGCCCCTCGCCGCATGGAGCCTCGCGGCCATCATGTGTGCCGCAATCGCGGGGAATGCGCTGTTCGGCCAGCCGGCGCGCGGGCGCGCGTCGCTTCCCGGTGCGCTGGCTTCAAACGATGGCGGCACCGTCATCGATGACGACGTGCTGCAATCCGGCGCGCGCACCATTCAGCTCAAATTTGATCCGCTGGTCGAATCCGTGCAGCGCGAACTGCTCTCGGCCGGCTATTACAAGGGCCCGGTGGACGGCGTGAACGGCCGCAAGACCCGCCAGGCCATTGCCGCTTACCAGCAGGCCGTGGGCCTCGAGGCCGATGGCAAGCCCAGTTCCGCCCTGGCCGAGCACATCCGCTTCACCCGCGAAGTCTCCGAAGCCTCGCTGTTCACCGGCACGATCCAGGCTGCACCCGATGCCGAAACCCGTGCCGCAATCCGCCGCGTGCAGACGGGGTTGGCCGAGCTCGCCTATAATCCGGGCGAGATCAACGGCGAACTCACCGCGCAGACGCGCGCCGCCATCATCTCCTTCCAGCGTGACCGCAACCTGGCCCAGACGGGCGAGGTGAGCGACCAGCTCCTGGCCGAACTGTCCAAGATGAGCGGCCAGTCAGACCTGGCCACGCAGTAAGCCCGTGCGCCTCAAATCCGGTTTCTGGGTCAGCGCCTTTCTCAGGCGCTGCATGGTCGATGGCATGTTCGGCGCCGTGCTGCGCAAGGGTGCGGAAGAGGCGGGCGCGGTTTACATCCTCGTCAATCACCTCGATGGCACCTGCCATCTCTTTGGGCCCTCCCCCGGCGCCTCCCATGACGAGCAGGGCGAGCGGCGCTGGATCATCGAAGCGAGCCCGCCCCAGTCTCCGGTTGATGCCACGGCCCTGATTGAGCGGCGAATCCGCTTCGACCCCGATATCTGGATTGTCGAAGTGGAAGACCGCCACGGCACCGCAGGCCTGGCGCAAGCTCCTTAACATCTTGTTAACCATAGCTGTAACACTGTCGGGAAAACGGATCAGAACCCGGAAAGCCAGTGTGATGCGAGCCCAGACCACATGCGCCATCATCGCCTTCCCGCAAGAGCGGGTGCGGAAAGACGCTGCTGTTTCCGCAGGTCCGGCGCAGGTGGTGATGTTCACCGGTGTCCGCATCGAGCGCATGTATGACTTGAGCGAACGCCTTCCCGCCACCCGCACCGGCTCCACCTCACGCGGCGGCGACGTGGACTTTTATTGAGTCAACCTTCTACGCAACAACTCTCAGCTCTCACCCGCGGGGCCTGCCGTGCAGCGGGAGCGGGAGACGGCTTCTGCTGCGATGGCGCGGAGGCCGGTTTCGGGCGTCGGATACCAGACCACGGCCAGCCCTTTGGGCTCGGGCGAGGTGACGGTCCAGCCTGAGTCGATCTCATCGGCGGCTTCCTTGTCGGTGGCCTTCAGCAGTTGCTCGATCAGACCCGGCGCTCGGGACAGGCTGACGGTGAAGCTGTTGGCGCCCGACTGCCGGTTGTTCACCGAATAGATCGCCTCCGCCTTGTCGGTATAAATCGTGGTGACCCAGAAGCCATCCGGCAGGTCCGCCGCGAAGGTGACGTCCCCCTTGGCCACATCGAAAACGCAGACGCCGGTGACGCCAAAGCGCGGCAGGCCGGGAAAGAGCTGCGCCTGTTCTTCAGGCGTCAGAATGAAGAAGCTGTTCTTGCCATGCGCGTGGGAAAGCCTGGAGACCTCCCGCGAGAACCACCAGCCCGGCACGAACAGCGCAAAGGCCGCATGGGCTGCAACCGCCGCCGCCAGCGCCACCGCGGCCCAGAACAGATGCTGTTTCACAGGCACCCCGCTTGGGTGATGGTGAAGGGCGGAAGCCCGGGCTTGGGGCCCGATGCCAGTGAGGAATAAAGCATGGTGAAACTCCGGCGGTCCGGCGTCTTCAGCCAGTTTCCGGGTGCCGGGTCCTGCGCCGCGGTGATCCGCACCACGCCATCGGCATCGCGCACGATCGTGTCACTGTCCGCCGTGGCCTGGAGCTCCGCATTGGCTGACGAGCCCGCGATGATGGCAATGCTCCACCAGCGTGGCAGCGGAGCGGTGGAGGTGATCTTGTAGCTGCAGTTGCCGGTCAGGGGGTGGCCCTCGCTGTCCGTGTCCGCCGTCGCCTCCGAAAGCTGGCCGGGCGCGGGGGGCAGGCGGCCCTCGAGCAGATAATGCGAGCGCACGTAATAGGCGTTCGACTCCGCCATCGCGGCCGCGCGGCTGAGCCACGGCGTTCCCGCGGCCACGGGTTTGACACCCGCCTGCTGAATCATCACGAAAGCGCTGAAGCAGCCTGCGGCAATTCCGCCTGCGATATAGGATGTAGCCCAGATGAATCGCCGCATGGTTCAGAAGATACTGTCGAAGAGTGTCTTTTTCTTCTTTTTCTTATGCTTCTCCTCGGGCGGCGGCTCGTCCTCCGCGGGCTGGCCGAAGAGCTGGTCCAGGAAACGCGACTTTTTCCGCGGGCGCTGGTCTGGCTGCACCACATTGGCCTTGGGCAGCACGAGCGCCTCCTGCTTTGCCGTGCTGCGCGCCTTGGCGGCGGCGGCGGCGGCAGGCCGCGCGGGCGGCGTTGCCTCGAACAGGTTGAACATGCCGTTCAGCACGCCATTCACATCGCCTGTGCCGGCATCTGCCTGCTGCGGTTCGGTATCGGCGCCCTGGGCCTGGTCGGTTTCGTCGCTGATGGGGGCGGCCGTTGCTGCCGGCGCCTGTGCGGCGGCCAGTGCATAGGACTCGTCATAGGGCACGCCGGCAAAGCCCACGGGCTGCAGCCCACGCTCGGCCTCCATCATGATGCGCTTCCAGATGGGGGCGGGCAGCAGGCCGCCCGTCACTTCCTTCATCGGCGTGAAATCATCATTGCCGAGCCAGACACCCGCCACGTGGTGGCCGGTGAAGCCGATGAACCAGGCATCGCGGTAGCCCTGGTTGGTGCCGGTCTTGCCGGCGGTGGGCTCGAAGGCCAGGTCAGCGCGCTTGCCGGTGCCCTGGCGCATCACCGCGTTCAGCATGGTGTTGAGCTCCGCCACGGTCTCCTCCGGGAAGACGCGCTTCGGCGCCACGGAGGGGTCCTGCTCGCGCGCATAGAGCACATCGCCATTGGACCGGCGGATTTCCAGAACCGTATAGGGCTTGGTTGCAAAGCCGCCAGAGGCGAAGGCAATGTAACCCGTGGTGAGATCGATCAAGGACAGCGCACTGGTGCCCAGCACCATCGGCGCCCAGGTTTCAAGCTCCCCCTTGATGCCTGCCAGATGCGCCGTGTTGATGATGGCGGTGCGGCCGATGTCAATCATCAGCTTCACCGGCACGGAATTATAGGAATGCGCGATGGCGTTGGTCAGCGTCGTCCGCCCGGCATATTTGCCGGTGTAGTTGCGCGGCGCCCAGTTGCCCACGGCGACGGGCCCATCGACGATCGTGTCATCAGGCTTATAGCCCTTGAGGAGCGCCGCCATGTAAACGAAGGGCTTGAAGGATGAGCCTGACTGGCGGAGCGCATCGGTGGCGCGGTTGAACTGGCTGGTTTCATAATCCGTGCCGCCCACGATCGCCCGCACCGCGCCATCAAGCGACATCACCACGGCGGCACCTTGCGTGACGTGATATTGCTCGCGGTTGGCTGCCACATCCTCATTGACGATGGCCTGGGCCTGCGTTTGCAGCGGCAGGTTGATCGTCGTCTTCACCTCGAGCACATAATCCGCGGAGAGGCCCTTCTCGTCGATGAGCGCCATGGTGTCCCGGTAGGCCTGGTCGAGGAACCAGTTGGGGCTGTCCGCGATGTTCTGGTGGATGGGCGTTGCGGGCTCGCGCCGTGCCTGCAGCAATTCGCCCTGGGTGATGAAGCCCGCATCCAGCATGCGGTAAAGCACTGTGTTGGCGCGGGCTCTGGCAAGCTCGAGATTCTGATGCGGCGCATATTTGGTGGGGGCCTTGAACAGCCCCGCCAGCATCGCCGCTTCGGGGAGCGTGATGTCCCGCACGGACTTACCAAAGTAGAATTGCGAGGCGGCCTCGATGCCATAGGCGCCGCCGCCTAAGTAAGAGCGGTCCAGATAGAGCTTGAGGATTTCCTGTTTGGACAGCCGCGCCTCGATCCACAGCGAGAGGAAGGCCTCATGCACCTTGCGGCGGATGGTGCGTTCGGGCGAGAGGAACAGGTTCTTTGCCACCTGCTGGGTGAGGGAGGATCCGCCCTGCACCACATCATTGGCGCGCGCATTCTGAATGATGGCGCGCAGCGTGCCGATCACGTCCACGCCGAAATGCTGGAAGAAGCGCGCATCTTCCGTGGCGAGCACCGCCTTGATCATGTGCGGCGGAATATCGGAGAGCGGAATGGCATCATCCTGGCGGATGCCGCGGCGGCCGATGATCTCGCCATCACCATCGGTGAAGGTCACCGCATATTCGCGGCCGCGGTTCCACACGTCCCCCGTGCCGGAAAAAGGTGGGAGCGCATAGGCGAGCAGCAGGAAGCACAGCATCACCCCGAAGGTGACGCCATCATCCAGGAGATCGATGAAGACCCGCTTGACGCCCCGGATGCGGAACCGCTCCAGAAAGCTCACATAGGCGGAATGGCGGCGCTTGAGGAAATCCCATGTCTCGAACACGGCCGTGCTGACGGTGCCATCGGCCCGCCACAGCTTACCGGAGAGCGATTGACGGTTTGGGAGTTTTGGCACGCTTCAGTCAGACCTCGGAAGTGGGAGCCGCTTAGAGCGCGATTGTGACGAAAACGCGCCCCGCCGGCCCCCAAGCTACAGCGGAGGGGCCTTCAGCACCAGAGCGAGGTTGACTTGCCGCCGGTCATCCATGCCATAAGCCCACGATGTCCAACACGCTGCCCTTCTGGAAAACCAAGTCTTTGCCCGAAATGACGCGCGAGGAGTGGGAAAGCCTGTGCGATGGCTGCGGCCGCTGCTGCCTCAACAAACTCGAGGATGAAGATACGGGCCGCTTTCTCTATACCCGCGCAGCGTGCAAACTTCTCGATCTCGGCACCTGCCGCTGCACGGATTACCCGAACCGCCAGGCCAAGGTGCCGGATTGCGTGGCGCTGACGCCGGGAAATGTCGGCTCGCTCGGCTGGCTCCCCGAAACCTGCGCCTACCGCTTGCTGGACGAAGGCCGGAAGCTCCCCTGGTGGCACCCGCTGGTGTCCGGCACATCAGAGACGGTGACGGAAGCCGGCATCGCGGTTGCAGGCGAGGCCTATTCGGAAGAGGGCATCACGGTGGAGGAGCTGGTCGACCATTTGTGGAAGCTGCCGAAAGCGAAGCGGAAGCGGTGAGGGGCAGGGGCCTCAAGTGCTGGAGCGGCAGCTTAAGGCTCGCACCGTCATGCCAGCGAAGGCTGGCATCCCGCTTTGCGTCCCGCACATGCTGACATAAAGCGGGACCCCAGCCTGCGCTGGGGTGACGGAACAGATAGCGTGTAAATCTGCCAATGATCTCACTCGACTGCGCGAGGTGGAGTGAAACGACATCATCCAGAACCCTCACGCGTCCGCGGGCTTCGGCCTCTTGATCAGGCTTGCGGCCTTCACGATGGTTTCGTCGAGGCCTTCGCCGCCCTTGTCCAGATGCGCGATCAGCATGGTGCGCATGCGGGGGTCCCAGAACTTGTTGATGTGGTCGGCGGCATCCCTCACCGCGGCCTCGGGGCCGGAGCCGTTGAAGAAGGAGGCGATCTGGTTCGCCATCCGCAGCATGTCCTGTTGTTGCATGGTCAGTCCCTGTCGAAAATCATGACGCCGCGGCTCGCGAGCGCGGCAAGCTTGAGATGCGCCTGCCGCGCGAGAGACAAGGCAAGGGCGGTGGGAGCGGAAACAGTGGCCAGCGCGCCGATTCCCGCGATGGCGCATTTCTGCACGAGTTCGAAGCTGCAGCGGCTGGACATGAGCACGAAGCCCTGGGAAAGATCCGTGGGCTGACGGCTGAGCGCGCCGATCAGCTTGTCCAGCGCATTGTGGCGGCCCACATCCTCCCGCGAGAGGAGAATATCTCCGTCCACGGAGCACCAGGCGGCCGCATGAACCGTGCGGTTCACCCGGCTCATCGGCTGGTGATCCGGCAATTGCTCATAGGCGCGCGCCACGGCCTGAGGGGTCAACGTCACGGGCTTCAGCGTGCCGCCTGGCATGCGGATCGCGTCCTTCATGTCCTCGATGCCGCAAAGGCCGCAACCTGTGCGGCCCTCAAGGCTGCGCCTGGCCATGCGCTCCCGGTTGATCTTCTCTTCGGGAAGGGACAGGTCAATCGCATAGCCCTGTTCCGAGGGCAGCACCAGCACGCCTGAGACATCCGGCGCTCGCGATATGATGCCTTCGGCCAGGGCAAAGCCGATGCCGAAGTCTTCGAAGTCGGCGGGCGTCCCCATCATCACGGCATGGTTCTGGGAGTTGAACTGCAGGCTTAAAGGAACTTCCTCCGGCACCTGCCAGATGGTTTCCTCGTCACCTGCCAGCGTGTGAAGAATGCCATGCGCCGGAACGGAGCTGCGCAGAGCCTCGCCCGCGCCGGGCGAGGCCGGCACGAGCCTTGGCTTCATGGCGCGCCTTGTGCTCACTCGGCAGCGACCATCTTGGCGCCGATGCGCTTGTTCTCTTCCTCGCGCTCTTCCCATTCCTTCTGCCAGTCTGACGGCAGGTTGGAGAGGTTCACCTGAACGGCCGTCACCTTGTATTCGGGGCAGTTGGTAGCCCAGTCCGAATTCTCGGTGGTGATGACGTTGGCGCCCGACACCGGGTGGTGGAAGGTGGTGTAGACCACGCCCTGCGGCATGCGCTCGGAAATCCGTGCACGGAGCGTCGTGGCGCCCACGCGGCTGGCGATCGAAACCATGGTGCCATCCTTGATGCCGCGGACGTCGGCATCATGCGGGTGGATTTCGAGAACATCCTCGTGATGCCAGGCCACATTTTCCGTGCGGCGGGTCTGCGCGCCGACATTATATTGCGAGAGGATGCGGCCCGTCGTGAGGATGAGCGGGAAGGAGCGGTTGGTGCGCTCGGACGTCGGCACGAACTCGGTGACGACGAAGCGGCCCTTGCCCCGCACGAAGCCGCCCACATGCATGAGCGGCGTTCCCTCCGGCGCCTTGTCATTGCACGGCCACTGGACGGAGCCCAGCGTGTCGAGCTTGGCGAAGGAGACGCCGGCGAAGGTGGGGGTGACCGCCGCGATCTCATCCATGATCTCGGAGGCGTTGTTGTAATGCATGGGATAGCCCATGGCGGTGGCGAGTTCTGCCACCACCTGCCATTCCTGCTTGCCCTGCATCGGAGCCTTCACCATGCGCACGCGGTTGATGCGGCGCTCAGCATTGGTGAAGGTGCCGTCCTTCTCGAGGAAGGATGTGCCCGGCAGGAACACATGAGCGAAGGCGGCCGTCTCGTTCAGGAACAGATCCTGCACGACCACGCAGTCCATGGCTTCCAGTGCATGCGTCACATGGTTCAGGTTCGGGTCCGACTGGGCAATGTCCTCACCCTGCACAAAGATGCCCTTATAGGTGCCTTCAATCGCCGCATCGAACATGTTGGGAATGCGCAGGCCCGGCTCATTGTCCAGATGCGTGTTCCACACAGTTTCGAACAGTTGGCGCACCGTGTCATCGCCCACATGGCGGTAGCCCGAAAATTCATGGGGGAAGGACCCCATGTCACAGGAGCCCTGCACATTGTTCTGCCCACGGAGCGGATTGACGCCCACGCCATTGCGGCCGACGTTGCCCGTGGCCATGGCGAGGTTCGCCATGCCCATGACCATGGTGGAGCCCTGGCTGTGCTCGGTGACCCCGAGGCCATAATAGATGGCGCCGTTGCCCCCGGTTGCGAAGAGACGGGCCGCAGCGCGGATCTCCGCAGCGGGAACGCCGGTGATGGGTTCGAGGGTTTCCGGCGAATTCCGGTCTTCCCTGATGAAAGCTTCCCAGCGGGCAAATTCCACCGGGTCGCAACGTTCACTGATGTAGTCCCGCTTCTCCAGCCCCTCGGTGAGGATCACATGGGCGAGCGCGTTGACCACGGCCACATTGGTGCCGGGGCGGAGCTGCAGATGGTGGACGGCCTTGATGTGGGGCGAATCCACGAGGTCAATCTTGCGGGGGTCCGCCACGATGAGCTTGGCGCCGTCGCGCAGGCGCTTCTTCATGCGCGAGCCGAAAACGGGGTGGGCATCCGTCGGGTTGGCGCCGATCAGCAGTATCACGTCGGACGCCTCGACCGACTTGAAGTCCTGCGTGCCAGCCGAGGTGCCGAAGGTGCGGGACAGGCCATAGCCCGTGGGCGAATGGCAGACGCGCGCGCAGGTATCGACGTTGTTGTTCTTGAAAGCCGCACGGATCATCTTTTGCACCACGAAGACTTCTTCGTTGGTGCAGCGCGACGAGGTGATGCCGCCAATCGAGGTGCGGCCATATTTTTCCTGAATGGATTTGAAGCGCGAGGCGGCATAGCCGATCGCCTCGTCCCAGGAGACTTCGCGCCACGGATCGGTGATCCGTTCACGGATCATCGGTGTGGTCACGCGGTCCTTGTGGGTGGCGTAGCCCCAGGCGAAGCGGCCCTTGACGCAGGAGTGGCCCTCATTGGCGCCACCATCCTTGTACGGCACCATGCGGACGACTTCATCGCCCTTCATTTCCGCCTTGAAGGAACAGCCCACGCCGCAATAGGCGCAGGTGGTGATGACGGAATGTTCCGGCTGGCCAAGCTCCACCACGGATTTTTCCGTCAGCGTCGCCGTCGGGCAGGCCTGGACGCAGGCGCCGCATGAGACGCATTCGGAGTCCAGGAACGCTTCGTCCATGCCGGCGGCGACGTGGCTGTCAAAGCCGCGGCCATCGATCGTCAGCGCGAAAGTGCCTTGCACCTCTTCGCAGGCGCGCACGCAGCGCGAGCAGACGATGCATTTGGCGGGATCGAAGGTGAAATAGGGGTTGGACTGATCCTTGGGCTGGTAGCGGATATTCTCAGACCCATCAGCCCGCTTCTTGAAGACGTGATTGTCGCCCTCATAGCCATAGCGCACTTCGCGCAGGCCCACGGCACCCGCCATGTCCTGCAATTCGCAATCGCCATTGGCCGCACAGGTGAGGCAATCGAGCGGGTGGTCCGAGATATAAAGCTCCATCACGCCCTTGCGGAGCTGCGCCAGACGATCCGTCTGTGTACGGACCTTTATGCCGGGGGCAACGGGCGTTGTGCAGGAGGCAGGCGTTCCCTTGCGGCCCTCGATTTCAACGAGGCAGAGGCGGCAGGAGCCGAAAGCGTCCATCATGTCAGTCGCGCAAAGCTTGGGGATCTTGGTGCCAAGCTCCATCGCAGCGCGCATGATGGAGGTGCCTTCCGGCACGGTGATCTGCTGGCCGTCGATTTCCAGGGTCACCATCTTGTCCGAGATGGCCTTGGGCGTGCCGAAGTCCGTTTCCTTGATAAGGGTCATGGGGCGCTTAAGCTCCTATTCCGCTGCAAGCCGCTGGGGCTTGTCAAAATCCTCGGGGAAATGCTTGATGGCGCTCAGCACCGGCATGGGGGTGAGGCCCCCCATGGCGCAAAGCGAACCATCCGTCATGGTCTGGCAGAGGTCGCCCAAGAGATCGAGGTTCGCGTCCCGGTCAATGCCGGCGACGATCTTGTCAATCACTTCAACGCCCCTGGTGGAGCCGATGCGGCAGGGGGTGCACTTGCCGCAGGATTCAATGGCGCAGAATTCCATGGCGAAGCGGGCTTGCGCCGCCATGTCCACGCTCTCGTCAAACACCACGATGCCGCCATGGCCGACCATGGCCTGGGCTGCGGCGAAGGTTTCGTAATCCATCGGCATGTCCAGCTGGGAGGCTGGCACATAGGCACCCAAGGGGCCACCCACCTGAATGGCGCGGATGGGCTTTCCCGAATAGGTGCCGCCGCCGAAAGTTTCGACGAGTTCACGGAGCGTGACGCCGAAGGCCTTCTCCACCAGGCCACCCTGGCGGATGTTGCCGGCAAGCTGGAAGGGCAGCGTGCCGTGCGAACGGCCCATGCCGTAATTCTTGTAGGCCGCGCCACCCTTGGCGAGGATGAAGGGCACGGCGGCAAAGCTCAGCACATTGTTGATGACGGTGGGCTTGCCGAACAGGCCTTCAAGTGCCGGAATGGGCGGCTTGAAGCGCACCATGCCGCGGCGGCCTTCGAGCGATTCGAGCATTGCCGTCTCTTCACCGCAGATATAGGCGCCGGCCCCGCGGCGGACTTCCAAGTGGAAGGATTTATCCGTACCCTGAATATTAGCGCCCAGCCAGCGGGCCGAGAGGGCAGCCGAGATCGCCTCCTTCATGGTGGCGATCGCATCGGGATATTCGGAGCGGATATAGACAAAGCCCTTGGTGGCCCCGGTGGCGATGGCCGCAATCGTCATGCCTTCGATGAGCATGAGGGGGTCGCCCTCCATCACCATCCGGTCTGCGAAGGTGCCTGAATCGCCTTCATCTGCATTGCAGCAGATATATTTCTGATCGGCCGCCGCATCATGCACCGTCTTCCACTTGATGCCGGTGGGAAAGCCCGCACCGCCGCGGCCGCGAAGGCCAGAGCTGGTGACTTCGCTCACGATCTCAGCGCCCGAAAGCCCCAGCGCTTTCTTCAAACCGTCGAAGCCGCCATGGCTCACGTAATCCTGAACCGAGACCGGATCGGTGATGCCGCAGCGCGCGAAGGTGAGGCGCTCTTGATTCTTGAGGTAGGGGTGCTCCTCGATATTGCCGAGGCGCAGGGGATGGGCACCGCCCTTGTGGAAGCCCGCGGCGATGAGGGAAGGGAGGTCCTCCGCCGAGACCGGGCCATAGGCGATGCGGCCTTCCCGGGTTTCGACCTCCACCAGCGGCTCAAGGAAGAGGAGACCGCGCGAGCCGTTGCGCACGATCTCGATTCCCAGATCCTGCGTGTGGGACCAGAGGCCGGCTGCGACTTCATCGGCGCCCATCGAGCGGGCGGCGGAATCGCGCGGAACATAAATCTTGATCATGAGCGGCACTCCGCAACGATCTTCTCGAATTTGGCCGGGTCCACCCGGCCCACGAGCCTGTCATCCACCATGATGGCGGGGGCCAGCGCGCAGTTGCCGAGGCAGTAGACAGCCTCAACCGTAATCGCGCCGTCGGCGGTGGTCTGGCCCAGTTTCACCTGAAGGTAACGCTCGATCATGGCGCTGAGTTCAGTTCCGCGCATCGATTGGCAGGCCTCTGCCTGGCACACCTTGATCACATGGCGGCCCGCAGGCTCCCGCCGGAAATCATGGTAAAAGCTAACAACTCCGTGGACTTCCGCCCGCGAGAGGTTCAGCGCCTTGGCCAGCGCAGGAAGCGCCGCCTCAGGAACGAAGCCCAGATCTTCCTGCAGATCATGCAGGATTTCCAGCAGCGCATCCGCGCGGTTGCCGTAACGGAGGGCAATCTCCCGCGCGGCCGTCGCTTCGCGCGGAGAAAGATCGAGCAGAGTGCGTTTTCCAGACATGCCCGTCTAATGGCCTATGCCGGGCACAATTTCCAATTGACCGCACCTATGGGGCGATAGGCAAAGCTGATCACAGGGGAGGGGTGGGCGCCGCGCCTCAACCCTTGAGCGTGCGGGCGGCGGCGAAGAGCGCGGAGACGAGGGGGGAGAGGGGTTCACGCGGGAGGCCCACGAGGCCCACCTTGTGCTCAACCTTCGGCTCGACCAGGGGAACTGCCTTCACCCCTTCGAGGCGGCCCAGAACGTGGATGAAATAATCCGGCATGATGGAAGAGAGGCCCATGGATTTGACCGAGGCCAGGAGATTCATGATCGAATTGGTTTCGAGCCGTGGCGAGGGGTGGGCGTTAGCCACGGCGAAGGCACGGTCGATGATGCGGCGGTTCTGCATGTTGGGGGTGAGGAGGCACAGGGGCTCCTGGGCGGCCTCTGTCCAGGTGACGGAGGGTTTGTCAGCATACGGAGAATGTTCGGAGACGAACAGGCAATAATGCTCCACATAGAGCACATGCTGCATGAGGCCTTCGACCGGCTCATTGTCCAAATAGGTGATGCCGGCGTCGATCACGTGCTCATGGAGGTTGCGCAGGATTTCTTCCGAAGATTGCGAGAGCACGGTGAATTCGACGCGCTGGTGCTCCCGCTCCATGGCGCGGGTGAGGAGGGAGACCATGGGAAGGGCAGAGGGGATGACGCCCAGCACAAGCCTTCCGACGAGCTCACCCTTCTTGGAGCGGATGGTGGCGAGCTCCTGCTGGAGGGATTGCCAGTTGTCCAGGATCAGATGCGCCCATTTGAGAACGCGCTCGCCTTCAGGGGTCAGGCCGATATAGCGCTGGCCGCGCTCCACGATGGGAACGCCCAGCTCCTGCTCCAGCTGGCGGATTCGCCCTGACAGCGTGGGCTGCGTGACATGGCAGGCCTGGGCGGCGCGGGTGAAGTGCTTCTCGCGCGCGAGCGCTGCGAGATATTGAAGCTGGCGGATGTCCATCATTGAGGAATAGCGGGCACCGCTCCATCCGCAAGCCAAATTAGAAATTCCTGTATAGGGAAAATAGTCCTTGACAGCGCGCGCTCCTCAGGGTTGCAGTCGGCATGGGTGGCTATATCGGCGGGCGCTCGCTGGAGAAGGTGGCCGGCACCGTGGCAGCCCTTGCCGGAACTCCTGCGAAGCCGCGCACGCGGGTGCTGAAGGGGCGTTGATCGGGGCCATTGATTTTCATTCATTCCGGGTTCAGCTAGGACGGGTTAGGACAGGCGCGAAAGGACCGCACGCGAACCATGCGCAAGACATTCACAATGGCCGGAGCCATTCTCGCCGCCGCCCTGTGGACGATGCCGGCGGGCGCGCAGGATTCGGGCGGCCTGAAACCTTCGGAAGCGGTACGCCGCGCGGTTGCGGCGGTGCCGGGTTCGGAGCCATTGGGCGTCAAGCGCAAGGGCCAAGTCTATGTGGTGCGGCTGAAGCAGAATGGCGCCGTGGTGCAGGTCATCGTCGATGCTGCCACGGGCGATGTGTCAGCCCAATAGGATTGCCGGAAGGGAGAACGTTTCATGCGTCTGCTCGTGGTCGAGGATGACCCGGACATCAACCGCCAGCTCGTGTCTGCCCTGCAGGACGCGGGCTATGTGGTCGATGCCGCGAAGGATGGCGAGCAGGGGCATTTCCTGGGCGACACCGAACCCTATGACGCCGTCGTGCTGGACTTAGGGCTCCCCATTCTTGATGGCGTGAGCGTTCTCGAAAAATGGCGGCGCACCGGGCGCAAGATGCCGGTTCTCATCCTGACCGCGCGTGACCGGTGGAGCGACAAGGTGGCGGGATTCGATGCCGGCGCCGATGATTATGTGGCCAAGCCCTTCCATATGGAGGAGGTGCTGGCAAGATTGCGTGCGCTGCTGCGCCGGAGTGCGGGCCACGCGACAAGCGAGATCACTTGCGGGCCTGTGATGCTCGATACGAAGGGCGCGCGTGTGAGCGTCAACGGCAACAGCGTCAAGCTCACCTCGCTCGAGTTCCGGCTGCTGGCCTATCTGATGCACCACAAGGGCAAGGTGGTTTCGCGCACCGAGCTGGTCGAACATCTCTATGACCAGGACTTCGACCGCGACTCGAACACGGTTGAAGTCTTCGTCGGGCGGCTGCGCAAGAAGCTGGGCGTTGACGTGCTGCACACGATCCGCGGCATGGGATATTGCGTGTCCGAGCCGGACAATGCGGCCTAGATCGCTTTCGAGCCGGCTGATCCTGTCTTCGGCACTGGTCTCGATCGTGCTGCTGGCGGCGGCGGGCTTTTTGCTGGCGAGCATCTTCACCGCGGCACTCGAACGCAATTTCGATCAGCGCCTGCGCTCCGTGCTGGACGGGCTTCTGGCCAATCTCGATGTTTCCGCCGAAGGTGCGCCGCATCTCTCCAATGCTTTGGCCGACCCGCGTTTCGGATTGCCGCTGTCTGGCTGGTATTGGCAGGTGGTGCCGGTGGAGAAAGGCCCTGGCGCGCGCGATCTGGCTTCGGCCTCGCTCCTCGAACAGCGCCTCAGCATTCCCCAGGCACAGCGCGGGGCGGATGGCGTGGCCGCGTTCTTTTTGAAGGATGTGACGGGCGTTAATCTGCGGGCGATCGAACAGGTGTTCCGCCTGCCGGGGAGCCGCCGCGAATATTCCGTGCTGGTCGCCGGAAACTATGACGAGCTGAGCGGTGAGGTGAAGACCTTCAACCGCGCCCTGGTGGCGAGCCTCATGCTGCTGGGTATTGGCCTGCTGCTGGCGATCTTCGTTCAGGTGCGCTTCGGCTTGAGGCCTTTGCGCGCGCTGGAGGGCAATCTCATCGCCATCCGCAAGGGCGATGCCGAGCAGCTCAAAGGGGACTATCCGGCCGAGATCCGCCCGGTGGCGGAAGAGCTGAACCTGCTGATCCAGTCCAATGCCGAAATCGTGGAGCGGGCGCGAACGCAGGTGGGAAACCTGGCGCATGCGCTGAAGACGCCGTTGAGCGTTCTGACCAATGAGGCGGCAGGCCAGGACACCCCGCTTGCGGCCAAGGTGCGCGAACAGACCGGCACCATGCGGGACCAGGTGAGCCTTTACCTGGACCGTGCGCGCCGCGCCGCACGTGCCCATGGCCTGGGCGCGGTGACGGAGGTGAAGCCGGTTCTGGATGCGCTGGCGCGGACGCTGGAGCGGATCAACCGTGAAAAGGGTGTGAGCGTCTCCGTCTCCTGCCCTGAGAGCCTGAAATTTCGCGGTGAACGCCAGGACCTCGAAGAGATGGTGGGGAACCTGCTGGACAATGCCTGCAAATGGGCCGGTGCCCGCGTTACGGTGACGGCGAGGCCCGAGACAGGTGCTGCACCCGCGGGCCGCAGCTTCCTGCGGATCGAGGTGGATGATGATGGCCCCGGCCTTCCCCCGCAGCAGCGCGCCGATGCCTTGAAGCGCGGGCTCCGGCTGGATGAAACGAAACCAGGCTCCGGCCTTGGCCTCTCGATCGTGGCGGAAACGGCTGCGATGTACAGTGGCAACGTCACTCTGGAAAGCGCCGGCCTCGGCGGGTTGCGGGCCGCATTGCTGCTCCCATCCGCATCCTGACATCCACAGGCGAATTCAATCTATAATTGCATTTATTGCGATTTTCTGCCATTTGCTACACGCATAGGGCTATGAAAACGTTCTCTCTTCTACTTTAAGACGAGATGATTTATGCCTTGATTGCTGTTCGACAGACGTTGCGTTTGCCTATCGCCCCCCGGTCGCGAACGCTTCGTCAGAAGGGGCGGACCAGAAATGGCCCGCCCTTTTCTTACACTGTTTCAGCGTGGGCGGAAGCTTCAATGACCGGAATGCCGCGTTCGCGGTAGGGAGTGCGGCCATAAAAGGCACGATAGCACTTCGAGAAATGCGATGGCGAGGAGAAGCCGCAGGCCAGCGCCACATTGATGACGGACATATCCGTCTGCAGCAGCAGGGACCGCGCCTTCTTGAGACGAAGCTCCAGGTAATAGCGCTTGGGGCTGCGGTCCAGGTAACGGCGGAACAGCCGTTCCAGCTGCCGTGTGGAGAGGCCTGCCTGCTTCGCCAGGATCGAGGGCGAGAGGGGTTCTTCCAGATTCTGCTCCATCTCCTCGATGATGCCGACGAGCTTGGGGTGGCGGGCGCCGATCCGCGCCGGAAGCGACATGCGCTGGTGTTCGCTGTGGTGCCGGATGGGCGAATGCAGAATGCCCTCGGCAGCAGCGGACGCGAGCTCCGGCCCATGCTGGCTGGCGATCAGCGTGAGCATCATGTCCAGCGCCGTTGTGCCGCCGGCACTGGTGAAACGGTCCCGGTCGATCTCGAAGAGGCCGCCCGTCGCATCGATTTCCGGAAAGGCCTCGGTGAAGCCGGGGAGGTTTTCCCAGTGGATGGTGCAGCGGTAGCCATCCAGCAGCCCCGCTTCAGCCAAGATATGCGCGCCGGTGCAGACGGCACCGATGTTCACCCCCTTGCGGGCCACCTTGCGCAGCCAGGCGATGAGCCGTTTGTCCGTATGGCGCTGCACGTTGAGGCCGGCACAGATCAGGATCGTGGCGTTTTCTGGCACTGAGGAGAGATCGCCGTCGACCATGGCCAGAATGCCGTTCGAGGCCGCGACCGGCTGGCCGTCCACCGAATGCATCGTCCATTTATAAAGCGCCTTCTCGGACAGGCGGTTTGCGATGCGCAGGGGTTCAATGGCCGAGGTGACCGGCATCATGGTGAACTCCGGCACCACGATCACCGCGAGGTGCTGCGGCAGCTGCTTTGGGGGGTCGCCGAACATGGGGCGGGAACTCCTGTTTGAAGCCTTTTTGCGCAAGATTGTGGCCTTGTCTAGAAGCGTCATGCCGCAGGACGAAAACGACACAAGCGTTTTCCGGCGGTCGCATTCGTTATGGCGGGGTCGCAAACATCCGGGCGGGGCAGGAGATGCTGGCGCAATGTCCGGCCACCCAAACCGGAGCCCCTTGCCCATGAATGCCCCGCTCAGCCCCACCAGCCTGACCCCGAAGCAGGCCACGGCCGCCTTCCTTAAGGCAGCCTCCCTCGAGATTACCCCGAAGCAGATCGAAAAGCTGGCGGTGCTCAAGGAACAGCTTCAGCCCGGGACCCAGGTTTTCGTGGCGTTGATCGATGCGGCCGATCTTGCCGGTCAGATCGAGGCTGTGCGGCAGCTCAAGGCCGCGGGCTTCGATCCCGTGCCGCATGTGCCAGCCCGCTTCATCAGAGACGAGGCAGACCTTCGCGCCCGCATCAAGGCGCTGGCAGAGGCCGGGGCCACCACCATGCTGGTGCTGGGCGGCGGTGCCGCAGAGCCGATAGGCGCCTATGATGCCGCGATCCAGCTGCTCCAGACGGGCGTGTTCCAGGCCAATGGCGTGACGAAGATCGGCATCGCCGGCCACCCCGAGGGCAACCCCGACATCACCAAGACCAAGGGTGAGGCGGTGCTGCTCGATGCCTTGAAGGAAAAGCAGGCCTACCTGAAGGCCAATGGCCTCCAGGGCTTTATCGCCACGCAATTCCTGTTCGAGGCGGAGCCGGTTGCCGACTGGGCGAAGACGCTCCGCGCCGCAGGGATCGACCTTCCGATCCATGTGGGCGTGCCCGGCCCCGCAACCATCAAGACGCTGGTCAAATATGCAGCCATGTGCGGCGTGGGCAATTCCGCGCGCTTCATCCGCAAGCAGGCGCTGAACATCACCAAGCTGCTCAGCGTCAACACGCCGGATGATTTCGTGGCGGGGCTGGCAGAGCTCCACTACGCCCGCCCCGAACTGGGCATTGCCGCCCCGCATCTCTATCCGTTCGGGGGATTCGACAAGCTGTTCGGGTGGTTGGGGACGGTGAAGTAGGACGGTCTCGGCCGCGGAAAAGGATGCCCGGGTCAAGCCCGGGCATGGTGAGAGGAAAGAGAGTTAATAATTCTTATCTTTCACCTTGCCCGGGCTTGACCCGGGCATCTTCTTTATTGCCTCATGCGCTATGCCCAGCGGCTTTTTCTACATCATGACCAACCGTGCGCGTGGTGTGCTGTATGCCGGATCCACGACAGATTTGCCACGCAGAGCCTATGAGCACCGTATGGGATTGCTTGACGGTTTCACCAGCAGATTTGGCCTCACGATGCGCGTGCACTGCGAGGAATATGCGATGTTCATGGATGCTGTGCAGCGCGAGAAGACCGTTAAGCACTGGTCACGTGCTTGGAAGATCCCACTTGTGGAGAAGAACAATCCGGGGTGGATCGATCTCTATGACCAGCTGATGTGAGGTGAGAAAAAGGATGCCCGGGTCAAGCCCGGGCAAGGTGAATGTTGGTTGGGCGAATGCCCTAATCCCCCAAATCCTGCGCGCCGAACAACTTCACCTTGGCGCTCTCCCGCGCCGTGGCGCTGAGGAAGCTCCAGGTGTAGTGGGCGTAGGAGCGGAAGACGTAGATGTCGAACACCTCATCCTCCACGACATGCAGCAGGGCGGCAATTTCCGCGTAGCGCATCCGGCGGCAGCAGCCGGGTTTATATTCGGGGGCGAGCAGGTCCAGCGAGGTGCCCTTCATCAGGATCTCGCGGATGCCGTCTCCTTCAAGGCGGATCACGGCGCGCATGTCCGAGACATCGACGGCCAAGGAATGAATCCCGGCCAGCGCGGCCTTGAGATGGGCCAGCAGCTCATGCGCTTTCGTCCGTGTGCTGAGGATCAGCCACTGGTCGATCGAGAGCCAGAGGACCTTGATGTCGCCCCAGCTGACGGATGTGCGGGGGGCGATGGGAAGGGCCACGCCCAGCACGTCCTGCACGGCGGACATGAAGGCAGGATCCGTGGCCAGGCCGCGGAGATCGATCATGCCGCGGTCCGGGATTTCGCGGATGGAAATCGCCAGGTCCGGAGGCTGTGCAAGCCCGGCCAGCGGCGAAGCGTATGAGAGCTCAGACATTCAGCTTGGCCCCTTCCTTGTCATAGAAGACCGTATCGGTGATCGTGGCGCGGATGACCTTGCCGCCGGGAAGCGGGAAGGAGATGGAATCGCCCATCCGCGCGCGGCCATTCTCGATCAGCGCCATGGCGATGGAGCGGCCGAGCGTTGGGGATTTATAGGAGGAGGTGACCTGGCCGATCATCTCCATCGGCGGCTTATCTTTCACCTGGGCCACCGCATAAGCCCCATCGGGCAGCACGTCATTTGGATCCTCGGTGAGGAGGCCCACGAGCTGCTTGCGGTTCGGACCCTTGAGGAAGGACTGTTCCAGCGAGCGCTTGCCGATGAAATCCGCCTTCTTCTTGGAGACCAGCCCGTCGAGGCCAACATCGATGGGGGTCGTGGTGCCGTCGGTTTCATCGCCCACCACGATATAGCCCTTCTCGGCGCGGAGCACGTGAAGCGCTTCGGTGCCATAGGGCTCGAGGCCGAATTCCGCACCGGCCGCGATGATGGCGTTCCACAGGCCGAGCCCGTAATTGGCGGGCGTTGCGATTTCGTAGGAGAGTTCGCCCGAGAAGCTGATGCGGAACAGCCGCACGGGGTAAGGGCCAAGCTTGCCCTCGACAAAGGACATATGCGGCAACGCTGCATGCGAGATCTCGAAATCGGGATCGAGCGTCTGCAGCACGTCACGCGCGCGTGGACCCGCAATGGCGAATTGCGACCATTGCTCGGTGACGGGTGTGACGAAGACCTTGTAATGCGTCCACTCCGTCTGAAGCCATTCCTCCAGCCAGGCGGCGATGCGGTCCGCGCCGCCGGACGTCGTGTGCATGAGGAAGTGATCCTCGCCCAGGCGCACCGTGACGCCGTCATCCGACAGGAAGCCCAACTCATTCATCATCAGCCCGTAGCGGCACTTGCCCACTTTCAGGCTCGAGAACATGTTGGTGTACATGCGGTCAAGGAATTCAGCCGCGTCCGGCCCCTTGATCTCGATCTTGCCCAGCGTCGAGGCATCGAGCAGGCCGACCTTGTTCCGCACACTGAGGATTTCCCGGTCAATCGACGCGTGCTTGTCTTCGCCAGCACGGGGGTAAGTATAGGCGCGGCGCCATTGGCCCACGGGTTCCCACACGGCGCCATGGTCCAGATGCCACTGGTAGACGGCGGTGCGGCGGATGGGCAGGAACAGATCCTTGGTGAGATTGCCCGCAATCGCGCCGAAGGAGAAAGGCGTATAGGGCGGGCGGAAGGTGGTGATGCCGATCTCGGGGATCGACTTGCCCGTTGCTTCCGACAGAATGCCGAGGCCATTGAGGTTAGAGGTCTTGCCCTGGTCGGTTGCCATGCCGAAGGTGGTGTAGCGCTTCGTGTGCTCGACCGACTCATAGCCTTCGCGCTGGGCGAGTTCGAGATCGGCCGCCGTCACGTCATTCTGGAAATCGATGAAGTGCTTGTTGCCTTCATTGTATTTGCCCGTTGCGGGCGCAAACCAGATGGGCTCCAGCGCGCGCTCTTCCGCCTGCACGGCCGTTGGAACGGGGTGCAGATTGCCGTGGCCTGACAGGCGGGAGCCCGCGCCATAAGCCTCCTCGAGAATCTGCGGGAGCGCGAAGTGGCCGTTGGCGGCGCCGATGGCTGTGATCTTGTCATGATGGCGGTCAGGGCGGAAAGACTGCAGCGTGTCATCAAAGCGGATCTTGCCGCCATTGTGGCACCAGAGATGGAGCGCCGGATTCCAGCCGCCGGACATGGCGACGAAATCGCAGGCGACCTTGGTTTCCTTGATGACCCGGCCCTGACCCTTGCGATAGGACGCGACTTTGACATCCGTGATGCCAAGCCCGCCCCAGCTGGTGTTGACTGCAGAGATGACGGAGCCCGCATCGACGGGAATGCCCATCTCACGCGCCTTGTTGGGAAGTGCGCCTTCGGCCCGCGCGCGCGAGTCCACGACGCGAACGCCCACACCTGCATCCTTCAGCACGATGGCGGTCTGATAGGCATCGTCATTGTTGGTGAAGACGACACCCGAGGAACCGGGCGCCACGCCATAACGCTCCACCATGCCACGCGCGGCGGAGGCGAGCATCACGCCGGGGCGGTCATTATTGGCGAAGGCGATCGGCCGCTCGAGCGCGCCCGTGGCGAGGATCACCTGATGTGCCCGCACCTTCCACAGGCGGTGGCGCGGAACGCCTTGAGAGAGGAGTGCCGGATCATGATCCGCCACGCGCTCGAACAGCATGAGGAAATTATGGTGCCAGTGGCCGACGACCGTGGTGCGGTTGAGGACATGCACATTCCCGGCAGCAGCGAGTGCAGCTGCCTTCGAGTCTGCCCACTTTGTGAGGGACTGGCCATCAATGGTGCCGCCCGAAATATCCGCGAGCCCGCCAAAGCGCGGGTTCTCATCCGCGAGGATGACCTTGGCGCCAGAGGCCGCAGCCGCTTCGGCCGCGGCGAGGCCTGCCACACCGCCACCGATCACCAGTACATCGCAATGGACATGGATCTGCTCGTAACGGTCGGGATCGCGGCCTTCTGGCGCCTTGCCGAGGCCTGCCGCACGGCGGATGAACGGCTCATAGACATGCTTCCAGAAGGAGGCAGGCCACATCAGCGTCTTGTAATAGAAGCCGCCCGGAATGAAGCGCGAGAAGGTGTTGTTGATGGCGCCCACATCGAAGTTGAGCGAGGGCCAGCGGTTTTGCGAGACAGCAGAGAGGCCGTTGAAGATCTCAACCTGGGTGGCCCTCAGGTTCGGCTCATGCCTTGCCCCTTCGCCCACACCCAGTAGCGCGTTCATTTCCTCGGAGCCCAGGCCCACCACGCCGCGGGGCCGGTGATATTTGAAGCTGCGCCCGAAGACGCGCTGGCCGGACGCCAGAACGGCGGAGGCGACGGTGTCGCCCGCGAAACCGCTGAGCGTCTTGCCGTCAAACGAAAAGCTGACCTTCTTCGTGCGGTCCACGAGGTGGCCGCCGGTGCTGAGACGATATGGCTTGCTCATGCCTCAGTCCCTTCCGGGTTCTGGCGTTTCAGGCGTTCGGCGAAATAATCAGCCCACTGACCGGTTGCCTGGGCAATGACGTCAGCCGGCGGCAGTTCGGTGATGCCGTAGAAGGCCTTGAATTCGAGCGTCACCGTGTCCCGCGCGGCGTGGAACCATTTGCCGCAGCCGCGGTCACAGCGCCAGCGCTCAAAATGGAGGCCCTTTGGATTATAGCGGATGAACAGATAGTCGCGCTGTTCCGCATCCGTCACATGGGCCGGATCATAGGTTGCCGGGCGGCGCACATGGGCCTGGCCCGCAGCGTGGAAATCCGTTTCGTCACCTTCAGCACCGCAGACGGGACATTTGACGACAAGCATCGTTTCTCTCCTAGTGGGCGACCGCGGCTGCGACGGATTCGTCGATCAGGCGGCCTTCCTGGAAGCGGTTCAAACCGAAGGGCTCGGCAATGGGGTGCGGCCGGTCATTGGCGATGGTATCGGCAAAGACCCAGCCCGATCCCGGAATGGCCTTGAAGCCGCCGGTGCCCCAGCCGCAATTGACGAACAGTCCGTCAACCGGCGTCTTGGAAATGATCGGCGAGCGGTCACCCGTCATGTCCACGATGCCGCCCCACAGCCTGAGCATGCGGAGCCTGGAGATGATGGGGAAGGTCTCGACCAGCGCAGAGACCGTGTGTTCGAGCGCCGGGAAAGAGCCGCGCTGCGAGTAATTATTGTAAGGGTCCGTGCCGCCGCCGATGACGAGCTCGCCCTTGTCCGACTGGCTCATGTAGCCATGCACCGTGTTGGCCATGACCACGCAGTCGATCACCGGCTTGATCGGCTCAGAGACCAGCGCCTGCAGGCACTGGCTCTCGATCGGCATCCTTACGCCCGCCATGTCCATGATGGTGGAGACATGGCCCGCGGTGACGACGCCGATCTTCTTGGTACGGATCACGCCGCGCGTCGTCTCGAGGCCCGTCACCTTGCCGCCGTCCCGCAGGATGCCGGTCACTTCGCAATTCTGGATGATGTCAACGCCAAGCGAGTCGGCGCCACGGGCATAACCCCAGGCAACCGCATCATGCCGGCCGGTGCCGCCGCGCGGCTGGTAATAGGCGCCGAGGATGGGGTAGCGGCAGTTCGGATCGTCATTGATGATGGGGACGATTTCCTTCACTTCCGCCGGCGTCACCATGCGGCAATCGAGGCCTGCGAGGCGGTTGGCGTGCGCGGTACGCTGGAAGGCGCGGAACTCATGCTGCGTCTGGCACAGCATCAAGACGCCGCGCGGGCTGAACATGACGTTGTAGTTCAGCTCCTGCGCCAGGTCCTCATAGAGCGAGCGCGCAAGCTCATAAATGGCGATGGACGGGTCCTGGAGGTAATTCGAACGGATGATGGTGGTATTGCGCCCGGTGTTGCCGCCGCCGAGCCAGCCCTTTTCCACAACCGCGATATTGGTCATCTTGTGGTTCTTGGCCAGGTAATAGGCGGTTGCCAGCCCATGACCGCCCGCGCCGACGATGACTGCGTCATATTCCTGCTTCGGATTGGGAGAACGCCAGGCGCGTTCCCAATCCTTGTGGTAGTTCATGGCGTTTCGCGCGAGCGAAAAAATGGAATAGCGCGGCTTCATGGTGGTGAATTCCTTGCAACTGGGGCTATCTAACAAATGGCCACTCAGGCCACCAAGGATTTTCCGACACCCCGGCGCCACCATGCGACAATGCGACCGGGAATTGGCAGGGCAGGATGAATTGCACTAATACCCCTCACGGGAATATCTCATGACTACCATGATTTGGATCGTTTTTGCCGCAATGACCGCGGCCGTGATCGCAGCACTGCTGTGGCCCGTGGTGCGCGGCAAGGGGGCCCCGACCGAGGCCGAGCGCGATGCCTATGACCGCGCTGTGTTCCGCGACCAGCTGGTCGAACTGGACCGTGACGTGGAGCGCGGCACGATTGGCCAGGCCGATGCAGAGGCGGCGCGGAACGAGATTTCGCGGCGGCTGATCGCCGCATCGCAGAACCCGTCCCGCAGCAAGGGGACTGAGGCACTGCCGTGGATTGCCATTCTGGGCGCGCTGATCATCCCCGCCGTGGCGCTGCCGCTTTACATTGACGCCGGAAGCCCGATGCTCGCCGACGTGCCGCTGGCGGAGCGCATGGCGGATGCCGAGAAGAACAATGATTTTGATGCGCTGATTGCCAAGGTGGAACGCCACCTGGCCGAAACGCCCGACGATCTCCAGGGCTGGCAGATCCTGGCGCCGGCCTATCGCCGCGCCATGCGCTGGGATGACGCGGCCGAAGCTTCCCGCAATATCCTGCGGCTATCTGCCCCTACCGCTCAGAACATCTCGGACTACGGGGAGGCGCTGGTGATGGCGAGCCAGGGCATGGTTCCGGCGGAGGCGCACACGCTGTTCAAGCAGGCCCTCGTTCTGGACCCAAAAATGCCCAAAGCCCGGTTTTACGATGCACTCGCCCTGAAGCAGGAGGGCAAGCTAGCGGAGGCGAAGGCTGCCTTTGAGGCCTTCCTTAAGGACACGCCAGCTGACGCACCCTGGCGGCAGATGCTTCTGGCGGAAATGCAGGACCAGGCGGCGAAGCCCCCGGCACTGGATCAAAAAACGGTTCAGGACGCCGCCAGCATGAGTGCCGGAGACCAGCAGGCGATGATCCGCTCCATGGTCGATGGGCTGGAGGAGAAGCTCAAAGCCAACCCGGACAATCTCGATGGCTGGCTGCGGCTGATCCGCGCGCGCGCCGTGCTGGGGGACACCAGCCAGGCCAAGGCAGCGTATGACAAGGCGCTGGCGCAATATAGCGGCAATGAAGATGCGCTGGCCCAGATTGCCAGCCTCGCCAGGGAAATGAAGATCGAATGACACGGAAGCAGAAGCGCCTTTCCCTGATATTGGGCGGCCTCACCGTACTGGGGCTTGCCGCCGGACTGGTGCTCTATGCCTTGTCCGACACCATCACTTTCTTCCACACGCCAAGCGATCTGGCCGACACCCATGTGCAGCCCGGCCAGCGCATCCGGCTGGGCGGCATGGTGGAGCAGGGAAGCGTGAAGAAGGGCCCAGGCACCGTGACCAGCTTTGGCGTCACCGACACAATCAAGGCCGTGACCGTGACTTATGACGGCATTCTGCCGGACCTGTTCCGCGAGGGCCAGGGCGTGGTGACGGAAGGCAAGCTGCAGCCGGACGGCAGCTTCGTGGCGGACACTGTGCTCGCCAAGCATGACGAGAACTATATGCCGCGCGAATTGGCGAACAGCCTGAAGGAAAAGGGCGTGAAGCTTGGCAAGGGAGCAGGGCAATGATAGCAGAAATCGGACATTTCGCGCTGATCCTTGCGCTTGGCGTGGCGCTTTACCAATTTGTGGTGCCGCTGTGGGGCGCACAGCGTGGCGACGTGGCGGCGATGCGCGCCGGAATTTCTGCAGCGGTGCTGCAGCTCATCCTGATTGCCATTGCATTTGCAGCACTGACCCACGCCTATGTCGTCTCCGACTTCTCGGTTCAGAATGTGATCGAGAATTCGCATTCGGCCAAACCCATGCTCTACAAGATCAGCGGCGTATGGGGAAACCACGAAGGCTCCATGCTGCTCTGGGTGCTGATCCTGGCGCTTTATGGCGCGGCTGTCGCCGTATTCGGCCAGAACTTGCCGCTTGAGCTTCGCGCCCGCGTGTTGGCCATTCAGGGCTCCGTGGGCCTGGCCTTCCTTCTGTTCATCGTGCTCACGTCCAATCCCTTCACCCGCGTGTTTCCGCCGCCGGTTGAAGGAAACGGCCTGAACCCCATCCTGCAGGACCCGGCTTTGGCCTTCCACCCGCCCTTCCTCTACGCGGGCTATGTGGGCCTTTCGATTGCCTTTGCCTTCGCCGTGGCGGCCCTGATCGAAGGCCGTGTCGATGCCGCCTGGGCGCGCTGGGTGAGGCCGTGGACGCTGGTGGCGTGGATGTTCCTGACCGTAGGCATCGCCATGGGATCCTGGTGGTCCTATTACGAGCTTGGCTGGGGCGGCTACTGGTTCTGGGACCCCGTCGAAAATGCCAGCCTGATGCCATGGCTGGTGGCAACGGCCCTCATCCACTCGGCAATCGTGGTCGAGAAGCGCAATGCGCTGAAGATCTGGACGGTGCTGCTCTCGATCCTTGCCTTCTCGCTGTCGCTGATGGGCACCTTCCTGGTGCGCTCGGGCGTTCTCACATCGGTTCATGCCTTCGCGGTCGATCCCGCGCGCGGCTCCTTCATCCTGGGAATTCTCTGCGTGTTCATCGGCGGTGCGCTCACGCTCTTTGCCTGGCGCGCGCCTGCACTGAAGGCGGGAGGCCTCTTTGCGCCTGTGAGCCGCGAAGGAAGCCTCGTTCTCAACAATCTGCTGCTGTGCGTCGCCTGCCTCGCTGTGTTCGTCGGCACGCTCTATCCGCTGGCGCTCGAAACCTGGAATGGCGACAAGATTTCAGTAGGCCCGCCCTATTTCGACCTGACCTTCGGGCCCATCATCCTGCCCTTGCTGCTGATCGTTCCGGTAGGCCCCTTCCTTGCGTGGAAGCGGGGCGATGTGGGGCTGGCGCTGAAGCGGCTGTGGATCGCGCTGGCGCTGGCCGTGCTCGTGGGCCTCATCGTGCTGGCGCTGAAGCTGCATGGGCCGTGGCTTGCACCCGTGGGCATGGCGGTGGCGGCCTGGCTGTTCTTTGGCGCCATCACCGATGTGGCGGCCAAGGTCGGGCTGGGCAAGGTGCCACTGGCGACAAGCTGGCACCGCCTTGCGGGCCTTCCGCGCTCTGCCATTGGTACCGCGGTCGCCCATGGCGGCCTTGGTATTCTGGTGGCCGGCGTTATCGCCATTTCGCTCTGGCGCATCGAGGTGATCGTGGCGCTGAAGCCGGGTGAATCAACGCCCGTCGGCGCCTATACCGTAACCTTCCTCGGCGAGGCGCCGCTGACGGGCCCCAATTACACGGGCCGCGTGGGCACCTTCCGCGTCATGGAGGGGGAGCGTGAGATCACCACGCTTCGTTCCGAGAAGCGCAACTTCAAGCCGTCCGGCATGCCCACGACGGAAGTGGGCCTCTATCAGACGGTGCTGGGCGATGTTTACGTGGTAATGGGCGACCAGACGACAGGCGGCGCGCGGGCCATGCGGATGTATTACAATCCTTTCGTCAATTTCATCTGGGCAGGAGCGGTGATCATGTTCTTGGGCGGCTTCCTGTCCATCTCCGACCGGCGCTACCGCGTGGGTGCGCCCAAGCGGGCGGTTCAACCCCGCACGGTGGCGGCTGAATGAGGAAACTCCTGGCCATAGTGGTGTTTCTCGCAGCGCTTTCACCGGCCATGGCGCTGACCCCGGACGAGCAGCTGAAGGACCCTGCACTCGAACAGCGGGCACGCGCAATTTCCGCGCAGCTGCGCTGCCTCGTCTGTCAGAACCAGTCGATTGATGATTCGGAGGCGCCGCTGGCCAAGGATCTGCGCACGTTGGTGCGGGAGCAATTGAGCAAGGGCCAAAGTGACGCCCAGATCATGGACTATGTCGTCGAGCGCTACGGCCAGTTCGTGCTGCTGAAGCCGCAATTCACGTCCGAGACGATTCTGCTCTGGGGCACGCCTTTCGCTGCCCTTCTGATTGCGGGTGCTGTGCTGATTCTCCGCCGCAGGCGGGCGGAAGTGGTGCCGGAAGCACCACTTACGGAGGCTGAGAAGCGGGCTCTTCAACAGGCCATGGAATAACCCGCAGTCTGCCGCAAGACTTACCGAAGTTTCATCTGCCGGACAGGTATCCGTAAGGCGCGGGAACCTAGCTTGTGACCATCGAGAACAATAACAATCGATGGAGACCAGCAAATGTCCTCAGCTACGAACCGCAAGACGCTTGGTGCTTTCGCCGCCGGCCTGATGGCCGCCACTGCGATGGTGACCGCCGCGTCGGTTCTTCCCTCCACCCCCGCCACGGCGCAGAACCAGCTGCAGGCCGCTGCCATCGACCCGTCCAAGGGTTTCGCGGATCTCGTCGACCGGGTGATGCCCGCCGTCGTCAGCGTGCAGGTGAAGTATGCCAATGTGGCCGCGGCCGAAGCCGATGACCAGGGCGGCAGCCAGAAGCAGCTTCCCAATGGCATGGAAGATTTCTTCAAACAGTTCCCGCAGTTCCGCAACATGCCCGGCATGAATGGCCAGGGCCAGGGTGACAACAACGAAGACCAGCATCCGCGTGGCGGCATGGCGATGGGCTCTGGCTTCATCATCTCGGCCGACGGCTATGCGGTGACCAACAACCACGTCGTCAAGGATGCGGATGAAGTCTCCGTCACCATGAAGGACGGCACCGAATACAAGGCAACCGTGATCGGCACCGATCCCAAGACCGATCTGGCCCTCATCAAGATCAAGGCTGACGACAAGAAGTTCGATCACGTGTCCTTCACCAAGGAAGAGCCGCGCGTCGGTGACTGGGTGATGGCGGTCGGTAACCCCTTCGGCCTCGGCGGCACGGTCACGACCGGCATCGTCTCGGCACTTGGCCGTGACATCGGCTCCGGCCCCTATGACAACTTCATGCAGATCGACGCCGCCATCAACCGTGGCAACTCCGGCGGACCCGCCTTCAACCTCGAAGGCGAAGTCGTGGGCATCAACACCGCGATCTTCTCTCCCTCGGGTGGTTCCGTCGGCATTGGCTTCGCCATTCCGGCCTCGACCGCTGAAAACGTGATCGAGAGCCTGAAGGAAAACGGCAAGGTGACGCGCGGCTGGCTCGGTGTGCAGATCCAGCCGGTGACCGAGGACATCGCCGAGAGCCTGGGCCTCAAGGAAGCCAAGGGCGCCATCGTCGCCAACGTCACCGAGGACTCGCCTGCACTCGCCGCCGGCATCAAGCAGGGTGACACCATCCTGAAGCTGGACGGTAAGGAGATCTCCGACTCGCGCGATCTGTCGCGCAAGGTGGCTGGTATCAAGCCGGGCGATACCGTTCCCATGAGCGTCGTACGCGATGGCAAGACGGTGGTTCTCGACGTGAAGATCGGCACCATGCCCGATGACCCGAAGATGGCCTCCGGTGATGCCGGCAAAGATGACGGCGAGAAGAGCGTTTCGCTTGCCGCTCTCGGCCTCAAGGTTGCGCCCGCCCAGGACGGCGCCGGCGTGACGGTCCTCGAAGTGGCCCCGGACAGTGCAGCCGCCGAGCGCGGGCTGAAGGCCGGTGACACCATCCTCGAAGTGGCTGGCACCGAGGTCCATACGCCGTCGGATGTCCGCACTGCGCTGAAGGGCAATGACAAGAAGCGCGTGCTGCTGCTGGTCAAGACCGACGACGGCCAGCGCTTTGTTGCCCTGCCGACCGCCAAGGGCTGACCTTAGAAAGGTCTGCTGACACAGAAAAGGGCACGCGGACAAAGCCCCCACCCCCCGCTCCGCGTCTCGCGTGCCTTTGCGCGGAGGAGACAAGGTCCTCCCCCGGACCGCCTCCTCCGCGCCCCCCTTTTCATTGGAGATGGAACATGCAAGTTAGTGAGCACGATTCCCACGTTTGGACAGCCACGCCCGCCCGCCATCCCATGCGCATCCTAGTGATTGAAGACGATCGAGAAGCGGCGAGCTGGCTTGTGAAAGGCCTGGCCGAGGCTGGCCACGTGGCCGACCATGCCGCCGATGGCGAAGAAGGCTTGGGGCTGGCACTCGAAGCCAAGCATGACGTCCTGATCGTCGACCGCATGCTGCCGAAGATCGATGGCCTCACCATCATCCGCAAGCTGCGCGAACACAATATCCAGACGCCGGTGCTGATCCTCTCCGCCCTGGGCGACGTCGATGAGCGGGTGAAGGGCTTGCGTGCCGGAGGTGACGATTACCTCGGCAAGCCCTATGCCTTCGCGGAGCTGATCGCGCGCGTCGAGAACCTCGGCCACCGTGCGAAGGAAGCGCCCCTCGCCACCCGGCTGAAGGCCGCAGACCTCGAGATTGACCTTCTGACCCGCACCGTGACCCGCGCCGGCAAGCCCATTCTGCTGCAGCCGCGGGAGTTCAAATTGCTCGAGTATCTCGTGCGCAACGCTGGCCATATCGTGACCCGCACCATGCTGCTCGAGAATGTCTGGGACTATCACTTCGACCCGCAAACCAATGTGATCGACGTGCACATTTCGCGGTTGCGCGGCAAGATCGACAAGGGCCATGAAGAGCCCATCCTGCAGACCGTGCGCGGTGCGGGCTACATGATCCGCGACAAGTGACGGGGCGCATAAAGCTTCTCCGCACGTCCACCTTCCGCCTCGCGGCGCTGTATCTCATCCTGTTTGCCGTCTCCGTTTCGGCACTGCTTGGCTATGTCTACTGGAACACCGCCGTTCTGCTGGAGCGGCAGACGGACGAGACGATTCGCGCCGAGGTTCAGGCGCTGGCCGATCAATACAGCCAGCGCGGACTGAACGGCATCATCGATACGATCCGCCGCCGCAGCGATGATGACAGCGGAGCGGTCTATCTCCTCGCCGCACCCTCAGGGCTTCGCATTGCGGGCAACATGACGGACTTGCCTGCCATTCCGCGGGGCGAGGCCAATTGGATCGAATTCCCCATCGATGTGCAGAATGGCGCGGCGCGCGAAAATCACATCGCACGCGCTTTCTATACGACTCTGGCCGGGGGATTTGAACTTGTTGTCGGACGCGATGTGGAAGCACTTCGCCAGTTCGCCAACATCATCCGCCAGACGATTTTCTATGCACTCGCCATTGCTCTGGTGCTGGGCCTGGGCGGCGGTTTGCTGATGAGCCGGAACTTCCTCCGCCGCGTCGATGCCATTACTGAGGCGAGCCGCACCATCATGGCCGGCAACATGGCAGGGCGCATGCCCGTCAAGGGCTCAGGCGATGAGCTTGACCGCCTCGCCCTGGCGCTGAATGAAATGCTCGACCAGATCGAAAGCCTGATGGCGGCGATGAAGGAAGTCTCTTCCAACGTCGCACATGATCTGAAAACACCTCTGACCCGCATCAAGGCAAGGGTGGAGGCCGCACTCCGCTCCGGCGGAGAGGCGGACTACCGCTCTGCATTGGAAAACACGGTGGATGAGTCTGACCGTCTGCTCGATACCTTCAACGCGCTTCTCTCCATCGCCCGCGCCGAAGCAGGCCAAGCACGCAGTGGCCTTGTGGCAATAGATGCCAGCCAGATCATTGCCGATGTCGTCGAGCTCTACGAGCCGATGGCCGAGGAGGAGGGCGGCACGCTGACCTGCACCGCCCCTGAGGGATTGATGGTCACCGGAGACCGCCAGCTTCTCGCACAGGCAATGACGAATCTACTGGACAACGCCCTCAAATATGGCGCCCCCGAAGGAGAGAAACCCGACATCACCATCACGGGCGCCATCGACGGCGACAAGGTGGTGATCACCGTTGCCGATCACGGCCAGGGCATTCCGGAGGAAGACCGCAGCCGCGTCACCGAGCGCTTCGTGCGCCTTGATGCGAGCCGAACGAAGCCGGGAAACGGCCTGGGACTAAGCCTCGTCTCCGGCGTCATGAAGCTCCACAAGGGCACGCTGCTGCTGGAAGACAATGCACCTGGGCTCAAGGCCAGCCTGGTGCTGCCGGTCTGGCGGGAGGACTAGCTGCCGGGCGTTGGGGCTTTGCCATCATGTGTTTTCCATGCTGTTTCCCCCGCGCGTGACATGGGTTAGATAGCCCCCATGTTGCCATTGCTCCCCCGACCTCAACGCAGTGACGAGTCCAATTCGCTCTTCCGCGCAGGAATGCCCGCTGGTGTCATTCCGGCTGAGCAGCAAGCGCTGGCGGAGGCGATTGCCGGTGGGTCTCCGTTTCTCCGGCAGTTGATGCTGCGTGATCCCGCTTTCGCGGGACGGGTGTTCCGCGAGGATGCGGATGAATTGCTGGCCCTGCAGCTCGGCGGGCTTCGCGATATTGATCCTGCTCTTTCCCAGCCGCAGGTCATGTGCCGGCTGCGGCAATTGAAGAAGCGGGTGGCGTTGCTGACGGCGGTGGCCGATCTCGGGCGGCGCTGGGATGTGGAAGAGGTGACGGCCGCCCTAACGACCTTCGCCGATGGTGCGTTGCAGGCCGCGCTGAGCTGGCTGCTCTCCGATTTTGCACGGTTGGGAAAGGTGACACTCGACGACCCTGCACAACCGCTTAAGGCATGTGGCTACGCGGTGCTCGCCATGGGCAAGCAAGGGGCGCATGAGCTCAATTACTCGAGTGATATCGACCTGATCATTCTGTATGATCCGTTGACCCCGCTTCTTTCAGATCCGGGGGATGCCTCGACCTTCTTCGTCCGTCTCACGCGGCGGCTTGTGCAGCTTATGCAGGACGTGACCGAGGATGGCTATGTCTTCCGCACCGATTTGCGTCTGAGGCCTGATCCGCGCGCCACGCAAGTTGCGATTTCGATCGAGGCAGCGGCTCTCTATTATGAGAACCAGGGCCAGAACTGGGAGCGCGCCGCAATGATCAAGGCACGCGCTGCGGCGGGAGACATTGACCTCGGCGAAGAATTCCTTGACCGGCTCAAACCCTATGTCTGGCGCAAGTACCTGGACTTTGCAGCAATTGCGGACGTCCAGTCGATGAAGCGGCAGATCCATGCGGTGAAGGGGCATGGCGAGATCAAGGTCAGAGGCCATAATCTGAAACTCGGCCGCGGCGGCATCCGCGAGATCGAATTTTTCGTGCAGACCCAGCAGCTGATCGCCGGCGGGCGTAACCCGAAGCTCCGCGGGCGGAGCACGGTGGCGATGCTCGAGGCTCTGGCTGGTGCACAATGGATCAGCCAAGAGGCTGCGGCAGAACTCACCTCGGCCTACCGCTTCCTGCGGACGATCGAACACCGGGTGCAGATGGTGAATGATGAGCAGACGCATTCCCTTCCCGTGGAAGATGACCCCTTTACCGCCCTCGCGCGCTTCTCGGGCTTTGAGCAAGCAGAAGATTTCGATGCGGAGCTTCGCGGGACCTTCGAATGCGTTCAGGGCCACTATGCCCGGCTGTTCGAATCCGCGGGCGAGCTTGGAACCGACACGGGAAGCCTCGTCTTCACCGGAGGCGAGGACGATCCGGAGACGATCGAGACCCTGACGCGCATGGGATACCGCAGCCCCAGCGAAGTCTCCGCCACCATCCGCGGCTGGCATTTCGGGCGCTATGCCGCGACCCGCAGCGCCAAATCCCGCGAGCTGTTGACGGAGCTAATGCCGAAGCTCCTTTCGGCCCTCGCCGCGATGGGCGATGCCGACCTGGCGTTCCTCGCCTTCGACCGCTTCCTGAGCAAGCTTCCGGCAGGCGTGCAGCTATTCTCGCTCCTCAAGGCGAACCCGAGGCTTCTGGATCTGCTCGCCACCATTCTCGGCAGCGCGCCGCGGCTGGCGGAACAGTTGAGCCGCAGGCCAAAGGTGCTGGATGCCGTGCTGGACCCTGGTTTCTTCTCAGCACTCCCCACGGAGGGGGAGATCGCCAGTCTGATCGCTGCTGCGATGCCGGAGGGTCTCAGCCTTGACGATGTGGCAGACCGGGCGCGCATCATCGGCAAGGAGCAGGGGTTTCGGATCGGCGTGCGGGTTCTGTCCGAGACGGCGGGAGCGGCGGAGACGGGCCGTGCCTTTTCTGATCTGGCCGAGCTCCTCCTCGCGCGGCTCGACGCGGCGGTGGCGGAAGATTTGGCACGCCGTCACGGCCATGTGCCCGGTGGACGCAGCGCGGTAATTGCCATGGGAAAGCTCGGCGGCCGGGAGATGACGGCGGGATCCGACCTCGATCTCATCGTTGTTTACGATGCCGGGGAGGGGGCGGAGACGAGCGACGGACCAAGGCCCCTCAGCATCGGCCAATATTATGCGCGAAGCGCTCAGCGGCTGATCGCGGCGGTTTCCGCTCCCACTGCCGAAGGAGTGCTCTACGAAGTCGACATGCGGTTACGCCCTTCGGGCAGCAAGGGGCCGGTGGCCGCGAGCCTCGCGAGCTTTGAGAGCTATCACCGGACTTCGGCCTGGACCTGGGAGATGCTGGCACTGACCAGGGCACGGCCCGTTTGCGGCGACCCTGGGCTGATGAATGACCTGAACCTCCATATTCGCGGTGCGTTGATGGAGGCGCGCGATGCTGGGAAGGTGAAGGCGGATGTGATCGACATGCGGAAACTTATGCTGCGGGAGCAGGGGTCAGACGGTGTGTGGGACGTGAAGCGCGCGCGCGGCGGCCTGGTGGAGCTTGAATTCATCGCACAAACGCTGCAGCTGATCCACGCATCCCGCCACCCGGACGTGCTCGACACCAACACACTTGCCGCCCTCAGCCGGTTGCATGGTGCGGGCCTGATCGATGACATGGTGCACAGCGTGCTGCAGCGGGCCGGGCTCCTGTATCATCGGCTTACCCAGATGCTGCGGCTTTGCGTGGACGGGCCCTATGATCCGGCCAAGGCGCTTCCTGCGCTGAACATGCTGGTGGCCAACACGGCCGTGGCGCCGGATATTTCAGCGGCGGAGGCGCTGCTGGCGGATACGCAAGCTGAAGTCGCCAATCTGTTCGACCGTCTGATCGGACCAATTTCTTGACGATGTGAGCGACGGAAACACCTTTCGCCTGCGTCTTTCCTTCAGGACAGCAACAGGAGGAACAGTCCATGAACCGTCTGACACTCGCTCTCGCCATCTTTGGCAGCATGGCCGTCGTGCCCGCCACGGCATTCGCCATGGAGCCTTATCTGCCCAAGACGGCCAAGTCTTTCACCAAGGCCGACACTGATGCCAATGGCAAGATCACGACCGCGGAACTGGCGCCGAGAGCCGAAAAGCGCTTTGAAAGCCTTGATGCGGACCGAAACGGCCAGGTGACGGCAGCGGAAATTGATACCGCACTCCAGAAGGCAATGGCCCTTCGCCGCGACAGGATCCTCGCCGCGCTTGACGGTAACAAGGATGGTCAGGTGTCCCGGGCAGAGCTCGACTCCTCGGTGGATAGGCTGGTTGCAGCAGCGGACGCGGACCATGACGGTGGTGTGAGCCTGCAGGAGGCGCGTAAGTACCGGGTTGCCAAAGCGGTGAAACCCGCTACGGGAGAGACATCCAACTGACGCGACACCTGGAACGAAGACTTGACGCGCGATGCCTCGGCCTTCCAGCAGATGACGGATGCCGGCCTGCTGGAGGCCGCAGCCGGGGGCAGCCACGCGGCCTTCTCCGAGCTTGTCAGCCGCTATTTCCAGCCGGTCTACCGGCTTGTGTGGCGGATGACGGGCGGGGCAGCGGATGCAGAAGACATTGCCCAGGAGGCCTTCGTCAAGCTGTGGAAGAATCCGGCACAGGTTCGCGAGGCCGGCGCGCTCAAGGGCTGGCTGATGCGGGTTGCCTCCAACGGGGTGATCGACCGGAGCCGCAAGCCCCGGTCCGGCACCCTCGAGGATGCACCCGAGATCGCGGATCCGCAGGCCAGGCCCGATGCGCCGCTGGACCGTGCCCAGGCAGCAAGCCTCGTCGACCGGCGCATCGCCGGGCTGCCGGAGCGGCAACGGCAGGCGCTGTCGCTTGTCTATTTCGAGGGATTGACCAATATCGAGGCGGCGGCGGCCATGGAGGTGAGCGTAGATGCGCTCGAATCGCTCCTGTCGCGGGCCCGCCGGAGCTTGAAGGAAAGCCTGTCCACCGCGTGGCGCGAGCTGCTCGGCGGGCTGGCGGAAACAGGACGTTGAGGACCTGACATGGAACACGGCAAGGACAAGCGTCCTGACCAGCTCATGGAGATTTACGGTGCGGATGTGAGCCGCTGGCCTGAGGCGGAGCGCGCCCTGAAAGATGCTTCTCCCAGCCTTGTGGTGGAGGCGCGCGAAATCGATCTGGTGCTGGCGCTTGCAACCGATCCACCCCTTCCTGCCGGCGCCGCGGCGCGGCTGATGGCCCGGATCGAGGCAGAACCGCAGGGCGCGGAGGTCATCGCCTTCACCCCCCGGTCACGCCCGAAGGCGCCCGTCTGGCGCTTTGCCACGGCGCTTCCGCTTGCCGCTTCGCTGGCCCTTGGCGTCTATCTGGGGGCCCAGGGCACGCTCGATTTCATGTTGCCCAGCGCCATTACCGGCGGGATTGCCTGGAACGACGATGGCCAGATCGATGATCTTGGCGGTGTGGGCGACGCCGATGCCTATGCGCATGCCCAGGACAGCACCACATGAGCGAAACCGCCACGACGCCCGCCGCGCCCCGGCGCCACCCGAACTGGCTGAAGCTGGCGCTCATCGCCTCGCTGGCCGTCAACCTTTTGTTCGTTGGCGCGGGCGTGGCGCGTTTCTACGTGGAAGGCCCGCCGGAACGGGTCTCGCGCAGCGCACAAATGCAGCTGATCCCGCGCCGCTTCTTCGCGGAGCTGGAGCGGCCGCGGCGCACCGAATTGCTGGGGGTCTTCCGGGGGTTTGACAAGAATTTCCGCGATGGACGCCGCAGCGCGCGGCAGGCGATCGCAGCACTGGCCTCAGCGCTCGAGGCCGAACCCTATGACGCCGTCAAAGTGAGGGCGGCCGTGGAAAGCTTCGCCTCACAGAGCGACGTGCTCGTCAGCACTGGAAACAAGGCCGCTCTGACATTGATCGAGAAGTTGAAGCCGGAGGAGCGCAAGCTTCTGGCGTTGGAGCTGCGCCGGCGCGATGAGAATACGCGTGGTGCGCCGGATCGCCCGCCTCCACCTCCGCCGCCTCCTCCGGAGCCGTCGCCCCCCTGATCAGGCGACCTTGGCGGCCGGCTGGCGCAACGGGAAGGTCACCGTGACTTCCGTGCCCTGGCCGACCGTGCTGCGGATGGTTAGCGTGCCGCCATGCAGCTCCACGAAGGAGCGCGAAATGGCGAGACCCAGGCCAGAGCCACCTCTGGTCTTGGTGAACTGGTTTTCCACCTGTTCAAAGGGCCGCCCCAGCTTCTCGATGTCCCGCGCCGGAATGCCGATGCCGGTGTCCCGGATCGCAATCACCATGAAGCCATTGGCGGCGGAGGCCGCGACGGTGATCCGGCCGCCTTCCGGCGTGAACTTCACCGCATTGGACAGCAGGTTGATCAGCACCTGCTTGAAGGCGCGGCGATCCGCCCACAGGGTGAAGCCCTGCGGTACCTCGCGATCTACCGTCACCTTGCCTTCAAAGGCACGTGGCGTGATGAGGCGCATCACCTCATCGAGCGCGGCATCGACGGGCAACGTCTCGCATTCAAGCGCCATGCGGCCGGCCTCGATCTTGGACATGTCCAGAATGTCGTTAATGACGTCGAGCAGGAATTGCCCGCTCCTGTGAATATCGCGCGAATATTCAGCATATTTTTCGGACCCCATCGGCCCGAACATCTGGGCCAGCATCACCTCAGAGAAACCGATAATTGCGTTGAGGGGCGTGCGCAGCTCATGAGACATGTTGGCGAGGAATTCGGATTTTGACCGGTTCGCCGCCTCGGCCCTGGTCTTCTCGCGGGCATATTTGTCGGCGAGGTCCGCCAGGCGCTGGGCCTGCTGGTCTGCCAGCATGCGTTCCTTTTGCAGGTCGCGCACCGTCATCATCAGCTCGCGCTCGGACATACGCAGCCGCTCTTCCTGAAGTTTCAGGGCGGTGATGTCCGTTCCCACGGACACGAAGCCGCCGTCCTTGGTGCGGCGCTCATTGATCTGCAGCCAGCGTCTGTCAGCAAGCTGCACCTCGAAGGAACGGCCTTCGCCCGTCTCGCCCTTGAGGCCGATGCGCTTGCGGACCGCGGGCTCCTTTGCGGTGCGCACCACATCCTCATAGGCCGTGCCCGGAACGCAGACGGAGGCCGGAAGCGAATGAAACTGCTGGTACTTCGAGTTGCACAGCACCAGGCGGTTGTCGGCATCCCACAGCACGAAGGCTTCCGAGATGTTCTCGATTGCATCCTTCAGACGGAGTTCGGCCTCCTTGTTGAGCTTGTCCGCAAGCTTCTGCTGGGTGATGTCGAAGACGATACCCATCAGATGCGGGTGCCCTTCCGTTTCACCAGGGGCGAGGGCCACCCGGGCGCGCAGCCACACATAATGGCCATCCTGGTGGCGCATGCGGAATTCCTGGTCGAAAGATGTGATCTGCCCGTCAAGCAACTGTTCGATCGACTCCTCGAGCTCCGTGTCGCTCTCGTGTATGCGGCTCACGACCTCGCCGAAGCTCAGATAGTCGCCCTTCACCGGCATGCCGAGAATGTTGAACATGGAGCGCGACCAGAAAATGATGCCGCGGCTCACGTCCCAGTCCCACATGCCACACTGGCCGCGGTCCAGCGCCTTGTCCAATCGCGCGGTGGCAACTCCGAGGATCGAATCCGCTTCGGCCGCCTTCGCAGCCTGCCAGTGAAAGGCTGCTCCCAGCAGCATCAAAACCAGGAAGGTAACGATGAACAGCGCCGTCACCTGGGTGACGCTCGAGCGCCAGGCGGACAGCACGTCCTGCTGGCGCTGCAGCACCAGGAGGCTGCCGGGGTAGTCACCCAGATCATAAAGGCTGACCAGAGCCTCCTCACCCGAAGTGAGCCGCAGCTCAGACATTTCTCCGCTGTTGAGGCCGGCATCGGTCACGAAGCTGGGCGACAGGACGCTGGTTATGGGTTGCCCATCCATTGATTCAGACGCTGGAACGCTTGCCAGAATCTCTCCGGTGCTGCGGATCACCGCGAACACGCGTTCCTCGCTCATCGCATCGCCGGGGAGAAGGCCAAGGAGATAATCGGTGTTGATGACAGGCGGCGTGCGCCCGGCATTGCTCGCCGCGGCAAAATCCGCCTTGATGCGCTGAGCCACGAGCTGGCCGAACAGTGTGGAGAGCCGGTTCTGTTCCGAGACGTGCGTGGTCCGGCTATCCGTCAGCTGCACCAGCAGCGAACTTCCGAGCATCAACAGGAAGAGCACAATGAGCGCAGTGATCAGCAGCCGGAGATGTCGCTCCGCAATGCTGAGCTTAAATCGGCCTGGCCAAGGTGAAGGAACCCTGAGGACCCTCTCCTTGAAGAACAGCTCGCCGATATGCGTCTTGCCCAATCTTTTCCCCTGTTTCCCGGCGTATTTCTGGCGGGGATACTTTGAAAACACGGACGCCACCACACATCGAATCACCGGCTATTGATTCGAAAAGGGGGTGATTTGTCCAGCGCTATCGAAGTGCTCAGCCGCGGACGATTTTCGCGACGATTTCAAGCACGTCCCGCGATAGCGAAGGTTCTGCGAGGATGCGGCCGAGCTCCGCTTCCGCCGCCTTCCTGCGCCCCTCATCAAGCAGCTTGCAGGTTCTGAAGCTGGTGGCGACCCGCGAGGCTACTTGCGGGTTGATGGCGTCGAGCTTCAGGATGGCGTCTGCCACAAGCCTGTAGCCGGAGCCGTCTGCAGCGTTGAAGCCAGCTGTGTTGCCTCCAGTGAATCCGAGGATCAGGGCATAGACCTTGTTGGGTGTGGTCCATTTGAAATCGGGGTGCCGGGTGAGTGCCTCGATGCGTGCGGCTGCATTCGTGCCGGCACATTGTGCGTTGAGCATCAGCCATTTGTCGATGAGGAGATGCTCATTTGAATGGCGCTGGTGGAAGCGCTCCAGGGCCTCTTCACGCTCAGGACTCTCGATTTGCACCAGAGCGCCCAACGCCCCGATTTCGGCACCCATATTGTGCGGGCCATCCAGCTCCGCCAGAGCCCACTGAATTCCGCGCACATTGTCCCCGACAATCATCAGGGCAAGGGCTGCCTGCCGCAGGGCGCGCCGGGCGGTGGAGGCGGGATCGGGGCGGTAAGCACCGGTCTCAGCCGTCCGCGCCCAGATCGCTTCCAGATTGGACGCGAGGGCGCGAGCGAGGAGGCCGCGAACATCGTCCCGCGCCGCATGGACCTTGTCGGTATCGACATCGCGTCCCAGCGCCGCGGCAATCTCGCTCTCGGTGGGCAAGATCAGCATCATCGCCTTGAAGGCATCATCCAAGGACACATCATCGAGGATTTGGCGCAGCGCCTGCACGAAGCCAGAGACGTCAGCTTGGCTGATTGCACCGGCATAGGCCGAAAGGATCAGATCACGGCCCAGCGTCTGCCCCGCTTCCCAGCGGTTGAAGCTGTCATTGTCCTGTCCCATCAGGAACAGGAGTTCCGCGGATGTGTGTGCGGTCCGCAACTTCACTGGCGCGGAGAAGCCGCGGTTGAGCGATAGCACGGGCCGCTCCGCAACATTGTTGAAACGGAATGTCTGGCACTGTTCGGTGAGTTCGATGAGAGGCGCGTTGAGGCTTCCGACGCCTTCCAGATCGAGCGGCATGTCTTGGCCTGCAGGATCAACGAGGCCCAGCTTTATCGGTATGTGCAGGGGCTGCTTTTCCTCCTGGCCGGTCGTGGGCCTCACCTCCTGCTCCAGCGTCAGCGTGAACTGCTTCTTCGCCGGATCATATGCTGTTGCCGCCGTGACCTGTGGCGTGCCGGCCTGCGTATACCAGGTGAAGAACTGGCCAAGGTCACGGCCCGAAGCATCTGCCATGCAGGTCACGAAGTCTTCAACCGTTGCAGCTTCGCCGTCATGGCGCTCGAAATAGAGATCCATCGCGCGTCGAAAGGCATCTTCGCCGATAAGCGTCAGCATCATGCGGCAGATTTCCGCACCCTTTTCATAGACGGTAGGGGTGTAGAAATTATTGATCTCAATATAGGCGTTGGGCCGCGGCGGATGCGCCAGAGGGCCGTTGTCCTCCGGAAATTGCCGGGCGCGCAGTGTCTTCACGTCCGAGATGCGCTTCACGGCGCGCGAACGCAGGTCGGACGTGAACTCCTGATCGCGGAAGACAGTGAGGCCTTCTTTCAGGCAGAGCTGGAACCAGTCCCGGCAGGTGATGCGGTTGCCGGTCCAGTTGTGGAAATACTCATGCGCGATAATCGATTCGATATTGACGTAGTCGGCATCCGTCGCTGTCTCCGGATTGGCGAGAATATACTTGTCGTTGAAGACGTTGAGGCCCTTGTTCTCCATCGCCCCCATGTTGAAGTCGGGCACGGCAACGATGTTGAAGACATCGAGATCATATTCACGGGCGAAGCGCTGCTCGTCCCAGCGCATGGACTGCTTGAGGGACTCCATCGCCCATTGGCAGCGGTCCTCGCGCCCCTGCTGCACATAAATGCCCAGAGCCACCTCGCGGCCCGTCATGGTGGTAAACGTATCGTGCACCGAAGCGAGGGTTCCCGCCACCAGGGCGAAGAGATAGGAGGGCTTCGGGAAGGGGTCGTCCCAGATGGCAAAGTGCCGGCTTGTGCCGCCGATCACCTGCTGCTCACGTGGGTTGCCATTGGACAGGAGGACGGGGACATCTTCCCGTTCCGCTTCGATCCGCACCGTGTAGCGCGCCATAACGTCCGGCCGGTCATAAAAATAGGTGATGCGGCGGAAGCCTTCGGCCTCGCACTGGGTACAAAACACGCCTCCCGATAAATAGAGGCCAGAGAGTTCCGTATTGGCGGCGGGATTGCAGGTCGTGACAATCTCCAGCGAAAATGGCCGCTGCGGAACTTCCTGAAGGGTCAGCGATTCAGAAGTGACGTGATAGCGCGTGGCGTCCAGTGGAACGCCATCCAGCGCAATAGATTTTAGCGAGATGCGCTCTCCATCGAGCACCAAAGGGACGCTCGTCTCGCTGGCGTGAGGATTGGGCCGCAAGGCCATCCGCGCACGGACTTCCGTGGCGGTGGGATTCAGTCTGAAATCAAGCTCCACCGTGTCAATCAGGTAAGGTGTGGGCTTGTACTCTTCCAGCCGGACGGGCTGGGGCGTATCGGTCTTCATGCGCGAACCACTCAGTTGAAACCCGGGATATAAGACATGAGCCGTGCCTTTGTGAAAGAACAAGATGACGTGCGTGAAGAATTGCCGGAGCGTCCGGTGAGTGCCAGTCCCAATGTAGTGACGCCGCGCGGCCTCGCGCTCATAGACCAACAAATTGAAGCCTGCCGAGCGCTGTTGACCAAAGGTCAATATGATCAAGATAAGCCAGTTATCGCGAGGGCTTCACGCGATCTCCGCTATTGGACCCTGAGGCGCTCCACGGCGCAGGTGGTGGTGCCACCAAAGAAGGTTGAGACAGCAGCTTTCGGCACCCGCGTCACCTTCCGGCGCGCCGATGGCAGGATGCAGGACTATGCAATCGTGGGTGAGGACGAGGCCGATCCTGCACAAGGCTTCATTGCATATACCTCTCCCATGGCGCGTGCCCTCATGGGCAAGAGCGCAGGTGAAGAAGCTGATGTGCCCGGAGGTGCGGTGGAAATTATGAGGATCGCCCCCAGCTGACCAATGTAGAATGCTATAACCTTGGTGGCGCTAGAACCGGTCTGCCCGGAAGGGGGCAAGGTCAATGTTGCTCTTCCGGCCGCTCATGGTCTCTGCAATGAGCCGCCCCGTCGTGGGACCCCAGGTCAACCCCATGTGCCCGTGCCCAAAGCCATACCAGACATTGGCTGTGGTTTTCGAGGGCCCGATCACTGGCAATGAGTCAGGCGTTCCGGGCCTCCGTCCCATCCAGCGCGTCGTCTCCTGGTCAGGTTGGCGAAGGCCGGGCAGTACCGCCTTGAAATTCTTCCATAAGGCGTCCGCGCGCGCGTAGTTGGGCGCAGCGTCAAGTCCTGCGAATTCATCAGATCCAGCAAGCCTCAACCCCATTTCCATCGGAGTTGCCGCTCCGGGGGAGCGAGCATAGGTGAGGGAGCGGGACAGCTTCACGCCGGAATTGGGTAGCACCATGTGATAGCCACGCTCCGCCTCCAGCAGGACTTTCTCGCCCAGTTGCTTCGCCAGAAGATGCGAATATGCCCCAGCGCAGATCACCAGCCGGTGCACCTTGTGTTGACCTTGAGTCTTCAGCTGAAGCGCCTTCACGCGGCCTGCATCGCGTACCAAAGAAACCACATCGTCTTCAATGATGCGGCCACCATTTTTCACGACCTCCGCCGCAATGGATTTGACCGCGCGTCCGGGGTTGGTGAGGAAGTACCAGCCGCCGTGAAACACACCACAATGGACATTTGGTCCGATCGCAGGTTCCAGTTCGCGGGCTTCATCGCCCGACAGGCGTTTCATCTCGAAGCCATAGGGAGTCTTGGCGGCGCGTTCCGGCGCTTCTGCCAAGTATTGTGCTTCATTGTCGTAAAGCCGCAGCGTGTCCTCATATCGGATGAGATCCTCAGTACCAGCTGCCTTCAGCAGGCTTTCGAAATCACTCACCACCCGCATGGCAAGATCGGCGCGCGCGGCGGTGATGGCTCTTACGCGATCGGGCAGTGAATTGCGGGCAAGCGCCAGAAACCATGGCAGCGCCTTTGGAAAATAGGACCAGCGGATGGTGAGTGGCCCCATTGGATCCACAAGCCATCCGGGTATCTTCAACAACATGCGGCTGTGAACCGTCGGCACGATTTCCGAGAAGGCAAGACCTCCGGCATTGCCGAAAGAACAGCCTTCGCCCGGCAAAACGCGGTCGATGATCGTGACATCATAGCCTTCACGTTGCAGGAAGGCAGCGGTGGAGACGCCGACGATACCAGCGCCGATGATGGTTGCGGAAAGCTCGCTCAACTGGCCAATGTCCTGAAATACTGTTCGCAATGCGTCTCGAATGCCGAGACCAGACGTGTCTTGCGCATTTGCTTCAAACCCGCAAGGGCAATGACGCCGCGCTCGACATCGTCAGCGATCGGCCGCACGGCCAGGGCGTCTCCCGAATAGGAATGATCGCCATGCGGGCGCGTGACGAGGATCGAGTAGCCCAGTCCTTGGCCCACGAGCCCGCGCACCACTTCAAGCGACGGTGAGGAGAAGGCAATGCGCGGGACGATTCCCGCCGTCTCCAGAAGACGCGTGAAGTAAGTGCGGCTGGGCGCAATGTCGAGCAGCACGAAGGGTTCATCCTTCAGCGCGATCAGCGGGACCTGCTTGAGCCGCGTCAGCCTGTGTCCGGCGGGGAGCAGCACATGGGGCTCGAAGGAGGCCAGGGTCGTGACGGCAAAATCCTGCGGCATGTCGACGTCGTAGAGCAGTGCGAGGTCATGCGCGCCACCGCGCAGGCCATCGAACAGCTCATCCTGCGTGCCTTCCGCCATTGCTATTGTGACCTTCGGATGCACGCTGGTAAAGCTCTTGATCAGTTGCGGCACGAATGAAGGCGCGATTGTCGTGAAGCTGCCAAGTGCCAATTGCCCCTCGATTGCCGTTCCCGCGGCTAGCATGTCACGCTGCAAATCCTGCGCATGAGTAAGAAGGTTTCGTGCCTCTGCCAGGAAGCGCAGGCCCGCGGGAGATGGGCTCACACCCTGCGCATGGTGCCGGATGAACAATTGCAGGCCGATTTGTTCTTCGAGCTTTGCCAGGGACGCGGAGAGCGTTGGCTGAGCCACACCCAGTTGCGCGGAGGCCGCAGCAACGGAGCCTCGATCCCATATGGTCACGGCATACTCAATCTGTCGCAGCGTATAGCGCAGCATCGTATTTTCCTATTCAAAGCTCCGATATAATCTATTTTTCCGAAGCTGCGGTATCATGTCAAGTCTTGCATGTCTGCACGGAGGGAACGGACAGATGGAAGCGATGGCTAAGCCGCCCGTGAGTGCGGCAGAGTTTACGGCTGCGATGGGCCGTGCCGCCACTGGCGTTTCGGTGGTGACGACCGATGGTGTTCACGGCCGCTTCGGCCTGACGGTGAGTGCCGTGACCTCGGTTTCTGCAGAGCCGCCGCTCGTGCTGGTCTGCATCAACCGTAAGAGCCCCGCCGTGCTGGCGATCGAGGCCAATGGGGTCTTCGCGGTGAACCTGCTGGCCTCCGGCCACCAGGCCTATGCTGAAACATTTTCGGGCAGGCCGCGCGAAGGCCGACCATTCGATTTCGCCAACCATGACTGGATGCAGGGCCAAACCGGCCTGCCGCTGGTCAAGGATGCGACGGCGGTCTTTGAATGTGAAACGCACCAGCATCTGGACGCCGGCACCCATCGCATCTTCATTGGCCGCGTGCTGGCCGCCCACATGGGCGCTGCCGAGCCGCTGGTTTACTGCAACCGCGCCTTTCAGCGCGTCGTCACACTCATGAGAGGAAGCTTGGCATGATCAGGACAGGTGAACAGTTTCGCGACTCGCTGCGCGACGGCCGGGAAGTGTGGATCAACGGGGAACGCGTGAAGGATGTGACGCGGCATCCGCAGTTCAAGCCCTTGGTCGATATCCGCGCCCGCATCTACGACATGCAGCATGAGCCTGACACGCAGGACGTGATGAGCTATGAGGAAGATGGCGAGCGTTTCCCAATCGGCCTGAGGCTTCCTTTCGAAAGGAAAGACTGGGATGACAAGCGCCGCGCTGTCGATGCGGTGATGAACGACATCGGCGGCGTCGTCACCCGGGTGGGTGACGAGACCATCGGCGAGATGTGGTCTCTGTGGGACGGCAAAGACATTCTCAACGAGATCGACCCGCGCTTTGCCGAGAACATCGAGCGCCACATCCACCTCGTCATCAAGAACGATCCATTCCACGTCTCTGCCAACACGGATCCCAAGGGTGACCGCTCCAAGCGCCCGCAGGACCAGGACCCGGACATGCTGGTGCATGTGGTGAAGGAGACCGATGCCGGCATTATCATCCGTGGTGCGAAATATGAAACCGCGGCGGCTTATTCGAACCAGGCCTTCCTGAAGCCCACCATTGCCAACTGGGGCGATGCCAAGCTGTCGGAATATGCCCTGGGCTGCATCGTCAAGATGGATGCGCCAGGTGTGAAGCACATCTGTCGCACCGGCTTTACCGGGCGCGCACCGGCGCGGGATTATCCGCTGTCCAATAAGTTCGACGAAGTCGACACACTGATGATCCTCGACAATGTGCTGATCCCCTGGGAGGATGTGCTGTTCTATCAGCACACCCGCGCGGCTGCGTTCATCCGCCAGACGCTGCACCGTTATTCGGCCTTCCCCTTCGTTCAGCGCACACTGTCCTATGCAGATCTCATCATCGGCGCAGCCCTGTGGAACGCGAAGCAGACCGGTCTCGACAAGCAGCAGGCGGTGCAGGAAAAGCTCGCCGAACTCGCTATCTGGCGTGAGGGGATTCATGCCCATCTGACGGCGGCCGTCGCGCTGGGAGAGCGCAGCCCCAATGGGCTTCTCATGCCGAACCAGTCGCTGCTGTTCACTGGCCGCTGCCATGCCCTGAACAACCTGCCGCGCATGATGCACATCGCGCGGGAACTCTGTGGCGGGCAGATTTGCGTGACGCCCGATGCCGCGACCTTTGAACACCCCGAAACCAGGAAGTGGATGGAAAAGTACTACACGGTCAATGACGAGTGGCAGGCCGAAGACCGCCGCAAACTGCTGGCCCTGGCACGCGATGCACTGAATTCGGACTATGCAGGCCATCGCCTGACATTCCAGCTCTTCGCGCAGTCGCCACCCTTCGCGCAGTCAGCCGCCGTTTACCGCACCTTTGACTGGAATCAACCGCTGAAATTTGCCCAGAAGGCGGGCGGACTTTCGGACAATATCTGGGGTGTCACCCGGCAGGCTGCAGAGTAGTCTCCCCTATTCAGAATCACCCGAGTTTGAGGATCAATCAAGAATGACAGCCCACAAGCGCATCCGCCCTTTCAACACCAAGGATACTTATCCCGAGCAGAAGCTCGACAATGATCTCTGTCAGGGTGTCGTCGCCAAGGGCACCATGGTGTTCCTGCGGGGTCAGGTCGCGCAGGATCTCGACACGCGCGAGAGCCTCCATGTTGGCGATGCCACAGCACAGACGGCCAAGACGATGGCAAACATCAAGATGCTGATGGAGGAGGCAGGTGGACACATGGACCACATTTGCCGCATCGTCGTCTATCTGACCGACATTCGCTACCGCCAGGACGTCTACCGCGAAATGGGCCATTGGCTGAAGGGCGTGTTCCCCTGTTCAACGGGCCTCGTCATCACGGCTCTCGCGCGGCCCGAATGGCTGGTCGAGATCGAGGTGACGGCGGTCATTCCGGATTGAGGGAGGCAAGGCAATGGAACTGGCGTCCGGCGTAAGGAGCGCTCTCGAGACACTTGCGGCGGTGGCGGAAACGCCCTTCTCAAAGGCCGACACCATTCCGCCGCTGCTCTACAGTTCAGAGGATATCTATCGGCTAGAGATGGAGCGCATCTTTGCGCAAGAATGGCTATGCCCCGGTCTTGCCGCGGACATTCCGAAGCCAGGGGACTACATAACCTTCTCGATTGGCGATCAGCCAGTGTTCACCGTGCGCGGGCAGGACGGCGTGGTGCGCAGCTTTTCCAATGTCTGCTTGCACCGCATGATGCCACTGGTGGAAGGGCGAGGCTCCTGCGGCCGTAAGCTCGTCTGCCCCTATCACGCATGGACCTATGATACGCAAGGCAAGGTGATTGGCGCCGGCCACATGGGCGGACGCGACCCTGCCTTCGACAAGCAGCAGCACCGCCTGCGCGAAATTCGCACCGAGATCTGGGAAGGCTGGATTTACATCACCCTGAACCAGGATGCGCCCTCCGTTTCAAGCCTTCTGGGCCCGCTGCTTGCCGTCGTGGAGCAATATGCGATGGCGGGATATATCCCCGTCGTGCAGCAGGAGCATGTGTGGCAGACGAACTGGAAGCTCCTGAATGAGAACTTCATGGAGGGCTATCACCTGCCCGTGGCGCACAAGGCGACTGTCGGCGCTTGGTTTCCGGTCGAGGATACAGAGTTCCCGGAGGAAACCTTCGATGCCTTTACCTATCAGACGTTCACCAAGGATGAGAATGCCCGCTACGGCCGCGCGCATTCCTCCAATACGCGGCTTGAAGGCAAGTGGCGACACACCTCCATCCTTCCGACAATCTTCCCGAGCCACATGTATGTTCTGGCGCCGGACCATCTTTGGTACCTTTCGCTGAGGCCTATGGGAACGGGTGCGGTCAACCTCCGCTTCGGCGTGGCCCTGGCGCCCGAAGTTCATGAGGCGCTGGGCGAAGGGCGCGATGCCTGGGTGAGGGAGCTCACCGATTTTTTCGATCGCGTCAATGCCGAGGACAAGTTCGTGGTTGAGGGAATATACCAGGGCTCGAAGGCCCCTCTTGCCACCCGCGGGCCACTCAGCTGGCTTGAGCGAGAGATCCATGATTTCGCGCGCTACCTCGCAAAGAGGCTCTGCACATGATAACGAAGCGGACCGGGTTCTTTCATGACGAAAGATGCCTGTGGCATTTCGGAAAGCCCAATGCGCTGTTCTTTCCTGTGGGAGGTTGGGTCCAGCCGCCGAATGCCTCAGGCTATTGTGAATCGCCGGACAGCAAGCGCCGATTGAAGAGCCTGATGGATGTCTCCGGCCTCACGTCCGCTCTGGATGTGCGGTCCGCCCCCATGCTTGCCCGTGAAGACCTGCTGCGCGTTCATCCCGCTGCCTATCTCGACCGCTTTGCCGAGATGAGCGCGGGCGAGGGCGGGGACATGGGTTTCGAATCGACCTTCGGGCCGGGCGGCTATGACATCGCCCGCATCTCGGCGGGGCTTGCCGCGGACGCCGTCGAGGCAGTGGTGACGGGTGAACTCCGCAATGCCTATTCACTGTCGCGCCCACCCGGCCATCACTGCCTGCCCGACACCGGCCTCGGCTTCTGCCTGCTCGCCAATGGGGCCCTCGCAATTGAAAGAGCGATCGCCCGGCACAAGCTGTCCCGCGTCGCCGTCATCGATTGGGACGTGCACCACGGCAACGGTACTGAGGCGATCTTTTATGAGCGCCCGGACGTGCTCACCATTTCGCTTCATCAGGACCGCTGTTTCCCTGTGGATAGCGGTGCCGCGAAAGATCGGGGCCGGGGCAGGGGCGAGGGCTACAACATCAATGTTCCGCTTCTGCCGGGTGGCGGTCATCAGACCTATGCCGATGCAATGGAGCTGATCGTTCTGCCGGCGCTGGAGCGTTACCGGCCGGAGCTCATCGTTGTGGCCTGCGGCTATGATGCGAGCATCGTCGACCCCCTGTCACGCATGATGGCCCATAGCGAGACCTATCGTTACCTCATGCAGGCAACGCTCGATGCTGCAACTGAGCTCTGTAATGGACGCGTCGTGGTAATGCATGAGGGGGGCTATTCCGAAGCCTATGTTCCCTTCTGCGGCCACGCGCTGATCGAGGCATTGTCGGGCCACCGTACGGACGTTTTGGATCCCAATCTTGAACTGGCCAAACAGCAGCAGCCCAATGCGGACTTTCAGCAGCTGCAGCGCCGCCTTCTCGAAGAGATGGCGAAAGAACTCTAAGGGAGACATGCGATCATGACCTTTTCCATCGCCGGACGCTGCGGAAAATCGGGCGCCTTCGGCGTGGCCATCACCACCTCTTCAATTGCGGTGGGTGCGCGCTGCCCGCACGCCCGCGCGCAGGTGGGCGCAGTGGCAACGCAGAACGTCACGGATCCGAACCTCGGGCCCTTGTTGCTGGACTTTATGCAAAGGGGCATGAGCGCGGCGGAGGCCATTGCTGCCGTGGTCAAGGACCGTCCCTTCATCGAATACCGGCAGTTGACGGCTGTCGACAATCAGGGCCGTTCCGCCTCGTGGTCTGGAAAGAACATCCTCGGCACCCATGGCGTGTCCGAGCAGCAGGACTGCGTTGCCGCCGGCAATTTACTGAAACATGGCAGCCTGCCCAGAACGATGACGGATGCATTCGCTGCCAACGCCTCGCAGCATCTGGCTGAACGCCTGCTGCGAGCGCTCGAAGCTGGTTACGACTCCGGTGGGGAAGAGGGGCCTGTCCATTCCGCCGCCCTCATTGTCTATCATGAGCAAGCCTTTCCGCTCGTCTCCCTGCGGGTGGATTGGGACGATGAAAATCCAATCAAAACGCTGCGCCGCCTTTGGGAGGACTACAAGCCCCAGATGGGCGCCTACCTCCAGCGTGCCGTGGATCCAACTCAGGCGCCGAGCTACGGCGTGCCGGGGGATCCGTAGGAAGTCTGTCCCGCCCACTTGTGAAGCTGAGGGCGTTTTCAGACAATGACATTGCCGTGAATACCTTTAAACTCCCGCGTACCCGCCTCATCTCTCCATGAAGTGACAGGAGGGAATGATGGCAAGAGTCTACAAGGGCGGATGCCTGTGCGGCCACATCCGCTTCGAAGCTGAGGGACCGCCGCTCAGGCCACATACATGCTCATGCACCATCTGCCAGCGACATTCCGGTGCATTGACGGTGCATTGGGTGGAATTTCCAGCCGACAAGGTTCGATGGTCCACCAAGCCTTGCCTTTGGCGCTCCTCGGACTATTCCAGTCGCAGCTTCTGCCCCAAATGTGGCTCGACGCTGGGCGCGATCGACGATAAGCCGCTCGTTGCGCTCGTGCTCGGCAGCTTCGACTCGGCCAACCGCAAGGAGCTGGCACCCATGAACCACTCCTCTGCGGCAAAGCGACCCAAGTGGATGAAGGCTTAGGTCGAGAGTTTTACCACCAGCCGCTCCAGCATGAGATCGCATTGCGCCAGCTGCGCCTCGCTCACATGCTCGTCTGGTTTGTGCGCAACGGCGATATTGCCGGGGCCACAGACGACAGCAGGGGTGCCAAGCGCCTGCTGAAACAATCCGCCTTCGGTTCCAAAGGTGATCTTGCCTGTTGAATTCCCACCGGTCAGTGCATGAACGAATTTCACCGCCTCGCTGTCCACCGGGGTGTTCATCGCAGGATAGCTCTGAAGATCCATGAAGCCGAAGCGCGCCTCGGCGAATACGCCGCGATAGCCTTCTGCGATATTCTCCGCCGCTGCCTTGATCCGAGAGACGATGGCATTCGCATCCTCCTCCGGCAGATAGCGGATCTCAAAATCAAAGCTGCAGCGGTTAGGCACGATATTCATGACCTCGCCGCCCTGAACCTTTCCGACATGCAGCGTGGTGTAGGCGACCTCATAGTCTCCATCGCGCAGACCTGTCTCGGCGATCTCCTTCTGAATGGCGCGAATGGCGCCGATCAGGTCAGAGGCCATATAGATCGCGTTCACCCCGATCGGCGCCAGGCTCGAATGCGCTTCAAGCCCATGCGCCGTCACCCGGAAACCCAGCTTTCCCTTATGCGCGGTGACGGCCTGCATCAACGTGGGCTCACCCACGACGCAGAGCCGTGGCTTCACCGGCGCAACTTTCAGGAGGTCGAGCAGCCTTCTGACGCCAACGCACCCGATCTCCTCATCATAAGAAAATGCGAGGCTGATGGGTGTGTGAAGTTTCGTCCGCGCCGCCATCTCCGCTGCACGCAGGCAGCAGGCGATGAAGCCCTTCATATCGGCAGTGCCACGTCCATAGTAATTGCCATTGCGCTGCTCCAGCCGGAACGGATCGGATGACCATGCTTGGCCCTCGACGGGAACCACATCCGTATGGCCCGAGAGGACGATGCCGGGGACTTCTTCTGGTCCAATTGTCGCCCACAGATTGGCTTTGCGGCCATCCTCGTTTTCAACGAGTGTCGTGACGACGCCGAGCCCCGCGAGAAAGTCGCGAATATATGCGATCAGCTCAAGATTGCTATCCCGGCTCACGGTTGGAAAGGCGATCAGTTTATCGAGATGGTCGAGAGAGGTTTTCATCGGGGCCCAATGTCGCGGCTGTGTGTCAATGTTCCTGCCGGGAAAATTGATGCATGTCAAAGAAGCGAAGGAAAAGGTGCCCTATCGAAAACAAGTGCGATGGTTCACGCCATCGCACTGGCGGGGCGGATCTCTGAGAAAGTTAGCTGTCGCTTCGTTCCCCCCTTTCCTGGGGTTCGCCCGCCTCCTGGCATCAACTGGGCCCCGCAATGGGGCCCGATCTTTAGGGCCATTGCGCACCAATGCGCGCTGTCTCAATGGCGTAGATCGACGACGTGGCGCAGATGAACATGCGTGATTTTCCGAACCCGCCGAAGGTCAGATTGGCAACCGTTTCCGGAACGAGTATGCGGCCCAGCCGCTCCCCGCCGGGAGTGTAGCAATGAATGCCGTCACCGGCGGAAATCCACAACAGCCCTTCGGTATCCACGCGGAGCCCATCCGGCACCTTGTTGTCAATGACGGCGATGACACGGCTGTCTTTAAGCGTCCGCCCGTCCACGACGATGAAACCACGCACATGGCGCGGCCGGCCCTCTTCGAAGCCGAAGCCATCACCTCGGGCATAACCTGAGTCGGCAATATAGAGTTCGGACTCATCAGGCGAGAAGGCGAGGCCATTGGGCCGGTCAAAATCGTCGGCGACGACGGTCAGCCCTCCAGTTGCCGGATCGAAGCGGTAGACCTGATTATTGCCAATGGCGCTTTCAGCCCGGATGCCTTCATGGTCGGAAATGATGCCATAGGGCGGGTCGGTGAACCAGATGGTTCCGTCGGACTTCACCACCACGTCATTGGGCGAGTTGAGCCGCTTGCCCTTCCAATGCGACACCAGCACCTCGTAGCGTCCATCGAGATAGGTGCGGCTTACGCAGCGGCCGCCATGTTCGCAGGAGATCATGTTGCCATCCCGGTCCCGCGTGTGGCCGTTGGTGCGCTGGGATGGCTGCCGGAACACCGAAAGCCCGGTCACGGGAGACCACCGCATCATCCGGTTGTTGGGAATGTCGGAGAAACGCAATTCGTTCAGCTCGGAAAACCACACGGCGCCCTCCGCCCAGATGAATCCCGTCGCAAGCTTCGTCAGGGCCGCACCCGCCGGAAAAAGATCGAGGAAGCGCGGCGTATCGGGGGCGAGGCAGGCTGCATGCTGTCCCATTTGGGTATCTCCGTGTTCTTAAGGTTTGACGATTGTCGGAATGCGCGTTGCGGGCGGCGTGTTGCGGCTGCGCTGGCATTTGATCTGCCCATCGATCACCACCATGCCGATGCCGGGAAGGTCACCCAGTTCGATGCTGTGGAGCAAGCCCTCGCCTGCCGAATGCTGGGCCTTGTCCATGAACACGAAGTCCGCGACGCGCCCGATTTCGATGATCCCGCAATCCAGCTTTCGCATGCGCGCCGTATTGCCGGTCGCCAGACAGATTGCCTGTTCGGCCGGAAGTTCTCCCAGTGCAGATAGCATGGATACCATCCGGGCGATGCCGAGTGGCTGAACGCCCGAGCCCGCCGGCGCATCGGTGCCGAGGATCACCCGGTGAAGCTCGCTCATTTCGCGGGCCAAGCGCAGCGTATAGAGCGCGGCGCGCTCATTGCCATTGTGCACGATCTCGAGGCCCCGCTTGCAGCCTTCACAAATGCAACGGATCTGGGTGTCGGGAAGGGCCGTGTGGCCGCCGTTGATGTGGCCCACCACATCCGTGTCCGCGTCGAGCACCACGTCCTTGTCGATGAGGCCGGAACCTGGGATGGAAGGGCCGCCGGTGTGGATGGTGCTTTGAATTCCGTATTTCCGCGCCCATGCGACCATGATGCGGGCTGTGGGGCCGTCCTTCACCCCGCCCAAGCCCACTTCGCCCAGAAGTGTGACGCCAGCGTCTGCCAGGTCCTTGAAGTCCTGTTCCGTCATGCCGGGTTCGATGCAGGGTGCGCCGGCGTGCACCTTGACACCTGCGGGGCGGAAATTGGCGAACTGCCGTTGCGCCGAAATGGCGAGCGCCTTGAGGCCGACAATGTCTCGCGGGCGGCCCGGCGTATGCACTTCGCCAGCGGAGATCATGGTGGTAACGCCGCCATTGAGGCTCGAATCTATCCAGCCCATCTGGTTCTGCCGTGGCGTCCAGTCACCGGCCACAGGGTGCACGTGGCTGTCGATCAGGCCCGGGGCCAGTGCCGAGCCATTGGCATCGATCACCTGGGTTGCGTGGTCCTGATCCACGTCCTTGGAGCGGCCAATGGCGGTGATACGGCCGTTTTCCGCCACCAGCGTGTCCGCCTCGAGGATGGGGTTCTCGATTGCCCCTGACAGAAGGAGGCCGATGTTGCGGATCACGAGTTTCTCAGGCCCTGTTGATTGCCCTTGCGCCTCATGCGCCATGATGTCCTCCTGCCTCTCTGCTGCTTCTGGGGCAGCTTGGAAGTGCCATACTGCGACAGGAGCAAGGACGTGTCGAGGGCGCCCCGTCCTAAGGAGTTTAACAGCAATGAAAATTATCAGGCAGAGGGACTTGCGCGAAGGCCGCTGGCGGAATGGCATGGGTGTGTCATGGGACATTGCCTCGGACCCGCCGGCGGCTGAGGCGTTCGGCTGGCGTTTTGCAATTGCCCGCATCGATGCAGACGTTCCGTTTTCCGCCTACCCGGAGGTGGACCGGTTCTTCACGCTCATTGAGGGGAATGGCCTCGATCTGGAGTTCAACGGTGGGCGGAGGCTGGCGGTTGACCGTCAGTTCGTGCCGCACTTCTACCCTTGCGACGTCCCCACCATGTGCCGCCTGCGCGATGGTCCATGCCACGCACTCAATCTCTTCGTCACACGGGGGCAGTGGACAGCGTCTGCCGATATCATCTCAAGTGGTGCGGAGATTGCCCAGAATGGCCCCATCCTGCTCTTCGCCCTGAAGGGCGCTGCCGATGTCGACGGTTTGCCACTGGGCCCGGGTGACGCTGCCATCACCCAGGACAGCGTGACGGTCGATACTGAAGGCTTCCTCTATGCTGCACGATTGAGCCGGGGGTGATTGGCGGGCACGGCCTTTCCCGCTAAGAGGCGGCAATCTGAGAGGAGATTGAAAGAATGAAAGCACGTGTGCAGTGGCTTGATGGCCGGGCCTTTGTTGGCGAGTCTGGGTCCGGCCATGCGGTGGTGATGGACGGTGCGCCTGAGGCCGGCGGCCGCAATATCGGTGTGAGACCCATGGAGATGCTGCTTCTTGGCCTCGGGGGCTGCACCGCGTTTGACGTGGTCATGATCCTGGAGCGCATGCGCGAGAAGGTGACAGGCCTGGACATCGCACTCGAAGCAGAGCGTGCAACGGAAGATCCCAAGGTCTTCACCCATGTTAGGCTCATTTATAAGGTGAAGGGCCACAAGCTGAAGCCGGCAAATGTCGAACGGGCGGTCGCACTCTCCGCCGAGAAATACTGCTCTGCGTCCGCGATGTTTGAGAAGACAGGCAAGATCGAGCACAGCTTTGAAATCATCGAAGACGGGGTGACCTAGACGATTACGGCGGTTGCATCTTGGGAGTGTATGCAACCGTCGCGTCTACTGCGGGCCGGGGCACGTTTGACTCGCAGGCCCCATAGTGAGGCGAGGCCTTCCGAAAACGCATGGGCCGGCACTTAGTTTCGTGCAAATCCGCCAGAACGCGGCGTCAGTTCCGCGAGCGATTCCAACCCGCCCCACTGGCCTCAGGCGGCCAAATCAGCCTATGATTCGACCAATGCCAGGCCGCTGTCTGGCAGCTTCTTCGCAGAAACTTGCCCGCCCCGCACTTCGTGCGGGCGGGCATTTTTTCGTGTGCAGAACACTTTTCTCTCGCTGAACCGTCGTCGCAATATCTGCGATCGAGAGCGGCCCTTGGGTAAATTACAAAAATGTTCTATTGTCATCTGGGGATTAAAAAGAGGAGAGGGACAACATGAACGACAATGTCATTACGGCGAAGGGGCTTGGCCCCGGTGCTGCGATTCTGCACGGACTTGCGAAAAACTGGTGGGCACTTCTGTTGCGTGGCATCGCGGCGATCGTTTTCGGAGTGCTGGCTTTTGCCTGGCCGGGGATCACGGTTCTAAGTCTCGTCATCCTTTATGGCGCGTATGCGCTGGTTGATGGCGTCTTCGCCATCTTTGCTGCAATCAGCGGCGGCACGCCGGCACCGCGCTGGTGGTTGGCCATCGTGGGTGTCGTCGGCGTTCTCGCCGGCATCTCAGCCTTCGCCTTCCCGGCGCTAGTAACGCTCTACCTGCTCCTGTTCATCGGTGTCTGGGCCATCGTCAGCGGTGTTTTCGAAATCATCGGTGCGATCAGACTCCGCAAGGAAATCGACAATGAATGGCTGCTGATCCTGCATGGTGTGATCACTGTGCTGTTCGGCCTCGTCATGGTCTTCGAACCGGTTACTGCTGCCCTTGCCCTTATCTGGGTGATCGGCGCCTATGCGATCGCGGCAGGCGTGCTCCTGGTCGTGCTCGCATTCCGGCTCAAACGCCACGCACCCTGAAAGCGGCACGTTCCGTACATCTGAAGTGAAGAGAGCGGCCCAAAGGGCCGCTCTCTTTCTTTGTAAGGTGGACGTGTCACTTCGCGGGCGAGGCTGTGGCCCTGCCGCGGAGGATTCTGAAGACCACTTCGACCAGCAGTGCCAATGCCACGATGGTGCCGATTGCGTAGGCCTGGCCAGTTGTTTCGGAGCGGGCGAGCAATTGCCAGATCGTGATTGCCAGCGCTGCAAGACACAAGAACGCAGCCACAGCGGGAATGACCCTTCTCGCCCCCGTCTCCGGTGCCAGCCGAAGTGCGGCAATGTTCACAGCGGCAAAGACTAGCAGAAATCCGCCGCTGGTTGCCGAGGAGAGCGCCTCAATCGAGGCGAAGTTGACGGCTAACAGCGCCAGCACCCCGATGACGAGGAGACTGCCGAAGGACTTGCCGTGAATGCTGCGATGAAACGCGGAAGGCAGTTCATCAATCGCCACGAGGCGCGGTGGAAGGCGTGACGCACCGAAGAAGTCAGCGTTGATGGCGGAGGCCGAGGCGAGCACCGCGCCCAGGGCCATTAGTCCAAAGCCCACCGGACCGAGGAAACGGCCCGCCGCCTCCGAGATGGCAAAGTCTTTGGCGGCAATCAGGTCCTCCATTGGCAGATGCCCGATCCCCACGATAAAGGCGAGCGAGTAGATTACGATGGCGATCAGCACACAGCCGAGAAAGGCGATGGGCAATGTCCGTTGTGGGTTCGCGATCTTGTCTGAAGCATTGGCAATCAGCTCGAAGCCTTCATAGGCAAGAAATCCAATCATGCCACTCGCGACGATGGCGCTAGGCGAGGCCCAGGCGGCCGGCGCAAGCCGCTCCCAATCCAATCCGCTGGCCAGCAGTCCCGTTACGATAAAGACGCCCAGCACCGCGAGCTTGCCAGCGTTGAACACATTCTCCGACCTTTCCATGAGCGCTGAGCCGGCAAAATTGATGAGCCCAAGTCCGATCAAAGTCGCGGAGGATATGACGTGGGACGCAATCGGCCGCAGCCCCTCTGGCACATAGGGCAACGTGTAGCCCGCCAGCGCATAGGCATAGACGGCCATGACAGCAACGTAGCTAAGGATCAGCAGCACATTTACGGAGGCGGCCATAATCCCCTGGCCGAATGCTTGCGTGATGAAGGACACCGTGCCGCCCGGCCCCGGATAGCGGAGCGTGAGGCCGATGTAAGAGTAGGCAGTTACAAGCGCAATCGCACCGCCGAGCAGAAACGCAATCGGTGTGCCACCAGCAGCGCCGGCCGCGGTGATGCCAAAGGTGGCGAAGAAACCGCCGCCCACAATACCGCCGACGCCGATCGACAACGCTCCGAAAACACCTATTCCATCCGACTTCATGCACTTGTTCTCATTTGGCTATGCCCATCGTGCCTCGTTCTTGCCGATGCACTGACGGAATACAATAGAGCGGACGCAAAGAGCCTTACTCACAGGCATCCGGGTGCATGGAAGTGCCCAGTTGCAAAAATGTACTTGCCAGACATTACACCATGTGGTGTAATGTATCTATGGACCAGTTAACCGATGTCTTGACAGCAATCGCCCATCCCTCCCGCCGCGCCATCATCGGGCGGTTATCAAAAGGGCCGGCGCGATTTCTCGAGATTGCGGCCCCATTCAATACCGCGCTTAACGCCGTCACGAAGCATCTCAAGCTGCTTGAACGTGCGGGTCTGATCGAGCGCCGGAGGCAAGGCCGCGAAGTCTATATTTCGCTCAAAGCCGATCCCCTGAAGAACGTTGCGGCTTGGGTTCATGAATATGAGCGGTTCTGGAACGAGCGGCTCGACGTTTTCGAGCAGAATTTCAAAGACAATGAGGAGAAGCAATGATGGAAAGCGAAGCAAATCTTCTTGAGATTAAGGCCGAGCGCACGATTTCAGCCGCGCCCAAGGACGTCTATGATGCTTGGCTCAATGCTGATTTTCCGGGAACGCCGTGGAATGCGGCGAGCAAACTCATTCTGGATATAAAGCCAGACGGCCTGTTCTATTCACGGATGAATGATATTGCCCATTATGGCCGCTTTATCAAACTGGATCCAGCACGTGGAATTCAGCACAGCTGGGTCTCCTCCTATACTGAAGGCCAGGAGTCTATCGTCACCGTGACCTTTGCGCCGCAGGGGAAGGGCACCCGCATGACACTTGTGCATTCGGGTCTGCCAAACAATGCAAAGGGTCAGGCACATGAGGGCGGTTGGAGATATTTTCTCGACCTGTTCCCCCAGCAGTTTGCAACGGTAGACTAGCGATTGGTGGATGTCCTCTTAGGACATGACGCGGAAGAGGCATCTCACATGACGAATGGGAATTACCGCTGGGTCATCGTCGCTGCAGGCGGCACATTGGGCTGTGTGGCGATAGGTTGCCTCTTTTCGCTCCCAGTCTTCATCATCCCTATCAACGAGTCGACCGGATGGTCACGCACCGGGATCTCCGGTGCAATGACCTTCGCCTTCCTCAGCATGGCCCTCGGGAGCATTTTGTGGGGCATGCTTACGGATAGGTTCGGTCCCCGCCTGGTAGTCCTGGCCGGGGCCGTTCTTCTCGCAACGAGCCTCTACGTTCTAAGTCTCGTTCAGTCTCTGACCGCGTTTCAATTCATCTATGGCGCCTTAATCGGCAGTTCCATGGCCGCGTTCTTTGCTCCCATGATGGCGACGGTGACAGGCTGGTTCGACACCCACCGGAGTCTGGCCGTTTCACTTGTGTCTGCCGGAATGGGGATGGCGCCGGTGACGATGTCGCCCTTCGCGGCCTTTCTGATTTCGACTTATGACTGGCGCACTTCATATCAGATCATGGCTGTCATTGCCGCGGTGATCCTGATACCGCTTGCTTTCCTGTTGCGCAGGCCGCCTTCTCTGGCCAGTGCCCAGATGGCGGCCTCTGCTGACTTGCCGGAGCAAAGGTCTATGACCACCCGAACCGCCCTGACATCCTATCCCTTCATCATACTTGCGCTGACGAATTTCTTCTGTTGCGCCACCCATTCGGGTCCGATCTTCCACACGGTGAGCTATGCCATTGCCTGCGGCATTCCCGCCATGGCAGCAGTCACGATATACAGCGTGGAAGGGATCGCCGGCATGGCAGGCCGGCTGGGCTTCGGCGTCCTCGCTGACAAGCTCGGTGCCAAGCGGCTTCTGGTGTCCGGCCTGCTCATTCAGGCCGTGGGCGCATTGGGTTATTTCTATGCACATGACCTGGCGACCTTCTACACAGTAGCCACGGTGTTCGGCTTTGTTTATGCGGGCACCATGCCGCTCTATGCTGTTCTCGCGCGGGAGAACTTTCCATTGCGCATGATGGGCACGATCATCGGTGGCACCTCAATGGCAGGAAGCCTAGGAATGGCGACTGGCCCGCTACTGGGCGGCTGGATATTCGATACAACGGGCGATTATGGCTGGCTCTATATTGCCTGCTTCGGCATGGGCATTGGCGCCGTTCTGATCTCTCTCATGTTCCGGCCGTTTCCGGCGCAGCAAGAACCCGTTTTGGTACCGTCGCGCTAAGGATGTGCCGCAGGTCCATCTAAAATGGGGCCCGAAGGCCGGAAGACGTGGAGATTGATGGTCGTCGTCAGCTCCATGCCTGGGATCAAACGGAGCAGAGGCGCATTGCGGCGCACCGCTTCACCGAGCCCGAGTGAGCATGGCGTTGTGTTAGGCTCTATGCCGATCAGCATCGTGCGGCCACTCCAGGGCGCATCAACCGTGCCTTTGAGCTCATACCAAAGCCAGGCGCATGGAAACAACGCTCCGTCCCATGAGAGCATCACCGCAATGGCATTATCTGAGCGGCGGATTGCGGCCCAGGGAGATCGAAAATCCGTTAGGTAGACGACAGATGCCCAAGGGTACTGCGGGTGTGCAAGGTCGGCAATGCCAGACTTTCCCGCCAGCATTGGCCAATGGCCCTTTGCTCCTGGCTTCAGCGGATTGGTCGTCGGATCATATTGCGGCTCGGCCAGAACCTCACGTGCGCCTGCCGTTACCTCATATGGAGACGCAAGGAGATCGCTACCGAATGTGGGGTGGTGTCCCCACATTACATCAATGGGCATATTGCCGGAGTAAGAAAGCTGTTCCCTGATGCTGAGTATCTCGCCGTGGAGTGAAAACGTCCGGCGCATGGCGGCGGACAGGCAGGAGAACTGCCGTTCCAGAACCAGGTGCGCGCCGGTCGTGACCACATCCCACGGCGCAATCGAGGCCTCACCATGGAAGCCATGGAACACACCGTCCACCATGCAAGCATCGCCGCTATTGGGGAAGAGCAGGGGCCAGCCCCCGGTGTAGCGGGTCAACCATTCCGGCTCGTCCCGGGCGGCAAGAGTGGCAAGCGGCACGTCCACCGTGTCCCACGGCACGTCTCCCAGCACTGAAAGTCCGGTTTCCTTATGGCGAATGTGGGTGATGGTTCCACCTACCTGCGGTCTCACCACTACCTGCAAGGACGGGCTCTCCAGCGTAACGTCGTTCACTTAATGGCGCCCGACATGAGCCCGCGGATGAACTGCTTTTGGAACAATACGTAGAGAATGAACATCGGCGCACTGGCAATCACCATGCCCGCCATGGTGAGGGGTACTTGATTGTTATAGCGGCCCTGGAACACGCTGATCCCCGCCATCAGCGTGCGCTTGGCGTCATCCTGCAGAAAGATGATGGCGATCAGCAGATCGTTCCACACATACAGCGAGTTGACGACGATAAGCGTTACGAGGGCGGGAAGTGACAGAGGAAGCACAACCCGTATCAGGATTGTAAGATGCCCTGCGCCATCGATGTGGGCGGCCTCATAGAGCTCCCGCGGCACGGTCCGGAAGAAGGTGGTGAGCAGATAGACGGAGAAGGGGGTGATCAGTCCCGCATAGATCACCATGGCGCCGGAATAGGTACTGACCAGATTGAGCCGTGTATAGAGCACGAACAGCGGCACGATCATCACGACGGGTGGCACCGCCATAAGAGACGTGCTGACGGCCAGCAGTGTGTCCCGGCCTTTGAATTCCATCGTGGCAACCGCATAGGCGCCCAGAACCGATATCGCCGTAGAGAGCAAGACAGATCCGGCGACGAGGATGGAGCTGTTCAGCATCCAGTGCAGGAACGGGCTATCCACCAGAACGGAGCGGAAATTCTCGAGCACCGGTGCATTGGGAAAGCCGAGCTTGTCTATGGCATATTCCTGATCTGACTTCAGCGCGGTCAGGACCATGTAGATTGTCGGTACCAGCGCCAGGAAGGAGGCGAAAAGCAGGACGACGTGCCGGATGACATTGCCGCGCATCAGTTATTCCCCTCCGCGCGCTGTCGCACCTTGAATAGCAGGAAGATCAGGACGCCGGTCACAAGGAAGAGCAGCACCGAGGCCGCCGATGCGATGCCGGGCAGGCTGGAACGGATCAAGGCATTGAAGATGTAGAGTTCAACGACCTCGGTTGAGGTGCCAGGGCCACCCCGCCCGCCACCCATAACGTAAACATAGGAGAATACGGCAGCGAGCATGGTGATGACGCTCACCACCACATAGAATTCGATGACACCGCGCATTTCCGGAAGGATGATGTGCCAAAGGCGCTGCCACCAATTGGCACCCTCAATCTTTGCTGCTTCGATCACGGATTCATCCAGGCTCAACAGCCGCGCCAGGAACAGGATGATGCCGAGGGCTGACTCGCGCCATACGATCAAAATCATGACTGTCCACAGTGCGACATCGGATGAGCCGATCCAGTCCAGCGCCATGAAGTCGAGGCTGAGCCAACGCAGCATCTCATTCACCGGTCCCGAGAACTGGAACATGCGCTTCATCACGACCGCCACAATTGGAATGGCCAGCACGAAGGGTACAAACACGATGATGCGATATATTGTCCAGCCCTTCACCCTTTCAAATAGCAGCACGGATATGATGAGTGAGACCCCCACCATGACGGGAATGGCCAGAATCAGCTGCAGATTGTGCAGCACCGACTCCCAGAAGAGGGATTGCGAGAGGATGAGCTTATAATTTCTCAAGCCGATCCACGGCCCGTCTATGCCCCGCACCATTTTGAAGCTGAATTCGAAGATGCGCAGAAGCGGATAGCCGAACACGAATGCCAGCAACGCAACCAGCGGCAGCACGTAAAGATAGGGTGTAACCCGGGAAGAGGGATTCATGTGCCTTCAGACGGAGGAGGGGCCGGAACTGCTGTTCTATTAGCGGACCCGGCCGTTAGCGTCACGTGGCGGACAGGTCCTTCACCCACTTGCGGTAGTTTTCAACCATGTCTGGGTTGAAATCGCGCCATTCCTTGGCGGTGTTGGCCGCGAGTTCTCCTGCCTGCTCTCCCGTCATGGAGCCGGCCACGATCTGCTGTCCGGTGGGAATTGCGGCGCGTTCGTAAAACTGGCCGGGCATCAAATTCGTGACGTTGGATATATTGGGCTTCAAACCCCAATTCTCCCAAAGTCCGCGGACTGAAGCGTCCTGGATCACGCTCGAATCGAAGGTGGTATTGGACGGAAGCCAGTTCGTCGCTGCAAAGAATGCTTTCAGCTGGTCAGGTGACTGCAGGAATTCGAGGAATGCCGCGGCCGCCGCGGGATCTTCTGCATTGGTCGAAATGCCGAGGCCCTGCACGTCGACGACCGGCACGCCTGCAAGCTTGCCCTTGCCGAACAACGGCATGGTCATATAGCCAATCTTGCCGCCGGTGGCCTTGCTGTCGGCGGGAAGTCTGGTGCCGATCGTCTGACCGATTGCCACTTTGCCGGCCACCACGAGATCGATGCCGGGGTAGAGTTCGAGGGAAGACATGTCCTTGTTGAGGTAGCCTTTCTTCTTCAGCTCCTCAAGCTTGACCCAGTGCTCATGGTATTTGGGCTCGCGGAAATCCTTGTCGCCGATGAAAAGTTCGACAGCCTCGCCTAGCGAGTCGAGTTGCTGCGGCAATGAGTGCGTGATGTACCATTCGCTCCAATAACCGTCCTGAATGCCGCCGCCTACGGGTTCAATACCGGCAGTTTTCAGTTTTTCGCAAGCGGCCAGGAGTTCATCCCAAGTTTTTGGCGGCGCTTCGGGGTCAAGTCCGGCCTTCTCGAACAGCGTCTTGTTGTAGCACCAGAACATCGGCAGCGGGTACCAGCCCGTGCGATAGATATCGCCACCGAAATGGCTAAGCAGTGTTGGGTTCGAAGCCTGAAGAACATCCGGCTTCACCAGATCTTTCAGCCCTTTCAGGTAGCCGAGCCACACGCTCTCCATGTGGTAGATGCCGTTCCAGAGATACTGCACATCGGGGGCATTACCAGCGGCTGCCGCGGTCTGAAACTGCGAAATCACCACGGCTGTATCCTGCAGCATCGGTTTCACCGTCGCCGTTTTGTAGGTTGCCACCGAGTCGTTCACATATTTCTGGAGACCAGGAAGTTCCTGCTCACCCCAGTACCACATATCCATCTCTTTGACCTGTGCGGACGCGCTCCGCGAAAGGCCGCCAAGAGCAGAGCCTCCCGCCAGCATGGCAGCATTGATCATCAAGTTGCGCCGCGTGAACATTGGTAACCCTGAATTGCCCGCCATCTGTGCCTTCCTGTCCGGTTGTTTTTGTTGTTCAGAATGTACTCGTCAGTCCGCCGTCAACCACCAGCAATTGCCCCGTCATATAGCGGCAATAGTTCGAAGCGAGAAACACCACCGTGCCGGCCACATCTTCTGGCAAACCGCTTCGCCCGAGAGGGATCTTGCGCCGATCGATATACCAGTCGACGAATTCAGGCGTTGCCGTCTCGTCCACGCCATTAACGATAGACATGGGTGTCACCATGAAACCCGGCGCCACGGCATTGACGAGTATGTCAAAGGGTGCAAGTTCGACAGCCATGGATTTGGTGTAAGCGATGAGGGCGCCCTTTGCGGCGTTGTATGAGCCGCAAAGCCCGCTCGAGGCAAAACCCTGGATCGAAGAGATGTGGATGATCCGGCCGCTTCGCTGTGCCGTCATCACCTTCGCCACCAGCTTGCTGCCCACGTAAACCGCTTCCAGATTGATGCCGATGGTGCGGCGCCATTCCTCAAGCGTGTCGTCCAGAATACTCTTAGTCGAAGGATTGATGGCAGCGTTGTTGACGAGAACGTCAATGCGACCATGCCGTGCATGAACGTCATCAATCGCGCGCGCAAAGGCCTCGTAGTCTGTCACATCCAGGCCGTGCTGGGTTGACCTGCCTCCACCGGCCGAGATCTCTGCCGCAACCTCTGCAAGCGTGGCTTCGTTACGCTCGATGAGAGCAAGAGTTGCGCCTTCCCGGCTCATCTCTAGTGCAATGGCGCGGCCAAGTCCCTGGCCCGCACCCGTAACTACGCATATCTGATCGGAAAGAAGACCCATTGAGCGCCCGCCTCGGCGGAAGACTACAGGTACGCCATTCAAACCGTCAAGTCCGGTGCCTGTTGCAGCCGTAAAAGCTTGTGCTAGCCTCCTAAAATTGCAGAAAGGGAAGCAGTCATGTGGCGGGAGATCGAACCTGACGAAACGATAGAGGTCACCATTGATGGCGGGCACAAGATCGTAACCTATGGCTTTGGCTCCGATGATGATGTGTTATTCTTGGTGAACGGCGGGCCAGGCCTTGCATGTGATTACCTGCGTGAGGCGCATTCCTGCTTCGTCGACCAAGGCTTCCGTGTCGTCGCCTTTGACCAGCTGGACTGCGGTGCATCCGATCGCCCGAATGACCCGTCCAATTGGACTCTCTCGCGCCATGTTCAGGAAACGGAGCAGGTCCGCTGTAAACTGGGCTTGGGAAAAGTCCACTTGCTCGGTCATTCCTGGGGTGGCTGGCAAGCCATCGAATATGCGCTGACCTTCCCGCAGAACCTTTCTTCTCTCATCCTCTCGAGCACCGTGGCGGACATGCCACAGCTCCGTGCGGAGCTTGACAGGCTGAAGGCGGCGTTAGGCCCGGAAACCGTTGCAATGATGCAGCGGCACGAAGCGCAAGGCAGCTTCTCTCATCCGGAATATGTCGGCGCCATCACGGTGCTGAACTACCGCCATGTGTGCCGCCTGCAGGAAGCGCCAGCTCCCGTCCAGCGTTCCCTCGGTTCGTGGAACATGGCGCCCTACTCGGCCGTGCAGGGTCCCAATGAATTCACATACATCGGCAACATACGACACTGGTCAAGGCTTGCCGATCTGGACAAGATCGATGTGCCGGTGCTGATCACCGTTGGACAGCATGATGAGCAGACGCCGGCCTGTGCACTTGAAATGAAGCTCAGGCTGAAGAATGCCGATCTTGCCGTCTTCCCCAACAGCAGCCACTTGCCGTTCTATGAGGATCCCGAACTCTATTATCCCGTGCTGCAGAGCTTTCTTGAACGGCATCGATAGGCATTGACGGCGGCTGAACTCCCCATCATCCTTCAACGCAAAGGAGAGGATTATGAGTTCGGGCGTCAACCGCTGGAAACGCTACGCTGATTGGGACGATCGTCCGCTGCGGCTGGATCGTTTCGCAGCGGAAGATCCCGCAAATGGGTTCTCCGCCTTTTCAAGCCCGGCAGATCCCACGCCCGGAATTGGAATCGAGAACGGCCGCGTGATCTCGCTGGACGGCGTTCTGGAGCGCGATTTTGACATGATCGACCGTTTCATCGCACGCCACCATATTGACGTGATCATTGCGCCCGAGGCCATGGCAATGGATGCGCGCACAGTGGCCCGCATGTTGGTGGACATGAATGTACCGCGTGAAGAACTGGTGCGGCTGGCACACGGCATGACGCCGGCAAAGCTCGCGGAATGCGTTTCTCAGCTCAATGCACTTGAGATCGCATTCGCCTACTCAAAGATGCGTGCACGCAAGACACCGGGTAACCAGGCCCACGTCACCAACGCCAAGGACGATCCGCTGCAACTCGCAGCTGACGCGGCAACTGCGGTTGCCTTCGGCTTTGACGAGGTCGAAACCACCATGCGTGTGTCGCGCAATGCCTGGTCCAACGCACTGGCCTGCGCGGTCGGTGCCTCCGTGGGGCGCTGGGGCACGCTGTTTCAGTGCGCCAGTGAAGAGGCCGAGGAATTGATGATTGGCATGGCGGGCTTCACCTCCTATGCCGAAACAGTTTCGGTATACGGCACGGAGAAGACCTTTATCGACGGGGACGATACGCCTTGGTCAAAGGCCTTCCTTGCTGCTGCCTATGCTTCGCGTGGTATCAAGATGCGCTGCACGAGCGGCGCCGGCTCCGAATTGCTGATGGGTTACCACGAAGCGAAATCGCTGCTCTACCTTGAAGCGCGCTGCCTCTGCCTGCAGCGTGGAATGGGCGTGCAAGGCACTCAGAACGGCGGCATCGATGGAGCTCCCCTCACCGCGACTGTGCCGGGTGGCTTCCGCGAGCTGATGGCGGAGAACCTCATCGCTGTCTGGCTCGATCTCGAATGCGCCAGCGGCAATGATGCGCGTGCAACGGAATCCGAAATCCGTGTTGGCGCCAAGATCATGCCTTATTTGGTCGCGGGTTCTGATCTCATCTGCTCCGGCTTCGGCTCCATTCTCAAATATGACAACTCCTTCAACCCGTCGCTGTTCAACGGTGAGGAACTTGAGGACTATCTGGTGCTTCAGCGGGACTTCGAGGCGGATGGCGGGTTGACGCCACTGCCGGAAGAGCGCGCGCTGGACATCCGCCGCCGTGCGATTGATGCCTTGTCCGCTGTTTTCGAGGAACTGGGCCTGGCGGAGCCCAGTGAAGCGATGAAGCAATCCGTGACCGTCGCATCGGGTTCGGACGACACGCAGAGCTTCACGCCCCGTGATGCCGCTTTGATCAGCGATGCAATCAAGGCACGCGGCATCACCGTAATCGAGGTGATCAAGGCGTTGGCCCGCCGCGGATTTGGCGAAGAGGCGGAAAATCTGCTGAACGTCGTCAAGCTGCGGCTTTCGGGGGATTACCTTCAAACCTCGGCCATGATCCGCAATGGCCGGATTGTCAGTGCCGTTAACGACGCGAATGACTATCTGGGGCCAGGCTCAGGCTATCGTGTTTCACCCGAAAGAAGGCTTGAACTCAATGGCATTAGGGACGTGCTGGACCAGAAGGAGGTCCTCCGGTCGGAGGCAATGCACGAGCGCGAAGAAAGCACGCGCGTCAGCTATCGTTCCATCGGTCCCGCACAGGTTTTCGGAGATGCGCGGGACGTTGTCATTGGTATCAGCCCCGCTTTCGGTCTGAAACTGTTCCAGACCACGGCCGGCCACCGCCTGTCGGATGTGTTGCGCGCCATCACCGAGGCAATTCGCGCCGGCGGCATGCAACCTCGTGTCGTGCGGTTTCGGCATACAGCGGATACGTCCTTTCTGGGCCTTTCTGCGGCTAGACTTGCAGGCTCGGGTATCGGCATCGGCATTCAGGCCAAGGGCACGGCCGTCATCCACCAGCGAGACAGGCTGCCGCACAACAACCTCGAACTCTTCTCCAATGCACCAATCACTCAGCTCGCCCATTACCGGGGCCTTGGCGCCAACGCTGCTGCCTATGCGCGGAGCGAGATGCCTGAACCCGTCGTCGTGCCGCAACGCGGAGAAGCCATGGGCGCCCGGCACCATGCCCGCGTAGCCATGATTTACGCAATCGAGACCGCGCTCACGGAAGAAGGCGCGGCACCGGAACTCGTTGACATTCGTTTCACCGGAGCCAAATCATGAGCCTGACACGCGCTGATTATCCGCTGGCGGAGACGCAGCCCCACGCCGTCAAAGGCCCGCGTGGCAAACGCCTTGCGGACGTGACGCTGGACTCCGTGCTGGCGGGCGATGTGACAATGGAAGACCTGCGCATTACACCGGCGGCACTTCGCGCTCAGGGCGAAATCGCGCGGGATGCAGGTCGCCCGACCCTTGCGGAGAATTTCGAACGCGCCGCTGAACTGGTGAATGTGCCCCAAGACGTGGTCATGCGGATATACGAGATGCTCCGCCCCGGCCGTGCCGAAACCAGGCAGCAGCTGCTCGATGCCGCGGTTCTGCTCCGAGACACGCATGGCGCTCAACGCATGGCCGATTTCGTCGAGGAAGCCGCTCAGGCTTACGAAGCGCGCGGCCTCTTCACCTTCCGTTTCTGAGACGATCGGATGAATTGGAAAACTTCATATCGCTCACTCTATTATCGAGGGGCGCCTGAGCCTGCTGATCCCGTGTTGAAGCCTCAGGAGACGGCGCTTCTCGTGATCGATGTCCAAAACACCTATCTGGAGCGACCTGATCGCGCTACGCTGCCGCCGGATGAACAGGCCCATTTTGATCTGTGGACGCCCTTTCATGAGCGAATGGCAAAGTCGGTCATCCCCAGCACCGCGAAAATGTTGCACTTCGCGCGCGGGAATGGAATTGAATGCCTATTTGCGCGTATCGCGTGCCACACCCGTGATGGTCGGGATCGTTCGCTGTCGCAGAAGCTTCCCGGCTGGAACAATTTGCTGCTGCCGAAAAACGAGCAGCCTTCGCAGCTGGTGACCGCATTGCGGCCAGTCAACGATGAAATCGTGGTCACCAAGACGACGGATTCGGCACTTACGGGCACAAACTTGAGGCTAATCCTCCACAATCTGGGTATCCGCAACGTGATTTGCTGCGGGATATTCACGGATCAGTGCATATCCTCGACGGTCCGTAGCCTGGCGGATGAAAGCTATGGCGTCATCGTGCTGGAAGACTGCTGTGCCGCTGCCACGGATGATTTGCACAGCCGCGAGTTGGAGATCATCAACTTGATCTACTGTCACGTCATGACCAGCGAGGAACTTAAGCGCATAATGAGCAGGGCCTGATTGCTTCATGTGTTGAAACACTCTTTACTCGGAAGAAGTTTTGGTGCTCAATCCCTGTGGAACTTCCAACAGGAAGACACAAGATAACAAACCAGGGAGTGAAACATGGCCATTCGCAGCAGCATCTCGCGACGAAATTTCATGCAGCAGTCCGCAATCTGGGCTGCCGCCTTTGCCGGGGCGGGTCGCCTCGCCGCCGGCAGTGCCGAAGCGGCGCGCGACAAGGAGCTGAACATCCTGTGCTGGGAGGGCTATAACTCAGCCCAGGTGCTTGATCCGTTCCGCAATGCCAAAGGCGCCACGGTGAAGGCTGAGTCTCTCACCAATGACCCCACCATGATCAACCGCCTGCGGGCCGGCGAAACCAATGTGTGGGATCTGATCAACGTTAATAACCCCTGGGCGCGCAAGGTGATGTTCCCGGAGAAGCTCATCACCCCACTGGACCGCGCCCGTTTCGAGCCCTATTTCGACAAGATGATGCCGGCTTTCAAGCCCCCTTACAAATGGGCCATGGATGATTCAGGCCAGAACCTCCTGGGCATGGCGCAACGCTTTGGGCCCTACAGCTTCGTGGTCAACACCGATAAGGTTAGCCGCAAGACGGCCGAAGACCAGGGCTGGGACCTTTGGAACGACGCTGCCAACGCCGGCAAATACGGCATCCTTGAATCCGATGATTGGAACGTCTTCAACATCTGTCTGATCGCCGGGTTCAATCCGTTTACGGAGCATACACCGGAACAGGTTGCGAAGTTCAAGGAAACCGCCGAGCGGGTGTTCAAGGGCGCCAAGGTGGTGGGTGACATCGCGACGATGAACCAGGCACTGATTTCGGGCGAAATCGACTTCCACATGACGGGCGGTACCTATTCCGCCTCTCCTGCACGCGCTGACGGCAACCCGAACATCCGCGGCATCACACCGAATTCAGGTCCGATTGACGGCAAGGGCGGTGTGGCCTGGATCGAGATCACCTCAACGGTCAACAATCCGGAACTGTCCCCGCTCGCCACCGAATTCCTTGAATATGTGCAGGCGCCGGACGTGGCCCACACCGTGGCCTTTGCCGAGGGCACGTTCAATCCTGTGGCCCAGATGGGCAATCCGGACTGCTTCAAGCTCTTCACCAAGGAAGAGCTGGACGCCATCCAGTGGGATAGCCTCGGCGAGGAAATGTCGCGCTCCGTCGAATATGACATTGTCCCGGATTACGACAAGCTGCTGGATATCATGACAGCAGCCAAGCGCGAAGCCTCCGGCGGCTGAGCCTCAAAATTGCTAGCCCCTGCGGCCTCTGCTGCAGGGGCTCCCCTGACTGAAAGAGTGTTCGAAAAAAGTGATGCACGGCGCTAATCCGATCCTGTCGCTGAAGGCAGTCCGCAAGATGTTCGGGACCCATGCCGCAGTGGATTCCGTTGATCTCGATATCGCAGAAGGTGAATTCTTCACGATTGTCGGGCCCTCGGGCTCCGGCAAGACCACCATGCTCCGCATGCTGGCCGGTATGGATACGCCGACAAGCGGGGATATCGAGCTGAAGGGAGAGCGCATCAATGATGTTCCTGCCAACAAGCGCCCCACCTGCATGGTCTTCCAATCCCTGGCGTTGTTTCCGCATCGGACTGTGGGTCAAAATGTCGAGTTCCCACTGAAGATCAGGGGAGAAGATCCGAAGCTCCGCAAGCAGCGTGCCTTGCAGCTGATGGATCTCCTCCGGCTGCCGCAGAGCTATTACAGCAAGAATGTCCTCAAATGTTCCGGTGGTGAGCGACAGCGCGTGGCACTGGCCCGTGCACTTGCCTATGACCCGCAGATCCTGTTCTTCGACGAACCGCTTTCCGCCATCGACTACAAGCTGCGGAAGACGCTCGAAAAGGAGCTGAAGGACATCCACCGCGAAACCAAGAAGACCTTCGTCTACATCACCCACTCGCTGGAGGAGGCGATGGTGATGAGTGACCGCATCGGGGTCATGCGCGCGGGCAAGCTCGTGCAAGTGGGAACGCCGCAAGAAATCTACTCCACCCCCAACACGCGCTTCGTTTCGGAGTTCGTGGGAGACGTGAACGTCATCCCGGTCAATCTGGGCAGTGACGGATTGCTGCATGCCTCGGCACTGGGCGAGAAACTAAAAGCTCCGCGCCTTCCGTCGGGCTTCAGCAAGGGGTACCTGGTGATTCGCCCAGAATTCCTGACGTTTCTTTCGGAAAGGCCCGAGAATGGCAATGCGCTGGGCGGCAGGCTTTACAATGAGTATGTGCTGGGATCCCGCATCCAGTATCAGGTGCGCGTAGGTGACAGCGTCTTCGTCGTGGAGAAGCTGCGCCAGCAGCCCTTTACCGGCCACCTTGATGATGATGTCTTCATCGGCTGGGAAACGAATGATGCAATCCTGGTAACGGATTGATCATGTCACCCGGTGCCCGTTCATCCCTTCCAGTGATCCTCTTTCTGATCGTCGGCTTTGCGGCCCCTCTGCTTGCCGTCATCTGGTTCAGCTTCATGCCGCCCCGTACCTTCACCTTCGGCGGCGAACCCACGCTGGAGAATTACCGGACGATTTTCGAGAGCACGAGCTACATCTCCTTTCTATGGTCGCTTGGCTTGGCCGTCGTCACCGTTCTGTTGCTTGCGTTGATCTGTTATCCCGTCGCCTATGGGTTGGTCCGCGTGTTTGGCAAATGGTCAACTCTGATCACGCTTCTCTTTACCATTCCGCTTTTCGTATCAGAGAATATCCGGCTCTACGGCTGGATGCTGTTCTTCATCAAGAATGGTGTACTGCTGGGCACACTAAAAGGTTGGTTCGGCCTGCAGCTCGAGAGCTTCCTGTTCACGCTGCCTGCCATCATCTTCGGAATGGTCTATGTCTATCTGCCCTTCATGCTCTTTCCGATGACTCTGGGGATATCGATGGTTCCGAACGAGACGCGTGATGCGGCTTTCGATCTGGGGGCCTCGCGCTGGCAGGTGTTCAAGGAAGTGGAACTGCCACTCTCGATGCCCGGAATCGTGATCGGCTTTCTCTTGACCTTCGTGCTGGCCATTGGCGCAATCGCAGAGGCAAAGGTCATGGGCGGACAGCGCGTTATACCGATCACGCATGATATCGAGATTGCTTTCACCTATTCGCAGAACTGGCCACTTGGCGCCGCACTCGCCGTGCTGCTGATGCTTGTTGTCGGAACCCTCGTCGTGCTGGCTCTCAGAAAGTTTGACCTCGATACATTCCTGGGGCGGAGATAGGCCAATGGAAACCAGGAGCCAGCGTTTCCGCCACGCGCTTATCATTGCCTGGACGATTGCCGTCATCGTCTTCGTCTATTTGCCAACTGTCTGCATCACCCTTGCGTCGCTCACCGCCAGCCGCTACTTCCAGTTCCCCATCGCGAAGTGGGGCATCGAGTGGTGGCAGAAGACGTTCAGCTCGATCGAAATCCGGCAGCTGCTGTCGACCTCGATCAGCATTGCACTCTGTGTCACCGTCGTTGCAGTCGTCTTGGCCTTTTTCGGCGCGCTTGCCTTCGCGCGCTATGACTGGAAAGGGCGCTCTCTTTACCAGAAGCTCATCCTGCTGCCGATTTTCTTCCCACAATCAGTGCTCGGACTGGCCCTTCTGCTGTGGTTCAACACGTTAGGGCTGCCACTTTCATGGAAGACAGCGATCTTCGCCCATCTCGTCTGGATCGTTCCGGTCGTAACATTGGTCATCGCGATCCAAGTGTACAGTTTCGATCCGGCGTTGGAAGAGGCGGCCTATGACTTGGGCGCCTCGCGCTGGCAGGTGCTGCGGGAGGTGACGCTGCCTGTCCTCTTCCCTGGCCTGTTCTCCGGTGCGCTGTTTGCGTTCTTACTGTCCTGGGGAAATTTCCCGCTTTCGCTTTTCACCACAGGCGCTGACACAACTGTACCTGAGTTCCTCTATGCGAAGATGGTTGCGGGCTATACGCCAGGGGTTCCGGTGCTGGGCACAGTGTCGACGGTCGGTGCAACCATTTTATTGATCGGCGGCTATGCCCTGATCCTCGCCATGCGCAGAAAAGACCGGGAGGACATAACATGACACACTCTCTTCAGGACCGTTCGGTAGTTGTCACCGGCGGCTCAAAAGGGATCGGAAAGGGCATTGCGCGGGTCTTTGCCGCGGCGGGTGCGAAAGTTGTTATCGTGGCCCGCCATGCTGACCAGGCCGCCGCTGCAGCCGCCGAGATCGGACACGGCGCTTTCGGACTGGCGGGGGATGTCACGTCGCTTGCCAGTATGGAATCGGCGATGAAGGACGCCTCTGCGCGCAATGGCGGGCTCGATGTGCTCTGCGCCAACGCCGGTATTTTCCCAGCTGCCAAGTTGGAGGACATGACCAGCGATGATTGGGACATGGTCATGGATACGAACCTCAAGGGCACCTTCCATGCGGTGAAGGCGGCGGTGCCCTACCTTAAGAATTCAGACCAGGGCCGTATCGTACTCACCTCGTCGATCACCGGCCCGGTTACGGGGTATCCGGGCTGGACGCATTATGGGGCTTCGAAGGCCGGACAGCTGGGCTTCATGCGCACCGCCTGCATCGAACTTGCGAAATATGGCATTACGGTCAACGCCGTCATGCCCGGAAACATCGTCACGGAAGGTCTGGCGGGCATGGGCGAGGACTATCAGCGCTCCATGGCTGCATCTATCCCGCTGAAGAAGCTTGGCACGGTGGAAGATATCGGCCACGCCGCTCTTTACTTTGCATCGAAGGAAGCGAATTACGTTACGGGACAGACAATTGTCGTCGACGGCGGGCAAATCGTTCCGGAGAGCCTCGAGGCATTGAACAGCGCTTAAGAGAAGCGGCGGAGATAATCCTCGCAAAGGGGTAGACTGCCATCCGTATAGCCCGCACCCAATGTTTTTGGAAACTCCGCCTCAATGTGAGATGCGATCCAGGCAACGAGCAAAATCCGGCGTAGCATGATGAAGGTCGGGATTTCTGCCTCATCCTCCACCGAGATCGCCAGCTGCTTACGATAGCCCTTTTTCCAGCTCTCGATCAGTTCCGGCACTTGTACTTCGTGTTCGTAGAAGGAGACGGGCGTAGCCGCATCATACATGTACCAGCCGAAGCCACAGTCGTCGAAGTCGATGACCTTCACGGCTTTGGCGTCGATCAGGAGATTGGCAAGCCGCAGGTCGCAGTGGATCAGGCCGAAGCGCTCCGGTCCCTTGCCATATGCCTTGAGGCGTCTCCCGATGAGATCCACGGTACGTTGGAACAACTGTACTTTCTCGCGGTCCATACCCACGCCGTCCCGCCAGCGGCCCCAATGTGGTTTATCGTCGCCAAGGGACGTATCGAAATCCCAGGTGAGCCTTGTGAACCAGGGAGGCCGTTTCCACTGCCGCGCGTGAATGTGCATCCGTGCAGTAATCTCGCCCAGCACCTCAAAGGGCTCAGACAGATCTTCCCCGATGCCAGGCTCCGTGCCCGATTCCCAATCAAACAACACCACATTTCGCGGGCGCGCCAATCGCTCATGTGCAATGTCCTGGATGGTTTCGCCATCCTTGCCCTTGATCGGCCGTGGGGTCGTGACGACGCCCGTCTTCCGCAGGTCGATTTCCCACGCAAGCTCGGACGCAATCGCCTGCCGTGAATGATAGCCATCACGATGCACCCGCAAAGCCCAGCAGCGGCCGTCCGGCGCCTCAACTTTGTAGGTCGCATTCTCCGAAAGGTTTAGCAGCGCTGCATGGCTGCCAGCGGGCAGCGCATACTGCTCAAGCGCCTTGTTCGCAAGTTCCAGCAGGATTGCGAGCTGGGCTTCATGCGAGAGCAGATCGAATTCCGTCATGGGCACCTCGTCAGGCTGCGCGTCCCCGAATACCTGCCAGAACATGCTCGATCTCTGCAAGTCCCCGTTGCACATCGGCCGTCCTGCCAGACATGTAAAGCCGTCCCGCCGCACCGATCATCTGCACATCGACGAGGGTCAGGGCAGGGGACACCTTCTCCGCCGCGTTGGCAGCAATCGCTGAATAGAGTGCGGGCACCATTTCGCACACCAGCAAGGTTTCGCCGGGCATCACCATGGACGCCTGGCGGTTACGGTTGATGATCACCGCATGCTGGTCGGCGACATTTTCAATGACGTCCGTATAGAGAATGCGCGGTGCCAGCTGGTCTCCTTCAGCGAGGCCCAGGCCATTCAGCACGGCGCGGCCGGCAGCCAAAAGCCTGTCCTTGTCGCTGCCGTGGATTTCGAGAATGCCGAATTGCCGCTCGACAAAGAGAATGCCGGGCTCGAGGTCAGGGTCGGCCTTCAGCGCCAGATCCATGACCCGCTCGATCATCAGTCCGGGTGCAACTTCAATGATGAGCGCATGCTGACCCGCATAGGGCGGGTAGCCCCGGGCCCGAGTCGGTGTTCCCATATAGGCGGCGAATTGCGGCTCCAGTGTCTCTATCGTGAGAAACACCCGAAGTTCGCCCTTCGCCGCCGCACGTGCGGGAGGGATCGTCATGCGTTCTTACTTCGGCGTGGCGCTGGCGAAATGCTTGGACACATCAGCATGGGGCCGCGGGATCACATGAACCGACACGAGTGTCCCGATCTGGCCGGCCACTTCCGCACCGGCCTCAGTTGCTGCTTTCACTGCACCCACGTCACCGTTGATGATGACGGCGACCAGGCCGTCCCCCACTTGTTCGCGGCCGACGATTGTCACATTGGCAGCCTTGACCATGGCGTCCGCTGCCGCCATAGCAGCGACATAACCCTTGGTCTCGATCATTCCGATGGCATTGCTCATGGTATCCTCCGTTGAGCGATTGAATGTCTACTTAGTCGCCGCTTCATCGATCGAGCCGATGATCAGCGCGTCGATAGGCGGGGATTTTCCAGGAAACCAGCTCGCCGCGACGGATCCAGTCGCGATGATCACCTTCTCGCCCTCGCCGCAGCCGAGGGGATCGAAGGCAAGCAGCCGCGTGTTGGTCTCGTCGATGACGACTTCGAGCATGGAGCCAGCCGGCACTTCCGGAAGCTTCTTGGTGGACCAGATGCGGCCCGTCACGGTTGCCTTGAGCATCTAGCGTCTCCTTTCAAGGGTGAGGCCCAGCTTGCGCGCCTTGTCGCGCGCGAGCGGCGTGAGAACGGCGTCAACCGCCAAGATGAGGCGGCCTTTACCCTTCAGCTGTTCAACCTTCTGTTCAGTGATGACACCCGTCAATGCCACGGCTGCAGAGCCAGAAGGAGGCACGCTAAGCGTGAATCGAAGCTTACCGGCGCGGATCCTTTCGGCCGTTGCGGGTTCGATCACGCGGGCAACGAACGCAGCAAGCTCTTGGTCATTGGAGATGCACACGGACTCCACGCCGGGAGTGCCGGAATTCTGCTGCCCGCGCTGCGCCATGACCTCACGCAAGACATCGCGGACGATGTGGCGGAGCTCGCTGCTGACTTCAGGCTTCAGTGTCATTTCAAAGCTCCAGTGCCTGCTCGGCGGCAGATTGGGCAGCACGCACTTCTGACTCGGTACCGGAGAGATAGAGCCGCCCGGTTGCGCCGATCATCCGGTAGTCGACGATCTTTATCGTCGCAGCCTTCTCCGCGGCATTGGCAGCGAGGATTGCGTAGGCGGCAGGCTCTGTTTCCAGAACGAACAGCGTTTCGCCCGCGAGCACCATGGAACCGCCCTTGTTGCGGTTGATGAGAAAGGCGTGACCGGGATCGATGCGCGTCACGATCTTGGAGGCCAGAATCCTGGGTTTCATCGCCTTCTCTGCCCCAATGCCAATTGCGACGATAACAGCCTCGGCGGAGGCCTTCACCGCAGCAACATCACGTGAGTGGATTTCGAGGTAACCGAACTGCCGCTCCACCACCAATATACCAGCTTGCACGTCTGCCGCCTTCAATGCCACGTCGGTCAGCGCCTCGATGTCGAGCCCGGGCGCGACTTCGATGATCTGCGCTGCCATGTTGGTGCGTGGCAGAGAACCACGCACCCAGCTGCCGAGAGAGCACATGGTCTGCGGTTGCAGTTGGTCGATGAAAATGTATGAGCGGAGCGTTGCCATTTGCTTTGTCAGGCCGCCAGAACGGACTTGAGCTCCTCGAGGATGATGCGGCGAAGTTCTTTGCGAAGCTCACTGTCCGCTGAATTATCAATCGCCAGCGCCACCGCAGGTGCATCCCGTTTGGGCAGCTTCAGAGGGTCCATCCCGGAGAAGTTGCCGAAGCCTTCAGATGCATCCTTGTTGTAGGCGATGCGTGCAAAATGCAGCAAGTGATGCGGCGTTAGATTTTCGCCTATCGATGAGCCCCCCGCAAAGCCAGTGCCGATCGTCATGGAAGGCCCAAGATTTGTTTCATAACCCGAAGCGCCAAGCGAGCAGCCGGTATTGACCACAACGCGCAGCGCTGGAACGGCCGCAGCGAATGCCAATATGTTCGCTTCGTTGTGGGAATGAATGGCGGCCGAATGGCCACGCCCGGAAGTCCGCATCATGGAGCGGGCAGATGAGATCGCCTGGTCGATGGTCTGCACCTTGGCAAAGGCGAGCACTGGACAGAGCTTCTCCCGCACAAGCTTCTCTTCGGGCTGGACGAGGCTCACGGGTGTTACCAGTATCTTGGCGCCTGCCGCGCTGAAGCCGGCGTCGCGCGCGATCATACTTGCGTCCTTGCCAATCATACTCGTGTTGAAGCCATCATCGGTGAACAAGAGTTTGCGGAGCTTCTCCGTCTCCTCCGGCGTACAGACATGAGCCTTCTCGGCCTTCAGTGCGTCGAGCATACGGTCAGCAATGGCGGCGAAAGCAAGCACAGTTGATTCATTGGTGCAGAGGATCGAGTTGTCGAAGCTCTTGGAAGCGACAATCCGCCTTGCCGTGAGCTTCAGGTCTGCGGTGTCATCGACCACCACCGGCGCATTTCCGGGGCCCACCCCAAAGGCGGGGTTTCCGGATCGGTATGCGGCCTTAACCACGGAAGGTCCGCCCGTGGCAATGATGAGGTCCACCCGCTCATCTGCCATCAGCTTTTCCAGCAGCGGAATATTGGGTTCTTCGATCACCTGGATCGCGCCATCGGGTGCGCCTGCGGCCCTTGCCGCCTCCGCCAGAACGCGCGCAGCATCACTGCAGCAAGCTTTTGCCTGGGGGTGGGGAGAGAGAATGATGGCATTGCGCGTCATCAGCGCCAGCAAGGTCTTGAAGAAGAGTGTGGCTACGGGATTGGTCACCGGCACCAGCGCAAAGATCACGCCCGCGGGCCTGGGCAACTCAACGATTTTACGCTCCGCATTAACTCGCGGACTAATGAAATCCTCATTGCCATAAAGGGCGACGAGCCCCGTGCTGCAGGCTTCGTTCTTGAGGCGCTTGTGCTCGATAACGCCCATGCCCGTCTCGCGCACCGCCCATTCGGCATAGGCCTGTGCCTTGGCGTGGGCAGCATTGGCCACTGCATCGACAATGCGCCGTGTTGTGGCGCGGTCCAGCTTCTGCATCTTGGCAGCGGCCCAGCGCGCACGGTCCAGAATCAATTTGGCGCGTTCGAACTGGACGTCGGGAACCTTGATCAGTGGCTCGCTCATGTCAGGCCGCCTTCTTCGCCTGGTGCAGCAGCTCGCGCGCGCGCGGCATGGCAGCATCGAAACGGTCCATGATGTCCTCGCAGGTTTCGCGGGTCAGTAACACGCCCGGCTTCCATTGAAGCACGCGCTTGTCGAGGGAGGAGAAGATCGCCCAGACACCATGCTCATAGAGGGCACGGGAGACGAACACCGCTCCTTCGGGATGGTTGGAGAATTCGAGCCCCAGGATCACACCCTTCTGGCGAACACCCGTAAAGACATCTCCGTGGCGTGACATCATCTCAGACATGCCCTCTGCCATGAATTCCGTCACCGTCTGCACATTGGCAATGACCTCCGGCCGGAGCAGCATTTCGATCACCTTGTGGCCCACGATGCAGCCGAGCTCGGCTCCTCCCGATGTTGAGATATGCGCCGCGCCATCCTCGTTCAGCCAGCCGCCGGCCTTCTCATTCACTAGTGCAGCCGAGATCGGGTAGAGCCCACCCGAAAGACCCTTCGCCGTCACCATGATGTCTGGCTGAATGCCATAGGCCTGCCAGCCCCACATGCTCCCGGTGCGCATCAGCCCAGTCTGCACTTCGTCCGCAATGTACATCGCGCCATATTTTTCGCACAGCGCCTTGCAAGCAGGAAGATAGCCTTCCTTTGGCAGCGGAAATCCATAGGTCGCGGGGATTGTCTCCATGATGAGTGCGGCAATGTCATTGCCCTTCAACGCCTGTTCCATCGCGCCGATGTCGTTGAACGGCACCTGAATGAAGGTCTCTGGCTGGTCCGCAAGAAAGATCTTGGTGAAGCGCTCGTCCCCGGTTGCCACCGCAAGGCCCGAGTGGCCGTGGTAGCCCTTGATGATGGATACGATCTTGCGGCGTTGGGTGGCATAGCGCGCACTCTTGATGGCAATATCCACCGCCTCTGCCCCGCCGGGCGCGAACACAGCATATTTCATTCCGGGGGAGACATTGATCAGGGACTCGGCCAACGCTGCCCGCGCCACCGAAGGGAACCAGTGGTTGCCAATGTCGAAGTAATCGAGTGCTCCCTTGAGAGTCTCGACCAGCTCCGGGTGGCGGTGCCCGAAATTGTAAGTGCCGCCATTGAGATGAAGGTCGATCAGCCGCCGGCCGGACATGTCGTAGAGGAAATAGCCCTCGCGCCGGTCGATGACCAGGTCGATCCCCGCCTTTTGCCAGAACTTGGTCTTGTCCGGATTCCAGAAGCGAATGGCCTTATCAAACAAGTCCTGCTTCGATTCAAAACTGAACAGGCCGTAATCGTACATGCTTGCTCCCTCGATCATAAAATGACCGACTTAAAATATAATTAGACGCAAGCACAACACAGACTGCCCGTCAAGCGACTTTTTCACTGCAATGTGAACTTCTAATTGTTGGATGATGGGCAGTATTGCGCTCGGCTGCCGCCGTGGCACAATGCGTCCATGGACACCGGGACAAAGCTTACAAAGTCAGACAGGCAATCGCGGATCATCGCAGAACTCCGCACGACGCCTACCTTGCGGGTGAACGAACTCGCGGCGCTCCTCAGTGTCTCAACCGAAACGGTGCGGCGCGATTTGGCGGAGCTCGATGAGCGGGGCCTCATCAACCGCACCTATGGCGGCGCCATGCGCCCGGTAAGTTTCGAACCCGCACTGGCGGAACGTGAGAAGCTGATGGTGGCGGAACGTGAGCGGATCGCTTCCGCTGCTGTCAGTCTCGTGGAGCCCAACGACATTTTGATGATTGGCGGGGGAGCCACCACAACAATTTTTGCGCGCAGGCTCGCAGCCGAGCGTGATCATCTTACTGTCATTACGCACGCTTTCTCGATTGCTGTTGCGCTTGCAAGCAATCCCCTCCACCGGGTGCTGGTGCTGCCGGGTCAATATGACAGTCGCGAGGGTCTAATCCATGGGCCGGATACGATTGAAGCCTTGCAACGCTACCGCGCCAGCAAGGCTTTCCTTGGTGCCAGTGGCCTTACTGCTGAGGGCCCCAGCGAAGCTGGCGTCGGTACAGGATTGATATACAGTGCGATGATGAAGCGCTCGGCCGAAACGGTGATTCTGGCAGACCATACCAAATTTGGCCGCCCCTCACTTTCGGTCTTTGGTCCCTGGTCGGCCCAGGTGCTTCTCGTCTCTGATGGAGTGCCGGACGGGGATCTCCAATCTGCGATGCAGCATAACGGTGCCCGCAGCCTCATTGCGTGATGTAGCGCATTGCCGCAAGGTCACTAGGCCATGGAGGTTCGAGATGATTGCAAGACTATTGCGAATGTCGGCACTGCTGCTGGCGCTCGCGCCGGTGGCGGTCAACGCCGATACATTGCCGCTTCCGGAAAATCTCGTCAGCGCAAGCTCGGCGGAAGGTGAGGCGCTGCTGGTTGGCGCGGATGCGCGCGAAGCCTATTTTACGCTGGTCAGCAATTTCCTCACCCAGAAAACGCAGTCCTACTGTGGGGTCGCCAGCATGGTGATGGTGTTCAATTCCATGCAGTTGCCGGCCCCCGAGGTTCCGGAATATGCGCCCTTCAAAACCTTTACGCAGGACAATGTTCTCGATGCCCGCACGGAGGCGATACTCCCGCGGGAGACGATCCTGCAGCAGGGCATAACGTTGGACCAGATAGGCGGCCTTCTTAGCGTCCAGCCGGTGGACGTCGCCGTCCGCCACGCATCTGACAGCACACTCGATGCTTTTCGCAGCGAAGCCGAAGCTTATCTTGCCAAACCCCGCCACTTCGTGCTGGTCAACTATCTGCGCAAGACCATTGGCCAGCAGACGGGCGGCCATTTCTCTCCGCTTGCGGCCTATGACCGTGAAACCGACAGGTTCATGATCCTGGACGTTGCTCGCTACAAATATCCGCCCGTTTGGGTAAAGGCCGCTGAACTTTTCGCGGCAATGAACACCAAGGACTCCGACAATGCTGACCGCTCGCGTGGATATGTGCTAGTCGCGCCCAAGTCTTCTCCGAACTAGGGGGTGATCACCACCTTCATGCAACTGTCGAGTTTCTGCACTTCGTCCATGGCTGCTGCGGCGTCTCCCACCTTGAAGCGGTGTGTGATAAAATCACTCAAGGGATAAATGTCCTTGAACTTCTCCAGAAGCTTCATGCTTGCAGGGTAGCCGCGGGAAGGATGGTTGCACATCCCCACAATGCGTACTTGCCTCGCAGCGATGTGATGGGGATTGAGCGTGATCGGTCCCACATCAGCAAAGACGCCCGCAACAATATACATTCCGCCTCGCCTGACCATCTGTACGCCCTGCATCACGGCTTCAGGGTACCCGGTGCATTCGAGAGCTATGTCAACCCCGCGCCCGTCCGTCAGGTCCCGCACGCGCGCAATGATGTCCGCTTCAGTGAGTCCGGTTATATTGATGGTGAAGTCCGCGCCGAACCTCTTTGCCATGGCAAGTCGGAAGTCAGACCGGTCGAGGGCGATGATGTCGCCCGCGCCCATAATCCGAGCCTTGAAGACATGCAGGAGGCCCATTGGCCCCACGCCCTGCACGGCAATGGGCGCACCGGAGCTGAAGCCCTCGCCATCCATTGCCGAAAACTCCTTCGCCTTGTCGAGATTGAAGGTGACGGCCATCAACTCGGTCATGACCGCAAGCTCCGCATCAAGGCTGTCCGGCACTTTGAAGACAAACGCATCCGGGCGGACATAGATATATTCGGCCCACCCTCCCATCAGGTGCGGCGCTTCGTCCGCCGTGAAGTGATTGCCATAGCCGCGTATGTTCTCGCACAGAGGAAAACCGAAACTGTTGCGGCAATACCAGCAACGCCCGCAGAGAATGTCGGGGCACATCACCACGCGGTCGCCAACTTTCAGGACCTGTCCGGTGAATTCGAGATTGAGGCTCGCTTGGCGTCCGATATCGGCCACGGTTCCGACTATTTCGTGCCCGGGTATGATGGGAAAGGGTGTCGTGGTCTCGGCTGCCGTTCCGCCATATTGCGTCGTTTCACCCCGCCATGTGTGCTTGTCCGTGCCGCAGATCCCACACATCTCAATCTTCATAACCATGCCGCCGGCGCCAGCGTCGGGGTAGGGATAGCTGCGGGTTTCCATGCGGCCGGGTCCCGTCATCACGGCAGCTTTCACGCTATTGGGGGTCATCACCTGCCTCATAAACCGGTTTCATCGCGCGACGTTAGTCTCGCCATGTGGGGCGGTCCAGAGCCTCAATTCCCACTGATGGATTGGTAATCTAAAGTTTAAATCCAAGAGGTAGTCGCTTTCCCCCCGGCTCGCCGTCGAGCCACAGGCCATGCAGCACCCGGCCCGCATCGGGGGGGAAATCAGTTCGCCCATGCAAAACGGCGGTGTTATCGAATGCGAGTAATTCATTGGGTTGAAGCTTGAACTCAATGAAGTTAGCGGGATCGGAGAGAAGTGCCACGATGCGTTGGTAGCCGCGCACCGCCTTTGCGTGGACATCGATCTCCACATCACTGCCGAACCGGAACGTCATGGCGATGCGGCCGTCTTCAACCTCCTTGAACACGGGCTTGGAGGATTTCCTGTCATCCCGCGTGATCGTGAAGCTGTCTGCTAACCAAAGACCAGCCAGATCTTCAGGGGCCTCGCGCCGAAGGTGGTCGTAGATGTCACGCGCCCGGCTGATGCGCGAATGCCCGCCTGAGGGTGCCGGCTGCTCGCAGGACATCAGCATGACTTGGGGCGGGCTTTCTTCGAAGGAACCATCGGTGTGGAGAAGCAGGTCGGCGTTCGTCGTGTTTGCATATCGTGGATAGCCGGCGATGTTCCTGATCGGATGAACACCCACCTCGTCGGAGAGCCGGTGGCGGATGGGACTGCCGAAGTGCCGCCCCAACCTGGAGAGTGCCAGGGAATGGTTGACCGCTGCGCCGCCCGTCTGGCGGATGAGCAGGCAGCCTTCTTGCGTCACGCCTTGGATGATCTCAGCGGCAGCCATTGCCGGAATATCTTCAAGGTTGTAAACATTCACCGTCTTTATCCGCAACATATGCAACCATTCCAACGCAATGCGCATCCTTCGCGATATTTACAGCCGGTCGTAAAGTTTGCAATCGTTTCACACACTCAAGGAAATGCACTGTTGAAACCGCCTCTCCAAGAAGGCATGCATGTCCGAAATCAAATCCGCTTGACTGCT